>DIYF01000127.1 GCA_002427745.1 Roseivirga sp. UBA6061 | reverse complement strand
TGCAGTCTGACGGAAGTTCCGAATCAGCAACTAACACGCCCTGATAACTGATTATCAATACACTAATGACTTTCCCATGAACTGCTCGCATACCGCAAGTTGACACCTTCCCTGGCTGAGAAACAGATTCTTTAAAATCTCCCTGCTACACAATAAGACTGCGCAGAACACCTGTAAGCTTGTGTCAGGAAACAAAAACAATCAAAAATGATGAATTCTGAACAACACTTGATCAAAACTGTAGAATACCTGAGCAATTTCTTTCTGGTACTATCAAATGGCTATGATCCGACTACCTTCTGGCTTAACATTGACCTTAACGGACAGCTCTACTTTGAAAACACTTATGAAAAAGACTATCTAAGTCAGGAGATGGTGCGTGAAGCCCTGAAAAGTCGAAAACCGGTAGATGAATCATTCGAATCACTGCTAGATAAACATTTCGAGTGGTGCATCGAGCACCTGAAAGCCTACAACTGTTCACGCGAGATCTTTGAAAAGGACTACAAGCTTGATGAGCTCAGGAATTTGGTCGACAAAGTAAAAAAAGAATTGTCCGCATACTTCAGCCATTGGGATGCAAAGTACACCGAATACACGGTAGATACCTTTGATGGAAGTCTGGAAAAATATCTGTTTATCAACTCGGGAAAACAAAGCGCCTGTTTCGTATTCGGAGCATATATGCACTAGCAAGGCAATCTCCCTGCACAGTCGCTCGCATGCTACGCATAACAGATATCAATAGCTGATATGTCACCCGGTGAAACCCAGCAACGAGGGTCCCCGTCAGCACCGTAGGTCAGACGGGAGTTTCAACACAGAAAGCCGTCTGACCTGCAGTCTGACGGAAGTTCCGAATCAGCAACTAACACGCCCTGATAACTGATTATCAATACACTAATGACTTTCCCATGAACTGCTCGCATACCGCAAACGATCATCTGCTGATGTCACTCGGTAAAACCGAGCGACTGATCTGTGGTTGAGATTCCTGGTTCCCCGGAATCGGAAAAGAGGATTGCATGATAGGCCAGTTGATCCTTCTTCCCCATCAGGACCAAAAACCGTCTGACCTGCGGTCTGACGGAAGTTCCGAACCAGCAACTGACACGCCCTGATAACTTGCCTATCAACTGCTCCCACGCTACGAATGACTATCGTCCTTGACTGATACCACTCAGTGAAACCAAGCAACTCCCCCCCTGATAACTGATTACCAATACACTGATACCTGATCCTTGATAACTGATCCCTGATAACCAATACACTGATAACTACTCCCCCACCTTCACCGTCTCCGGCTGTCCTTTGGCACTGAAGCTAAAGATATCCGGCCTGGCATAATGCCCGATCACATCAAAATCCAGCTTGCTCTTTGCCACCAGGTCTAAGTCCAGCTCAGCGGTAAGAATACCCTCTCCCCCCCAAAGAGGACCGGCCAGCACCTCTCCCAGCGGTGATACGATAACACTCCCTCCCCTGCTCATGACCTCCGGTTGGTTGGCAAGATCTTCCAGGCCCGGCAGATCAGTCGGGTACATATCTTTGGTCACGTACTGATTGCAGCCGAGCACATAGCAGCGGCCTTCCAGCGCAATATGTTTCATGGTATGCTGCCAGTTATCGCGACTGTCAGCCGTGGGTGCCAGATACATCTGTACGCCCTTTTTATACATAGCCAGCCGTGCCTCCGGCATATAGTTTTCCCAGCAGATCAGTCCTCCCAACTTACCCAGTACTGTATCAAAAGAAGACAGTGCACTTCCGTTCTCCTCAGCCCAGATCACCCTTTCCTGAGCGGTAGGCTTGATTTTGCGGTGTTTCCCCAGGTATTTACCATCAGGTCCGAAGTAAAGCATACTGCAGTACATAGAGCCGGAAACCATGTCTTTCTCATTCACACCTACTACCAGGAAAGCATTAGCTGCTTTGGCCATGGCTCCAAGTCTTTCTGTAGCAGGACCAGGTACTTCCACACTACTCTGCCAGTAACGCAGCCAGGTATCTCTGCCCTCATCACTTCGGCTGCCTACGACCGTGCCAAAGCTCAGCCCTCGTGGATAGGCGGATACATAAGCCTCGGGAAAGAGAATCAATCTGGCGCCTTTGGCAGCAGCATCAGCTACCAGCCCGGCAGTCTTCTCCAGGGTCTTTTCCAGATCAAATAAAACGGGGGCCGCCTGTACTACGGCTGCAGTAAACTTTGACATGCCGGAAGTTAGGGAGAATTACACTCCGTCTGCAACTATTTTTGAACTGCACAACATGAGTTATACCCAATCACCTTATTGTAAAATAAATTATAATTCATATATTTAATTATAATTTTTTAATACAAAATAATTTACGATGTTGTCGAGTCTCAAATGGAATGACAGCTTATCAACACTATCTAGTTTAGCGCTGTCCTGGCCTCTGGCCATATTATTCTTTAGTCTATATGCAGACAACAAGGAGCTGATTATCAGTGGCGCATTATACAATACTCAAACCAAGCTACTCTTCATAATTATAATCTTAATCTGCATTTTCCTGAATGTCTTATCAATCTATTTCAAAAAAGATTATCGTCTTTGCCATATAATATCCGGTTTATTTCTGCTGACCGCAGGGATCATTCACTTCCATCGATTATTTAACTGTAGTTGTTTTTCGATTTTCGGTTCTGAAATCAACCCAGGTGTTTCATACTGGGCTGCCGCATTGCTCATCCCACTAGGTTTAATGAATATAATTACAGCATTTCATCTTCATTATAATCCAGTTTCGATTGGTAAGGACAATAGTTTTGATATTTTGAAGCGCATATCTGGATTTAAGGAGAAGATTAATAAACCTGAAGTCTCTCCATATAGTGCAATAATACTAGGACTGGGAGCAGCCTTCTTTATAGCTATTCCTTTTATGGCCCTAGCATTTCTTGTCGAGGTAATTCTAAGAGAACTATTTTACTCTAGGGAACTAAAGGAAATAGTATGGGTCGGAATAGTAGGAGCCCAGGGCAGTATTGTGAGCATACTCTTACGCATGCGAAGGCTAAAAGAGTATGTTGTTAGAAAGAGTAAAGAGCCAAACTTTAATTTATTCACTAATGCTCTCTTTCGCCCCTATATCGGTATGAGTTTAGCACATTTAAGCTATTTTATGCTAGAATCAGGTATCATAGGAATTAATACTGATATACCTTACGTAGATACTAATGCTCACGTAATGGTAGCATTTCTAACAGGTTTTACAGAGCGAATTGGTGGGGATTATCTTGAGAGAAGTCAGAAGGAATTGGAAAGCATAAATCCTTAGAGCAGCTAACCTTACTCCTATCTCTCACTTTCCAAGATTCTCTAATTCACCCACCAAACCGGCAGAACCCGTTACTCTCCACAAATCCCATAACTCCGCCCCCACCATACCTCTGTCCACTTTTCATATTTGCTACCTTCTCAGAATATCATGATCTTGAGAAAACGCCATCCACGCACTTTTTTATGAGCAAGAACCAGACTTCAAAAGCAAGCACACAACCTCAATCCTCCACTCAAGAATCAAAGGGCTGGAAGTTTATAGGCCCTACGGGTTTTGGCTCAAGAGCCCTCTGCCTGGGCGTTGACCCGACAGATCCCAAACATGTTTATTGTGGCTCAGCGAGCAGCGGCCTATGGCGAAGTACCGATGGTGCCGAAAACTGGAGCATGGTGGACACCGGCTATCCGGTAACAGGTGTGGGAGCCGTGGCTTTCCACCCTGGTCGACCCGAGACCATCTATGTCGGTACGGGCGAAGTATATGGCTACAATCAGGCGCGTAAAGGCTTTGATGTCATTACCACCAGAGGTTCTTATGGTATTGGCATATTAGGAAGCACAGACGGTGGCCAGACCTGGTCACTCTGCCTGGACTGGACAGAGCCGGGCAATACCGGGGTGCAGGACCTGGCCGTTTGCACCGATAAACAAGGCCATACCGTCATTTGGGCCGCTACCACAGAGGGAGTCTACAAGGCAGAGGCAAAGAAGGCCAACAAACTGCCTAAGCAAGGCCACTGGAAGAAGTCACTGAATGTAAAAATGGCTACCAGTATTTCTGTTAATTCAGCTGACCCGGATGACCTTATCGTAGCCACCGGAGGGCTGGGCCAACCCGAGCGCGGCATCTATAGAAGTACCGATGGAGGAACCACCTGGCACAAACTGGTGCGCGGCCTGCCTATTACCTGGGTAGGTAAGGCCATACTTGCGCGATCTGCCAGCAACCCCAGCGTGGTCTATGTAAGCATCGGCAATAAAATCGGTTTTGAATACTCCGGGGCAGGCATTACGCAAAGTGGAGACAATGCCGGTCAACCCGGAGATATCCAGCAAATGTACAAGGCCCACTTTGTGAGTGAGCCCACCCTGGAACCTGTCAATTATCTCTGTCGCTCTATGGATGGCGGAGCCTCCTGGGACATTGTAAACAAAGACTCTTATGCAGGCAGTCAGGGCTGGTATGCCCTGGGGCTGGCAGTGATGCCCGACTCCCCTTTTGACCTGATGGTGGCTGGCGAGGTGATGTATCGCAGCTATGATGGCGGCAGAACCCTGGCCAAAGATCATGAAATGTCTGATGACGGTAACGGAAGCACCTTTGCCAAACACAGGGCCATTTATACTTCTGTTTACGACAAGGCCAACGACAGTATTACCCTGGTCGATTACCATGCCATAGTGGTAGCTCCCAGCGATCCCTCTGTCATTTACTTCGCAGTGGATCAAGGCATCTTCCGGTCTACCGATAAAGGCGCCTCTCTGGTGCGCTGCAATCAGGGCTACAATACCATACAGTTCTACCCGGATGGCGCAAGCTCTGCCAAAGACGAGCATTTCCTGGCCTTTAATGCTCAGGACTACGGAGCCGGCTACCTGCAGTACAACGGCAAATCCAAATGGACACTGGTGGACGGTTATGGCTTTGAAGGCGGCTTTGTGGCATACGATGATGACAGCGATATCGTGTTTGCCGGAGTACAGCTCAATACGCGCGTGGGTCGCGTTTATGCCAATAAACCCACTAAAGGACCCGATGCTCCCGACAGCAATAACGGAGGCAAGAACTTTATTGCAGCCCCCGATGCCTTTCAGCGTACCCCGAATGTATTGAACACCACCAGTTGGAATGCACCATTGGTAGCTGCCCCCTCCAACCCAAAAGTGCTCTATGCCACACGCGACATTGTACTGCGCTCAACCGGAGTACATGTAAAAGCGGCTCCGGGCCGACCTGCCACCAGCACCCCGGCAGGTGAAGTCTGGATTCCCACCAACCTGGGGGAAGACCTGGATGGCAACCCTATTCTGCGACTGGCAGTACACCCTGAGAAGGAGGACCACCTGATCATTGCAACAGCTCCACGCTACTCCTGGATGAGTGTATTTAAAAGTACCAATGGCGGCCGCACCTGGAGCGAGCTTACTTCCGGAATTGATATGGAACACCGGAATCGACAGCCAACCTCTGTCCGAATCCACCCTGATAAACCAGGGAAGCTCTATATGACTTTCTCCGACCCGCAGGGCGGCCATATCTGGACCATGGATGACGCCTGGACAGATAAACCGGGCCAATGGCATTGTATAGATGGCAAAGGCCTGCCGGATGTACATACCTCTGACTGTATTCCTGATCCAAAAAATGATCATCATCTCTTTGCAGGCAATGACTATGGAGTCTACCATACAACAGACCATGGCAAACACTGGACAAAACTGGCAGACGGAGAAATCCCCACAGGGGTACAAGTAGTACAGCTACTGCTGGCACCAAAACAAAGACTGTTGCGTGCCGCCACACATGGCAATGGCGTTTATGAAATGCAACTGGGATAGCAAACAACCATTGTTATGCAAGATGACACCCGGAGAGAATACATCAGGCGCATCAATCATGTACTGGACTTCATAGAGCAGCACCTGGATGCCGACTTGTCGCTCGAACAGGTAGCAAAGGAAGCTCACTACTCCCCTTTCCATTTCCATAGGGTGTTTTTGCTGGTGATTGGTGAAAACCTCAATGAGTATGTCAACCGGAAAAGAGTGGAGCGTATAGCCTCGGTCCTTTTGGTTGATGCCCATACCTCTGTTAAAGACCTTGCCTATCAATATGGGTTTAACAGCGAGAGCTCATTCTCACGGTCTTTCAAAAAGTATTACGGCATTACACCTACTCAATTTAAATCAGAGGGCAAAGCACTGCTTAGCAAGATTGGTATAGAGCCTTTTAAGACCGAAAAATACATTTGCAGCATTGATCAGCTTAAAAAATGGACTGAAATGAATGCGCAAATAAGAGTAGAACAATTACCTGAAATGAAGCTTGCCGGCATTATGCATATGGGTGGATTTGAACAAATCGGCAGCATGTTCGACCGATTAATGGAATGGGCCTATCAAAAGGAAGTACTTCCTTCAACCGGTTTTAAAGCCATCACCCTGTATCATGATAACCCGAATGTAACCCGCGACTCCCGGGTAAGATATACTGTCTGTATTACCGTCAGTGGGGACATAAAATCGGATGGAGACGTAAGACCTCTCCACATCTCAAAAGGCAGCTATGTTACAGGACATTTTGAAATTGAAGCCAAAGACATTCCAAAAGCCTGGCAAAGCACCAATCAGTGGGTACTGGAAAATGACTACCGGTTTCGGGATGGTGATTACTTTGAAGCCTACCTCAATGACCCCAAGACACATCCTGAGGGCAAGTTCATCATAGACATTTGTGTGCCGGTTGAGGCAAAGCAACGGTCAAAATCAACCCGACATAAAGCAACCGACACAACTTCCGCTACCACTACCAAAGGGCAATCTGAGCACACTCATAAGCCGTTGAGCTACCATGGGCTGATAAGGTTTATGAAGGAGCTAAAGACATTCTTTCAAAACGGCTATGATGCTGAATTTAAGTTCGGCAATGTTTATCAGGGTAGTGAGGACTACTCCTATTTTTCTCTCACTACATCAGCGCTAAGAAAACAAAAGCTGAAGTTTGTCATTATCCTCGACCACAAACAGATGCGCTTTGAAATTTGCCTCTCGGGCCGGAATAAGGACGTGCGTAAAAAGTACTGGAAGCTGTTCAAAGGCAGCGACTGGCAGCAATATCATCTGGCTGAGAACATTGACAGCAGTCTGGCTATCATTGACCATACCCTGCTGAACGCCCCGGATTTCGCTGATACCGCTGCTTTGAAAGAGCAAATAGAGACCGAATCTCTGAAGTTTATCAATGAAATGAGAGATATTCTGGAATAGTCAAAGTATCATTGTCTGCTATGCTCTATATCCAATTCAATATCCGGAACGCTCAGAAGTACACAGACTTTCAAAGGGTCTATGAGCATATGGTCATGGTAAGACAACCCGGCTTTGAGTTTGAAGAAGAGCCTGAAGAGATTGACTGGGACAAGCTCAGCGATGAAGAGATGGATCAGGTCATCAGTGGTTTTTCTGAAGAAGAGGACCTCGAAATCAAAAGGTACAAGGACCTGATTCCCTCCTATGCCAACAGCTTCTTTGAAAAGTACTTCCAGGTAGATAATGCGAAGATGGGGCCATTGGGCATACTGGAGGTCAGTTCTATGCTCAATTATCTGGAGTATGGCTTTGAGGTGGATATGGACAAGCTGGAAAGGCTGGACGAGCAAACAGGGATCGTTGAGTTTTCTACCGGAAACTATCCCTATGGCGGAATGGAGCGATTCTTAATAGCCCTTAAGGCCTTTGAGCTGATACCTACAGAGTGCTACAATGGTTTTACAGTTTATCAGTTTGACTGGACTTCCGATTTTGAGCACGAGGCTATAGAATTGCCGGAAAAGACGAAGGCTTACTTGGACAGATTTAAACACTGACACCATTCTGTACCCCTATCAAAACAAACCTCTTGTTGACTCCAATTTCAATTCAGCTATGGCTCATTTAACTTTGGCCCGGTAATTGGGATACACCGATGTAATACCTTAACTCAAAAACTATGAATAAGCTCCGATCTCTTTTTATCCTTTTGATCATCGCTGGTATTGCCAATACGGCCAGTGCTCAGAAAAGCTCTCTGGATGGCAAAGAAGCTACCCTCCACAATTTTATGTTCGCCCTGACTGATGAATTCCAGCTTTACCTGGAAGATTTGGCCAGAGAAAATATGCAGGACGAAATATCCACGGAAAAGGATCCCGTGGCCGAGTTGTTTATGCATAAAAGTTATAACAGAATAGAAGCAGCCATTGAGGAAAAAACAGGTCTTAATATACTTCCCAAAGAAACACTTGAAGGCAAGGTGCTGTACGACATTTATGGCTACCCCTTTGGCAGCAAAAAAAAGGCGGCTAAAAAAGGAAGTACGCCCTATTACCTCAAACTCAATGTACAAATGAGTGCACGTGATATGATTGATGAGGAAGTAGGTGTAAATAGCAGAAGCTATGAGAAGAGAAAAATCAAGGCTCACGTGGCTATCAAGGCTACTTTCTATGACGAAAAGGGTAAGGTCTTTTTCAAGTCAGAAGGAAAAGCCAAAGGAGACCGCTGGATCGTTCTGGACAGGGTATCGCTGTTTGGGTTTATTGCCATTGACGGACAAACGGTAGTAGACGAACAGGCCACTCTTCTGAGCGTACTTGACGAAGCTATTGCAGATTTAAAGACTAAGCTGCCTTAGGCGTTTACAACACTAAACCGACTTATGCCTGGGGAAGTACTTTATTAAAGGAACATAAGGTCTGATTTTACGTCTCATTAGAGCATAACTTTTTGAAAAGACCGAATGTCCAGAATCATTGCCTCCCTCCTTTTTCTGTTGCCCGCCATTCATGGCGTAAAGGCCCAGGATAACGACCCCATCGTAATAGGAACAAAACACAGCATCGCCTCCGAAGTGTTGGGAGAAAACCGGGAGTACTGGGTCAGTCTGCCTGAATCCTATCATCAGCCGGCCTCATCACATAAGAAGTATCCGCTGCTGATCGTACTGGACGGCCGCTCTCACTTCAGATCAATCTCCGGGGCCGTCAACTATATGAGCTTTGGCTATAACCGCAACCGGAAAATACCCGAGATGATCATTGTAGCAGTGCGCAACGTAAACCGGGAGCGGGATTTCACCCCGGATAAAATCATCACCCGAAGGAAAAACGATACCGGTGGAGCCGATAAGTTTCTGGCCTTTTTAGATAGTGAGCTTATACCACAAATAGAACAGGAATACAGAACCATGCCCTACAGAATCCTGTTCGGGCATTCTCTGGCCGGTCTGTTTGCCACCCATGCCTATATGAAAAAAGATGCTCCCTTCAATGCACTCATAGCGGTAGACCCTAGTTTTGGCACCTGGGATGCTCAAAAAATGGATGCAAAGCTGGATACGCTTACCGACCAGTCTTTCAAACGCTATCTGTACATAGCTACTGCCAACTGGGGCAAGCGCAATATCCGCAACCGCGACAGGCATATAAGACTGTATGAATCCCTGAACCGGAAATATGAGGGTGAGCTACCCGCCAGACTGGAGTACTTCGAGAACGAAAATCACGGATCCGTACCCCTGATTGCCTTCCACAATGGTATCTCGGCCATCTTCGAAGGTTACGGTATCTCCGACCGTGATGTAGACAGCAAGGCCCGACTGCTTGAGCATTTTCAGGCGCTTTCGGAAAGGCTCTCTTACAATTTCAATCCACCGGAAACCCTCGTGAACCGGATTGCTTACAGATTGCTGCGCAGCAGAAATGAAACTGATCGTGCCAAAGCCCTGGAATTTTTCGTTTTGAACGCTGAAAACTACCCGGAATCCTTTAATGCTTTTGACAGCCTGGGAGAAGCTTATGAAGCCCTGGGAGATAAAACCAAAGCCATCAGCAGTTATGAGAAAGCTCTGAAACTCAGCCCTGACAACAGTCGTATCAGCGGTAAGATTGAACGCCTGAGAAAATGAAAGACTTCAGATCTCGTTATAAACTTTTAGTCCCATATCTCTGCTTACCTTTCGGCCAGGGCCTTGACTAACCCGTAGAAAGTGGCTAAACTTAATTTATGGGCAACAAAGAAAAACTGACGGGCATTTCAGGACTGGCTTCAACGATGATTCTCCTGGTGGTTCTGCTGATCTTCGGCTCACTCAACCCACAGTTCGGCTTTGTCAATGACTTTATCAGTAAGCTGGGAGCAGTCGGAGAACCCAATGCCATCTGGTTCAATCTTTTCGGCTTTGTCCTGGTCGGTTTATTGCTTTTCTTATTTGGTCTGATGTACGGAACAATGCTGAAAGACAGGCTACTGGCCATACTCCTCTCCTTATTCGGACTTGGTTTTGCCCTGACTTCCATTCCCATGGACATGGCCTTATCTGAAGCCCCTGTTTCCAAAGCACATATTGCCATTGTCAGCCTGGGTCTGGCCTTTTGGCTGTTCGGTCTCTCGCGTATGGGGTATAATAAGCGACTCTCCAAAGGCATTCGCAACAGGGCCAATATAGCAGCAGTGTTACTCACAGCTTCCATGATCGGATTCGTACTGGGCCTGTGGTCCATGCCGGTAACACATCGGCTGGTATTTGGCGTGGTCTTCGGGTGGACCACCATCACCTCACTGGGGCTGCTAACCCGTAAAGAAACAGCTGACCATCTTAGTTAGTCACAGACAGCCTGATAATTTGACTATCATTCTCTTTTTGACAATCTTTCAAGTGAGTCGTCTTTCATTACCACTATGATCAAAAAGGAATTTTACAAGTTCATCCCTTTTACCATTGCCTTTGCCCTGGTGCTTATCCATGTACTGGGAGTAATGTTTAACCCGGGATACATTAATGAGTCCGGAGAACAGGTAAAATACCTGGTCCTGAACAGCGTAATGTTCTCAGGCATTGGCTTATCAGGGGTTTTGTTATTGATTCTGCTGCGGCAACCTGCCTGGAAATATCTGTGTGCTATTGTGATGGTAGCCGCACTGACACCAGCCCTGAGCTTCTCCTCAAGTGAGTTTTTTCTGGGCATCATGGGAATCAATATTGAGCTCAAAGTCCTGGGCTTACTGATTTTGCATCTCGTCTTAAACCCCGATATCTTACCGGCTCTGACCATTCCCACCGGGAATACACAGGAATCTCGGGAATCCCGCAAATCGGAATTTGAAGCTGCCGTTACCGGTTTTGAGACACGCTTCAGAAATAACTCCGTTCCCGAACTAGAGCATATAAAAACGAATAAAGATATGGTGCCGGCAGCCCGGGAAGCCGCCAGGCGACTATTGGAAAATAAATCTACAGACCAATCTCAATAACCATTTCACCATAGCGAATCATGACCAACCTCGAAATTATCAATACCCTCAGAAAATCGACCTTTACTGATGAAGATGGCGAGAAAGTTCAGCTGGAATTTGAACCCGGACTCACAAACGCTGAGCTTGACCAGCTTGCAAAGCGCTTTCCGGGAAGTACCATAGACCCGGAACTAACGGAGATTCTGAAGGAGACCAGGGGCTGGGGTAATTACGGTCTTGAAACGGTCTGTTTTGATGCTGTCGGAGAATTTGGTTTTGAAGAACTGTCCGCCAACTCCATAGCCCTGGGACAGGATGGCTTTGGTAATTACTGGGTATTAGACCTGGCAGCCGATGGCAGTTTAGGCAAAGTCTTTTATGCCTGCCACGACCCCGCTGTCTTTGTAGTGCATTCACAAAATCTGAACGAGTTCCTGCATCATCTGCTTGAGTTTTGTAACAACCTTGAAGGCTCATATCTCGATGAGGTTCATGAAAAAACGGTGATGGATATTTGGAACAATAACCCGTCCTGCCAGACCAAAAAAGAATTCTTAAACCTCAATCCTGCCTATGCAGATTTTCTGAATCAGTTTGAAGGAGATGACTGGACGGTGGCAGACCTGAGAACAGGAACCAATAAAGCCGGCTTTGCCTGGGGCAAATTCGGACACAATCAATTTACAAAAAGACATCCCACGGATTTACTATGGGTGATTAAGAACAGGAAAAAAGGATTTTTCTCAAGGTTATTCGGCAAGTAGCCCGTACTCTCATTTTCTCTTATATTAGTTCAGGATCAAATCTTACCACTCATGCCCGATTACCTTCCCCTCTTCTCACCAGGTATATATGAAAACCCTGTCCCTCCCCGGTTTCAATGGAATCACAACGGGGGCTATTGCGGAGAAACTTCGTTTATAGCAGCAGGGCTCTACTATGGCCAATACCTGTCACAGTATGATGTGAGAAGCATTGCCTCCCCTGGTAAGAAGCAAAATGCTTACTCCAACGGAGCTTACAGTGCGCAATTGCTATTAGGCGTAAATGACAAACAAACGGCAACCAGACTGTGCCTCTCATATGAAGAGTGGTCCCATGAAAGTCTTAATGACACCAAAGACTTTATACAATGGGTTAAGGCACATGTACTCAACGGTCATCCGGTGATCATTGGCGTGTTCAATAACTTCCGTCTTTTGTTTGAGCAGTCATCACTTCCGGGTGATTCTCAATATGATCACATCGTGCCGGTACTTGGCTTCGGTACGTCCAATGCCGCAGCCTATGACGATAACGACATCATTGTATTCAGTGATAATGGCCTTTACAATCCAGGGAATTCCATTCCCTTTTATCATCAGTTCCGCATGAAACCAGAGCATGCTGTGGTAGCCGCTGAGCCCTTTCTCTGCGACCGGCAAACGGCCAATAAGGAAAGCGGGAATATCTATTCCCTACTCAAACTCACATCTGGTGAAAACACCCCGCATCGCAATTACGCTATTGCCATTACAGGGGTTGAGGATAGTCTGAATGAAACGAAACCTGTCAGGGTGACTACAGACCTGAACTACGAGATACCCGCCATTGGTTCAGATTCCAATACCCGCCCTGCTCCCGTTAGTCTTAAACTCACAGTGACCGTATCAGATTTACAGCCAAACGTTGCCTATACCCTGTATACTTACGACCACGAATCCAAAGTGCCCACCTCCCACTTTAACGAGCACTCGGCCAATGCCCACCACGTACACAACTTTACCATCGCTGAGGGGGATTCATATACGCTGACTGTACCGGTTAACTCCGATCAGAAGGTGTTCTTCAGAGCGGTGGCGGCTCCTGTCGGTTAAACCCTGAATCAGACACCATACCCCCTTAAAGACTTACAATGGATTCATTCTCAGAAAAATACCATCACTGGCAGAAAGAGCTTCAAATTTTCGATAGTCGGGTAAAGCCTGTTATCAATGCTCCCTATACGGGTGATAGCAGTTCCTTCTACCAGGAGCTTCATGCCCTGGGATTGAAATCGCGGGCCGATGCCATTGTACAACAAATTGTTGATGAGTTTCCAAAACTGACTGCCGAAAACAGACGCAAGGTATCAGAGCTGGTCAACAGATATAGTAGAATCAACTGGTTAACCGACCTCATGCGAAAAGTTGAGTCCATAGAGGCTTTTCGTCTGAGCCTTACCTGGTTCGTTATCATGGACCAGGGAAAAGACACCCGGGATGCCATTTTAGAGCTCGAATCATACATCAGTAAGGGCAAGACACTCGGCTACCCCGTTAAAGCCCTCTTACAGGAAATCAGCCGCATGGCCTCTGAACAAGACCGGTACGGCTGGGGATCGACCCGAGATCTGATTCTTAAGAGGCTTTGATGTACTCAATACATAGTCAAGGCTGTCTCAAAAGTTAAAGAAATCGTCATCACGAATGAAACGCTTGCGCTGAAGAGGCTATGTCATAATAAATAGATGGTCACCCTGAAATTTGTTCAGGGTCTCTGGTGGCCCAGAAGATCGTTAAGGATACTGAAATGACCCTGATAGCTTATGTAAGTCAGTATGATAGCCAGCAACCTTATGACACAACACCTTAAAAGAATGCCATAGCCAGACTTAGCTTGGCTATAAGTCCACAGCTGCACTCACACGGATATCTCTGGAAGAAGTACCAACTCTGATCTCATAAGTACCTTTCTCCAGCTCCCAACCACGCTTTTGCTCATTCCAATAGCTCAAATCTGCCACCGGTATACGCATTTCCACACGATCTGTAGAACCCGCTGCCATCATCACCGTTTTTGTAAACGCCTTCAGTTCCTGGGTAGGGCGATCTATGGTGCTGTTTACCTTGGCAGTGTACACCTGCACCACTTCCTTTCCGGCTCTTTCACCTGTGTTGTTCACATTCAGGGAGATTTTGATGGTATCCGTTTCTAAAGTCACTTCCAGGTCTGAAACATCAAAACTGGTGTAAGAAAGTCCGTAGCCAAAGGGATAAGCTACGTCCAGATTTGCCTTGTCAAAGTGACGGTATCCCACATAGATGCCCTCTTCATACTCTGTATAATCGCGATTGGCAATTTTCTCATCTTCCGGTGTTTCATCTTTCGGAAACATCAGCCCCACAATCAGGTCCATCATGCTAAGGCTCCCTCCCTCCAGAGGAAAATTGGCATGAGAGGCATGATCGCTGATCCTTACGGGAAAGGTCATGGGTAACTTTCCACTCGGATTCACCGCACCGCTGAGCACGTCAGCTACCGAGTTTCCTCCTTCCTGACCTCCCTGCCAGGCCAGTAAAATAGCATCGGGCTGCTCCTTCCAGGAAGCGGTCTCGATCACACCCCCGATATTAAGCACAACCACCAGCTTTTTACCGGCTGACCGGAAAGCTTTACTGATACTCTCGATCATGCCCTTTTCCTGATCGGTCAGTAAAAAATCGTCTGTCTCTACCCTGTCGCCACCTTCTCCGGCATTTCTGCCAATCGTCAATATGCCAACATCTGAGGTAGCTACAATCTCATTCAGTTCTGCTGAACTGTAGTCAATCTGCGGGGGAGCATAGGGATTAAACATAGCAGCCAGCCCCTGTGGCTTGTCAAAGTCACCCTCATTTGCTGCCTTATGCTTTTCAAAGATTTCCCTGGCCACATCATTAATCCTAAATCCAGCATTCTGAAGTCCCTCTTCCAGCGAAACCGTATAGGCCTCGTTTACATCTCCGGAGCCTGTACCCCCGGCAATAAAATCATAAGAAGTAACGCCTAAAAGCGCCACATTCATGGCCCCGGCCAGTGGCAGTGCCTGCTCATTTTTTAATAAAACAATACCCTCAGAGGCAGATTGGCGGGTTATCTCAGCATGAGCTTTCAAATCCGGATTATTGCCATACTGATAGTTTTGCAGCTTGCGTGTCTGAAAAATCAGATGAAGGATGCGACCGGCAGCACGATCAATATGAGCCGTAGAAAGTGTCCCGCTTTCCGCAGCTTCCGTTAAAGCCTCCCATTGCTTTTTAGTTCCCGGTTCTATCAGATCGTTTCCCGCACTGATCTGAGCAGCGGTGTTCTTACCACCAAACCAGTCCGTCATCACCAGGCCTTCAAAGCCCCATTCATCTCTCAGTATATCCGTGAGCAGGTATTCACTTTCCGAAGTATAAGTACCATTCACTTTATTGTAAGAAGACATGATGGTCCAGGGCTGAGCCTTCTTGACCATGATTTCAAAGCCTTTTAAATAGATTTCTCTCAGCGCTCTCTCAGAAATAATCACATCGTTGAAATGCCGTTCGGTTTCCTGATTATTCGCCACAAAATGTTTTACAGAAGTACCTACGCCATTGGATTCGATACCATTGACCATAGCCGCTCCTATAAGCCCGCTCAGGACCGGATCTTCTGAATAATACTCGAAGTTTCGGCCGGTCAGGGGATGGCGATGTATATTGGCTCCCGGTCCCAGAATCACATCAATACCATACTCTTTCGCTTCATTTCCCATAGCATCACCTACCTCATGTACGAGCTCTTCATTCCAGGTAGAAGCCAGTAAAGTAGCAATGGGAAATGCCGTGCAGTAATAAGTTCTGTCCTCTCCGTCTCTGGTAGGCTCAATCCTCAGGCCGGCCGGTCCGTCAGACAGGTATACCGTAGGAATCCCCAGTCTGGGAGTAGGCACTATGGTACCCACTGCCCCGGGTATCCCCTCTCCCGGTTCATTGAAACCGGCTGCCGAAGAAATTCCCGAACCTTTCAGCAAGTGTACCTTTTCTTCCAGCGTCATCTGAGAAAGTACATCTACCACACGGGCTGCCACAGGCTGGCGGTCATCTTCGTAGATATCCAGTGTACCGTTGCCGTTTCTGTCAGTAAATGTATAACCTGCTATAGTCAGTTCCTGCAGGCCTGAGTTCTCTTCATAACCCTTTTCAAAAGATAAAAAGTGGTTATCAAAGTAGGTCCAGCCGATAAAGCCTGTGAGCGCCAGAACAACGATAAGGGAAACAAGAACAATCAGGAAAATCTTAAGAGGCTTCTTCATAGCATTATCAATTGTGACAAAACGCCACAATTATAATTCATTTTTATTATGTGACAAAACGCCACAAACATTATTTTTGCCTCATGAACATACAGGACATCCTAGAACACGGCAGTGATTACTTCTTACCCAACCTGTCTACCGACCTGGTAATCATAGGCTACCGGGAGACTCAGCTCAAGTGTCTTCTGCTAAAAATTGCCAATAAATGGATGTTGCCTGGCGGCTTTATAGGTCTTGGTGAGTCAGTAGATACAGCCGCAGCCAACACCCTGAAGTTTCGCACCGGCCTCGAAGCTCCCCACCTGAAGTTCCTCGCAGTATTTGGCGATAAAGACCGGAGGTTTGATGATGAGTTCAGGCAGGCCTTTAAAGAACAAGGCCTCCCCTGGCAGGATGATTACTGGATCAACGATCGCTTTGTTACTCTGGCCTTTTATTCTCTGGTAGACATAGACAACACCCATCCCGTGCCGGGTGAGTTTGACGAGGCCGTGGAGTGGTTTAGCTTTGATGCATTGCCCGATATGTGGCTGGACCATGAATCCATCGCCATGGCCGCCAGAAACCGACTCAAAGAGGACATTAAACAGGAACAGATCACTTACAACCTGCTGCCGGGTGATTTCACCATGCCGCAGCTCCATCAATTACATCAGGCCATTCTCGAGGAAAAGCTTGACCGCAGCAGATTTCAGAAGAAGATGCTGGCCAGTGGGGATTTTGAGCGGCTGCCACAGTTAAAAAAAGAAGCTCCCGGACGTAACCCTTATTTATATCGTTTGAAAGAGAGCACAAATAAAAAAGGAGATTCGGCCAAACCTTGATTCAGTTATGGAAGCTGACTAATGGCATTTCGTGTTTCCTGCGATCGGTCAGAACACACCAAAATTAACAGTGTGTATCTATGTACAAAGGGGTTTATCACACAGGAATCAATTACTGTGAAAGGCGCGGTTATCAATAAAACAGATTCCGGCTGGTGAAGCACAACATTCTGAAAAATGGAAGTACACCAGAGCCGTGGGACTTATCCCGCCCGTGATCGCTAAAACAGATAAAAGATGATCGCTTCTATCGGGCTAATTAGTAAGTTTAGGAAAGCCCTCCGATTTGATAGAAATTCAAAGAGATAAGACCCTGATTCATTCTGAAAAAGTACTAGATACCTTACGGGATGAATTTGACCGGCAACATTGTGTTGTATTAAATCATCTGCTGACGGCAGACCTGGCCAAACTAACTGATAAGCAACTCAACCTGGGCAGTTTTGACGAAACCACGCATTACACTCCCGATGGAACAAGTTTTGGCAAGGAAGAGACCATGTCGGACAAGTCCAGCTTTCTTACTTCTGCGCTTTCCCTGATGCTTAACAGAGACACATTTATCAATGCCATCAGACATATTACAGGCAAGCCGGAGATTCAATCATTCAGCGGCCGTATTTATCGTCTTCACGAATCGAGAAAAGGTTTCCTTACCTGGCATGACGATTCTAATGTAAAGGAGAGGCTCATTGGGTTTAGCCTCAATTTGAGCAGATCGCCCTACGAAGGAGGACATTTTGTTATCAGAGATAAGAGGAGTCAAAAGATATTCAGGGAGGTAAACTATAAAGCATGGGGGTCAGCCCATATTTTCAGGATTGATAAAAACCTGGAACATAAGGTTACAAGAGTGACAGGCGATCATTCCCGAATCACGCTGGCAGGTTGGTTTTATCCAAGTACGGGAATAAAGGAGTTCTTATCCATCTGATGCCTTGATGACTCTTCGATCCGCTGATTAAATCATCTGGTTTTTTTGATATGCTAATTAAGCCCTACAACACTCACTGGCCCAAAGACTTCGAAAGCATAAGGTCTGAACTGGATTGGGCACTCAGCCATCTTGACTATAACATCGAGCATGTAGGCAGTACTTCCGTACCGGGGCTGGCTGCCAAGGCTATTATTGACATCGATATCATCTATGACCGTGAAGCTGAATTTGAGCAAATTAAGACAGCATTGTCGGGTATTAACTATTACCACAATGGAGATCAGGGCATTCCCCTGCGTGAGGCTTTTAAAAGAAGTAATTCGGTAAACCACCCTGTGCTGGACCGTATACCGCATCATCTCTATGTTTGTGTCAGAGGCAGTGCCCCGCTAAACAGACATTTGCTGTTTCGTGATCATCTGAGAAGAAGTGCTGAAGCCCGCGAAACTTACGAATCTATGAAGTACGCACTGGCTGCCAGAGCAAATCAGGACAGAAAAAGATATGCAGTACTAAAGGAACTTCATGCCAATGATTTTATAGATTCAGTGATCGAAGCTGAAAGGCAGAGTACCCCTAATACAAAAACAAATGAATCACATCAGGGAAGTTAAGGAAGATGCCATTAATTTCTTCGGGTTCGGGAGTGATGATGAACGTCACGCCATAATTCGAAAGATTGTTGATTATGCCGAATCTTCAGAAACCAATCACTTTATCGATGAGCTGAGAAGTACCTTTGAACTAAGTTCTGAATCAGGAATCGGAGTGGTTTACGAAGCTCTTGCCAAGAACCCCGGCCGTTGGTGTGATTTCTTTGTGGAAGAGTATCAGCGAGCCTTCAAAATGGTATTAACCTCTGCTGCGCCCGATGAAATTATCAGTGCTTTAGATGACATCGGTAACATAGAATCCCCTGACGACCACATGACAGATAGTTTTGTCAAATTACTTACTCCTTACTTTAACAGCGAACATCGCTTTTTCAGACAAATGGCTGTCTGGTTCATAGGAGACTGGGTCACCGAAAGAAATGTCAATCGCTATCGTCATGTCGTTACTTATCTCAGAGAAAGACTTAAGGATAAACACTGGAAGGTCAGACTCCTGGCTAAAGAAGCCCTTGAAGACATGGATCAACTTCCGGCCGGTTTTCGGATCCGGCCACTGGATAGACTAAAAGAAAAATGGTTTAATCAGTATGAGCTTAAATAGGTCCTGGTATTTCCTGATGAAAGTCGGGCTTCATTTGTCCATGATGGTCTTTCTGCTCTTATGCAGTTGTACCGGTGAAAACACCGAAATGACTTTTTACAGGGATGTAAAAACAAGAGAAGTCATTGATCACGAGACATTTCTGATCCGAAAACAGGAAGTGGCTGATCAGATTCCTGAAGCTTTTAAGGGCGCCCGTGTAGAGATGGTGCTTTATGAAGAAATCACCCGAAATGACTCAATCATTAAGACCTATGACCTGGTGGTCAACATGAGTGATAAACCTTCCAAACCGAACAAGGTATATAGCACTATTGGCAAGAAATTACCTGATCCCGTCCTTACAATGGTTGATGGTAAGGAACTGAAGCTCTCAGACTTTGAAGGCAAACCTACAGTGGTCAACTTCTGGTTTATCGGCTGTGCTCCCTGTATACAGGAGATGCCTGTGCTCAACAGATTCAAAGAGCAATTCGGAAAAGAAGTCAACTTTGTTTCTATCACCTTTGATGATCAAAAAGCCGTAAAAGAATTCGAGCAAAAACGAGAGTTCAATTTCCTGAAGGTGGTGGGTGCGCAAGGATTTATTGATGACCTAGGCATCAGCGGTTTCCCTACTACGCTCTTTATAGATGCGGATGGCCTGCTTCAAAGAGTAGAGGGCGGTATTCCTTATGTAGAAAAAGAGGGTAAAATGGAGATTGGTGACGGTGCTTCTTTTGAAAAACACATTCGAGAACTGCTCTGACACCCTAACGAGAACTGAAAATGGACACGAACCTATTACACCTGAATCACCATGACCTTGGAACAGAAGAGTTCAGTATCACAAATCCACGGTATAACCTTTATCAATCGGATGACGGTATTCGGGAGTTTGTGATAGCTTTTGAAACAGACCGGGCTGTCAAAAGAGTAAAAGAGCTGGAAGAGGTAATAGACCCTCTACCCAATTTTGAAGCTACTGTACTAATGCCTCATCATAACACTGAACCTGGTCCCGGTAGCAGGCTGAAGCAGGCCGAAGGCTATGACTATGAGAGAGATGAGCACCTGTCTAATTTCTATTACTTCAGTCACGACAGTATAGAGGCGCTGGAGGTAGAGATTCTTGAAGCCATTGGCCATGACCTGAGAATGACCGTAAAAGGTAAAACCATCGTCAATGGCTCCAATGGCAATGAACCAGACGCTGATCTTCTGGTTGAATCAGTGATTTTCCGCCATGACGGAGATTTGGAAAGAGCTGTTTGTTGATCAATACTATGTCAGGATCAACAAATCTTACATCTCAATACCCAAGACTATTAATCCTCTCCGACCTATGGGGAATAGAGCGATCTGACTGGCTGAAATACTATACAGAACCGCTTAGTCAAAAATTCCACATACAATACTATGACTGCTGTGAACTGGGAGGTGTAAATACCTCCGACTATACCGAAGAGGTACTCCATCGCCAGTTTGTACAGGGGGGCATCGACAGAGCTGTTGCACAACTCACAGCACTGGAAAGAGAACCTGTGCATATACTGGCTTTCAGTATCGGGGGCCTGATTGCCTGGAAGTTTGGCCTCACAACCGGTAACCTTCAGTCACTCTATGCAGTGTCCTCTACCCGACTGCGGCATGAGCACCAAAAGCCCCGAGGTTATCTGAAGCTCTTTTATGGAGCCAATGACCCTTTCGTACCGGAACAAGGCTGGCTTGATCGAATGCAGATCCCATATAAAATCTTCAGTGGTCAGGAACATACGCTCTACACTTCCCGGGACTTTGCCAATACTATTATGCATGAGATCAATACCGGGCGTTGATATGTAGTGCTCAACTCCTTTTCACCACTTCGCTTTATGCCTATCTTGTCTTATCAACTCAATCATCTATGAGACCCTACATCCTGGCAGAAACTAACTGGCATGCTTTAAAAGATGCTTCTTTCGACCTCGCAATTCTACCCTGGGGTGCTACCGAAGCACACAACTATCACCTCCCCTATGCCACGGATGTGATCGAAGCAGATCACATAGCCGCAGAATCAGCACGCATCGCCTGGGAGGCAGGGGCCAAAGTGATTGTACTACCCACCATTCCTTTCGGTGTCAATACAGGTCAGTCTGATATTCTGCTGGACATGAACCTGAACCCCGGTACACAAATGGCCATTCTGCGGGATGTCATAGAAGTGCTGAACCGACAGGGAATTCATAAGCTGATGATTCTCAACAGCCATGGAGGTAACGATTTTAAGCAGATGCTGCGCGAGCTGGGGCTTCAGTTTCCTGATATGTTTCTCTGTACCAGCAACTGGTTCAGGGCTATGGACAAAAGTGCTTTTTTTACCCATGATGGCGACCATGCGGATGAAATGGAAACCAGTCTGCTTTTGCATTTGAGACCAGAGCTTGTACTGCCCAAAGAGCACTGGGGTAAGGGACAAGAGAAAAAGAACAAGATCAGGGCTTTTTCCGAAGGCTGGCTCTGGACTGAGAGACCCTGGTCCGAAATATCGGAAGATACGGGTGTGGGAAACCCCGAAGCGGCAACCGCTCATAAGGGAAAACGCTTTTTTGAAGCCATTACCCAAAAAATTGGTGATGCCATGATTGAGATAGCCCGGGCAGATACGAATGACTTATATCACTAAGTCTGTTAATTCTTTATCTCTTCACAATACTACTGATTATCAGAAAGATACTTTCCAACCACAGGGGCTGATCGAGAGTCTTTGACTGGACTGTGTTGCCATTTTACCTGGATGATCCTCCGCATAATGACACTCCTGACTGGTATGTGAAACTTGCGAAAAGGGGCTGTTAACAAGTTTTAACTAGGGTTTATGACTGCACAGTAGGATGTTGGTACCAGTCAAAACTCAAATTCATGTTCAAGTCATTTATCATTTTAGCCTTCAGAAATCTGTCGCGCGACAAGTACAGCACAGCTCTCTATTTCCTGCTGCTCATTGTAGGAATTTCAAGCTTCGCCATCATCAGCACCATCTATCAGCATGAGGTCACTTATGACCGTTTTATGACTGATGGTGACAAAATTTACCGATCCACTACCTATTTCAAACGGGGTGACCAGGAAGTCAAATGGGCCATTACCAATGGTCACCTTCCGGTAATTATGAAAGAAAACATCCCGGAGGTTGAGGATGCCACCAAGTTTCAGACCATCCAGGCCAGCCAGGTGATTGTTATTGGAGAAAAGAAATTCGAAATACCCGAGAGGCAGGGCTTTTATACCGACCCCAACTTCTTCAACATCCTGAATTACCCGCTCTCACAGGGAGATACAGAAACTGCGCTCACTGAACCCAATTCCATTGTGATCAGTCAGAAATATGCATCGCGCTTTTTTAACCGTACCGATGTAGTAGGTGAAACACTGGACGTTGAGAATTCAGACAAGTCCAGAACGACCTACAAAATCACCGGTGTTTTAGCTCAAATCCCTTCAAACTCTCATCTACAGTTTGACATGCTTATTTCGGGAAACACCTTTGGCCATTGGGAGAGTATGAGCTCACCGGGCAGAGGATTTCCGGTGCATGTATATTTTAAAACCAATGGTTCATACGACACTGATTTTCTCAATGACAAGGTGCAGGCGGAAGCAGACAAGGTGTATGTGAATGCCAATGGTGAGCCAAGAGGCCTCTTCTTTCCGGTACAGCCCTTTCATGACATTCACTTTAATGCAGAAAATCTCTTCGAGGCGGGCACTACCGGAAATTTGCTCTTTACCCGTATTTTGATGGCTGTAGGGCTGGTTATCATTGCGATTGCCTGTATTAACTTCTCCATCCTCTATACCTCAAAGTCTCTTTCCAGGGCGAAAGAAATTGGCATCAGAAAAACTCTGGGATCTTCACATGGAGCCATAGCCACCAGACTGCTGGCGGAGTCATGTCTGTTGAGCGTTCTGTGTACTGTCCTGGCCATTGGCACAGCAGAACTCTTATTACAGTCTGTTGTTCAGGCCCATCTCTATGAAGCCGAGCTGAGTATTCTTTCTTCACCCGAGCTTATAGGAATTATTCTGCTGACCGGTCTCATTTTAGGGTTAGTTTCAGGCTTCTATGTCGCTTCAAAATCTGCCTTCTTCAGTTCTTCACAAATCCTGAGAGGAAGGCTCAAAATGCAAAAGGGTTCGTTTTTGGGAGGACGCAACCTGCTGATCATTTTTCAATTTGTACTTACCAGTGTACTGATTACCGCCAGTCTGATGTTTATCAAGCAGGTAAATTACATACAGCAAAAAGATGTAGGTTATGAGCGTGTCTCAATCATCAATCTGACCAGACCTTCCAACCTTTCTCCGGCCATGTTTGAGGTATTCAGGCAATCGCTGGAGAGTGAAAGCAATGTTGCCGGCACCGGTTATATGCTCTACGATTTTATTGGAGATTACAATGCCGGAGGTTTCAGTATTGAGCACGAGGGAGATACCCTGTCTGTCAGAGGACAGTCCAATTATATCGATCCGGGAATTATCCCGACTCTCGGCTTACAGATAGTAGAAGGTCGCAATTTCTCTGATGAGATCCCGGGAGATTCGGCCTCAGTAATCATCAATGAAGCAGCCAAAAGAAAGCTGGGACTCGATGAAGTAGCCGGTAAAACTTTTACCTATCAGGTCTTCGGCTATACTCCTAAAATTGTCGGGGTGGTGAAAGACTTTCATTTTCAGTCCTTTATGAAGGAAATTCCTCCGCTTATTCTTTACAAAAACCGGGGAGGTTATTTCAGAAAGAACCTCATGGTCAAAATATCCTCTGCCAACCCTGATGAAGCATTAAAGCGTGTTAAGGCCAAATGGGACGATGTAGCAGCGGGTGTTCCCTTTGAACCGAGCTTCCTGGAAGATTCCTTTATGGGACTGGTTGAGAAAGAAACCCGATTGACCAAGATGATCTCTACCTACACCATTGTGTCCATCATTGTGGCCTGTCTCGGCTTAGTGGGACTCGTGCGCTATACCAACGAACAGAGAAAAAAGGAAATGGGCATCAGAAAGGTATATGGGGCCAGTGAAGGGTCTATTATGAAACTGATCAATGTCTACTTCGGTAAGCTGACCCTCGCAGCAGTATTGATTGCCGTGCCTCTTTCTGTACTGGGCATCAATAAATGGCTGGACTCCTTTGCCTATCACACGGAACAGGGCCCGCTGGAGTATCTTATTACAGCCGTCCTGCTGATAGGCTTTGCCCTCTCGGTCACCAGTCTGCAAACCCGAAAAGCCGCCAGGTCAAACCCGGTAGATGTACTGAAAGAGGAATAACAGTGTAAGCTGTATTGACTTTACATTTTCAAGCCCCCTGTAGCGGATATTTCTGCTACAGGGGGCTTTCTTTTTGCTGAAGTTCCGGACCTTCTTAGCAAAAACACGGGCGACCTTTCTTGTACCTTCTCTCCATTTTTCTTTCGCTCTGAAAATATTTTCACCCCGGTCTGTCATATTTCTGTCAGGCTTGTCACTAATATTAGTAGACAGTCGAAAAACTGAAATGCAGCAACCGAAGAAACCATTTGAACAGGTACTGGAAGATAACAAGGAGAAGATTTACCGGATCTGCCGCGTATATGCCGTAACTCCTGTAGAACCTCAGGACCTGTTTCAGGAGGTGGTCTATCAGGCCTGGAAATCTTTTCCGGCCTTCAAAGGCGAATCAGGAGAAGGCACCTGGCTGTACAAAATTGCTTTGAATGTTTGTATGCGGGCAAAGCTGAAGCTTGAAAAAACCGACAACAAAAACGTCAGGCTTGAATCTATCCGGTTTATGCCTGTGAAAAGCGCTCATGATGAATTGCAGGAGGAACGATATCAGTTTCTTCGTGAGTGTATCACCCGTTTGAATGAAGGAGATCAAAGTCTTGTCATCCTTTACCTGGAAGAACTCGCCTATAAAGAAATCGCCCTGGTCACCGGACTCTCAGAGAATCATGTGGCGGTGAAAATGAAGCGTATCAGGAAAATGCTTTTCGACTGCATCACCCCAAAACTTGGATAAAATGTTAGAACAGGAACTGAAAAATATATGGAAAAGCTCTTCTGAAATAGAGCGCATCAAATTTGATCTGTCACGGTTGATGATGGATTTGAATGACAAAATGAAAGGTCTGGAAAGGGCTATCCGCAGAAGAGACAGAAGAGAAATCGGGGCAGCAGTAATCGGTATTCCGCTCTTTGCCTACCTGGCTTACGAGCTTCCCTTCCCTATTGCCAGGCTGGCCGCTTTGCTGAACATAGGCCACTTTATTTATCTCATTGTCAAGTTCAGGAGAATGCAGAAAAAGAAACGCCCGGTGGATTTTGCCGCCTCCTTCACAGAGCAACTCGATCATCAGAAGTCTGGTATGCAGGAACAGGTAAGACTGCTCGATTCTGTATTGTGGTGGTATGTGCTCCCTCCTTACCTGCTCAATATTATGCTGATTGCAGGCATTGGAGATCCGGCTACATATGACTGGGCTCCCCTGCTGAAAGATTCCGTTCCGGTTATGGCCACAGAAAAGATCACCATGATCATAGGCCTGGGTATTTTTTATGCACTCATCGTGTGGATGAATAAACGTGCAGTCAAAAAGACCCTGAAACCAACCATCAGTGAAATAGACAGGGTACTGCTCCAGTTGGAGAGCAAAGACTAAATACCCAATACCCAATACCCAATACCCAATACCCAATACCCAAAAATACAGCCATGAAAAAATTCCTATATACCACAGTCCTCATTCTATTTGCTTCTACCCTCGCTGCACAAAAGGAAACAGCTTATTCCCAAAAAGCCGCTGCCACTTTCGAAAGGCACTATAATGCTGGTCAGTATGATTCCATTTTTGCCAGCTTCTCCCCACAAATGCAGGAAGCCTTACCCCTGAGCAATACCAGCCAGTTCCTCACGAACCTGAAGTCTCAGGCAGGTAACATTTTAAGGCGTGAATTCATAAAATATGAAAACGGTACAGTAGCCCTCTACAAAACCAACTTTGACAAAGCCCTGCTTGGCCTCTACATCTCAGCCGACTCAAAAGGCATGATCAATGGTATGTTGGTAAGAGAATTTACAGAGGAAAGTAAAGCTCCTGTGCTGGAGCGTAATATATCCCGGATGATTCTGCCCTTTAAAGGAGAATGGACCGTGCTCTGGGGAGGCGATACCCGTGAGCTGAACTACCATGTGGATTACAAACAGCAGAAGACCGCCTTTGATCTGGTGATGACCAACGAGAAAAGCCTCTCCTACAAAACTACCGGGCAGACCAATGAAGATTATTATGTATTTGGTCAGGAAATCATATCACCCGTAGCGGGTGAAGTGGTGCAGGTGGTGGATGGCATTAAAGACAATGTTCCCGGAGTGATGAATCCGCTCTATGTACCGGGCAATACTGTGATCATCAAAACTGCCCATGATGAATACCTCTTTTTTGCACACTTCAAGCAGTCCAGCATTGTAGTAAAGCCAGGACAGCAGGTGGAACAGGGACAGCTACTGGGCTTATGCGGCAATTCCGGGAACTCTTCAGAACCTCATTTACATTTTCAGATTCAGAATACAGAGGACATGAGTCAGGCCACCGCTGCCAAGAGCTTTTTTGAAAAGATAGTAGTGAATGGAAAGCTTAAAACCGATTACTCCCCTATCAAAGGCGAGCGGATCAGAAATCAGTAATTCCTGACCTGGAGAAAAAGGGTGGTCAATATTCAAAAGACACAATCGCTAAAGCAGCTTTTTTGTACTAGTTTAAGGTGTGAAAAACTTGATTGAGCGAAAAAGCGATGTGCTGGTGAATCCTGAGCTGGCATGGCTACTGGCAGGAGTACTCGCCTATAAGGGCTGGGGGCTACTGGAGTCACTGGTTGGAAAGCTTTTGTTCCTGCTATTACCTCTGGATGTGGCTGATCGCTTTCTGGCGGTGACCTATGCATCTTATGGTTTAAACGCTATTCTCGTTTTCGGCCTGCTATGGTTGATCTATCAGGCAATAAAGAACAAACAAACCCTCTTTTTGCTTAACAGAAAACTACTCCTCGGACTCGGTATCTGGGTAATAGTTCTCTACATAGGTGAGGTACTACTCCGCGTGCTCAGTGAAGAGAAATACTCAGGAATAATAGAGGAATTCGTTGAAAGTGAAAGCTATGGCATAGCGGACGATTTAATGAACTATCAATATTCATCAGTCATTGTTTATTATGTCAGAGGAATCCTATTGATGATTCTCTTTTTTCTTAGTCTAAGCAAGGCAAATAAAGAGTCAGCTCATTGAATCCACCCTACTTTAAGGTATTTTAGTTCACAACAGCGGATGAACGCCCATTTGATTTATGTGGCCTGATCATCTGCATTTAAGAATTTCACCAACCAGAAAAGCTGCCTTATGACCTCCGAATCTGTTTCCAACGCCAGAGCTCTCTACAATACCAGAGATTATGGGGTCCTATCTACTATTTCGGCCAGGCTGGAGGGTTTCCCATTTGGCTCTGTGGTGCCTTACTGTCTGGATGGCAAAGGCATGCCCCTGATCCTTATTTCAACCATCGCTCAGCATACTAAGAACATTCTGAAAGACGAGCGTTGCTCCCTCACCATTCTGAAAGACAGTCATGATGTACAGTCCAACGGAAGGCTCTGTATTATCGGCAATGCGGAGCTGCTCCCGGAAGATCAGGTCCTGGCACAGGAACGCTACTATCGGCACTTTCCCAACTCTAAAGGCTATCATAGCACGCATAACTTCTCTTTTTACAGGATCAAACCTGTCTCTGTTCGCTATATCGGTGGTTTCGGGGCTATTCACTGGTTTGAACCGGAAGATTTTCTGATCAGCAATCCTTTTCAGGGTAAAGGAGAAGACAGGGTTGTTGACCATATGAATGAAGATCATATGAAAGATCTGAAGCGCTATTGCGAGTACTACAAGCAGATGACAATTGGCGCAGATGATCAGGTGCGCATGGTGGGTATCGATGCCCTTGGATTTGATGTATTTGTCAACGACCAGAAAGTACGCTTTAGCTTTGATGAGCCCATCAGCAATGCCGGAGAAGCACGTACCGCCATGGTAGCCTTATCCAAAGGTGCCAGATAAGCAGGCTTCTTCCTGTTGAGGTTTTAACATAACTTTACTCTAATGAGCTTCCGATTTATATACCAACTTATCATCTGTTTCACGCTACCGGGGCTCTGTGCTTTTGCGCAGGATGCAAAAAGTGAAGAAGGGCCTGTCATGGAAGTTATCGACAGTTTTCTGAAAGCCATCGACCAAAAAGACACGGCTCTCTTTAATTCACTGCTGATTGCGAATGCTCAGGCATTTGTACAGCAAGGTGACGAGGTAAAGGCAAGGACGATGAAAATGCTCGTAGATTTTCCGGCAAATCAACAATGGAAGGAAAGACTCAATCAGGACAAAGTAAAGATGACTATATCAGGCACGGTAGCCTCTGTAACCGCTCCCTATCTCTTTTACATAGACAATGTTCTCTCCCATTGCGGTCATGAGTCCTTTTCGCTTGTCAAAGAAAAAGCAGGTTGGAAAATCACTTCACTCACTTATACCGTACAAGGGGATAGTTGCCATTAACCCCTCATCTTTTAAGTGCTATGAAAATCATCAACTACCGCAAAATCACAGACCATATCCACACCTCTGGTCAGCCTGAACCGGAAGAGTTCGCCCAGATCAAAGCCCTGGGTGTAGAAACTGTTATTAACCTGGCTATGCCGGACTCTAAAGGTGCCCTGGCTGATGAAGGTCGCCTGGTCTCTGAAAATGGCATGAATTACGTGCATATACCTGTAGTCTGGGAAGACCCGAAAGATGAGCAGTTTGTCCTCTTTTCATCCCTGATGGACTTACATAGCGAAAAAGGCGTCCATATTCACTGCGCTCTCAACTGGCGGGTTTCCAGCTTTGTGTTTATGTACCGGACTAAAGTTCTGGGGCATGACAGAGACCAGGCCAGACAAGCCATGGAAGAGATTTGGCAACCCAATGAAACCTGGACTGATTTTATGGACAGGAATGGCTAAACAGAAACCGCGTCTACCCTAATGTGCATTACTATATCAAAATCAATTCTGGATTGTACCCACATAGGTGTTTGGGACATTGACCACCCCGAGTATGGCTATCGACATGTGCTGGCTTATCAGAACCGGGTCAGGAATCTCTCAAAGGAGCCAAACTGCATGCTGCTACATATACCATCCAGGGCGGCTATAAAACCGGAACACCTGATAGATACCACCGGGCATGTGGATCTTCTTACTGAGCTCTATGAGTACCTTGATCCTACACCTGAAAACACGATGATGTGGATGGGCGATGAGCCGGCTAAGGACCGACCTAATTATGTGGTGGAAATGGGCGTATACCATATCGCCATCCTGAATCACCTTACAGCTGATGGGCTGGCCTCTGCCCTAAGCCAGATTCCGCAACACAAAATTCCGGAAATCGGTAATGACTTTATTGATTTCTTCAACAGCCATTTTCCAGGGTTTCCGCTGCTTTTATGCTGTTTTGATACAACTGAAGCTGCTCAGGCAGCTCCTGTCATGGTGCATTACGCCCCTCTGTTTCCTGATAAACTTATGGCCAATACACTGGATGCTCATGGCGGTCTCCCGAAAATTGACCGGCTGTTGGACTTTCACCAGAACATCATTTTCGGCACCTGCAAAGAACCAAAAGGTGATAACCCCTATGCAAAGCAAATACCCGGGGATTTTCATCCGGAACTGGCCGGTTTTCTGCCCGATACAGTTTCTGTACTCGACCTCACCCCTTTTGCCTCTATCAACCTTCCCAACAAAGACATTTGTATAGACCTCAAAAGTGTACAGGCGGGTGACCCTCCAACCGTAACCATGGAATTACTGGGAAGTAAAGAGCAGGTGCATAAGACGGATATCTATGCTACAGGCAATGTCTATGGTATTGGCGACATCCTTCCGCGCAGATAAAGCCGGTATTACTTGTTCCAGTAATCCACTACCAGCACATCATCAAGGATGCCATCCAGAAGCTTACCAAAAGCTTTATGATCAGGGTGAGGCAGATAAACGGCTCTGCCTTCCTCACTGTCAAAGGTAAGGAAGTAGCAATGGGTAAAACCCTTTTCCAATCCCTCAGGGCTGTTATTTAATCCCCACTCAAAATCTTTGATCTCAGGAATTTTATCGGGCAGTGCCATAAAGGCGTCCTCAGCCCTTTTAATGGCCGCAGGATCAGCATCTTCCTTAAACTTGAAGAGTACAACATGACGTAACTGTTTTGCAGGAATCACCTTATCTGAATCATTTTCTGAATGTCCTTCACTGTGGTCGCAGGCAGTCAGCATGGCTACACACATAAGACATATGGAAAATAGGGCTTTCGCTGAAGGCAGGCTGTTTTTCATGAGTATCATTCGGTTTATATGTAGGAATAAAAGAACGGGCAAAAAGCCGACAGTTCCTAATAATGGTATAGGGTCTTCAGATATTCTGCATATTGCCATCAGACTTAAACAAAAAATGAAGAAGACCATCATACTCTGCCTCTTTCTCCTCGTATGTTTCCATACACAAGCACAAAGTACTGATATGACTGACACCAAATACGGCCTGATCGCCAGTCTCAGAGCGAAAGAAGGTAAGGCAGAAGAACTTGGTAAAATACTGCTCAGGGCTTCAGAAATGGTTTCAAAAGCAAAGGGCTGCATTTCCTATGTAGTGAGCCTGGATGCAGAAGATAACAGCCTGCTTTGGATTACGGAAGTATGGGAAACAAAGGCTGATCATGATGCTTCCTTAAAAAACCCTGACGTAAGAGCATTGATAGGTACGGCCATGCCTCTGCTGGACGGACCTCCTCAAAAAGGAAAAGAGCTCAAGGTTTTGGGAGGCCTGGGATCAGACTGATGAACAACTCTGCTAAAAAACTATTCCTGGATGATATTCGAACGGTGGATATGATCTACCCTGCCGGGCAAGTCCCGGAGTTTGATCTGGTACGGTCTTACGCTGAATTTGTACAGTATATCAAAAAGAACGGCCTGCCTGAACTTATCAGTTTTGACAATGACCTCGGACTCGACAAGGACGGTAACCTGGCCCCTGATGGCTATGCTGCAGCCAAATGGCTGGTTTATGAATCCGGCCTGGACCTTTCGGATTTAAAATTCCATGTACATTCAGCCAACCCTGTAGCCGCAGAGCAAATCCGGGGATTGCTGAACAACTATATTGAGTATTTGAAAAAGAGCAGATTGTCTTGACATGTCCATAAAACTATATCACATATCTGTTCTGCTGAGTCTTGGTTGTATCATAATTGCCTTTAAAATCAATTATGATCTCGCACTTTCCTATAATCTGGCAACCGGAAAGAGTCAAAGTCTAATAGTTCTCAATTATTTGGATAGGTACAACTATGTCATTTTAGGAGTTCTTGCCCTTATAGCTAGCTCCGTTTCATTAATCAAAAAGGAAAACAGAGCCCTTAGTTTTCTAAGCATATTCCTATCACTTGCAGCCATGACACTGACTTTCATCGACATATGGAAGTTGTGGATTAAATAAACCTAACGAGAGTTCATCTCGGGACAAAAGTAAAATTGTTCATCAGCAAAAATTGCCAAGTCAATACAGCCATTGCGATGAGCTTTCAGCGCAGGGGCAACCTTGCTGTTAAGGTAGTTTTTTCGTTACTAGGTACTTTACCCATTTAACCAAAAGTCACCACTATTCCAGACAAAAAACCTATGGTATCGTTCACTAATATATTGATTCCCCAAAAGAGAAAAGAGCTTAAGGTTTGGGAGGCTTAGGATCAGATTGATAAATAAAGCAGGCAAAAAACTAGTCCCGGGCGATATCAAAGGCACTATTTCCCAGTAACCAGATTTGGTAAGGAACTTCCACCCTTTGGTCATAAAGGGGGGCGGATAATCCGAAAACTGCGCGAAATACAAGGCAGGTTGGATTTGGTACGCGCTGGCCATGTGCGGCAAAAACCAGACTTGGATTTGGTGTTTTCGGAGGCATTTCTTTAGTTTCTTTTCTTTGTGCAGACAAAGAAAAGAAAGACAGGTACCTCATATCGGAATTGTCTTTTTAATCATCCAACAAACTCCTCCTGAAAATTTGAGATAAACGCCTCAAAGTGCTTTTTATTCCGATTCTCCTCCTTTACCACCAGATAATGCGTTCGTCTCAAACCATACTTCCCTATGCGTTTAAAGACTAAATCCTCTGGCAATTTGAATGAATTCAGCGTCCACTTGGGCAGGCACATCACGCCCATATTGGCCCTTACCATTTGCAGCGAAACCTCCGTAAACGGAATAGCAGAAATCTTACGGGGTGTAATCCGGTTGGGCTTGAGAAAATGCTCATGCACCGATACATTCTCCATGGGAAAGGAATTGATAATCAGATGCATATCTGAGAAATGGCTGGCGTCCAGATAATCCAGGTCATGAAGCGGGTATTCCACATGCATCAGCGCAAAAATCTCATCTCTGAACACCTCGATACTCGTTAGCAGGTCACTGGCAGGTTCGGTAGTAACGATAGCAATATCCAGCTCATCTGACAGTAATTGTGAAATGGTCTGATGCGTAGCGCCCAGGCTCAGGTCTACCTGAATCTCCGGATAGAGTACCGCCATTTTCTGTACAAATGCCGGCAGGTCATGGAAGAAAGAGTGACACTCAGCACTCAGCCTGATGGTACCTTTGGAGCCTTCCTTAATCTGCTGAATATTCTGAAAGCCCTCTTCTATCGACCTGAGCAAGGTGTTGGCCAGCTTATGGAGTTCCTCCCCCTCTTCAGTCAGTACCCATTTGTTACGAGTTCTATGAAACACCTTAAAACCCAGGCGCTCTTCCAGGTCCCGCAGCTGATGGCTCAGCGCAGACTGGGTAAGAAAAAGCCTCTCTGAAGAGTTGGCGATATTCCCTTCCTCGGCAATGGTTTTGATCAACCTGAAATACTTCAATTCCATGACTCAAAGGTAATTAACTATTAGATAGGCGATTCTGAAAAAAATTCAGTCAGCCCCCTCAAAACCATTCAATCAGCTTTCTGGCAAAGACTGAAGGTCTGCTCCAGTTTTGTGACATCATTTTCATAAAACCGGATTCGCCATGACATCTCTGAAGCTAAAACTGGTCGCAGCCCTCTTCTTATTTCCCACCCTGGTACTGGCTCAGCAGGCTGGTACGGTTGTAAAAAAGCGCATACATACAGCCGATAAAATCACCCAAGCAAGTGTGCCGGAAATTGACGGCAGTTTGTCTGAGTCCATATGGTCTCAGGCCAGCTGGAGCGGCTCATTTATCCAACGCACTCCAGCGGAAAACACAGCGCCATCTCAACAGACCCGGTTTAGCATTTTGTATGATAATCGCTATCTCTATGTGGGTATACTATGTCTTGATAGTAGCCCTGAACAAATCAACAGTCGCATGTCGCGCAGAGATGACAATGACGGTGACTGGGTAGAGGTGATCTTCGACAGCGATCGTGACATGAATTCTGCCTTTTCTTTTGCCGTCACAGCTGCCGGAGTCAAAGGTGATAAGGTGATTACACAAAACGGTGCCGGTGAGGACATCAGTTGGAACCCCATCTGGTATGTCAAAACAGCCATTACCTCCGAGGGCTGGTCAGCGGAAATGAAGATTCCCTTAACACAACTGCGTTTTGGAAAAGCTGCACAACAGACCTGGGGGCTACAACTGAGGAGAAGGTTTTTCCGCAATGAAGAGAAATCCGTCTGGCAGCGCGTACCACTGGATGCTCCCGGCTGGGTAAGCGAGTTTGGCCGGCTCACCGGCCTCAATGGCCTCAAATCGCAAAAGCAACTTGAGCTTCAACCCTTCTTGGTGGGCTCTCTTAAAACCTTTGAAAAAGAGCAGGAAAACCCATTTCGCAATTCAGATATCACCACCACTTCCTTTGGCCTGGATGGCAAGATTGGCATTACCAATAACCTCGCACTGGATTTCACCATCAATCCGGATTTTGGACAGGTAGAGGCCGACCCGGCCGCCATTGCCCTGGATGGTTTCCAACTCTTCTTCAGAGAACAAAGGCCCTTTTTTGTAGCCAACAAAGAAATCTTCGATTATCGCTTTTCCGCTCCGGTCATTGGAGGTTCTTTTAGCAGCGATAACCTCTTTTACTCCAGGAGAATAGGAAGAAGCCCGCAAGGTAGCGTCATCACAGAACCCGGAGAGTACGCCAGCCTGGCCGAGCGGACAACCATACTGGGAGCAGCCAAATTCAGCGGTAAAACAAAAAAAGGCTTGTCTATTGGCATTATGGAAAGCATCACCTCAGCAGAATACGCTCAGTTGAGTAAAGACGGCAACACACGCGAGATACCGGTAGAGCCACTTACCAATTACTTTGTGGGCAGGGTGCAAAAAGACCTGAACCACCGTAACAGTTATATCGGAGCTATCTTCACCTCCACGCTCCGTGATCTCACGGAAGACCTGGATTTCCTTCATAGATCTGCCATTAGTGCCGGCCTTGACTTTAAACACCAATGGAACAACCGTACCTGGTATATAGGCGGTAGCTTTGTGGCAAGTAACGTGAAGGGGACCGCTGAATCCATTACCAGGACTCAAAATTCGATAAGACACCTTTTTCAGCGGGAAGATGCCTCCCATTTGGAAGTAGACCCGAACAAAACCTCACTAAGCGGCCATGGAGGAGATTTAAAGTTCGGAAAAGCCGGGCAGGGTCATGTGAAATTTGAAACCGGCCTTACCTGGAGGTCCCCCGGACTGGAGCTGAACGACATTGGTTTCTTGCGCGAAGCAGATGATATTCAGAATTACTTTGGTATTACCTACCAGTCTCTCAAACCCTTCAGTATTTTTCGTGATGCCTCGGTCGGTTACAAACACTGGCTCGTCTGGGACTTCGAAGGTAACCACAACTATTTCGATTGGGATGTAGAGCTGAATGGCACATTTACCAATAACTGGACAGCTACCCTGGGCTACTTTTTACAGCCACATATTTATTCCAAATCTCTGTTACGAGGTGGCCCCCGGCTTTTTCTGGCAGATCAGTCAGGATTTTGGTGGGCCCTGGGAACAGATAGTCGTAAGCAGCTTTCAGCCTCACTCAACGGCTGGACCAAAAACGGGGGAACCGACAGTTATTACCTTTTGCAAAACAGTATTGAGATTACCTGGCAACCCATGAATCAATTCAATATTTCACTCAACCCCGGCTATACCGAGATCAACAACCGCCTGCAATATATCAGCCAGGTAAGCTATCAGGGACAAAACCGATATATCACGGGCATTCTGGAACAGGAAACGCTCAGCATGGCTGTCAGACTTAATTATTCCATCAACTCCAATTTCTCCATCCAATATTACGGAGAGCCCTATATCTCAGTGGGCAGACACACCAATATCAATTTCATTTCAAGTCCACTGGCAGAATCTCGTCAGGAGCAGCTGGCCACATATACACCCGACCAACTCACCTACACTGCCGATATGAGTCAGATCTCCATTGACGAAAACCTGGACGGCCTCGAAGATTACACTTTCGGCAATCCGGACTTCTCGTTTGCACAATTCAGGTCTAACCTTGTTCTCCGATATGAATACATACCTGGGTCAGAGGTCTTTCTGGTCTGGTCACAGGGAATCACCAATACCGCGCTGGCTGACGGCAGTCTCAGGGATAACTTCCGTAATCAGATCTTTGACAAGCGTCCTGAAAACACTTTCCTGGTCAAGCTGACCTATCGATTCTTTAAGTGATAACACATTAAACACCTGACAAGCCAACAGCTAAATCCATAATACTCATAGATGACCATAAGATTGCTTTGGTCGTTCCTTCCTCGCAATGACCAATAGTAACGTCATTCCGAACAACCGAAGGGAAGTGAAGGAATCTCAGAAAAGAGTTCGGGACTTCTCTAGCAGGCTCTGACTCTCAAGGGGTACAAAGCCCCTGTCCTCACAATCACAACCAAAGCCTCACTTTACGCCACCTTTTATTATCTTCGATACAAACGCGCAATATTATGAAAGCTTTGAAGCTTATCTCCTCCATTCTCTCTTTCACCTGCTTTATGATCAACACTGCTGAAGCCCAGGACTGGGCCAACCTGGAACGATACAAAATTGACAATGCCAAACTCAGCGCACTGGGTGCTGATGAACAAAGGGTGGTATTTATGGGCAATTCTATCACCGAAGGCTGGGTTTCCATGAACCCTGACTTCTTTTATAAAAACGACTATATCGGACGGGGTATCAGTGGTCAGACCACCCCACAGATGTTAATCCGTTTCAGGCCAGATGTCATTGACCTTCAGCCCAAAGTAGTGGTGATTCTGGCAGGCACCAACGACATTGCCGGAAATACAGGCCCCATGACACTGGAAATGATCTTCGGCAACCTGAAGTCCATGGCTGAGCTGGCCCGGGCCAATGGTATACAGGTAGTGCTCTCTTCCGTGCTTCCCGTGTATGATTACCCCTGGAAACCGGGGCTGCAACCGGCACAGAAAATCGTCAGGCTGAACGCGATGATTAAGAAATACGCTGAAGAAAACGATATGGTTTACCTGGACTACTTCACGGCCATGGCCGATAGCCGGGATGGTTTAAAGAAATCATTGGGTGATGATGGCGTTCACCCGAACAAGGCGGGCTATGATATTATGGAACCTCTGGCGCAAAAAGCTATCGCCCGGGCACTGGCCAACCGCTGATCAGTGCCATAATTATCAATCTATCATATACTTTAGACGGTCTGTATAATATAGACCTCAAAAAACCGCTTTATCTGTAACTTGTCTTACAGTCATCGATCCAATTTATGATTCGGTCTTTAGCTCTGGCTTTACTTCTGGCAACCCCTCTCCTCTTTCAAACAGAAAGAGAGCGCATCTTTATAGATGATTCTGCCAGGGCGGTAGAGCTTTTTCTACATGACATGCCCATTCATATAGACAGTGCGGGGGTATTGGAGTTTGAAGACATCGTAGGAGATCAAAAGAAATTCTCGATCCATCCCAGCTATAAGCCCAAAGACTACTGCGTCAGTTGTACCTACTGGGTCAAAGTGCCACTGCTGGTAGCACGCAACCTGGAGAAGGAATGGATGCTCGAATTCTACGATCAGACTATTGATGAAATCACCGCCTACTTCCCTACTTCAGATGGTGATTACCGGGTAGAACAGGTAGGCGATGCCTACGATTTCAGCCAGAAAGCCTTCGTTCATAAAAATTTCGAATGGATTATTGACTCAGAGATTATCGGGCAACAGAATCTCTATTTCAAGGTCAAATCGCATTCCTATGCCGACATCCGCATTGCCATTCGCACAGTAAACGAATTCATAGGCTATGCCCTGAGTGAGTACTTTCTCTATGGTATTTTCTACGGGATGATCTTCGTGATCTCTGTCTACAACATCCTGATGTTTGTGGCCATTCGAGAGCAGAAATACCTCTTCTATACATTTTACATTCTGAGTGTCGGGATCTATGCCATGTGTATTGATGGCACCGCTTTTCAGTACCTCTGGCCCGGCTGGCCCGAATGGAACCAGTATGCCTATGGTACGGCCCTGTTCTCACTGATATTCTGGTCGCTTCTTTTCTCAAGACGTTTCCTGAACACCGCTACCAAAGCCCCGAAGCTGGATATGTTGCTAAAGGCTGTCCTCATCATCCGGTCAGCTTTGTTTGTCTATACCCTGCTTTTCAGGCATGAGTGGTTCGAGCACAGAAACATTGAGATTCTGCCGCTCACGCTGATCTTCTACACCAGTATTTATGTCTGGAAAAAAGGATTTCAGCCCGCCAGGTTCTTCGTACTGGCCTACGGCATCCTGTTCCTGGGTTTTCTGCTCAAGGCGCTGCTCTATTTGTCCGTTATCCCATTTGTTACACTCTCCTATTACTCTCTGCACATCTGTTTTATACTGGAGATGCTTTTCCTGACTTTCGCACTGAGCGACCGGGTTCGCATATTAAAATCAAACCGGGACAGGGCTATGAAACGGATCATCAGGCAACACCAGGAAAATGCTGAGCTCAAAGACAAGGTAAACCGCGAGCTGGAAGAAAAAATCAAAGAGCGGACAAAACAAATAGAAGAGAAAAACCTGGAGCTGGCCGAAGCCAATCTCCGCCTGATCGAACAAAAGAAAGAGGTTAACAAAATCAACTCCAAGCTGGACCTCGACAACTGGAAACTAAAGAATAATGTAAAGGAAATTCTTCAGGACCGTCTGATCAATAAGAACCTCACGCTGGATCAATTTGTCAAGATCTTCCCTGATCAGGCTACCTGCTATCTCTTTCTGGAAAAGCTCAAATGGGGTAATGGTTACCACTGTGCCAGATGCAGTAATAATAAATACCAGGAAGGCCGTGTGAAGTTCCACAGAAGATGTTCCAAGTGTGGCTATTCGGAGTCCGTTACCAGCAACACCATTTTTCATGGTATCAAGTTCCCCATTGAGAAGGCCTTCTTCATTCTTTACATCACCAACAACCGTCAGAACAAGTACACCCTCGATCAGCTGGCTGAGATGCTCGACATGAGACGCAACACGGTCTGGAATTTTAAAAAGAAGATTGAAAAGGTATACAATGCAGAAAAAGGAGACTCCTCTACCGTCCTTATACACAACCTGTTCAGTAGTCATTTAAGTTGACCCGACAGACTTAAAAAGTGGCTTCCCAAAAGCGCTTGTTATTGAAGTGGGATATGCAAACGTTTTCAGCCCTAAAATAGCCTATATGTGTAAAAATCATTGATATTAATGCGCAATATTACTCTCTGACAGAACCCGCCATTCATCCAAAAAAAGGCCTTTTTCCTTTTCAAAATTTGGTTCATCAATAATACATCAACTAGCATTACTAAAGAGTCGTCAAAAACTCATTTGCAACAATTTCATTATCGAAAACCAAATAAGAATAAGGCATGAAAAAAACTCTACGTTCGTACTTTAAAGTACTGTCCGTACTGCTTTTATGTGCGCTTGCTGTTGAAGCCAGCGCACAGACTGTGGTCACGGGGACTGTCAGATCATCGGATGATGGTCTACCACTGCCGGGGGTCAGCATCCTGGTTAAAAGCACCCTCAAAGGTACCTCTACTCTGGCTGATGGTACCTACCGCCTCGAAGTCCCGTCAGGGGAATCTATCCTCGTTTTTTCCTTCGTGGGCTATACCACACAGGAGACCCAGGTGGGCAACCGAAGCCAGATCAATGTAGTCATGGCCCCTGACATAAGCCAGTTGGGAGAGGTTGTGGTAATCGGTTATGGTACACAGGAACAAAAAGACCTGACCTCTGCCATTGCCACGGTCAAATCAGAAGACATTGTAAAAACTCCGACTGCCCAGGCCATGCAATCCCTTCAGGGTAAAGTACCGGGAGTACAAATTGTAAGCAGCGGTGCTCCCGGAGCAGCTCCTACGGTAAGAATCAGAGGTGTCGGCTCGCTTGAAAGTAACGCAGCTCCCCTCTATGTAGTGGATGGTATGTTTTTCGATAGTATCGATTTCCTCAATACCTCTGACATAGAGACCATATCTATATTAAAGGATGCGGCCGCTTCAGCTATCTATGGTGTAAGGGCTTCCAATGGTGTGGTGCTCATCACCACTAAAGGTGGAGGCTACAATCAGGCTCCCAAGGTAACTTATGATGGTTATTACGGTGTGCAGGTAGCTCAAAACGTACTCAAGCTCTCCAATGCAGAACAATTTACCGAGTATGCTTTAGCCACGGGATCGGCAGCAGATGCCTCCTTCATTCAGAATGCATTCCAGCGTTTTGGCAGAAGCCGCATCAACCCCAATGTACCGGATGTTAACACAGACTGGTACAATGAGGTACTCCAGACTGCCCCCATGCAAAACCACGCTATTTCGGTAAATGGTGGCAATGAAACGACTCGTTATTCAGTAGGCGTCAGCTACTTCCAGCAGGACGGTCTGCTTCGCGATACCAGAAACGAGTATGAGCGACTAAACTTCAGAACTAAGCTTGATTTTGACGTTTCTGATCGCCTGAGCATTGGTGGTAACATTAACATTAGCAACGCCACCCAGTACAATGCAGAAAATGCTGTCTGGTTCAAGACCTACTTTGCAGTGCCTATCCTGCCGGTTTATGATGACCAGAATACAGCAGCTACGCCTTTTGGGCTTTCCAATGCTCAGACCTTAGGCTACAGAGGTTCTCAAAACCCCTTCTACGATCTGCTGTACGATGACAACCGTAACAAAATCGGTAAGTTCCTGGCCAACTTCCATTTCGATTATGACATCATTCCTCAGAAGCTTTCGTTCAGATCGGCCTATAACTACTCCTTTTCGAACATTAACGTAAGAAACGTAGACTTTGAATACAGCGATGGCGTCACGGACTTTCAGTCTTCCATCAGAAGAAGTCACGCTACCTCATATGATCAGATCTGGGATAATTACCTGACCTATAAAGAGAACTTCGGACTACATAGCCTGACCGCTGTTGTGGGTTACTCCTACCGTAGTGAGACCAATGAAGGTCTTTTTGCCCGTGGTACAGAACTGGATCCGTTTCCGGATCGCAGTATGGAAGAACTCTGGTACCTGGCTCTGGCCGATGGTATCGATGAGGGCGGTGTGGGTGACTTTGGCAGCCGCATCTTCGGAGCCTCTTACTTCACCCGTCTGGCCTACAACTATGACGATCGCTACCTCCTCTATGGTACGTTCAGAAGAGATGGTAACAACAAGTTTCAGCAAAAATGGGGTAACTTCTTTACCATAGGTGCCGGCTGGGTGCTGTCTGAAGAAGAGTTCTTCAGCATGCCTAATGTAGATTTCCTCAAAATCAGAGGTGGCTGGGGTCAGCTTGGAAATGACGGTGTTACCGCTGCCGTGGGTGCTCCTACCATTGCACCAAGGTTCCTCGCCATAGATGATCAGCGTGTACCGGGTAATGTGGTCATTCCTACCTTCGACTTTGTAGATCGCTGGGAAACCACCGAAGAACTCAATGTGGGTGTTACCTCCAGAATGTTTAAGGAAAGACTCTCTCTGGAAGCCGACTACTTTGTAAGAGATACAGAAAACGCGGCCGTTACCATCATTCTCCCGCTAATCAGGGATAATGTGAGACGCAGTGTGGCAGGTATCAGAAACTCAGGCTTTGAAATGGCCCTGAACTGGTCTGACAAAATCGGTAGTGACTGGAACTACAGCATTGGTGGTAACTTCGCTACACTCAACAATGAAGTGTTGAGCCTCGGTGGTCCGCAATACCTCGATGCAGGCTCTGCTGAATTCCGTCAGCGCTCTATCGTTGGCCAGCCACTACAAGCCTTCTTCGGATACGAAACAGACGGTATTTTCCAGAACCAGGCCGAGATCACCAACAGCGGTTACACCTCTGAATTTATCAACGATGCAGGCATTGAGCCCGGAGATTTCAGATACAAAGATCAAAATGGCGATGGGGTAATAGACGATGCCGACCGTGTGGTACTGGGCTCCTACCTACCTGACCTGACCTATGGTCTGAACCTCAGTGTCAGCTATAAAAACATTGACCTCTCTGCTAATTTCCAGGGACAGCAAGGACATAGCATTCTGAACCGTAAACGTGGTGAGATCATTTTCACTACCGATACGAACATCGATGCAGAACTGGCTACCAACCTCTGGACAGGCGAAGGTACCTCAAACAGATATCCTTCTGCAGCAGGTCTGAGAAAAGGCTGGAACCAGAGCATGAGTGACTATTTCGTAGAGGATGGCTCTTATTTCAGGGTACAGAACATTCGCGTTTCCTATAACCTGACAGGCAAGGAAATTCTCGGAACTCCAATGCCGGATACCAGAATCACCTTTACTGCTGAAAGGCCCCTGACCTTCTTCAATTACAACGGCTTTACTCCTGAGGTGGCCAATGGTATTGACAGACAGACCTACCCTATTCCTGCAGTGTACACCCTCGGTTTAAATATCAAGTTTTAAGATGATGATCATGAAAAAGCAACCAATCAGGTTTTTAGCAAGCTTAATGGCTATACTCATGGTAGCCATCGCCCCCATGTCCTGCGACAGTCAGCTGGACGAGCCTCTGGAACGCCAGGTACTGGTAGAGGATACCGATTATACACAGTCTGAAAACATGTTTCAGTTATTGACAGGAGCTTACGAGCTGTTGTATGCCCTGCAGTGGGAGACTTTCCCCGTGGTATCTGTACGTGGTGATGATGTCAATGCGGCCGGAGATCAGTTCCCGTTAAGCGAAACAGACGAGTTCAGATATGATCGTTCTTTCTGGATGTACAACTCTTCCTGGCTCAATTTCTATGACGACATCATAAAATTCCACGCGGCTATGGAAGAGCTGTTGCGATACAAGGAGTTTGCTCCCAACCCGTCTGAGGCGGATCAGTATATCGCGGAAATCAAAGTGATGAGAGCTTTTGAAATGCTGCAGCTTACCAGACTCTGGGGAGGTGTATTGATTCCTACCAGCTCGCAAACAGCAGAATTGTATACGACACCGGTATCTACCCGTGAGGAAGTCTTACAGCATATTTCAGATCAGATGGACGAGGCGCTGGATTTTCTGCCAAACGTAAGACCGAACCAAAGATCAGATGTAAGAGGCGGTATCTCCCGCTATACAGCCCTGGCCGTTAAGGCCCTGGCTAATCTGGAGCTGAAGGATTTCCAGAAAGTAGCTGATGCTACCGGAGAAATCATCGGTTCAGGTGCCTTCAATCTGGATGCTGATTTTTATGAGCTGTTCAAGATTCCTGGCAAACTCAGCAATGAAAACCTTTTGGAACTCCAATACTCTGACTTCGGTCAAAGTTCAGGAGAAAATGAGGCCTACCTGCATGCGTTCTTCGGACCGAATAACTGGACACCCGCGGTAGCCGGTTCCAGCGGTGGCTGGGGCTTCTGGGAGCCCAGCATGAAGTTCATCAAGTTCATGCTCGATCGTGGCGAAACAGTACGACTCGAAACCAGTGTACTCTTCACAAGACAGGGTATTGAGCTGATTCAGTCTGATCCGGCCTACGCTACCCTGCCGGCCTTTGTTTCCAATACGACACGCGATGGTGACATCATAGGACGTACCGACAGTGAGCCGAATCCGAGAGCCATCTTCTCCAGTGGCAAGCATTATCTGCCCAGTAATCAGCTGACTCCGGGACGTACCGCTTATGGTACCAATAAAAACTTCATCGTGATCAGATATGCCGAGGTATTGCTGATGCATGCCGAAGCCCTGGTAAATGGTGCCAACAGTGCTGCTATGACAGCAGATCAGGCAGTAAACGAAGTACGCGCAAGAGCCGGAATGACTGCCTTGAATGGCGTGACACTGGATAATGTGCTCGATGAGAAGTTCGCTGAATTTGGCATGGAATGGGGCATTCGCTTCTACGACCTGGTACGTTATGACCGTACTTCAGAGCTGAATCACGATGGCCGCACCTATTCGGCAGATGATCGCTTCATCCCGTACCCACTGGCTCAACTTGATATTCTGCCACAACTCGGCAATAACAACTAACCTATAGCGAAATGAAAACATTAAGATTATTGGTAGCCTTCATCTTTGTGATCGCAGTTGGTTGCGATGAAGGATATATAGATGAAATTACTGCGGTTGATCCCGGAGCTGACGCCTCCGCACCGGCCGTTACGATTACTTATCCCTCCGAGGGAACCCAGATTCAGGTTTTTGAATCAGTTACTACAATCAATATACAATTCGAGGTTACAGATGATATTGAAGTGCAATCGATCTCTCTGATACTCGATGGGTCAGAGTTGACCAACTTCAGCGATTTCAAAGATTACCGCAGAGTTGTAGAAGAATATGAGTATGACGGTCTTACAGATGGAGACCACATACTTACCGTCAAAGCTACTGACATAGACGGGAAGGAAACTTCTGAAAGTGTAAACTTCTCAAAGGTTCCTCCTTATGTCAAAAAGTACGATGGCGAGATATTCTACATGCCTTTCGATGGTGATAACATTGAATTAGTGAGTGTTACCCGTCCTACTGTTGTCGGAAGTCCTGGTTATGCAGGCGAAGGCAAGGTTGGGGGTAACGCTTACGCTGGAGCAAGTGGTGGCTATCTCACCTTCCCTACTGCAGGATTGCTGGGTACTGAATTCAGTGCTGCTTTCTGGATGAAGGTAAATGCCACACCTGATCGTGCCGGTGTATTGGTAATTGGTCCTCCGGATGTAGCCAACCCTGACAACGCCAACAACAGAACCAGTGGTTTCAGGTTCTTCCGTGAAAATGCCGGAGGCATGCAACGCTTCAAGCTCAATGTGGGCAACGGCAGCGGTGATAACTGGTTTGACGGAGGTGCCCTGGCAGATGTAGACCCTACACAAGACGAGTGGGTACACTTCTCCTTTACCATTTCCGGTTCTCAGGCTACCGTGTATATCAATGGAGACATTGTGAGACAAGGTGATTTTCCCGGTGTAGACTGGACCAATTGTGACATCATATCCATCATGTCTGGTGAACCACGCTTCTTCGGCTGGAATCACCGTTCAGATGAAAGTTTTATGGATGAGCTAAGACTCTTCGACAAAGCCCTCAGTCAGCAGGAAGTACGAAACATCATTGTGGACGAAGGCGGTACTGTAGGTTTCCAGCCTGAGTTTGGCGAGATCTTCTACATGCCATTTGACGGAGACTATACTGAGCAATCTTCGGGAGCTTCGGCCACACAGGTAGGTACACCAACCTTTGCCGGTGAAGGCCTCAGAGGTGGTAATGCCTATGCAGGTGCGACAGATTCTTACATCACCTTCCCTTCTGACGCCCTGGAAAACGCTGAGTTTAGTGCTTCTTTCTGGTATAAGATGGACAATGATCCCGATCGTGCCGGTATCCTTGTGATAGGACCACCAGACGATGCCAACCCCGATGCGCAGAATGTGCGTACCAATGGTTTCCGTTTCTTCCGGGAAAATGCCGGAGGCATGCAGCGATTCAAGCTCAATGTAGGCAATGGTACCGGAGACAACTGGTTTGACGGTGGAGCAGCCGCAGACCTGGACCCTGCCACAGCTACGGACTGGGTACATATGACCATTGCTATATCCGGCACTGATGCTACAGTATATATTGACGGTGCTGTGGTATCCACGGGTACCTTCCCGGGAGTAGACTGGACCAATTGTGATATCATTTCCATTGGCTCAGGGGCACCCCGCTTTACCGGCTGGAATCACAAATCAGATAATAGCTTCATAGACGAGCTGCGCATCTTTGATAAGGCTCTGAGTCTCGCTGAGGTTCAGGCCATCAAAGCTGCTAGGTAACGGCAATATTTCTTCATACTCTAATTCCCCTCAGTGTCTCTTTCAGAGCGCTGAGGGGTTCCATTCCAAATTCAGATAAGTAGCAGTGACTGCTAAACAAAACAATATGGGCAAGCCGGCAATCTGGAAAGTGCTCTCGCTCCTTCTGGCTTTAACACTCTCCTCCTGCGGTAGTGATGACCCCGGAGCAGGTACATTTGAGCTCAAGAGTGTGTTTGCCGGTTCATTGGCGATAGACTTTGAGGCTAATACCACTGAAGACATTCCTGTTGATCGTAGCATTACACTCATTTTTTCTGCTCCTCTGGACGAAAGTACCACCACGGCTATTTCACTAAAAGCCGGGGACCAGACTGTCAACGCAAACATCAACCTCTCCTCTCAAAACACTACTGTTACCATCACTACCGGAGGTGTACTGACAGAGAATACGACTTACACTATCTCGCTCAGTGCCGGTTTAAAGAGTGCAGACGGAGCTGCTTTCGCCCCGTTATCATTCAGCTTTAAGACACAGGCCAATGCCCTGGAACTCCTCTCCGTTACCATTGCCGGTGAGGACGTGACCGATGGCATACGCGCACAAAATATTCCAACAGATTTCTCCGCAAGCTTTAGCTTTTCCACAGCCATAGATGTGCAGTCCTTCGAACAGGCACTCAGTGTTTCCGGAGCAAATTTTAATATTACGCCTTCTGACAATAACAGAACTATTCTTGCCGAATCTGCCTCCGACCTGGACTTCATCAGCAAATATCAGCTTAACCTCTCAAACGCTCTCAGAAGCTCAGAAGGAGGAGAGTTTGACGGCTATAGCCTGGAATTCTATACGGAGATTGATCCGAGCCCCAAATTCCCCCAGATCTCTGATGATGATCTGTTGACCAAAATCCAGGAACAGACCTTTAAATACTTCTGGGACTTTGCCCATCCCATTAGCGGTATGGCCAGAGAACGCAACACTTCTAATGAAACGGTGACCACCGGAGGCTCCGGCTTTGGTCTGATGAGTATTCTGGTGGGCATAGAAAGAGGTTTTATCACCCGCCAGCAAGGCATTGACCGCCTACAGACCATTGTCAATTTTCTAAAAACTGCCGATCGTTTTCATGGCGTATGGCCTCACTGGATGAACGGAAGTACCGGTAAAGTCGTCCCCTTCAGTGCCAATGACAATGGAGGTGATCTGGTAGAAACAGCCCTTATGATGCAGGGCCTGCTTACAGTACGCCAATACCTCAATCCAGGTAACACCCAGGAAGCTTCCATCATAGCGAATATTACCCGGCTTTGGGAAGAGGTAGAATGGGACTGGTATACCAAAGGAGGTGAAAATGTACTCTACTGGCACTGGTCTCCTGATAAGGAATGGCAGATCAGTCTCAAGATTACAGGGTGGAACGAGTCGCTGATTGTTTACGCGCTGGCAGCGGCTTCACCTACCCATGCTATTTCGGCCAGCGTCTACCATGAAGGCTGGGCACGCAGCGGTGGTATGACCAACGGAGGCAGCTTTTTCAACACTACCCTCCCGCTGGGGTCTGATCGTGGTGGTCCTCTGTTCTTCAGTCATTACTCCTTTCTCGGCCTTGATCCCAGAGAACTGGCAGATCAATACGCCAACTACTGGACGCAAAACCAGGCTCACACGATCATCAACCGCAGCTATTGTGAGAACAATCCGCTGAATTATGTGGGCTATAATGAAACTTGCTGGGGATTAACCGCGAGTGATAATCACAATGGCTATTCAGCGCATTCACCGAATAACGACCTGGGGGTAATCACACCCACAGCCGCTATTTCCTCTATTCCCTATACCCCGGAAGCATCTATGGATGCGATCAAACACTTTTATTATCTTCTGGGAGATAAGCTCTGGGGCGAATACGGCTTTTACGATGCTTTCAACCTCACTGAAGAGTGGGTAGCAAGCTCCTATCTGGCCATTGATCAGGGCCCGATTATACTGATGATTGAAAACTACCGAACCGGTCTTCTCTGGGACCTTTTTATGAAAGATACAGAGGTAACCGATGGATTAGATAAGCTGGGATTTACTTCCTGGTGATAAACAGAAACTGGTAACTAAACAAAACAAAATTAAGCCTTTCACAAAACCTGTCAATCCGAAAAAACAGCTAAGAGAGGCTTGGAAGAACCTTAACCATAAACAATGAGAACAACCGTACTATTGATCCAGCTATTCCTTGTTGCCGCTGTGGTAAGCTCATGCTCGCAGTCGGAAGGATCTACTCATAAACAAAGCGACTCACAGGGTATCTCGGAAGATTCATTATTGAACCTGGTCCAGTACCAGACCTTCCAGTACTTCTGGGATGGAGCAGAACCGGTCAGCGGTATGGCCCGGGAACGCTATCATACGGATGACATCTACCCTTCTCATGATAAAGACATCATTACCTCAGGGGGTAGTGGCTTTGGCGTAATGGCCATCATTGTGGGAATTGAAAGAGGCTTCATTACCCGGGAACAGGGAGTGCAACGCCTGGAAAAAATTGTGAGCTTTCTGGAGAAGGCTGATAGTTTTCATGGTGTCTGGCCCCACTGGTGGTTTGGCCCTACGGGCAAAGTGCAGGCCTTCAGCCAGAAAGATGATGGTGGAGACCTGGTAGAGACCTCCTTTATGGCAGCGGGACTGATCGCTGCGAGGCAGTATCTCAACAAGGGTAATTCACAGGAAAAAGCCCTGGCAGCCCGCATGAACACCTTGTGGGAAAACATAGAGTTTGACTGGCATACACAGGGACAAAACGTACTCTACTGGCACTGGTCGCCTAACTATGCCTGGGACATGAACTTTGATGTAAGAGGTTACAATGAGTGCCTTATCATGTATGTGCTGGCAGCCTCCTCTCCTACTCATGGAATTACCCCTGCTGTTTATGATGAAGGCTGGGCACGCGGTGGTATTATTGCTGAAGACACCACTTACTACGGGCTGGAAACAGTAGTAAATCACTATGAAAATGATGATTCTCCAGTTGGCCCCTTATTCTGGGCGCACTACTCTTATCTGGGGCTTAACCCGAAAGGGCTGAAAGACAAGTACGCAGATTACTGGAAACTCAATCAGAATCATGCCCTTATCCACTACCGCCACAGTGTGGAAAATCCCAACGAATTCAAAGGTTACGGCCCCAAGACCTGGGGACTGACTTCAAGCTATTCTATGCGTGGCTATGCGGGCCACAGGCCAGATCGTGACCTTGGAGTGGTCTCTCCGACAGCGGCCCTCTCCTCTTTTCCTTACACCCCCAAAGAGAGCATGGCCATGCTCAAATACCTGTATGAGGAAGCTGATACACTGGTGGGTAAATATGGTCCCTATGATGCTTTTAGTCACGAAAATAACTGGATGCTGCCTCGTTATCTCGCAATTGACCAGGGCCCTATTCCTGTGATGATCGAGAATTATCGCAGCGGCCTGATCTGGGACCTCTTTATGTCTGCACCGGAAATACAGCAGGGACTTAAAAAACTGGGTTTCACCTATGAATAGACTGGCGCTCACCTTTCTTATAACCCTTTCCCTGGTGAATTTGACCCTGGCCCAGGACAAATCGGCTTTTGAAAAGCACGAGCACAATTTTAAGCAAGGAAAACTGGCCTATCGTATTCTTTATCCGGAGAACTTCGATAAGTCAAAAAGCTATCCCCTGGTCTATTTTCTTCACGGAGCCGGAGAAAGAGGAACAGACAATGAAAAACAACTGGTGCACGGCAGCAAGCTCTTTCTGGATGCCCAAAACCGAGAGGACTATCCGGCCATTGTGGTTTTTCCACAGTGCCCGCCTGATGATTACTGGGCCAATGTGAGTCGTGAGGTCAACCCCGATACCGGAAAACGGGATTTAATTTTCTCCAAAAAAGGAAAGCCTACCCGGGCCATGAAAGGCGCTCTTTCTCTGATAGACTCTTTGGTAAACCTCTCCTGGACAGACCCAAACCGTGTGTATGTTTCCGGTCTGTCTATGGGAGGTATGGGGACTTTTGAATTAGTCAGCAGACGTCCCGATATGTTTGCGGCAGCCATGCCCATATGTGGTGGGGATAATCCGAAAAGCGTCAAAGTCTATGCGAAAAAACTTCCTTTCTGGGTATTTCACGGGGCCAAAGACAATGTGGTCCCTGCCAGATTCTCAGAGCAAATGGTCGAAGCACTCAAGGCACAGGGCGGCTCGGTGAAATTCTCACTCTACCCCAATGCCAATCACAATAGCTGGGACAGTGCCTTTGCAGAACCTGAATTCCTTTCCTGGCTATTCGCTCAAAGTAAATAAAGGTCGGAATCATGAAGACGAGCAAACTCAAATACTCAGGCTATTCCATTTTCATCCTTCTGCTGGCAGCCTTACTGTCTCGCAGTGGCAACCCCGTGAACTCCGAAAAAGATGAGATGGCCCTTTTCATTGATTCTCTGATCAATGAGATGACCATTGAAGAAAAAGCGGGGCAATTGACACTTTACACCAGTGGCTGGACCGTTACAGGACCTCAGCTACGTGATGACTATGTAGAAGAACTCAAGGCTGGCAGAGCAGGCAACCTGTTCAATGCGCATACGGTGGACTATGCCATTAAACTTCAGAAAACAGCGGTTGAAGAAACAAGGCTGGGTATTCCCCTGCTCTTCGGACTGGATGTGATCCATGGCTATAAAACCACCTTCCCTATTCCTCTGGCCGAAGCTGCCAGCTGGGATCTGGAACTGATTGAAAAAACGGCCCGGCTCTCAGCAAAGGAGGCTTCCGCTGCGGGTATCAACTGGACTTATAACCCGATGGTAGACATTGCCCGGGACCCACGCTGGGGTCGCGTAGCAGAAGGGGCCGGTGAAGATGTATATCTCGGTAGCCTTATTGGTGCTGCCAAAGTCCGTGGTTACCAGGGAAGTGACCTTTCTGATCCGAACACCATATTGGCCTGTGTCAAGCACTTTGCTGCTTATGGTGCTGCTCAGGCAGGCAGAGATTACCATACAGTAGAGCTTTCAGACAGGGTATTGAGAGAAACCTACCTTCCCCCTTTTAAAGCAGCGCTGGATGCAGGTGCTACTACCGTCATGACCTCCTTTAATGAGCTGGATGGACTGCCAGCCTCGGGAAACCACCATCTGATGACAGGCATTCTGAGAGATGAATGGGGCTTTGATGGCTTTGTGGTTACAGATTATACCGCTATCAACGAAATGGTACCTCATGGTGTGGTGGCCAACAACAAGGAAGCCGCAGAACTGGCCTTTAATGCAGGAGTAGAAATGGACATGCAGGGAGGCCTGTATGCACAATACATCCCTGAGCTCATCAAAGAAGGCAGAATCAAAGAGTCGACCCTGGACGCATACGTAAAGCGCGTGCTTGAAATGAAGTATCGCCTCGGGCTTTTTGAAGATCCTTATCGTTACCTGAATCCAAAACGCGAAGAGCAAACGCTCTACTCACAAGAACTGATGGATCATGCCCTCGAAGTAGCCAAAGAGTCTATTGTCCTGTTAAAAAACGAATCAGTCAATAACCGACCTATTCTTCCACTGTCCAAATCGACAAAGTCAATCGCACTGATAGGACCACTGGCAGATAATCAAAAAGACATGCTGGGTACCTGGCATGTGGCGGGTGATGCCTCCAAAGCCATTACACTATTACAGGGTATAAAGGACACCGCCTCCGATGTAAAAATCAATTACGCCAGAGGAACCGGATTTAGCGGAAACGACATATCCGGTTTTGCCGAAGCACTGGAAATGGCCAAAAACTCAGATGTGGTGGTGATGGCCCTGGGAGAAAACTATCAGCAAAGCGGAGAAGCTGCCAGCAGATCAGAAATAGGCCTGCCCGGCAACCAGTTGGCCCTGCTTAAACAGGTACAGGCCCTGGGAAAACCGGTAGTACTACTGGCAATGGCCGGAAGACCGCTAACACTCGAATGGTCCCATGAAAATATTCCTGCCATTGTGAATACCTGGCACCTGGGCACCATGGCGGGCAAAGCCATTGCAGAGGTACTGTTTGGTGACCATAACCCCTCAGGTAAACTGACCATGACCTTTCCACGGAATGTAGGCCAGGTCCCTGTTTACTATAACATGAAAAACACAGGCAGGCCATTCAGTGCCGAAAACAAGTACACCAGCAAGTACATTGATGTGAGTAACAGCCCCCTCTACCCTTTCGGCTACGGGCTGAGCTACAGTACCTTCTCTTACTCGGATATTGAGCTGAGTAAGGCGTCTATGACTCAAAATGAGACACTTACTCTTTCCGTAAATGTCAAAAACACGGGCCAATATGATGGCAAAGAGGTAGTACAGCTCTACATACGCGACCTGGTCGGCAGTGTTACCCGTCCGGTGAAAGAGCTGAAAGGCTTTCAGAAAATTGCTTTAAAAGCGGGAGAAAGCCGGAAAGTGACTTTCTCAATCACCACTCAGGACCTGGCCTTTTATACCCGGGATATGTCATTTAAAGCAGAGCCGGGAGATTTCGAAGTATTTATCGGTACGAGTTCTGCCGAAGGGGTCTCCACCCGATTTGCTCTTCAATAAAACAGAAGAAATGAATAAACTCAATTTGACACTACTGGCGATTATTTCGCTTTTCACTTTGGCCTGTAATCCGGCTGAGGAAGCCAATCCATTGAACCTGGAAAAACAGGCGAATGCGAAGCCCATGAATGTTGTCTTTATTCTTAGCGATGATCACCGCTATGACTTTATGGGCTTTATGAACAAGGTACCCTATCTGCAAACGCCCAATATGGATAAGATGGCCAGAGAAGGAGCTCATATACAGAACGCCTTCGTCACTACCTCTCTGTGCTCCCCCAGCCGGGCCTCCATCCTCACAGGACAGTTTTCGCACAGGCATCAGGTGATCGATAATCAGTCTCTGGTAGCTGACAGCTCTATTTTCTTTCCTCAATACCTGCAGGCTTCTGGTTATGAGACAGCCTTTTTTGGCAAATGGCATATGGGGGAACATCATGCAAACCCCAGAAAGGGTTTTGACCACTGGGTAAGCTTCAGAGGCCAGGGACAGTACTACAATCCCACTCTGAACATCAATGGAGAAGAAATTAAGTACGGGGACAGTACCTATGTCACTGATTTACTGACAGAAGAAGCTACTAACTGGCTCAAAGACCGCGACCCTGACAAGCCTTTCTTTGCCTATCTATCTCATAAAGGGGTACATGCCGAGTTCTACCCCGCCAAAAGGCATCGCGGAGAATATGAGGCCAAAGCCCCCAGCTATCCGGCTACCATGTTTCCGGAGGAGAAAAACCCCGACTACAATTACAAAGATGTACCTGACTGGGTAAAGAAACAGCGCTATAGCTGGCATGGGGTGGATTATATGTACCATAATACCATCAAGTTTGATGAGTTCTATCAGCGCTATACCGAGACCTTGCTTTCGGTAGACGAGAGCATTGGCAAGGTACTGTCACAGCTGGAAGAAAGTGGCCAGTTGGAAAACACCCTGGTATTCTACATGGGAGATAATGGTTTCTCTTTTGGAGAGCACGGTCTGATAGACAAGCGACATGCCTATGAAGAATCTATCAGGGTACCCCTGCTCGTTTACGGTGGAAAGGACGTGATCAAAAATCCGCAGGTGCAGCAAATGATTCAGAATATAGACATAGGCCCTACTATTCTCGATATGGCAGGATTGAAGAAGCCTGTGAACATGGACGGGCAGTCCTTCTACCCTATTCTCAAAGGTGAAACACCGGAATGGAGAGAGCGCATCTACTATGAGTACTTTTGGGAAAGACCTTACCCTCAGACCCCGACCGTACATGCCGTACGCACGGACAAGTACAAGTTCATACGCTATTATGGCATTTGGGACATCAACGAACTGTATGACCTGGAAAATGACCCTATGGAAATGAATAATCTCATCAGGAGCCCGGAACATCAGGATTTAATAAAACAACTGAGAGCAGACCTGTTCCACTGGCTGGATGAAACCGGAGGCATGCAGATACCGCTCAAACCGGATGGCAAAGGAGCCAGACATGACTATGGCTATCGGGGGACTTATTGAAAATTTAGCTTCCTGAGAATGTCTCAATAGTATTTGGTCGTTGTAAAACATAATCTTGTGGTTTCCAAAACAGAAGGAACAATGAAATAAAGTAATCCCTCCCCCCTCAGGGTCTCTGTGAAACAGGACCCTGAGGAAAATGGAATGACAGAAAAGCATTATAAAGATTTAATAAACAGCCAATCACTGGAATTCTGACATTTTATGTTTCAATTAACACCATGAAAACCCTACGACTGCTACTGGCCTTTACTTTTATCGTATGCCTTGCACAACAAGCACAGGCTCAAACCATACGTGTGGCCACCTACAATATCAAGTATGATGACACCCGGGACACGATTAATAACTGGTCGCGCAGAAGGCCAGAAGTGACTGGGTTGATCAAGTACCATCAGTTTCAGCTATTCGGTACGCAGGAAGGACTGCACCATCAGCTGGAGCAAATGAAAAGCGATTTACCGGGTTTTGAATTTGTTGGCGTAGGCCGGGATGATGGAAAGCAAAAGGGCGAATACAGTGCCTTCTTCTATGATACCCATACTTTCAACCTGGTGCAGTCCGGTACCTTCTGGCTGTCAGAAACACCTGACCGTCCTTCGAAAAGCTGGGATGCTGCCCTGCCCCGCATTTGTACCTGGGGAGAACTGGAACACAAAAGTTCTGGTAAGAAGTTCTTCATTTTCAATGCCCACTTCGACCACAGAGGCGTAAAAGCCCGGGAAGAAAGCGCCAAAGTGATTATGAAAAAGGCCGGAGAAATAGCTTCGGGTAAACCGGTGATTGTTATGGGAGACTTTAACTTTCAGTCTACAGCCACTCCCTACAGCGTAATTACCCAAAGCATGTCAGACAGCTATCTGAATAGTAAAACCGCTCCCTATGGTCCGGAAGCTACCTTCAATGCTTTTCGCTTTGACAGAATGCCTGCCCGAAGGATTGATTATGTTTTTACAAAAGGCCCATGGCAAACCCTGACCTATGCCACCCTTTCTGATTCTCACGAAATGCGTTACCCCTCCGATCACTTTCCGGTGGTGGTAGATCTCAAATTCAATGCAGTGGAACGATGATATCCTGTTTATACTAGGCGGTGTACTGGCAGGCATTGTCAATACGCTGTCAGGCAGTGGATCCCTGTTCAGTATCGGGGTCATGGTCTGGTCGGGCATTCCTCTGGTAGTGGCTAACATTGCCTCTCGTCCCGGAGTACTTCTTCAGAACATCACCGGCATATTGGTACTCCGTAAATACTACCCTTTAAGCAGTAAGGACATTCCTTTTAAACCGGCTCTGGTCTGTTGCCTGGGAGCCATGTTAGGCGCCTTTTGTGCCACCCGGGTTTCCGGTACTCACTTCAACACGATTGCCTCTGTTGTCATGCTGGTTCTGCTGATCCAATACCTCTTTCCCAACCGGCTCTTTAAAGCCTTCAGAATCAGCAAACTACAAACCTCAGGATCAATAGGCTTACTGCTCTTCTTCCTGACGGGTTTTTATGGTGGGTTTGTTCAGATAGGGATTGGCATATTAGTACTTACCCTGCTACTGGATGTGCTTAAAATGCCCTATGCGCAGTCTAACGCTTACAAACTGGCCATCATTCTCATTTACACCATTCCCACTACGCTGTATTTTGCATTGAATGGAAGTATCGTCTGGCGACCTGCCATTCTTCTGGCCATTGGTCAGATCCTGGGTGCTTACCTTGCCGCAGTTTTTATCGGAAAGAACAAATCCGCGGCAGCCTGGGCCAGAAGTATTACCATCGTTATGATCCTGGTAACCCTGGTCAAGGTCTGGTTTTTCTAACCCCCTTAGTGCTCACTGAACCGACAACCTGAGTCAGGATTCAGTCTGTCTGCAAATCTCCCCTTCAACGCTTCACCTCCCAGCCCGACACTTCCACACATCAACACATCAACACTTCTACACTTCTACACTTCCACACATCAACACTTCAACACTTCAACACCCCAACACATTAACACCTACTCATACCTCAGGCTATTCACCGGATTGGTAGAAGCCGCTTTGATGGTCTGATAGCTCACAGTGAGTAATACAATGAGCACAGCGATACCTCCTGAAGTGATAAAGGGCCAGATACCAATAGAAGTACGATAGGCGAAGTCACTGAGCCAGCTATTCAGTGCCAGATAAGCCACCGGACTGGCAATTACTATAGAAAGCAACACAAGTTTTACAAAAGAGGAAGAAAGCATCACGACCAGTCTGGAAACGGTAGCCCCCATTACTTTGCGTATACCGATTTCTTTGATTCTGCGCTCCGTAGTAAACGATGCCAGCCCAAACAGTCCCAGACAGGCAATCAGTACCGAAAGGCCGGCAAAAGCTCCTGCTACTTTACCCAGAGTGGCCTCTGCCTCATACTGGTCTCCCAGCAAGTCACCCAGAAAAAGGTATTCAAAGGGTCTGTTCGGAGTAAAGCTGAACCACTGGTCTTTGATAAAATCAATGGTCTCGTCTATATGTTCTGTGTTGACCCTTACAGCAATGTACCTGGCAGAGAAGGCCATAGCACCGCTGCCATCTCCTATGCGCATCAATACAAAAGGACCTACGGGTCGGTGGAGCGAAGTAAAATGAAAATTCTCCGTGACTCCCACGATGGTCTTCCGGTCAAAACGCTTACCAATCACATCTTCGGGGTTTCCCCAACCCAGAAGATCTACCATAGCCCGATTGATAATAGCTGTTTCGCCTACATCCGTTTTGAACTCTTCACTAAAACCCCGGCCGGCCGCCATGTCAATACCCATAGTCCTGGCAAAGTCATCGTGGACTACCAATCTGGGAAACTGCTGCTCCTCACCTGTACCGTTGGGCCTGTAGCCTCCCGTCTGGTGTTTGACACCTGGAATATCTTCCACCGTGGTCAGAGACAGAATATCAGGATTATCCAGTAACCTCCCCTTAAAGCTGGCATACTGATCCATCAGGGGAGATCTCAGTGTGGGTAGCAACAACACCTTTTCCTGGTCAAAGCCCAGACTTCTCTTTTGTAAAAAGTCCAGCTGCTTCAGGGCAATGGTAGTACCCACTATTAATATGACCGAAAGACTGAATTGTCCGACCACGAGAATCTTCCTGAAAACTATACCCCGGGTAGCTTCCACATAGCGTCCTCCCTTTACTGCCTGAGCGGGGCGGTAAGAAGACAGAAAGAAAGCAGGGTAAATACCGGAGATCAATCCGATCAGGGCTGTCAATCCGATCAGACCGGGCAACAGCATAGGCTGCTCAGACCAGCTTAATGTCAGGTTTTTGCCGGAGAAATTGTTCATCACTCTCAGGAGCAACCAGATTACCGGGAAAGCAAGAAGCAATGATACCAGGCTCGTAATCACAGATTCACTCAAAAACTGCCCGATCAGCTGCGTACGATAACCTCCGAGGATTTTACGCATACCAATCTCACGGGCTCTTCTTGTCGAACGTGCTGTCGTCAGATTGATGAAGTTAAAGCAGGAAATAAGCAGTATAAATACTGCAATAGTGGTGAAGACGTAAACATAGGCCTTGTCACTGTTGGGGCCCATTTCATAATCCAGTTTGGACTCCAGGTGAATCTCCTCCAGCGGTTGCAGATACAGCTTTACCCGGTCATGCCGTGATTCATCAAAATGCCTTTTCACAAAGTCAGGAAACTTGGCTTCCATATCAGCAGGGCTCACATTCTCATTGAGTACCAGGTAGGTCCAGGCAGGATTCCATATCCAGCTTTCTCTCAACCTCGTTCTGAGCACCTCAGGGTTATCCAGTGTGGAAAAGGAAACCAGAAAGTCAAAATCCAGGTGGGTATTGGTAGCCAGGTCTCCAAAGACACCCGAAACGACCAGGTCGTGCTTGTCTTCAAAGCGCAGAATTTTCCCCAAAGGGTCCTCATCTCCAAAATACTTGCCGGCCATCTCCTTTGTAATCAGCACCTGATTCGGTTCAGTCAGAGCTGTTTCTTCGTCTCCGGCAGACAAACGAAAGTTGAATACCTTAAAGAAATCCGGGTCAGTAAAAAACAGCTTTCTTTCATTGAATTGACGTACTTCTCCTGATACCGGAGTGTGTGCCAGGGCCAGTGTCGGGGCCTGAAAATTAAAGAACCTGACACCCGCACTGATCTCATCAGGATAGTCTTCTTTCATCGCCTCTCCCAGCATAATCGGTGCACTGGCAGATTCTTCCCCGATACCATCTACTTTACGAATGTCCAGCAGACGATAGGTACGCTCTGAGCTTTCGTGGAAGGTATCATAGGATTGCTCATCTTTTACATAAAGCATAATCACCACAAAACAGGCAATACCTACGGCCAGTCCGGATAAATTCAGGAAGGAATAGGCCGCTTGTTTATAAAGGCTTCTCAGGGCCAGTGTCACATAGCTTCTGAGCATAATACCGGCAAAACGTGTGCGATAACGGATAAATGAGGGAACAGAGGCAAACACCTGCAACCAAAACCAGAGCTTAGCCACCAAGGGGCCTTTCGCGTTCAGTTTGGTCCGGTAACACTCGATAAAATCACCAAGTAATATATCCTGCCGCTCATGAGGCAATAAAAAAGTCAGCAATCGCTCACCCAGCCCGGGTATCGTGCTCCTGTTCTTTGAGTTATCTGATTCCCCCTTCATACCAGCCCCATTTTTTGCAGAAGTTCAGGAGACAGGTCCCACATGGCCTGTTCCATTTCACGGGTTTCCTTCAGAGCTTTCATCCCCTGAGAGGTAATAGAGAACCTTCTTCTGGGTCTGCCCATGCGTTCTTCATCTGCATTTACATCTTCCATTTTCAACAGCCCTTTGGCCGTAAGCCGGTCAAGCGGAACGTAAATCCCTCCAATGGAGTAGAGCTTGCCTGTGAGTGTTTTTACCTCCTCCCGGATTTGCATAGCGAAGGCATCCTCCCCCAGCTTGCAAACCATGAGCAATAAGATTTCTTCGGTTCTGGTTATTGTGGTCATACCCGCTATACGTATACTCTTATTAAGTTGTTCTATAAAATAGAAAAACTATCAGTTTATCCGCTCAACCGGTATTTCAACGTCCGATTTTCCAGGTAGATTTCACCCTGGCAAAAGCAGATTCTACCACAATTTCCTGACGGATTAACTAAAAACTAGATATAATCAGCCCTGAAATCGGGAAAATCCTGGCCTTCCTATCGTGAAACTCGTAGGAAATCATTAACCTTATTTTTTACACGTTCGCTGGATGAGTAGCCGAGACTTTTTATTGATCGCCTGTAGCTTTGGTGGAATCCAGAGTCTTCTTTGGGCACTGTACCTTATGGTATTCAATGAGCAAAAGACTCGACAGAATTTGCTGCTGGGAGGGCTTTTTGCCGCACTCTCCCTCAGGGTACTGAAATCCACATACTTTCTCTTCAGCGAAGAAATGTCCCTGGTCTTTATCAACCTGGGCTTTGCAGCGCATCTGGCCGTAGGCCCTTTATTGCTCTATTACCTTCAATCCATTTATAAAGATGAAGCACTGTCAAAGGTCTTTTGGCTTCAGATGATTCCGGCCTTTCTTGTTGCCCTGCTGTCTCCCTGGCTGACCCTTGGTGGTTTTTGGTATGCTGGTGGGTATACTGCCCTCTTATTTCAGTCGATTGCCTACCTGCCACTGATCATTTATATGGGCTGGAAGCATCGCAAAAGCCTTACCCGAATCCAGTCACACTGGCTCATATTACTGGTGGTTGGCGTGAGCCTTGTGATGATCGCCTACTTTTCCAACTGGGTGTTGGGCATCAGCTCCTATACCTACGGACCGGCACTCTATGCCGGAGTCACCTATATCTTCAGCTTCTTTTTACTGAAGAACTTTCAAAAACTCACGGCTGTCAAAAAGACAAAGTATAAAAACATCAAGCTGAGCAAGAGCCGCTTCTCAGAATACAAACAGAAGATTGTAGAACATTTTGAATCGAACGAGCCTTACCTGCAGAATGACTATACCCTGGCAAAACTCTCTGCGGAAACCAAAATCCCAAAGCACCTGCTCTCCCCTATTTTCAGCGAACAATTCGAAGTCAGTTTCACCGAGTTTCTGAACTCTTACAGGATTAAGATGGCACAAGAACTACTGCGTGATAAACCTAATATCACGGTATCGGCCATTGCCTATGACTGCGGTTTCAATACGCTCTCTTCTTTCAATCAGGCCTTTAAAAAGCTCACCGGCACCACCCCTTCTGCTTATCGCAAATCGCTGATGGTTGCCTGAGACTTTCAAACAGCTCTTTGTGTTTTTGATTCGTTAATTACTGCTTAATTTCGCACATGTCTTCGGCTGAGAGTATATTCCTGAAACACGTTGCTCAAACCTCACCTTTCCCGCTTAAAATTGAAGTGTCTAAGGCTGTGGGCAGTTATATCTACGATAAAGAAGGTAAAGACTATCTGGACTTTATCTCAGGCATTGCCGTAACCAACATTGGTCACAGACATCCCTATGTAGTCAATGCCATTAAATCACAGCTGGATGATTACATGCATGTTATGGCCTATGGGGAGTTTATCCAGACTCCTCAAAACAGACTTGCTGAAAAACTGGCTTCTGTACTTCCTCCGACCTTGAGTACGTCCTATTTTGTTAACTCGGGTACTGAGGCCAATGAAGGGGCACTGAAGCTGGCCAAACGCATCACGGGAAGAACAGGGATAGTTTCCTGCAAAAAGTCTTATCACGGCAGTACACACGGTTCTCTGAGCGTTTCTGGTAATGAAGTAAAGAAGTATGCCTTCCGGCCGTTGCTTCCCGATGTGCATTTCATAGAGTTTAACAACACAGAGGATCTGAAGCTGATTACTGATGAAACTGCCTGTGTGATCATTGAGCCCATTCAGGGAGATGCGGGAGTGCGCATTCCTTCACAGAACTATTTACAGGCCCTGAGAGATCGCTGTACCAAAAAAGGGGCACTGTTGATTTTTGATGAGGTACAGACCGGCTTTGGACGTACAGGCAAACTCTTTGCCTTTGAGCATTTTAACGTAGTGCCGGATATTCTCACGGTAGCCAAGGCCATGGGAGGTGGCATGCCCGTTGGAGCCTTTATTTCTTCACAGGAAAACATGTCTTTGCTCACCCATGGACCTATGCTGGGCCATATTACCACCTTCGGGGGACATCCGGTTAATTGTGCTGCAGCTCTGGCCAATCTGGAGGTAATTCTCGATGAAAACCTGGTGGATGGCGTGGAAGAAAAAGGTCAATTGATTGAAGAGCTTATCAGCCATCCGGCTATCAAAGAGATCAGGAGAAAGGGGCTAATGTTTGCCATTGAGTTCGATAGTCCTGAACGCGTACAGAATATTGTAGAAACCTGCATTTCCGAAGGGGTCATTACGTTCTGGTTTCTCTCCTGCCCCGAAAGCTTCAGGCTTGCACCCCCCATAAACATCAGTGAATCCGACTTAAGGAAGGGTTGTGAGATTATTCGAAAGGCCATCGCTCAGCACGCCTGGATACAGCAAGAAAGGTCGTCTCAAAAGTGAGTTAAACCGTCACTGTGAATGAAGCTCTTGTGCTGAAGAGGACCGTGTCATAATACCTCTAATCTGTCATGCTGTCCCGATAGCTATCAGGGACATTTCAGTATCTCTATTGATCATGAGGTTCACGAGAGACCCTGAACAAATTTCAGGGTGACAATCTCTTTATTATGACACAGCTTCTGAAGCTTTCTCAACAGTAGAAACCTTTGGCGAGGGAGCAAGGACGGAGCACTTTCAAAACAACCCTGGATATAAAAAAAGCCGACTCTTTTCAGAATCGGCTTCATCGTATAAATCTTTAAATATTCTATTCGTTCGGTATAATTGATACAGAGTAGTCACTTTGCTTCAGAATCTTCACTTTCTCTTTTCCCAGGAACACATAGTCAACTCTGAACTTATTTCTGTCCTGAATGCTTCCGTGACAGATCAGCAACATGGCTTCGCATCCGATCGTTACACATTTTTCCAACTCGCGATCGCGGATGGTAATGTTAATCGGATCACCCTGTGCCCGGGCCAAAACAATTCCTGAATTGCCCAGCTCTGTCTTTCTGAAAGGATAGATATGATACTCAGGTCCCAGTCTTTCCACATCAAATTGCTTCAGGTCCAGCTTACTTACTTTGGCATCTGCCAGCAAGGTTACGTAGCCGTCTTTTACGCCAATAGCCGCATTTTCGATCACATCACCATCCCCCAGGTGCACAGTTGCTCCCAGGAGCAGGCGTCCTTCGGTAGGGTCATTATGAAGATTCTGATTAGGGCCTACACAAGATGCCACCAGGCAAACAAGCCCCAGGAAAAGACTAAATTTTAAGGTTCCTCGTACCATTGTCTTGGTTTTCGCAAACAAGTCATTTACCGGACTGCCCTGTCTCGATAATGTTCAGACTATTAAGAAATGGCAGTTTAAATGAGCTAAAACGACCTGTTTCGTCCTTAACAAATTTAGGATATTTTCTCGATAATCAAATTGTGATTGGTGTAGATACAGATGTCAGCAGCAATATTGAGGCTCTCTTCCACGATTTTCTTACTGTCGAGGTCTGAAGCATGACCAACCAGTGCCTGGGCCGCTGCCTGAGCATACATACTACCGGAACCAATGGCTGCTATACCATTATCAGGCTTCAAAACATCTCCGGTACCTGATAGAATCAGAATGTCCTCCTTGTTGGCAACAATCAGCATTGCCTCCAGCTTTCTCAGGTAGCGGTCCATACGCCAGTCTTTAGCCAGCTCGATGGCAGCTCTTTCCATATTACCACCATGAGCGTTCAGCTTCTCATCAAATCGCTCAAGCAAAGTGAAGGCATCAGCTGTAGAACCTGCAAAACCGGTAACGATCTTACCGTCCTGTAGCTTTCTGATCTTTTTCACATTGCTCTTGGCCACTGTATTTCCCATGGTCGCCTGTCCGTCTGCTCCAATTGATACGCTGCCATTATGTTTTACTGCCAATACGGTAGTTGATCTAATCTTTGTCATGAGTATTCTCTTCAAATCAAGCCTGACAATATCGTCAAAGCTTTTGTTTTGTTAATCTAAGAGGCTGAATAGCTAAAAAGTTGCCAGTTGCCCAAAAGCTGACAAATAGTCATAAATGAACCTCCTATACCCCGGACTATCCGGCAAAGGGCAAAAAAAAGTCCCGTCTTGCAACGGGACTTAAGCTTTTCAAACAGAAAGTCTTATACCAACAACCTGACAGGCTCTTCAAGTAAGCTCTTGAAGGTTTTGAGGAAGGCAGACCCTACGGCACCATCCACAGCACGGTGGTCGCATGAAAGCGTTACTTTCATGATGTTACCGATCGCCAACTGACCATCTTTTACAATGGCAGTCTGCTTGATACCTCCTACTGCCATGATACAGGCATCTGGCGGGTTGATAATGGCTGTAAATTCTTCGATACCGAACATACCCAGGTTAGAGATGGTGAAGGTGTTTCCTGTCATTTCATCTGGCTGCAGTTTCTTGCTCTTGGCTTTTCCACCCAGTTCTTTCACCTCAGCAGAGATATGAGAAAGAGGTTTGTTATCGGCAAATCTCACAACCGGAACCAGCAGTCCCTCATCCACGGCTACCGCTACACCAATATGAATGTGGTGGTTGATGCGGATCTTGTCTTCCAGCCATGAGGAATTCACAGCAGGATGCTGTCTCAAAGCCGCTGCTGCTGCCTTGATTACCATGTCATTGAATGAAATTTTCACAGGAGACACCTCATTCATGCTCTTGCGAGCCTCTATCGCCTTATCCATGTTAATTTCCATGGTCAGATAGAAATGTGGTGCCTGGAATTTGCTGCCCGCTAAACGCTTCGCAATGGTTTTTCTCATTTGAGAGACACGCACTTCTTCGAAGCTTTCTTCTCCTACTACTGTTGGCAATGCTATAGGAGCTGCAGCTGCCTCAGCCTTGGCAGGTGCTGACGCTGCTGCCGGTGCAGGTGCAGCAGCGGGTACAAAGTTCTCAACGTCTCTCTTTACGATACGACCGCCATCACCTGTACCAGTCACTTGCCTGATATCAATTCCTTTATCTGCAGCTAGCTTTTTAGCCAGCGGAGAAGCCTTGAGACGGCCATTCTCAGAAACGATGGGCGCGGCAGGACTCTCGGCAGGTGCCGGAGTACTTGCGGCAGGGGCTGCTGCAGTAGCAGCTGGTGCAGCTTCCGCAGGTGCCGGCTCTGAAGGAGCAGCACTACCACCGGCTGCTTCTGCTTTCAGCAGCAACTCATAATCAGCACCGGCCTCGCCAACAATGGCCAAAACATCATCTACTTTTACCCCTTCACCCTGTTTGGCTCCCAGGTAGAGTACTACACCATCATTGTAAGACTCATATTCCATTGTGGCTTTATCTGTCTCGATCTCAGCCATCAGTTCTCCTGACTCGACCGTATCGCCAACCTGCTTGTGCCACTCAGCGATCACACCTTCTTCCATGGTATCGCTCATCTTAGGCATTCTCACAATCTCTGCATTCACAGAGCTTGTATCAATTGCTTCAGCAGTTGCAGCCGGAGCAGCTTCCGCGGCAGGGGCAGGAGCCTCCGCGGCAGCATCTCCTGCAGATGCTCCATCGAGCAGGGCCTTATAATCCTCTCCTGCTCCTCCTACAATCGCCAATATACCTTCTACCTGAACTGCCTCACCCTCGGCTGCCCCGAGGTAAAGTACGGTTCCGTCATTATATGATTCGTAGTCCATCGTAGCCTTGTCTGTTTCAATCTCAGCCATCAGCTCTCCGGACTCTACTGTATCTCCAACTTTTTTATGCCACTGAGCAATCACACCTTCTTCCATGGTATCGCTCATCTTGGGCATTCTTACGATTTCAGCCATTCTTTCTGTGAAAATTTGAGGACCAAAAATAGTTTTAAATCGACCGATATTCAAATAAATAGAAACGAATTGAAATCAGTTTCAAAAACCGTCCCTATCTCTCTTAAAACGGCTATTTATTAAGTTGTCTAAACAACTTAATGATCAAAAAACCGACCAAAAAAGGGATTAGTTTTTATGCCTGACAAGCCTTAAATTTCAAAAAAGTTTGCTATGCCACTGACCTACTCTATCTCATCCTCCGTTTCCCTCATTGATGAGACTTTTAATGTAGATGCAACAGAGGCTTTTCGTCCCAGATATAATGCCTGTCCTACCCAGTTACTCCCGGTAATTACGAGTGATAATCCGGAGGGGCTCTCTTTCTTTTACTGGGGTACTACGCCTGCTTTTGCCAAAGGCAGACGCGTGAGCGACAAGCTGACCATGGCCCCGGTGGAACAGATACCAGACAGGCCCGCCCTGAGACGATATATACGCACCCAGCGCTGCGCCATTATTGCAGACGGGTTCTATGACTGGAAAACACTTTCAAAGAAAGGGCGCACCCCCTATCGGTTTTTCTTACCTGATAATGAACCTTTCGCCATTGCCGGCCTGTGGGACTCTTTTGACAATGACCAGGGAGAGACGATTCATACCTTTATGATGATCACCACCCCGGCTAACAATGAAGTAGCAGATATTACCAGTCGTATGCCGGCCATTCTGGAAAAGGACCTCATCATAGAATGGCTCAATGATTCCAATACGGAAGAGAGCACCATCTCCTTACTCAAACCTTATTCTGAAAAAGTACTGGATCGCTTCACCGTTAACCCTAAGCTGGGAGACAGCAGCTTTGACTCACCGGAATTACTGAAAAACGTACCGCCTGCCGACCAGTTCGGCAATTTCACGCTGTTTGGATAAACATCAATTGATTTGCGTAAGTAGCGAGACTACTTAACACTCACCTGGACATCTTCAAGCTTAATACGAGAAAGCTCGCGAAGCTTACCGGTTTCGAAGGCAAAATCCAGCTCATGTGCCGGAAAATCAGTGTCTATGGTATAGTTAACATAGTCCTGAAACCTGATGCCATTGACCTCCCTTTGGTTATAGGCCTTTCTGAATCGTACGCCTCCTCCATTGATATGGAAGCTGTAGGCCAGATAATCAACCGTGAAGTTCTCTTTGTGGATCCAGTAGATAAAACTGTCTTCAAAATCTTCGCCTCCTCCATTTGAATCGAAGGTAATTTCCACTTTATAGTAGGGTTCTCCTTCCACATCCTGGGTACACATCAATTGCTTATTCACCGCAGGGTCATTGAGTCTGTAAGGCAGTAAGGCAAAGTATACCACTGAATTGGCATTGTTATATAAGTCTGCTTTTTTTGAAGCATCCAGCTCTACCTGCTTCTTATTGATCTCACGAACGATGTCTTTGCCTTTCAAACGGTCTACTATCTCTCCGTTTTCGTCTTGATAGTAGCGTTGCACTTCAAATTCACCATTGTCTATTTTGGTATGGAAAATCTGATCTCGGAATTTAAACTGGACATCGGCATTGGCATACAGCTCTCCACCGTGTTTTTCTATGGCCTTTGAGATGATTTCATCGGCACTGGGATGATTAACTCCACACCCTGACTGCAAAACGGCAAAAGCCATCATGACCAGAATGACTGGATTAACTCTTTTCATTTCTCTCACTTTCATTCAGTACTAAGCTTGACAACGCTTATCTAACAATAAGGTTACCAGTAGAATAGATTCCAGTGACGAAAAAAAGGAATTTACCGTTTCGTGTCAATAGTAAATGTATGTAGCTACTGTTTATTTCACCGTTGGTCAAAAGGTATTTTCAAGTTGTCATTATTACTTAAATTAGCCCCTGCATTCCGAAGTAAAGACCTGAAGGCAACCAGATCAGTTCAATGATTAGTATCGGGCTAGTCATGAATTGTTTCACCTCTGAACAGCCTTTGCATAAGTCTCTCGGGGAACCTATGGAAGTATGAAGAATTCAAAAATAGTAGGCCTTGGCCATTATGTACCTGAAAACATCGTCACCAATCAGGATTTAGAAAAAGTGATTGACACTTCTAATGAATGGATTGTTGAGCGAACAGGAATTGAACAGAGAAGGTGGTTTAACCCCGACAAAGACACGGTGTCCAACATGGCTACCAGGGCCTCCAAGATGGCACTGGAAAGAGCCAATACCGATGTTAAGGAGGTGGAGTTCATCGTTTTTGCTACCATTACACCTGATTACTTCTTCCCGGGCTCCGGTGTATTATTGCAACGTGAGCTGGGGCTTCAGGGTATTGGAGCACTGGACATTCGCAATGCCTGCTCGGGCTTTATCTACGCCCTGTCCATAGCAGATCAGTTTATCAAAACAGGCATGTATAAAACGGTGCTCGTGGTGGGAGCAGAAATCCAGTCTTCGGCCCTGGATAAAACGACAGCGGGTCGTGCCAGTGGCGTTATCTTTGCTGATGGTGCCGGAGCAGCCGTACTGAAAGCCACCGATGAGGAAAAAGGTATACTTTCCACACACCTGCATGCCGATGGTGACTATGCTGAAGAGCTCTATGTAAAAGACCCCGGCAGTAGCAGAAAGGTCAGACTTTCACATGACCTGATTGAGGGCCCCACCTTTAATCTGACCATGAATGGCAATGCTGTTTTCAAGCATGCGGTGGTAAGGTTTTCGGAAGTTATCAATGAAGCGCTTGAGCAAAACGGACTCTCGAAAGAAGATATTGACCTGCTGGTACCCCACCAGGCCAACCTACGAATCAGCAACTTTGTACAGAAGCAGATGTCGCTGCCTGATGAAAAGGTTTTTAACAATATCATGTACTACGGTAACACCACAGCGGCCTCTATTCCTATCGCTCTCAGTGAGGCATGGGAAAAAGGTAAGATCAATGAGGGTGACCTCGTTTGCCTGGCAGCTTTTGGCAGTGGCTTTACCTGGGCCTCTGCATTAATCCGCTGGTAGCCTTGGCAGATTCTTCTCAGATTTCGGAACAGGAGTTAGCAATCCTACAGAACCGGGATTTTCTTCTTACTAAAAAGGTGATTGACGAAAAAATCACTCAGTTGCTCCTCAAAACCCAGCAGAAGCTTACTTTCCATATAAAGGAGCGGCAGATTCCCCTTCCGGACAAAGTATCTCTGCATCCCAGAAAAATTGCCCGCGGTGAAAACTACAAGGCACTCCCCTATTGGGTGTGTGACTTTCCTGCCAGCTTAAGCAAGCAGCACGTCTGGGCTTTCCGCATAGTAGTCTGGTGGGGTAATGAGGTAAGTCTGAGCCTGATACTCAAGGGAGACTTTAAAAAGCAAACTGGTCATATGTCTTTCGATCCGGGCATGAATGAAATATTTTATGCTACCCATTCTGACCCCTGGCAGCTGGAACTTGATACTGAAACTTCCATAAGACTGACGGAACAAAATGCTCAAAAAATGCAAGAGCATTACAGAGAAGCTGATTTTTTGAAATTGAGTATGTCGCTCTCATTAAATGATATCAACAAACTACCGGATCAATCCGTTATTAGCTTTGACAAACTTTTAGCCACTGTAAATTCTTTGGCTTAATATTTGATTTAAACGTTCTGATTTCAACCAAGTTTGTAAGCTCAGTATATGACCTTATTATCGCAAAAGCGTTTTTCATTCCCCGCATATCCCATTCTCATAGTTCTTTCTCTATTCCTTTTCAGTCAGGCAAAAGCCCAGGAGGACGAAGACACAGTCTTTGAACTGATCTTTCTTTCTGAAGACACCGACCTGATCAGCAAAGGGGAGTTTATGGATGGAAAGAAATATGGCCTTTGGTCTTACTCCACTCAGGATAGTTCTTTTATTCAAGGTGGTAAGTATACGGAAGCCGGTAAAAAAACAGGTTTTTGGCAGGTCTTTATCGGAGGAGTGGAACGCGCCAGAATGTTCTATAAAGACGATACCCTCAACGGTAAATACATTCTTTTTCATACCAATCGCGCCACGGCAGTATCCGCCTCTTTCGCCAACGGGGAGCTGGATGGCGAATGGACCTCTTACCGCCCTAATAAGCAGCGCTTTGAACAAGGCAATTTTAAAGCAGGAAAAAAAGTGGGAAAATGGAGGACCTATTTCCCGCTAATGGACCGGGTAGAGATACGAAGTAACTATGCAGACGGCCTGCTGGACGGGGAGTTCAGACAGTACGACTCCTATGGCGACCTTACCCTGAAAACCTACTATTCAAAAGGTCAGCTCAACGGTACCTGGACTAAATATGATTTGGGCCGGCCCATTGAAAAAGGGGCCTTTGTCAGGGGAAAAAGAGATAGTACCTGGTCTTATTACGAGTTTGGCTCTTTTGCCTCCATCAGGGAATACTATGATGAAGGAAAACGTACCGGCATTTGGACTACCTACCACTCTAACAGGCGAAAAGCCAGTGAGATCACCTATGAGGACGATAAGGCAGTGGGCGTAGCCCGCACCTGGCACAGCAATAAACAACTGGCTTCAGAAACCCGCTTCAGACTGGGACTGGAAGACAGTCTTTATACAGAATATTTCAGAGATGGTCAGCTCTCCGTTACCGGCCAATATGACCTTGGTCTCAGAAAAGATACATGGAAGTACTATCATGAGAATGGCCTGATTGCAGAAATCGGGCAGTATAAAAACAACCTGAAGTTCGGTAATTGGAAAACCTTCAGTGAACTGGGCAGATTGATAGCTGAGGGAAGTTATTTCCTCGACAAGGAACAGGGACAATGGTTTAACTACTATGACAATGGTGTACTTGAGTCTATCGGCAGCTTTAAAGCCGGAGAAAAAGACGGGCTATGGGGCTATTTTCACCAGACGGGTAAACCCATGTTTGAGGAAACCTGGTCGGAAGGCAAGCTCATGGAGGTATCTGACTTTACTGATGAACGTGGAAAGGTCCTCCCTACAGGAGACCTAAAAAATGGCAACGGCAACCGCATCAATTATACCCCGGAAGGCACGACTTATTCTTCCGGTCTTTATAAAAACGGATTACCCAATGGGCTTTGGACCTTTTACGATGAAAGGGAAAGAAAGCTACTCTACGGAGTACTCACTGATGGTATAAAAGAAGGCGAGTGGATGGTTTATGCGCGCAGTGGCAGGGTCATCAGGGTAGAAACTTTTGTAAATGGAGAACTGACGGATACAGTCTATCGCTAAACAATCCTCCTGAATACTCAGTTAAGTGCAAAAAGAAAGAAAATGGGCTTATTCAGAAGAAAATCAGAGAAGGAAAAACTCCAGGCGAAATACAGCAAGCTGGTAGATGAAGCCTACAAGCTTTCACACACTGACAGGCGTGCCAGCGACCTGAAAACAGCTGAGGCAGACGAAGTTTTGAAGCAAATTGAGGCTCTGGATTAATAACTCCTCATCAGGGATGCTCATTAGTCTGAGCCTCTGCTTTTAATTCTGACAGCAACTTCAGCACTGTTTCTTTCACCAGAGGATATTCATTCCAGGGGAGAAAATGGTTCTGCCCTTCCAGCATGATAATCTCCTTAGGAGCATTAATAAGCATACTGTCTGCAAAAGGTCCGTTTCCGGGATGCACGAGGTTATCCGCCTCTCCCTGAATAACTATAGACGGATCAGTAATATCTGCCCATAACGGCAGCATTAACTCCAGCTCTTCTTTCAGGAAGATCACTTCTTCATTGGAAATACGGATTACCTTGGGAACCAGTCCTTCAATAATCGGCCAGCGCATGGGTACACGAAACCAGTCTTCCTCCGGCTCCAGCTCCGGTGCGATTGCCGGAGCCAGCATCACGATTCCTTCAACCAGATCCGGATGATCCATGGCCATACGAGCCACTACCGGCCCACCCAGTGAGTGACCGACAAGAATACGCGGAGCCGGATACTTTTCTAAAATAGGTGCCAGCAGGTCGCACTGCCTCTCAAGAGATGCTACAGGCTTACCATAGCTGGACTTTCCAAAGCCCGGTCTGTCAGGAGCCACAATTACAGCCTGATTGTAATAGGTACTGTCCTTGAAATAACTCTTAAAAGCATCCCATGAGCCCGGAGTGCCATGAACGAATACCAGGGTAGCCTGATGTCCTTTATCCAGCACTTTGTAATGCATTTTATAACCATCTACCTCATAAACCTCACTCATCGGCTTTTCAGGCAGACCTTCGTAGTATTGATCTATTTCCCTGTCAGTGGAAGAGAAGCTGATGCAGCTGGTAGCCACCTGAGATAAAACGAGAATCAGTGTGATCACTCCCAGACAACCGAACCTCAGCGGTTTACTCCATTTAGAATGCTTGGCCATAGTAAAATGAACTTACAACAAATAAACCACTCTGACATCAGGCGGGTTTCAAATTCGTCAAGAGACTGACTTTCATAACATTAAAATCATCTTCCTTGAATTTACTCTGTTTATTGAATGACGAATCTCTTCTGGTAAATGTTCATAGGTTCAGGAGGTGCCATATTATTTTTTCGAAGCTCGTCTTCAAATAAAAAAGCCACCCGGGCAGGGTGGCTTTCAATTTCAGTTTTATCCAACAGATTATCTCAAAAAGAGCATCTCTCTGTATTTTGGCAATGGCCAGTCTTCATCGTCAATATTGAGTTCAAGCTGATCAGCTGAGTAACGGATTTTGTCGAAGTAGGCCTCCTTGATACGGTCACAGTAGGCAATCGCTCTCTCCTTCGTATCCTCAATCTTGTTGACCTTCTTGCGTTCTTCAATCATAGCTGCCACATCCTTATTCAGAGAAGCAATATGTCCACTTACTCTCTTCAGCGAATCAAGAACATGTGAATTGTCAAGACCGAGCTCTTTTAATCCTTTAGCATTCGCAATCAGCTTATTCTGATAGCTGGTAGCAGCCGGAATAATTTGATTCAGCGCCATCTCTCCCATCACTCTTGCCTCAATCTGAAGCTTCATCAGATAGTTCTCCAGTCTGATTTCGTTTCTGGCCTCCAGCTCTACTTCGGTCATAACACCATACTTCTCAAAGAGCTCTACGGATTCCCTGGTCAGATAAGCATTCAGGGCTCTCGCTGTATTCTTCACATTGGAAAGTCCTCTTTTCTCAGCCTCTGTCACCCATTCGTCAGAGTAACCGTCACCTTCAAATCGGATATCTTTAGACTCTTCAATGTACTCTCTCAGGACCTTGGCAATGGCCACTTTCTTGTCCTCTCCGGCTTCCATAGCCTTAGTTACTTTAGCATACAGGTCTCTCAGCTGGTCAGCGACAATAAGGTTCAATACCGTCATCGGGCCGGCTGTATTCTGATCAGAACCTACTGCTCTGAATTCAAACTTGTTTCCTGTGAAAGCAAAAGGAGAAGTTCTGTTTCGGTCGGTATTGTCCAGAATGATTTCCGGAATTTTATCAATTCCGAGCTTCATGTACATATTATCTCCCTTGTCTACTTTGATGTTACCATTGCTTTCGAGCTCATCGAGCACAGCAGTAAGCTCTGAACCGATGAATACCGACATGATAGCAGGAGGTGCTTCATTAGCCCCCAGGCGGTGATCATTACCGGCCGAAGCAATACTGGCTCTCAATAAGTCAGCATTTTTATAAATCGCTCTGATAGTAGATACAAAGAATGCGAGGAACTGAAGATTCTCTCTGGCACTTGAGCTAGGCTGGAACAGATTCACACCGGTATTGGTGATCAGCGACCAGTTATTATGTTTACCACTACCGTTCAGGCCGGCAAAGGGCTTCTCGTGAAAGATCACTTTCAATTCATGACGGTCGGCCACACGCTTCATTACGTCCATCAGCAATGAGTTGTGATCCGTAGCCACGTTAATATCTTCGAACAATGGAGCTACTTCAAACTGGCTTGGAGCTACCTCATTGTGACGTGTCGATACCGGAATTCCGAGTTTCAATGCTTCTATCTCGAAATCCTTCATGTAGTTATATACACGGCTGGGGATAGAACCGAAATAGTGATCGTCCAGTTGTTGTCCCCTGGCAGGATTGTAACCATAAACCGTTCTGCCACTCATGACCAGGTCAGGTCTGGCATTAAACGCTGCCTTATCTACCACAAAGTACTCCTGCTCACAACCCAGTGAAGCATTGACCTTGTTCACATTGCGATCAAAAAGCTGACACACTTTGGTAGCGGCTTTGTCTACAGCCTCCACAGCTTTGAGCAACGGGGCTTTATAATCAAGTGCTTCTCCTGTGTAAGAAACAAAAACCGTAGGGATACAAAGTGTTCTTGCCCAAATGAATATCGGAGAACTCGGATCCCAGGCAGTATAACCTCTGGCCTCAAAAGTACTTCTGATACCGCCATTAGGGAAAGATGAGGCATCTGGTTCCTGCTGAATCAGTGCTGAACCTTTTAATACTTCCAGCCCTTTTGAGGCATCGAAAAACGAATCATGCTTTTCAGCCGTGCTACCTGTCAGAGGCTGAAACCAGTGAGTATAGTGAGTACAACCTTTGCCCATGGCCCAGGTTTTCACAGCTGATGCGATTTCGTTCGCGGTCTCTACATCTATTTTCTTACCCTTTGCAATGGCATGCTGTACTTTTTTATAAGTATCGGGAGAAAGAGATGATTTCATCTGATCAAGACTGAAAACATCCTGACCGAAATAATCAGAGATCTTTTCAGATGGGGGAAAAACGCGCTCAGTCGTGCGTCTTAAGGCTGCTTCTAAAGCTCTTTGGCGTTGATTAGACATCTTGTGGGTATAATTAAGTTCAAATGCATGTCAAAATTAGCACTTCTACAGAATTTCACACCAAAACAGGTGTTTTTTTAACCCATTTTCATTGGAATTTTGTAAAATCACTAAAAACAAACGATTTCATAGGTGGTTTTTTGACAGATTTTCGTTTTTCACTACGCAAACACTGATTTTCAGCCCTACCCTCTCAGACTAAGTGATTTTGCCTATCTTTGCAGCCCCGATGAAAAAGGTCGCATTTTATACATTAGGCTGTAAGCTCAACTTCTCTGAGACTTCTACCATTTCCAGGAAGTTTGAGGAAAAGGGCTATCAGAAAGTTGATTTTTCTGATACTCCTGATATCTACATTATTAATACATGCTCGGTAACCGAAAATGCCGATAAGAAATGTAAGAAGGTGGTAAAGGAAGCTCAGAAGATCAATGCAGATGCTTATGTGGCCATCATAGGATGTTATGCGCAGCTGAAACCCAGGGAGATTTCTGAAATACCGGGAGTTGATGCCGTACTGGGCGCAGCTGAAAAGTTCAGACTCATCGAATTACTCGATGGCTTTGTCAAAACACCGGAAGCTAAAGTACTTGCTTCAGAAATAAAGGAAGCCACCACCTTTAATAACGCCTACTCCATTAACGACCGTACGCGTACTTTCCTGAAAGTGCAGGATGGCTGTAATTATCACTGTGCGTTTTGTACAATTCCACTGGCCCGGGGCAAGAGCCGCAGCGACAGTATAGAAAATATCGTCAGGTCGGCTGAAGAAATAGCCGCCACAGATGTCAAAGAGATCGTGCTGACCGGGGTTAATATTGGCGACTTCGGTATTCAGGATGGAAAACGAAAGGAACGTTTTCTCGACCTGGTTAAAGCAGTAGATCAGGTGGAAGGTATTGACAGAATCCGGATCAGTTCTATTGAGCCCAACCTGCTGACCAATGAGACCATAGATTATGTATCCGGGTCCAACCGTTTTGTACCGCACTTCCATGTGCCGTTGCAGTCGGGTAATAATAAAATCCTGAGAAAGATGCGCAGACGCTATCTCAGGGAGCTATATGAAGACCGGGTCAGCAAGATCAAAACACTGATGCCACATTGCTGTATCGGTGTGGATGTGATTGTAGGTTTTCCCGGAGAGAGCCATGAAGACTTCCTGGAAACCTATCATTTTCTGAATGAGTTGCCAGTCTCCTACCTGCACGTATTCACTTATTCTGAACGTGCCAATACCCGGGCAGCAGAAATGGATGAGGTAGTGCCTATGAAAGAGAGACAACAGCGGTCAAAAATGCTCCGAAGTCTGTCAGAAAAGAAGAAGCGTCAATTCTACGAGGAGAGCCTTGGGCAAACGGCCACAGTACTATTCGAAGATGATGTTGAGGATGGCATGATGCGGGGCTTTACCGAAAACTATGTACGGGTAACTGCCAAATATGACCCCATGCTGGTCAATGAACTCAAAACTGTCACACTCAAGTCCATCAATGACCAGGGGCTTGTAGAGGTAGAAGAAGCCGAGTTGGTGTTTGAAAGCCACTAACCCCTGCTGATTATCAAATTTCCTTTTTTAAGGGCCGTGAGTTTCGATCAAGTTTTATAATTTAGATCAGAGCGTCATTTTTCTTCATTAAACAATGCAAAAGCATGATAAACCAGGTTTCGGTCACGCCAAAGGTTCTGCTTATCTCATTCATTCTGTGCCTTACGCAAAACATTGTTTTTTCCAGACAGGGAACCCCTCCTGATATGGCCTACCTCGACTCTCTGGTTGCCGTAGGTCAATACAAAAGTGCTCTCGAGGGTTATCAACAGAACATCACTCAACTGGAAAATAAGGGCAAAACTATTTCCAGTGAATATGTCCGTTCCATGAGCCAGGCAATCTACTGCCAGGCAAGGCTTCCTGATTTCGCTAAAACCAAAGATCTCGTAGAAAAGATTATGCCTCATATCGATCAGTATCGAGACGTGACACCTCTCTCACTCGCCTCACTCTATCTGGTCATCGGTGAATACGATTACCTGATTTCCGGTGATTTTGACCGGGCACTTTCTTACATACGAAGAGGCTATAACCTGTTCAAAAAAGCTGATAGCAAAAGTAATGAAGTAGCCAGAGCAGCCACCTACCTGGGAGCTCTTTTTACGAACAGGACTGAGTATGATTCTTCTCTCCATTACCTCCGGAAGGCTCGTGGACTTTATACAGACCGTTATGGAGAGAACCACTTTCTGGTAGCAGGCATATACGCACAAATGGCCTATAACCTGGCAGAAAACGCACAATACTGGCAGGGTCTTTCGGCTTTGAAAAAAATGCTGACCATTAGCACCTGGGAAATTGATTCTACCCTTATAGATGAAAAGAAGTACATGGCAGAGGATAGCATAGACCTTTTCTTCTCCGATTTTCTGAAGCTTTCTCATGAGAAAAAAATCCCTCACCAACTACACCCCATCGATGCGGAAGTAGGGAGAATAATTGCCAACTGTTTCTTTCGGCTGGGAGATCTCAACATGGCTCATGAGATAGCCATTCTCTTTAAGGAAGTCTACGAACAAAACGAAAGTCCTTATCTGGTAGCCGATTGCCTCAATATGCTTGGGAATATTTATGTATCGCGGTACCAGTTTGGTTATGCACTTTCCATTTACCAGCAGGTAAAGGACACCTATATAAGGCTTGGACTTGAAAACGCACACACCAGTGTCTGGGTGTACGAGAACCTGGCACAGACTCACAACAAACTCGACAACATAGATAGTACCCGCTACTATCACCGAAAAGCACTTAACATCAAGAGAAGGTTGTTTAAAACAGACAACTCCCAGATTGCCCGTTCGTATTTCAACCTGGCCTCGGTATTCGATATCCCGGCCCAGTCAGACTCTCTTCTCTATTACCTGAATAAGGCAATCAGTGCCGGCTACGTAGATGAGCCTTTTGCCTGGTATGAAAAAGGTCAGACTTTCCTTCTCAGCGATGATCTTGACTCTGCCAGGGAGTCTTTCAGTATAGCACTTCGTCAATTAAAAAACAGTAAGTCAGACTTCCATATTGCCACACTCAACGGACTCGGAAATACCTTTTCGGAACTGGGACAATTAGATTCTGCCTACACATATTATCAAAAAGCCCTGCGCATGGGCTATCCCGATATAGAAGAGGTACTGAACGGCTCAAAAGAGTTGGAAATAGACAAGATCAACCACATCTCCCGCTTTCTTGCCAGCCTATCCAGAAGCATAGCCTATGAGTTAGACAAGTACGAACTCGAAAAAGATGTTGACATGCTCAAAAGAGCGAAAAACATCGGACGGATCAGTGAAAGGCTTATTTCCCAGGTTCGGGGTAGCTTTATTATGGAAAGTGATCACCTGAGATTCTCAGCTAACATTTCATCTGTGATTGAAAACACAATCGAAGTGAACATCAAACTGTATGAACAATCCGGAAACAATGACTTTCTTAAGGAGGCCTTTCGCATTGCAGACCTGAATAAGTCTCAAATCCTTCTGGAAGCATTAAGATCCACTATAAAAGAGCTCAAAAACGACAATAACCTCGTAAATCAGTGGAGTCAGCTGAGAAACAGTCTCAGAGCCCAACGGGTTAAACTACAGGAAAAAAGCATATCAGGTACGAACCATGCAGGTGAAATTGTCCAGGACAAACGCAAGATTGAGCAATTGGAGGATGAGTATGCTTCTTTATTGAAACTGATTAAAGAGACTCAACCCGGGTTATTTTATTATGTCTCCGACAATTCAAGTGATTTCTCGACAGACAGTTTTCAAAAATACCTGGGGCGTACCAACTCCATTGCTGTTCAGTATTTCCAGAGCGAAAACCATCTCTATCAGTTCTGGCTTTCATCCGATGATATAGCCTACACAAAAACTAAGCTTACCAACGAACAACTGACCCAGGCAGTAGCGGGTTTCCATGACTTTGTTTCCAAACCATCCGCTTCTTCAGAAGAGGGCTTTACTGATTACTTAAGGGATGCTCACGCTCTGTACAAGAGACTTCTGCCACAATTGAATGAAGAGGCCATTGGCAAAAACCTCATCATCATTCCCGATGGTTCTTTGTCCTCCATTCCTTTTGGCGCCTTACTCTCTTCCGAGGTTGATACCAAGGAAAGAAACTTCTCCAAACTCCCTTATCTGATTAAGCAAAATCCTGTCTCCTATGCCTTCTCTGCCTCCGTACTGTCAGAGACACTAAGGAACGACAACGACAAGCAGGGTGTATCGGCCACAGGCTGGGCACCATTTTCCGATGAGCTGGACCTTAATCAGCTACAACAAAGCACCTTGAGAGACAAAGGGCTCTCAAAGCTTGTTGGCGCATCTTTAGAAATTCAGGGGATTGAAAAGCAATTTGACGGTGAAAATTTCATTGGTAGCAGAGCCTCCGAAAATGCATTCAGGAACAGGATTGAGAGTTCCAGAATTGTTCATATTGCCACACACGGCATTGTGAATGAAGAATCACCGGAACTTTCTTATCTGGTTTTTAACACTGAAAGTGAGGACAGCATTCATGATGGCATTCTCCACCTTTTTGAGTTATACGACATGTCAGTTAAAGCTGACCTGACCATCCTGAGTGCCTGCAATACCGGCAATGGTAAGCTCGCGGCCGGAGAAGGGGTTATGAGTATGGCCAGGGCATTTACTTATTCCGGCTCTAAAAGTGTGATGATGTCTCTGTGGCTCGCCAACGATAAATCCACCTACCAGATCATTGATGCTCTTTATTTAGGACTGGCCGACTCAGAGACCAAAAGCAGTGCCCTGCAAAAAAGTAAACTGGCGTATCTGGCCGAAGCAGACAATCTGATGTCGCACCCTTTTTACTGGGCACACATCATTACAACAGGGAATGACGCTCCTCTGGTTAAAAGTGCAATGAACCCTGCCTGGTTAATACTACTCATAGTACCTCTGATCGTCATCATAACAAGAGCCAGAAAGAAAGCAAAGGCGTAAAACCTGTTGTCAGCCCGTGAGCGGAAACAGTTAAAACTCCTCTCCTGTGTTTCATGTCGCCTAAACAAGGAGGGAGTTTATAACCGTGTCACCTAAACATAAAATCCGATGCCCGGCCTGAGGAGGAAAGCCTTAGGTTTGAGGTGAACCTGAGGAAAAGCCGGACATATCTTTGTCTCTGCCGTTGCAGCCACAAAGTCAGACTAATAAAGCCCAAGCAATTCTCCTTCTGATTTTGCAAAGGGCAGTTCCGTTAATTTCTCCCATACCCTGAACGGAGCTTCGCGCTTCAGCACATGCAGGCGGCTTACTCTGAAGTTATTGGTATAGGGCTTTTCTTTATAAGCCTCTGCCGCCTCTATGAACTGGAGAGGAGAAAGATCCTTTCCAACAGACATGTGCGGCTCATAGCGAGGATTGAGAAATGAAAGCGATACAAGCTCTTCAAAAAGCTTCATTCTCAAAGTATGGTACACATCACTCAGCGATTCTTTATTGAGTATATCGATGTACAATTCCCGTTGCCGGTTATCTACATTAAATCCATTAAGAAACACCTCAAAACTCTGCATTTCACTCACCACCTCTCTTATGGAAGAAAGGATTCGCTCTTCCCTGTCGCTCATCTGAAAAAAAGAGATCAACCTGATGTGTGCACAGGAATTCTGCCCGGAATACGCTCCGTATTGTTTAAAGAAATCGCGTTTAAAACCGCGTACTTCTTCATTGATTTCAGCATAAGGCAAGGCCAGTACCAGGTATTCCGTAAGTGAGCCGTTAGAGGAGAGAAATGATTCCATGTGTTTTTCGTTCGGAATCAAATATACTAATATTTTTAGTATTACAAACTAAATTTATTGGCTTTTCAAACAAAATCAAGCCAACGTGCTAAAACGCTAAATCAGTTAGCCGGCAAAATCGGAACAATTGTTTATTGACGCTTTTTGTGTCTGTAGAGTACCAGTCCTATGCTAAACACCAGGTTAGATCGGGATGGTCTGAAGTTCGGCCCTACCAGTTGCCTCAGGCTCTCTCCGGTTTTGTTCAGCCCAAACTCGTAATTGACATCAATGAGTATATTATTCAGGTCCAGCCCTACCCCTATATTATACTGCAGGGTCACCTTGTTGAAGTCATCTGTAATATCGAGTTCTTCATTGAGGAAATACTGCTTTCCTTCCAGCAGCACACTGATAGCAGGCCCTGACTCTATCCGGAAATTATCGATATAAAACCCGATGTCCAGTGGAATATTGAGGCTGGTAAACTCAAAATCGGCTTTCGGATTAAAGCCGGATACTCCGTCATAGTCAGGAAAGATGAGCTGGTTTTGTGTTTTTGAAAGCAGTAGCTCAGGCTGCACATATAGATTGTTGACCCTGGCCCTGAGAAATGCCCCAATCTGATAACCTATTTCCGGTTCAGACTCAGGAACATTTACCACATTGCTCTCAAATTTGAATTTGGATTGTACCACCTTCAATACGGGACCTGCCATATAATAGGTCTCGTACCTGCCCTGGCCCATTGCCGACACAGCGAAACATATAAGTGAGAGTATAGCCAGAAATCCGGGACGAACCATGAACGCGGTTAATTCAATTTATTGATACAAATTTATTAGTTTCGTGCCCACCTTAAACACGAATAACTTAAAAATATGGAATTAGCAGAAGCATTTCAAAAAGCAGTAAAGCAGGTAGACAGCCTTACCCAAAAACCCTCCAACAGTGTACTTCTCAAAGCTTACGCCCTCTATAAACAAGCTACTCAGGGAGACAATAATAATGAGCGCCCAGGAGGTTTTGACTTTAAAGCCATAGCCAAACACAACGCCTGGGCAGACGAGAAAGGAAAGTCCGCAGACGAGGCTATGACCGAGTATATTGACCTTATAAATGGCCTGGTAGCCGCTGAGAGTTAATTAGTGTACCCAAATATCGATTGCATTCGTATTAGTATGAGGACGTTTAACTAATCGAAATTTATTCGCATATTTGCGTCCTTAAATAAACAACTCAAAATATTACACAACATGGGATTATTTGGATTTGGTAAGAAGAAAAAGAAGAAGCCTGCTAAATCTTGTGATCTGGAAGGATCACTGTTAGAGTTTGGCGAAGGTTATTTACTTACCTCCGAGCAGATTATTAAATCTAAGCGTTTTTGGGACAATAAAATGATTGAGCCTGAAACACTGGCTTATTCAAAAGCGCATTTTCAGAGGAATGACGAAATGGGTACGAAAATGCGTACCATGATTTTCCAAAAGTATAGCAGCAAAGAGCAGCCCTGGCTGGTTGGCGATGGTCAAGTCAATCAATTTGAGGTAGATAAAGAAGAAGCCAGAAATTTCGCCCGTCAGTGGTGGGATTCAGACTTCCAGTTTACTCCTCCCAATGGTGGTTCAGCCCAGCAAACGATGGAAGCTTCAGAATTCGAGGAGTGGAAAGAGTATGCTGTTATGAAAGCAGGAGAAGAGCAACTAAGAAAATTAGGCTGATTACAGTCAGAAATTATATGAAACAACCGCCTTGATCTTCAGGGCGGTTTTTTTATGTCCTCATCTGACTACAACCTGATAGAGTATTACCTCTCCCCTTTTTGACAGTTCCACCAGTTTGTAACCCAATTCATCCAGGTCAAAGGACATCTTGATAAAATTTTCATTGTCCTGGTACTCACTATTGAAGTAGGCTCCGTTCAGTAACACAAAGGCTTTTCCCGAAGTAGCAGCCATACGCAGCTGATCACCGGACAGTCCACTAAACCAGAGATAGGTATCTTCTGGTTTCTGAAAGTCATAAAAATAGGGATAGCCATAGCTATTCAGTCCATCTGTCAGTACCCATTGCTTATCCGGATTATTGACCAGATACTCCCTTACCAGCGACTGCTCCTCTTTGAAGTTTCTCCTTCCCGATTTGGCAATCGCGTATATCGGTATGGTCAGAAAACAAACGACCAGTCCAATTGATATCCAGCGTTTATTCAATAGCTCAAAAACCCTTTGTTGTGGCCAGAAGGTAGCAGCCGTCATAATCATTACAGGTATGAAAAAAGCAATATGCCGGGTCTCTGTAGGCAATGGACTATAATAGCGCCACGAGGTAGACATAAACCAAAAGGTAAGCAAGAGGAACAAGGTAGCCACCGGCCATAGCGACTCGGGCTTATCTATCCTGAAATGTTGCTTTCTGAGCTTCACCAATGCGGGCAAAGCCAGAAGTAAGGGAATAAAAAAACCTCCTCGCAGAAAGCCCAGCAGCGGCAGATAGGTAAGTCGCGCCAGGATGGTGCCCGAATCTTTATCAAAAAAGGTTTTGGCAGTGGCCACATGGTTATTGGCAATGTTCTGAAAACGATAGAAAAAGTCTCCCTTCACTTCCATATACCAAAAGCCATTAAGCAGGAAAAAAAAGACGGACAGTGATACAAAGACAAGCCAAAAAGAGCCATTGCGCTTTTTCAGGCGATCATTGATCAGCAGAAACAGGAAAAGTGGCAATACCAGTACCACCGTAGTTTTTGTGAGGAAAGCCCCGAAAAGCGCCAGGGCAGAAAGCAATCCCGCCATGCGCGGCACGGCTTCGTCTTTCAGCACCAGGTAATAGCCCATGATGGATAGAAATACAAAAAGGGCCAGGGGCATTTCCGGAAAAAGATGGTTGGAAAAAGTAATCAGGTGATAATCGCAAATAATCATGAGCCCTCCGATCACTCCTATCCAGCGGTTGATCCGGTACCCCAGCCAGCCAAAAAGGTTGAGCAATGTTAAACCACAGATAAGCGGGTATACCACCATGGTGTACTGATTGATACCTAAATAGTTAATTACCCAGGCAGTTGGGTATATGATGGCAATACGGCTGGTAAAGTGGTTTTCACTGATCTCAAAGGTGCCCTGATTCAGCTCATTGGCAAAATTCAGATACGTAAAATCATCCCAGAAAGAGAGCCCCTCATTGGCAAAAAACCAGACCGCCACAAAGACCAGATTGGCCAGCAACAACAGCTTCTTATACAAACCCTCCGAAACGACATTTTCTGAGATCATCGGTTGTGAATATAGCGCAATTCAAAAAGCCAATGTATATTTTCGCCACGAATCTGAATTATGCTACTTTTCTATCAGCCAGACATCCTCCAGGGTATTCATCATCTCAACGATGAAGAATCACGTCATGCCGTTAAGGTGCTACGCCTGGGGGTTGGCAAAGAGATAGATCTGACTGACGGGCAGGGTCGCTTCTACAAAGCCGTAATAACCGATGCCCATCAAAAAAAGTGTGCTTTCGAAATTACTGAGACACGGGAGGTGGCAGCTTTTCCCTTACACAGGCATATTGCCATCGCTCCTACCAAGAACATTGATCGGATAGAGTGGTTTGTAGAAAAGGCTGTGGAGTTTGGTATCGATCGTATTACACCGGTGATTTGTGATCATTCTGAACGCAAGGTGATCAAGCAGGAACGCTTACACAGAAAAGCTTTGAGTGCCATGAAACAGTCGCTGAAAGCCTGGTTTCCTAAGATTGACGAGGCCATGTCTTACAAACAGTTTCTGGCTGAAGCTCAGGCGGACCACAAGTTCATTGCCTATGTAGACCATGACAATACTGACTACTTGAGCCGGTTAAAACAAGATAGCGGCAGTCACCTGGTACTTATCGGGCCGGAAGGTGATTTCTCAGAAAACGAAATAGCCCTGGCTCAAAAATCAGGATTTCAAAAAGTGAGTCTCGGGCCCTCCCGACTGAGGACCGAAACAGCGGGTATTGCTGCGATACACTTACTTAATTTATAGCCCGGGCCCAGTTGGGCTTAGGTACGCTTTTTGTTATGAAAAGCACAACCGAATTATCTAGTAAAATGAAAATTACATTCACACTCCTGGCCTTGCTGCTGGTTTCTTCTGCATCAGTGGCTCAAAATCAGATCAAAATGTTCACCAACGCCCAGTCTATAGACCCCAGGCGCTATGACGAGGTAAAAGGTGACCCCATGTACTTTAAAAACTGGCAAACAGGCATCATTATCGACAACAAAGACTCTGTCTACAATGATATCAAGCTTAACTACAACGGCTTTGAAGAGGAATTTGAAGTACAGCAAAACGGCCAGAGCTATATAGCCCTTGACAACAAGTATTACAAAAAGATCATAATTGACAGCGAAGAGGGACTGGATGGAAAACTCATTTTCGAAAAGTCTCCGGTATCCAAATTCAAGGGTAAATTCCTGCAACTACTGCATAAAGGAGAAAACATCTCACTCTATAAATACTTTGAGGTACGCAAAGGAGAAGTAACCGTACAGGACGTAGGACAAACCAGAACATTTGAGAATTTTCAAAAGCTTCCCGCCTACTATATTCTCAAGGAAGGCAAGCTTTCAGTGGTACGAATGAAGAAGAAAATATTCCTGGCAGAGCTGGGTGACAGAAAAGCCCTGGAAGGTCTTATGAAAAAGAATAAACTCAGTCTGAACAAAGACCTGGATATTCAGAAGCTGATGAAATTTTATGAAGAGATGAACTAGTCCTTCCCATTATAGAGGTTGCGTTGGGAGATTTCGCGATTAATGCGTAATTCGTATTGCTGAACTCCAAAGATTCTCCATGGCCCTCAATTACATCTGGATAGGCTTTTTCGTCATTGCCTTTATTGTTGCCCTCATCAAGCTCATTTTTCTGGGAGATGTCGATGTCTTCTCCGATATGCTCGACAGTACTTTCTCCATGTCCAAAACAGGCTTTGAAATTTCATTGGGGCTCACCGGTGTACTCGCCCTTTGGATGGGCATTATGCGCATAGGAGAAAAAGGAGGAGTGGTAGCGATGATTGCCAGGGCGGTAAGCCCGCTCTTCACCAAATTATTTCCGGCCATTCCCAAAAATCACCCCGCTTTTGGCCCCATGGTCATGAATTTCTCCATGAACCTACTGGGCCTGGACAATGCAGCCACACCCGTGGGGCTTAAGGCCATGAACGAGCTGCAGGAGCTGAACCCAAAGAAAGATGAGGCCTCTGATGCACAGATCATGTTTCTGGTGCTCAACACTTCGGGGCTGACCATTATCCCGGTAACCATCATGGCCTACCAGGCGCAGGCCGGTGCCGGAAACCCTGCCGATGTGTTTATTCCCATTCTGTTAGCCACGTTCTTCTCTACCATCGTAGGCTTGATGGCAGTAGCCCGGTTTCAGCGTATCAATCTGCTTAACAAAACGATTCTTGCCTATCTCGGCAGTCTCTCCGTTCTGATTGCGGCTCTCCTTTACTATTTCAACTCAATTCCACAGGAACAGGTGGGCGTTATTTCCAATGTGGCCAGCAGCCTGATACTCGTTTCCATTGTCGTGTTCTTTATCGGCATGGCGGCAAAAAAGAAAATCAATGTCTATGATTCCTTTATAGAAGGGGCCAAAGATGGCTTTCAGATTGCTATCAAGATCATCCCCTATCTCGTGGCCATGCTGGTGGGCATCGGCATTTTCAGAGCTTCCGGCACCCTCGATATTATTATTGAAGGCCTGAGCATGTTCTTCAGTGCTATTGGAGTAGATACCGACTTTGTGGAAGCCCTGCCGGTGGCCTTTATGAAACCCCTGACGGGAGGCGGAGCCAGAGCCGCCATGCTGGAACTGTACAATAATCCGGACTTTGGCGTGGATTCATTCCCTGCAAAAGTAGCCAGTGTACTGCAAGGTTCTACTGAGACCACCTTTTATGTACTGGCTGTTTACTTCGGAGCTGTCAAAATCAAAAACATGCGTTATGCCGTTACCGCTGGTCTGATAGCTGACCTTGCCGGTATTATTGCTGCCATTTTTATCGCCTATCTGTTCTTTCATTAGATAGATTCGTACTTTGATTTGATAACCATGGCCACCGTCAGCCGTAGTATCAATTTTACAACATCACTAACAAACCATGAAAAACAAAATCTTTACCCTAGTAGCTGTGTTAGGCCTTTTTGCCTGGTCACAAGCCAATGCACAGCAAAAATGGACCGACATGGACAAAAGTCCTATGGATGTAGTCTATTTCCCGACCTCCCTACCCATACAAACCACCTTCAGAGGTTCTAAGGACACTCCCCTTGTGAAAATCTATTACAGCCGACCTCAGTTGAACGGAAGAGAAATGATGGGTGGTAAGGACATACCCTATGGCAAGGTATGGAGACTGGGTGCCAACGAAGCCACTGAAATCACCTTGTATAAGGATGCTACCATTGGTGGTGAATCTGTGAAAGCAGGAACCTATTCAGTGTATGCGATTCCAACTGAATCTGAGTGGACGATTATTCTGAATACCAAACTGGACACCTGGGGCAACTATGCACACGATGAATCAAAAGACGTGGCTAAGTTCAAGGTGAAGGTAGAAGCACCTGACGCAAAAATTGAAGCCTTCTCTATGGCACTGCTTGCCAAAGGCGATGGCGCAGAATGGGTAATCGGCTGGGAAAATGCCGTAGTTAAAGTACCCATGAAGATGTGAGTTAAGCCTCGTGTTAATATGGAAGGAATGTCTCTGCAGGCATTCCTTTTTTTGTATGTACGCCATAAAATATGTATTCAGGCTGACATTATACCCTATCACAATTCGTCAATCTGACAAGCGGTTGAACCTTAACCGTCCGGCTGTGTTTGTTTCACGAATACTGAATAATACACAACACAAAAACCATGAAAAACTATCTACGCTTACTATGCTCAGCCATAGCCCTGTTTGCTTTCACCCAGGTGAAGGCGCAAGACTTTCCTGCTCTTGACCCCAGCCCTATGGATGTAGCTTACTTCCCCGATAAAATGCCCTATGCAGATATCAGAGCCCGCACTTTTTCTTCTCCGAAAATCAAGCTCTACTACAGCCGTCCGCAGCTGAAAGGAAGAGAAATGATCGGAAAAAAGGCGGCTCCCTATGGCGAAATGTGGAGAGCTGGTGCCAATGAAGCCAACGAAATCACTTTCTACCAGGATGTTACCTTTGGCAGCACCAAAGTCAAAGCCGGTACTTACTCGTTGTTTGCCATTCCGGGTGAAGATACCTGGACCTGGGTACTTCACACACAACTGGATACCTGGGGCAACTATGCCTTACCAAAAAGTAGCGGGAAAGAAGTAGCCCGTGCTGAAGGCAAAGCCGTCAAAAGCGACAAAGCTATCGAAGCACTTTCTTTTATGTTTAAGGAAGTAGATGGTGGGGCGCACCTCGTATTCGGCTGGGAAAACACGGTAGTGGAAGTACCCATTTCAATGTAAGGCACCTTCCTGAAACACAGAGGTTGAAAACAGGGTACTGACTCCATTTTCAACCTCTCTTTTTTTAAAAACACTTTCCTGGAAATTGAAAAGAGAGGTCTGTTTCAATATTATGGTAAATGGCCTGCGGCAATTCAGCATGCAAAAATCCGGCTTTTAAACCCCTTAGCCCCTCCGCTCATCCCAGTAAAACCAGCAGTGACACAAAGCCACTGTGTGAATTCTCTTCCCTCCTGTTATACTTACCTCATAACTATCTTACCAATATGAAGAAATTACTCTCTTTGCTAATGATGTTCTGCGTCTTTGGCATGATGGCTCAACAAAAAGCCAACTTCAAAGCGGCTGAGAAATTCAGTGCAGCCAACGTAAATAAAATGCTGAAGAGCACCCGCGTGAATCCGCGATGGTTCAAAGACAGCGATAAATTCTGGTACACCTATACCACTACCGAAGGCAAGCGTTTTTACGTAGTTGATCCTTCGAAGAAGTCACGCAGCCTGATGTTCGACAACAAGAACTTCGCTGCTCAACTGAGTGAGCTGACCCGTAAGCCATGGAACCACAATGACCTGAACCTAAGGGCACTTAAGCTGGAAGATGATAACAGAACGCTGACCTTCATGGTAGATAGCATCGACTATCACTTCGATATCAATACCAAACTGCTGACCAAAGGAGATTCTACCGAAAAAGCAGACAAAAGACTGCGTTGGGCAAGCTATGCTCCTGATAGCAGCTACATTGCTTTTGCCAGACAGCACAACCTGTACCTGATGGAAGTAGGTGATGAAGACTCTACTGAGATTCAGCTGACAGAAGATGGAGAACGCTGGTTTAGCTACCAGGCCAGCTCTGGTGATACCACCAGCGACAAAAGATTAAGAGCCAATGTAAGATGGTTCAAAGACTCTAAGAAGCTCTACGTAAGCCGTAATGACAGCAGAAAAGTAAAAGAGCTCTTTGTCATCAATGAGCTGTCAAATCCACGCCCGGAACTGGAAGTGTATAAGTACGCCATGCCGGGTGAGCAGGAAGTACCACAAAGTGTATTGGAAATCTTCGATATCGAATCCAGAAACAGGTTGCCTATAGATATTGAGAAATTCAAGGATCAGACTATTCGTGGCTACCTGCCCGGAGAAACTTCCGATAAGATGTTTATGACCCGAATGAACCGAACCAGCGACACACTGGACGTATGCGTCATAAATACCACCAGCGGAGAAGTAAAAGAGCTTTTTCAGGATGTAAACCACCCCTATTTCAACTGGAGCTACCAGCAACTGGCCATTCTGGAGGAGGGTAAAGAACTGATCTGGTGGTCAGAAAGAAATGGCTGGGGCCAGTTATACCTCTACGATGGCAACACGGGTGCACTTAAAAATAAGATCACCAATTCCGGTTACTTCATTACAGGTAACATTGCGCAAATTGATACAGCGGGCAGAAAGGTTTACTTCCAGGGTTTCGGCCGTGAAGAAGGCATCGACCCTTATTATTCGCTCATCTACAAAGCCAACTTTGACGGTTCTGGCTTCAAAAAGCTGTCTGTTGAAAATGGCAACCACCGTGTGAACATGTCAGAATCTGCCAAATACTATGTAGACAATTACTCGGCTGTAGATGTTGTTCCTACTTCTGTATTGAAAGACAATAATGGCAATGTACTGTTGAACCTGGAGACAGCCGACATGACGCTGCTCAATCAGGCCGGATGGAAAATGCCTGAACGCTTTACGGTAAAGGCCGATGATGGTATCACAAATCTGTATGGGGTAATGTACAAACCCTTTGACTTTGATTCTACCCGCAAGTACCCTGTGATATCCTATGTATATCCCGGGCCTCAGGTAGAGTCTTTTGTGAATGACTTTACTGTTACGGGTCGTTACAATACCGCCCTGGCACAGCTGGGCTTTATTGTGGTGAGTATGGGACACCGCGGTGGCAGCCCCATGCGATCGAAGTACTACCATACCTATGGCTACAATAATCTGCGTGACTATGCACTGGCCGATGACAAACGGTCACTTGAGCAACTGGCTGAGCGTCATTCATTCATAGACTTGGATCATATCGGTATCTTCGGACATTCCGGTGGAGGTTTTATGTCTACCGCTGCCCTGCTCTCCTACCCTGACTTCTATGATGCTGCGGCTTCTTCGGCAGGTAACCATGACAACAACATCTATAACAAGTGGTGGAGTGAGACGCATAACGGAGTTAAGCGCAAAGACAAAACCAAGAAGGATAAAGATGGTAATGAAGTAACTACCACCACCTGGAACGCTAAAATCAAGACCAATCCTTCGCTGGCTAAAAACCTGAAGGGTCATATCCTGATCACACACGGTTCGATCGATAATAACGTACACCCGGGCAACAGTATGCGACTGGTAAGCGAGCTTATGAAAGCAGGCAAACGCTTCGATTATGTGCCTATTCCAGGCTCAAGACACGGTTACCGTGGCAGTCAGAGAAGCTACTATGAAAAACTGATGTGGTACTTCTTTGCTGAGCACCTTATGGGCGATTATCGCAACAATGTAAATATCAGTTTACCTGACGAAAAATAATTCAGCATTCGCACTTTTTAAAAAGCAGGCCCTTCGCCTGCTTTTTTTGTTTGCAGGCCTGCAGACATTCTTACTCCTGCCACAATTGCCGGAGGCACTTTACAATAGATGTCGCAAATCAGTATCTTTCCAGAGATAACTAAACTACTATGAAAAAAACGCCCTTCGCACTGCTTCTTTGTCTGTTTCTGCTTTCAAGCCTCAATTCGTTAGCTCAAAACCCTGATGAACTGGTGAAGAAATTCTTTAATGAATATGAAACCCAGGGAGCTACTGTATCACTTGATAATCTTTATGAAACCAACCCCTGGGTAAACCGGAATGCAGATGCAATCAAAAACCTGAAAACCCAACTCAATGGCATGAACGAGGACCTGGTAGGAAAACTGAGAGGGCGTGAGTTAATTGTTCGTAAAACTTTGGGTGAGAGTTTTGTACTGATGAGTTATATGGTAAAGTTCGACAGGCAACCCATCAGGTTTACCTTTGAGTTTTACAAACCAAAAGACAAATGGATCTTGTTTGCCTTTCTGTTTGATGACAACCTGGATGATGAACTTGAGGAAGCAGCTAAAATCCATATGCTTAAAAAACTGAACGACAACTAAACCGCCCCTCTCAACTGCGCAGAATAACCGAATTCATATGAAAACCTTAAAGTATATCTTCTCAATACTCCTCATTATCGTTGTGTTGATTGTCGCTGGTGCCTATGTATACACACTTGGCATCAGACCTGATTACTCAGGTGAAATCAAGCTGGAAGGACTATCTGCTCCTGCCGAGATATACTTTGATGACTACGGCATCCCTCATATTTATGCAGACAATAAAGAGGACATGTACATGGCTTTTGGTTATCAGCACGCTCAGGAACGACTCTGGCAGATGGAGCTCCTGAGAAGACTGGCACCGGGCAGACTATCAGAGATTTTCGGCAATGTACCGAATGTGATAGATGCCGACAGGTTTTTCAGAACACTGGGGATTCATGACTACTCCGTTGAGTCAGCTAAAAACCTGAGGCAGCAAGGTGATACAGAAATGCTGAGAGCCCTGGAAGCTTACCTCTCGGGGGTCAATGCCTTCATTGAGAATGGATACACTCCGATAGAGTATACACTGACCGGCCTGGAGAAAACACCATTTGTGCTGGAAGACATCTACAACGTTATGGGCTATATGAGTTTCAGCTTTGCTGCCGCTCAGCGCATCGACCCCTGGGTAACTGCAGCCTATGCCAAAACAGATGATAGCTATATGAATGACCTGAGCGTTCATGTTGACCCCAATACCGAGCTGATCAAAAATCACCCTGATTTTGCCGCCTACGAACAACTGAGTGCCAGAGCCACAGAAATCATGGATGCTCTGCCGGTTCCGGCCTGGATCGGGAGTAACAGTTGGGTCATTTCGCCCGAGAAATCCGCTACAGGTAAGGTGCTTTTCGCCAACGACCCCCATATCGGCTTTGCCCAGCCCTCTGTATGGTATGAGGCACATTTAAATACTCCTGATTATGAAATCTATGGTTATCACATTGCCGGTGTTCCATTCGCCTTTCTCTCCCATAATCAGAAATTTGCTATGGGGCTTACCATGTTTGAAAACGATGATATCGACTTTTTCCGTGAAGAAGTAAACCCCGCCAACACCAACCAGTACAAGCACCATGGCGAGTGGAAGGATTTTTCCACCCGCACTGAAACCATCACGGTAAAAGGGGCAGATGATATTACTTTTGATGTAAAATCAAGCGTTCATGGCCCTGTGATCAACGATGTCGCTGCGGGTTTTGAGAGCCTTGCTCCGGTAAGTATGTGGTGGGTATATACACAACTCCCTAACCGGATGCTCGAAGTAGCCTACGACTTCACTCATATTAATGGCGTAGCCGATGCACGAAAAGCTGCCTTGAAAATTCACGCAGCAGGTCTCAATGTTATGTATGGTGATGCAGAGGGTAATGTAGCCTGGTGGGCCTCCGCCAAGCTCCCCATACGACCAGACTCTGTGAACTCTAAAGTGATCTTACCCGGCACCGGAGAATATGACCCGATTGGCTACCTCCCTTTCAGTGAGAACCCGCAGGCAGAGAATCCCTACTGGAACTACGTTTACAGTGCCAATAATCAACCGGACACCATTGCAGGCAGCTTATATCCCGGCTATTATCTGCCGGAAGACAGGGCGCTGCGAATCGTAGAACTGATTGAGCAAAATGAAAAGGTGGACCTGCAGAAAATGCAGGATATGCTTATTGATGATCAGTCTCCTGTAGTCATGGAGATACTGGCAGAAATACTCCCTGAGGTTCTTTATGAAACCCAGACCGAGCGGGAAGCCTGGAAAATGCTCTCTGAGTGGTCTGGCAGTCACGCCACTAATGAGGTAGCTCCTACCATCTATCAGTCATTCATCTACAGAGTAATTGAAGGAGCTATGCTCGATGAACTGGAACAAGATCTCTTTACGGACTTCATCAGTACTACCACCTACAAAAGAAGCATTGCCAAACTGGCAAAGAACAAGACTTCTGTCTGGTGGGATGATATAGATACGGATGATAAGGAAACCCGGCAGGATATTGTCACCTCGGCCTTTCTGGATGCTGTAGCTGATCTGACAGAGAAATTCGGTACGGATGTAAATCAATGGAGCTGGGGCAAAGTTCATACCCTGGAACACGGCCATGCCCTTCAGTCGGTAAGCGCGCTACGCCCCTATTTTAATGCAGGCCCCTTCGAAGCAGGTTCTTCGGTAGAAGTGATCAATAACCTTGGCTTTAAAATGGACGGAGACGCCCGTTACCCCGTTACCTTCGGGCCTTCTACCAGGCGGATTGTAGACTTTTCAAATATTAACAATAGCAGGAGCATTCTGCCCACCGGTAACTCCGGCAATGTATTCAGTCCTCATTATAAAGACCAGGCCGAAATGTTTGTAAGAGGAGAATTCAGGCCTATGCTGTTGGATATTAAGCAGATAAGGGAACTGGACAGGAAGCTTGTTTTTAATAACGAGTAACACAAAAGCCATATGCTCACCGTACCACAGGAAATCGATCAGGAAGAGCTTTATCCCAAGGTTTATCTTTACAGACGCATTGTGCATGCCAAGCTCTATATAGATGCCCATTTCCATGAAAAGCTTAACGTCAATCAGGTGAGCAGTGAGGCTGCCTTTTCCAAATTTCATTTTATCAGACTTTTTAAAAAGATCTATGGCAAGACTCCGCATCAGTACCTGAGAGATGTCAGGCTTGATAAGGCTAAAAAGCTGATATCCGCAGTTGATGTGGATATAGAATCCGTATGCCTTCAGGTAGGCTTTGAAAGTGTGGGCTCTTTTTCCAGTCTCTTTAAGCGAAGGTTTGGCATCACCCCTGCAGCCTATCGCCAGCAACAATTTGACCTACACGAATCCACGAAGCAAAAACCTCTCAACTATATCCCCGGTTGCTTTGCCAGTGCCAAGGGCTGGAAGTGAATCGCAATTTTGAAGAAGTGAGCTCAGAAGCTTAGCCCTAGCTTTATAAAAAAAGAAAACAACTATGATCACGAAAATGTCACATGTCAGCGTCTATGTACTGGATCAGGACAGCGCTTACGATTTTTATGTTAACAAACTGGGCTTTGACGTTCGCACCGATGCCCCTATCGGGCCGGGAGCCCGATGGCTGACGGTGGGTCCCAAAGATCAGCCCGATGTTGAAATTACCCTTATGCCTGTCAAAGCCGGTATGCAATTTACCGAAGACACGGCTAAGACGATGACCGAGCTCGTTACCAAAGGCACCTTTGGCTTTGGCGTATTTGATACCAACGACATCTATGCCACTTATGAAGAACTCCATACAAAAGGTGTAGAGTTTCAGAAGCCTCCTACCAAAGAATTTTACGGAACTGAAGCCATTTTCAAGGATGACTCCGGTAACTGGTTCAGTCTGACGCAAAGAGGTTAAGCCAGGCCATAAGACCAGCCGGAAACGAAGTTGATCCGTTAATTTCTACGGTTCAGCCAGGTTTTCTGGCTGGTCTTTTGCTTTTGTGCTCTCTTCAGGAAACCAAAGGAGAAGCTAAACGCTGATTTTCATCAGGGTCATGCAACGATTTGCATCATTGCTTCATCTTCTCCTCAGGTCAACTTAAAAGAACGCAACATGAAACACTTACTGACACTCACATTACTTTTTTCAGGGTTTTTCACATTTTCTCAAAGTCTGGATGAGGGCATCCGCCTTTACAAAAATCAACAACTTGACCAGGCCAGTAAGGCCCTGAAAGTCATCAAATCCTCTGATCCGGCCTATGCCGAAGCTCGCTTTTACCTTGGCCGTGTGGCTTTTGACAAAGAAGAGTACGATGATGCACGCGATTATTTCAAAGAAGCTACGAAAGCAGACGGCACAAAGGCAGACTACTATACCTGGCTGGGAAATGCCATCGGTACCGTAGCACAGGATGCCGGCAAGCTGCGACAGGCCTCACTTGCCCCGAAGATCAAGAATGCCTACTTAAAAGCCGTAGAACTGGAACCCAAAAGTCTGGATGCCCAATGGGGACTGGTGGAGTTTTACACCCAGGCACCCGGTTTTATGGGAGGTAGCTGGGAAAAAGCCGAGGTAGCAGCCAAAGCTATTATGGAAATTGATCCTTTAGAAGGACATAATGCACTGGCCACGGTGTACCTCAGAAAAGAAGAGCCCGAGCTGGCTGAAAAAGAATATATAGCTGCTGCCGAAATCGATCCGGGAAGGCTGGGCAGTCTGGGGGTCTTCTACCAGAACCAGCAATGGTATGATAAGGCCTTTGCTACCTTCGAAAAAGCTTTTGAGAAATATCCTGAAACGATGAGCCTGCTGTATCAGGTGGGGCGTACCAGTGCCCTCTCCGGTACCCGTCCCGAACTGGGTATCCAAAGCCTGGAACGCTACATGAAAAAAACCAATGTGAAAGAAGCCAGCCCCTCTCATGCCGCAGCAAAAATGAGACTGGCCATGATCTATGAAAAGCAGGGTGATAAGGAAAAAGCCAAAACGTTGTATCAGGCCTCTCTGGCCGATGATCCGGATATGGAGCTGGCCAAAAAAGGATTGAAGAGGGTGAGATAGAATTTTCATGAGTTGAACATAACCCTCAGACGATTCTTGTGATCAGGGCGTTATTCATATGATTATGAAAATTGCCCTGGTACTCCCTATTCTATTCCTTCTTTCCTATAAGAAAAATGTTTCAGAAGATATTGGATTTACCTCCACGGAAGTATCAGACAATGGATTACAAGACAAATCTGTTACTCTTGAACACAGCCGACACTTTGCCCATTCTTCGATCTTTAAAGATTCCCGCGATGTCAACTTTCTGGAGCGAATAGATTTTATTCCTCTTTATATTGGAAAGGAACATGATATCGTCAAAATCAACCCAAGGGGTGATTATCACACTATTTACCACCCATACTGGTATTATGGCCCTGAAACAGCTGATATTAAAGTTGTTGTAGACACTAAAAAAACTCTTAATCATGCGTATCAATGGAAGTTCAATAGTTCTATTGGTGATTACGAACTTGTGACTGATCCACCGAGCCATTCCTGGTACCCCGTCTATATCTACAATCAGGATATTGACACGGTTGAAATCGGCTATGATTTTACTCTTGATCTATTTATGGAAGTTCTCAATCGTGATGGAGAGTGGAAATCTATTCACCACCCCAAACCTCCAGGCTGCGGGGTTGGTAAATATCAGATTGTATTACCTCCCAAAGAATATGCTATAACGGCAGTACCTAAGTACAAGGGAAATTTTGAAACCCGAGCCAGATTAAAGCTTTACGGTCACAAAGAAATCTATTCCAATGAGTTTGAGGTTGAGATTAATGAAAACCAATTCATTCCTCAAAAAGGCAACGAATTTGCACTTAAAATGATTGAATGGATCTATTATGACAGGTATTAACCTATCTCAGCAATACATTCAATTTCCACGAGTGCATTGAGCGGCAGCCCTGCTACCGCTACGGTAGTACGGGCCGGGGTATGTGGGGCAAACATCTCTCCATACACCTGATTCATACGTTCAAAACTGTCCATACTGCTCAGGTACACATTACACTTTACTACCTGTTGTAAGGTGAGCCCTTGAGTGGAAAGAACAGCCGCCAGGTTTTGCAGTACCTGTCGTGTTTGCCCTTCTACGGTGTCAGCTTCTACTAAACCGGTTTTGGGATTGATTCCCGTTTGTCCGGAACAAAAGATGAGATTACCCACCTGCTGAGCCTGGGCATAAGGTCCCAGGGCTTTAGGGGCATTTTCCGAGTAAAGTACCTTCATAATTGCTTCGTGATTTGGGTCGGGTTAATTTACAAATTAACCCCTGAGCCCTAAGCAATATTTTTATGGAAGATCACTACTACCGACAGCGCATCAATGAAGTAAGCAACCACATCAACGATCACCTCCAGGAAGAACTGAACATAGCCAGACTGGCTGATGTGGCCGGTTTCTCAAGCTTTCATTTTCAACGCATATACAAGGCTTTTAAAAACGAAACACCCTACGAGACCATCTCTCGTCTCAGACTGGAAAAAGCAGCCTTTCTTCTCAAACATCACCTTGACCTGAAAATTCAGGAAATCGCCCTGCAGGTGGGCTTTGGCTCTGTTGAGAACTTCACACGCCAGTTTAAGCAGCGTTATGGCTTTCCACCCGGCAAGCTTAGAAAAGATCCTGAACTGAGGAATAGCAGGATATATCAAGAAAAGCCGGACAAAGACTTTCATATTGCCTATGAAGAAGGTCGTAAACGTACGCCAGTGAATTTTAAGGTTGACATTGAGGATTTACCTCCTACCCCTGTAGCCCTGATTAAAGCTGTATTCGGAGCAGACGGTTCAGAGCTGATTACGGCTTATGAAAGGCTCATGTCCTGGTATGAAGCACATGGTTTCGATCGTACAGGCTCAAGAAGGTTTGGCATGTCAGTGGATGATCCGGAGGTAACCCCGGCCAACCTGTACCGCTATGATTTTGCAGTAGCCCTGGAACGCGGGTTTTCAGCCGGAGATCTGATTGAGAAAACAGAAATCCCCGGTGGATTATATGCTGTGCTGCACTGTGAAGGTGATTTGGTAAAAGTGGCCCAGGCATGGGATCACCTGTACAAGGACTGGTTACCCCAGAGCGGTTATGTGCCCAGGCACTATCCTGCGATTGAAGAATTCCTGAAAGGACCTGAGCAAATTGGCTGGGAGCGTTTCGACATACTCTGTAAAGTACCTATTGAGAAAATTAAGTTTTAAACAGAACATCTATGAAGAAGAATTCCGGACTTATCATCACAGTATTGGGCCTGGCTATCAGCCTGTCAACATTTACGAGCCAACCTGCCATGGAGCATAACATCGAAACGTTTTCGATTTCTCTAAGTGTAAAAGACATCGCTGAGTCGAAGGCTTTTTATGAAAAGCTGGGCTTTACCCAGGTAGCCGGAGCGGGCAGCATTGCTCAAAAGTGGATGCTGATGGAAAACGGTGCTGCCAAAGTAGGTCTCTTTCAGGGCATGTTTCCGCAAAACACCATTACACTCAACCCTTCGGATGCGCGCAGCATCTATCGGGAGGTGATAGCAAAAGGCTTAAAGACGACTTATGCCACCGGGCTTGACAAAGCAGAAGGCCCCGCCTCTTTCGCCCTGATAGATCCTGACGGCAACCCGGTGCTGGTAGATCAGCATTAAATAGTAAAAGGGTCCATTCAAAACCTCAGCCATTCTTTTCTTACTCTGCTCCTTTAAAATAAAAAAGGGCCATCTCCCTGCAGGAAGATGGCCCTTTTCAACTTTCTTTCAATCCTTACTCTACATTCACCGTAATGGTCTTGCTCCACTTACCGCCAAAAGAACGATGAGCATAATCAGCAAACTGGAGGGTCAGGGTATGTTTACCCGGAGTCAGGGTCAGTTCAGTTTCAGTCTGTCCTTTTCCAAAGTGAATATGGGTATCGTCTGCGGGTACTACCGTACCGGCTGCTACAAAGGTATCATCAATGATAATGTGGTGGTGTCCGGTACCTTCCTCTTCCGTACCTGCAGGTCTGATCGTCTTACCATAAACTTCAAAGGTGACTTTAAAGGTGGTACCGACTGTATCACCATCTTTCAGGTTTCCGAAGTCAACACCTTCCTTTGATTCACAGGACACAAGGAAAGAGGCCACTAAAACGATGGCAAAAATGCTCTTTAAATACTTCATTGGGGAATTGTTATCAGGGTTCGTTATTCTGGTTCAGATTACTTGTATTAAACAAGACACAAAGGTAACCAGAAAACGCGGGTTGCGGTTTCAGGAATTTTCAAAAAAGACGGCAAAGAATTACCAGGGAGCCCAGTCGGTTACCACATCGCGCTTGAGGCGATTTACATAAAGGCTTATTGCCTTCTCTCCTCTCACCTCCTCTTTACCTGAAGTGAGCACAGGTTCTTCCAGTTTAGTATCTCTTACCAACTGGTGACTTAGTACCACCTCCTCGAATACCGACACCCACCTGTCCACCATGCGGTTGCGGTCTGCATATTTAATAGTGATCATCGTTCCTTTTATTTATACAACACTATTGTGCTGTGTATAAATCCCTTCCAATATACAAGGTACATTAAAATGTCAGTAAAAAGTCGTGTTTTTAGATTTGTGTAATGAAAACGACAAGGTTTTCGTTGAAAAGGAACTTTTTATCGACAGTTTGAGTACTTTGAACTATGGCAAAAGACAAAAAAAAGAAGGTCAACAGGCGTGATATTATCGAATTAGCAGTAATCGTAGTGATTTTTGCAGTGATATACTTCACCGGCTCTCAGGCTGAAGTCTTTGGCCGTGTACAGCAGGTTGTGCTGAAAACCGGTGTCATGAATGTGGGCGAGTTAGACGAGGAGGATAAACTTGATGCCGACTATGATATGAAACTGGTAGACACTGAGGGCAATATTCTGGATGTACAGGACCTGAAAGGTAAAACCATTTTTATGAACTATTGGGCCACCTGGTGTGCTCCCTGTGTTGCCGAAATGCCAAGCATTGACGGCTTGTATGAGAAAGTAGGTGAAGACCCCAACATCGCATTCCTGATGATCTCTGAAGACAAGCGGATGTCAACCGCCAGAGGCTGGGTAAAACGAAAGGGCTTCTCTTTCCCCATATACAAGCTGGCCAGCCCCATTCCTGACATCTATGAAACCGGAGTAGTACCCACCACCTTCGTCATCTCACCTGAAGGGAAAATCGTAGTAGCCAAAACAGGCATGGCCAATTACAACAGCAGACGCTTTGTAAAACTGATGAAAAAGCTGGCTGCCAAAGCTTCGAGTTAAAGACTTTAGACTTTAGACTTTAGACTTTAGAGAGAAACGGAGCCGTACCGTTTAGAAATTATCTGTTACTCAGAGAAAAAGAAAAGAACACAGACTTATTACTAACCTCGCAGGTTTTCCAAACCTGTGACATTTATAACTTGAAGAACTCTGTCTCTCTTAACCTTCTTAACAGGTAATCATATTGACTCTGAATGATCAGGCCATCTCTCCCGCTTTCAGGCGCTTAAAGTAGCTCTTGGCAGCTTCCATCGCTTTGGGTGCCAGTATCAGTGCCGAAATCATTGTAGGAATCGCCATCAGGGCAAAACCGCCATCGATAAGGCTTACCACAAAGCCAAGCGAGGCAACCGCTCCGACCACAATAGTACCGATATAGATGTAGTTATAATAGTTACCGTATTTAACCCCCAGCATAAACGACATACATTTCACTCCATAGTAAGAATAGGAAAGCAAAGTAGATACTGCAAAAATAAGGATACACAAACCTAAGAGATAGCCTCCGGCTCCCGGAATAGCAGTACTGAATGCCTTAAGCGTCAGAGTAACCCCGAAAATTCCTCCTGTATCTTCCGCTCCCTCATATACGCCCGTGCCCAGGATTACAAGGGCCGTCAGGGTACATACAATCAGTGTATCGATAGCGGGGCCCAACATGGCCACCAGCCCTTCGCGCACCGGTTCATTCGTTTTTGTATCTCCGTGTACCATAGGAGCCGTACCAATACCTGCTTCATTGGAGAAAGCCGCACGCTTGGCACCAATAATGATGATGGCACCAACAGCACCGCCAAAAGCGGCATCCGGTGAAAAGGCTTCCTGGAAGATCAAACCGAAGATACCGGGTATTTCACCTGCATTCTGTAGTAAGATATAGATCACCAGTACGAAGTAGAGTACTACCATGATGGGCACCAGTTTGGAAGCTACCTTACTGATTTTCTTAATTCCACCGAAGATGACCATAGATACTACCACGGTAAGTACCAGACCGGTAACCAGCGAGGCAATGGCTACATCAGAGCCCAAAATGCCGATCGTGGCACTGGTGTCATAGCCCACAGCTCCTCCTACCACAGCATTCAGAGCGGCTGTCAATTGGTTGGCCTGAAAGATCGGCAGAGCCCCCACAAGCCCCACGATACAGAAGAAGGTAGCCATAGGTTTCCATTTCTTACCCAGACCTTCCGTGATCACATACATTGGTCCGCCACGTACCTCTCCTTCACTGTCTTTGCCGCGATACATTACGGCCAGGGTACAGGTGAAGAATTTGGTAGCCATACCGAAGAAGGCACTTACCCACATCCAGAAGATAGCACCCGGTCCGCCCATGGTAATGGCAACCGCCACCCCACTGATATTGCCCATACCCACGGTAGAAGCAATAGCGGTAGATAAAGCTTCATAATGGCTTATCTGCCCTTCCTCATTGCTTTCATCGTATTTGCCACGAAGTACGTTTACAGCATGCTTCAGATACAGGAAAGGCATAAAGCGGGAATAGATCATAAAAAATAATCCACCGCCCATCACGATGATCAACAATGGTACGCCCCAGATCCATCCGCTGAACCAGGTTACCGCATCTTCAAGAAATCCCAATTGATTGTTTTTTGGTTAAAAAGCTATAATAAGGCAATTCCAACGATGCTGCAAGGTGAATGATGAATTCGTGTCGAGCAGGTGATTAATGGGAAGAAATTTCGGTTTCCAGCCGGCAGCAGACTATATTAAGGTAGACAAAGCCCTTGTCCAGACCTTCTTACAGATTTACGAATGAAAAAAACCCGCACAATTCCTCTGTTCAGCTTAATTCTCATGCTCTGTGCCACTTCCCCGCTGTTTTCTCAGAATAAAGCAGAAAACCAATTTGATTGCTATGATGGCAGTCAAACAGAAATGACCTTTTGTTCTCTGAAGGAGTTCAGGCACTATGACAGTATCCTGAATGTGAGGTATTCTGAGCTTATGAGACATATCAATGCAAGACTGAAGGAAGAATCGGAGTTTGATGATTCATTTGAATTAGAAGAAACAAAGGCATATAAATCTAAAATCATTGAATCTCAACGCAGCTGGATCAAAATGAGGGATAAGAATGAAGAGGTGTATGGACTTCTTTATAAGGGAGGGTCCATGGCAGCTATGGCCATGAATCTTCAATTAACAGTGGACACTCAAAACAGAATACAGTTCTTAGAAGCTCTGATTCAAATAGCCGAAAATTAACCTGTAAGACAGATGAGACAGTCCTGTCCTACCGGCAGTTGTACCAAAAAATCAGGTCCATATCTATTCCTCATTTGCAGTAGCAGTCAGGTTTATCACATTTTCACCATTGGTATCCATAATCAGCACATGATAGGTTCCTTCCATTTCCGAAAAGACCAGCAGCTTTTCTCCTGAAGGTGACCAGCGCCCGCAAAACTCTTTGACAGGTGTATTGGTGAGCTGTTTCTTTTGCCCCGTTTTCAGATCCAGCATCCACAAATCATAGTTTTCTGCATTTTCCTTATCTGTCATGCCTACTACGACTTTGTTTCCATCCGGTGAGGCATCAGCAAAAAAGTAGCGCAGGTTATCACTTGATAAGGTGATCGTTTTTCCGGTGGCCCTATTGAACCTGAGCAGGCTGAAAACTTCTTCATCATGGGTAGGCAAAAGCACATCTCCATTGGGAAAAAAAGAAGGTGCTCCGACAATCCTGTCTTCCAGATATGGCCGCAAGCTCTTTTTCTGATAGTCGTAGATATAAAGTGTTGAGGTCTTGTTCCCGGGATGCTCTGCATTAAAAGCCAGATAGTTGCCGTCAAAAGACCAGATAGGATGATAGGAGTTCTGACCAGGCACCCGGGTATCAATCATCAACAGATCATCCGGTTGCTTTTCATCCATAATGACAATACCTGATTTACCATTGGCCCTTTTTCTAAGGGCATAGACTCCGGGCCGCACAGGGTTAGGTGCCGGCTGGCTTCCATTGGTCAGTTCCCTGCGCTGTCTGGATTCGATATTATGTACCCAGACCTTCCCTGAACGATCGTAGTATACTACTTCGGTCTCATTTACCCATTTGGGATGCAATCCCGATTGCGCGTACCCCCAATTAAAGAACCCCATCAGAAACAGTAAATAGCCGTATTTCATGGACAGATGTATTTTTGATTACCGTAAACCTAGACCATTCCCCTCTCCTTCAATACCCTCCTGGGATCAGGCGCAAAATTGTTGATGAAAGAACGAAGGGTACGGGAAATTCAGGTACTGAGCTGCTTTTGACTCTGACAATCGGTCACTTCAGTCAACGGACGCAAAATCCATGTTAACAAAAAACTAAATCTCTCTACCTTTCTTAATAAACAGCTAACCATCTTCTTTTGGGAAGGTCATACATACTTGACAATTTTAGCTCAAATCAGTCAGCAGGGATATGAATATCGATCAGGACGCATTACAGAAACAAATCACATTTATTAAAGAAATCGATAAGCTGAAATACATTCAGCGTAAGACCCGTCTGTTCAACAGCGACCGTCATGAGAACGATGCAGAGCACAGCTGGCACCTGGCCATGATGGCTATGGTACTGGCCGAACATTCCAATACTCCTGTTAACCTGCTAAGGGTGATCAAGATGCTGCTGATCCATGATATCGTAGAAATAGATGCAGGAGATACCTTCCTTTTCGACACCACCAAAAACCATGTCAATACCGAAGAAGAGCTCAAGGCAGCAAAGCGTATTTTCGGTATGCTGCCCGAAGAACAAGCTCAGGAACTGGTTGATATCTGGCTGGAATTTGAAGAAGGAGAAACAGACGATGCCCGCTTTGCCAAAGCCATGGATCGCTTTGAGCCTATGCTGCAAAATGCATCCAATGAAGGAGGTACCTGGGCTGAGTTTAATGTCTCGTACGAAACAGTAGTGGACAAGAAAAAGAAGATTGGAAACGGTTCGGAGACGGTGTGGAATTACGCAAAAAACTTACTCGATGAAAGTGTGGAAAAAGGGTATCTGAAAAAAGAAGTTTAACAGTTTCTTCACTTGGAATCACAGCCCTGATAGACTAAGTTCATGAAGTCGTCTTTAAACTAAATCTTATGAAAACACTTAGCCTTTTTTCCGCACTTATCTTCAGTCTTTTCGCCTCCCTGACTCCTGTGAATTCAGGTTTACAGGAGGGTAGCCTGGTAACTGATTTTCTGACCAATACCAAAAGTCTGGAAACAGCTGACATCACCCGACCCATTGTCAGATTCAGGGAACTGGCAGCCGATGCTGCTGAGAAACAAAGTGAACTTACCAAAGACAATATCCAGGAGTTGCTCAGTGAAGCGAAGTCCTTCAAGCACCTCGTTATTGTCACAGGAAACCATACCATTGTAAAAGTAACAGACCTGGAAAACTGTCGTCAGTCAGGCTCCTGGGGAACCTGCATGCCTTACGGAGAAGGTTATATCAGCAGACAGGGTAGTCTGGAATTCCAGCAGGACTACCTAAACAACATCATAGGTATTCCGGGCAGCCAAAGCAGAACAGCCTACTTATTTAACTAAGAAGTTTTCGGTTTATACGGGGAATCCGGCTTGTATGCCTGAAGATACAGTTTTGCACGAGCCGTAAGTAATCATTAGTTTCACAAGGTAGCACCCACTCCTATGATCAAAATTTTCAGGAACATGCGCCAGAAACTACTCGCCAAAAATAAGCTGCTCCAGTATGTGATCTACGCTACCGGAGAAATCGTTTTGGTCATAGCCGGAATCCTTATTGCCCTGGCCATCAACAACCAGAGTGAGATCAATAAAAAGGATGAAAAGATATCTTCTATCCTTACCCAGGTACGCCAGGAACTAGCCATCGATATTGCCAAGACTAATGGACTGATCGAGTTCTATAACCGTAAAGACTCCCTGATATCCCTGATTCTCTCTGGTCAGCTGACCGCTGAGGACTACAGGGACAGGAAAAACGCCCCCCTGTTTCAAGTCACGACTACAGTTTCAGAGTTTATTACCACCAGCAACGGCTACGACCACCTTATGCGCAATATTGATAATATGCCCTCAAGGTTTGAGCCCCTGATTGAAAAGCTAAATGGACTCTATATTGATGACAAGCGCATGGTAGAGCGCTTCAACGAAAGCATCTCTGAAGTAACCGACAATATTCTGGCTGACTGGAGTGCCCGGTTCGAATGGTATTCGAAAGTGATTATCGGCACTATGGAAGACAGCATGGTTGACTACTTTGTGAATGACCCCTTTTATAAAAACCATGTCTCTTCCTACTACATCATTGCCATGCAGAACCACTTACCCACCATAAAGGACTACCGGGTAGACGCCATCGCCAACTACCTGGCTATCGGTGACCTTCTGGGCCTGGATAACAGCCCGACTGACGAAACGCGTAACTTCATTCTCACCCCTGACCAACTCGAAAAACTCGCAGGTAACTATGCCATCGGTAATGGTTTCAGTGTCAACATCAGCCTAAGCGATAACCAACTGCTGGCAAAAGCTACCGGTCAGCCGGAGATTGAGCTTCATCCACTTTCAGACAAACGCTTTTTTGCCGTGAATACTCCTTTTACCATACAGTTTGAAGAGAATGAAAACGGAGAGATTACCAGCCTCACCAACTACCAGGGAGGCAGAGCTATTCAAATGACAAAAGAGTGAAGAGGCCTTAAGAACTCCGTTCCTAGTGGTGCCACGACTTAACTCCGATCGACTTCAGTCCCTCATGTAAGACCGCACAGGCCTCTATAAGCAAATGGATATTTCCCTGACGCATGCCATCCAGTATTTCCACCTTTTCCAGGAGATAGGTGGAAGCGAAACTGGTGGAGTGCTCTACAATGGACAGGCTGTTATCAATCAGATCAGCATACTTTACACTTTGTGCCAGCAGGCTTATCTGTGAGAGTCTTTCCGCCTCCTTCTTCTTACGAATCCTGCGGTTCCATTCGGGGTAGTTCTCCACCACGAATACATCAGTAAGCTCCACTACACCATCCGCAATCCGGTCAGCTTCCGGCACGGTATAGCCATTCCTTAAAAGGAAAGACCTGAGTTGTTCATAAGTACAGGAAGTATCTTCCAGCAGATCGTGCCCCAGAGCTATTTCTATACCTTCGGGAACCAGTTCCGACACTCTTTCCGCCACGGAATAAACGTGTGTCCAGTATGGATCACCCGTATACTTTCGTCTCTGGCTGCCATGTTGCTCTTTTACGAATTCAAGTAGTCTTTGCTGTCTTTTAGATAATTCCATCACTTAGAGACATTCGATGTTCATAACACCCTTATCAGCCAAACCGTTTTTCTGCCAGGGTATTTTTTAGAAGACTTAATCAAAAAAATCCTCAACAGCGCAAGTTTCTTTCCTGCCCGTCATCTAAGAAGGCAAAGAGAAGCATATGAAGCGAATACAATATATAACAGGACTGCTCCCCCTGATTGTCCTGATAGGCTGCTCACCAGCCAGGGTACAACAACGGGCTGTAGGTGCACCGGCCGGAGACCCGGAAATTCAGGACACCTACATCATTAACCTGAACCCGGATGAATGCCAGGTAGACATTCAGGAAAAACTGGGAAAGAGCAGCATGTACCAGGAAAAAATCAACGAGAAAAAAGGACTGCGCAAAATCACGATTAACAGTATTGCCAGTCACAAAGTGGGCGTATTTCCCAACCCTGGTAACCCTAACCGCATCAGGGAGCAAAAGATGTCTTTTTCGATTCCTCTGAACCCGAAAATGGCAAAAAAGACCACGGGTGCTCAGGGCTTTGATACCGGGGTGCTTTTCAGTGGTGTGACCATTGAGCCATTTACGGCTGAGTTCTTTATTGGCAGTGATGGCAGGATGAATCCCCGGTGGAATATTACCACCCTTACCTCTACAGAGAATCTCGGGCTTGACTGCAATAATGCACATGTACAGCCCACAGGCAAGTATCACTATCACGGAACACCATCGGCTTATCTCTTTGAGCTGGGCGCTGATGGTACAGAAATGATCAAGGTGGGATATGCGGCAGACGGTTTCCCTATCTATTATAAATATGGTTACGACAAGGATGGTAATATAGTCGCCCATGAGAGCGGTTACCGGCTGAAGGCAGGTGAACGCCCCGGAGATGGCAGAACTGCCCCTGATGGGACGTATAATGGTCGCTATTTCAATGATTACCTGTATGTGGGAGGTATCTCTGAACTCGATGCATGTAACGGACGCTGGGGCAGGACGCCTGAAAGCGAAAACGAATATTACTATGTAATCACTGATAACTTTCCATCGGTACCACTGTGCTTTTCCGGCACACCGAGTAAGGACCTCAGCAAGCGCATGGGAAATGGCAGACCTCCCGGCCCTCCCGGTGGACCCAGAGGTAATGGCGGACCTCCTCCGGGTGGCAGAGGCAGAGGTGGTAATTCAGCAGAAACAGAATAACAGTACTATGAAGAATCTAATAAACACCCTCCTGATATGGGCACTTATCATTCCTTCAACGGCCTGGGCACATGACCCTGACCAGATCGGCTATCGTTTTACCCAAACTGATGGCACCGGCATACTGACCGTACATTTCACACCAAAGACTGCCTGGGACCTGCTGCTGAGTCTGCATGCTGAGTTTGACGAAAATACTGTCATCAGATTATCCGATTACCAGGATGATTTTACACAGTACTTCAACCAGACACTTGAGCTACAGCTGGGTCAGAAAATGGTACATCTGAAATTCAGGGAAGCGGAGTTCGGTAATCATAACGCGAGCATACAATTTGAACTGGAAGGCTTTGAGGGTACTTACGACCAGGTGGACATGCGTGTTTCCAGCTTTACGGAAATCTACAGGCGCACAAGCAACCATGTATTTTTCCCCGGTGAGAAAGAGGTAATATTAAACCTTGCCAACCAGAACTATTCTAATGTCCGTACAGAAGCTACTCCCGCTTACCTAAGCACCATCAATCGGCCCCTCATGGCAATGGCCGGCCTTATTCTGCTGGGATTAATAGTTGGCATAAGAACCAGGGCTTTCAAAAAGAAAATACCAGCGGCAGCCAGGTAAATCTCTGCCCGCTACAACCGGTTGGGCCGTCAGTCGCGGCCCGATCGATTGGATTCATCAGGGGCCAAAAATTCTCTCGGGAAAACGGTTCACAATCGTCTGATTCCTAATTGTCTTCAGACGGTTTACCTTCATGAGCCTCAACCCTAAGGGGTAAAGTCCATTTTGCCTTGAGACACTGCCATTAACAAGGCCATCCGGTATAAAGCCCTGGCCCCTACATTGGCATCCCATTCGTTATCGCCCGGAGATACTTCGTTCAGGTCACAGCCGATGACCTCACGGCCCGACTGCACTAAGGCTTTGAAGAGGTACATAACCTCATCCAGTTCGAAGCCTCCCGGTACCGGTGTTCCTGTATGTGGACAGAGCTTGGGATCAAGACCATCAATATCAAAGGAGATATATACTTTATCCGGTAACTCAGCAATGATTTGCTCACATTGCTTTTGCCAGCTAAGGCCCTCATATCTCTCTTGTTTCAGCTTCTGATCGAAGAAGGTTTTCACCCTCCCCTCCTGCTCATGGATAGCAGTCAGTTCTTCTTCACAAAAATCCCGTATTCCTACCTGCACCAGCTTTTCTACTTCTTCCAGCTCCAGCACATTGTGCATCACGGATGCGTGGGAATAGGTAAATCCCTCATAAGCCTTTCTGAGATCGGCATGTGCATCAATCTGCAGTATACCAAAAGACGCATGCTCCCGGCTCAAAGCTCTGATATGACCAAGCGGTGTGCTGTGATCTCCTCCTAACAGGATGGTTAACTTCCCTTTAGACCTCCAGTAAGCACACTTCTGCTGTACATACTGCATCAGTTGCGCGCAGTTTTCATTGATCTCCTGGCGGATGGATTCCATGCCCAGGGCCTCAGCTGGATGACTCCCTCTTTCCAGCCAGTCAATATACTGCACTGCCCTTTTGCGCAGTGTCTTACCTTTTGCATACCACACCTCAGGTAGCTGAGCCATCGCTATTTTCACCTGCCAGGCCTTTGCTATATCAGTCTGAGCGTAGTCGATCTGGGCCGAAGCTTCCAGCACGGCCGCAGGCCCTTCTGCCGTACCTCCTCCATAAGAAACCGTCACATCCCAGGGAACCGGAATGACAATGATATCGGCAGACTCTTCGTCATAAGGCAGGCCGAAAAGCGTCCCCTTTACCCCGACTCCATTCGGGTCAAATGACGAAATGTCCTGATCAGTCATTGAGCATTTCTTTTACGAAACCGGGAAGTGCAAAGGCCGCCTGGTGGATGGCCTCATTATAGTATTTCAAACCGTGTTCCCTGGCAAACTGCTCAGAGTCGGCATGTTTAAAGTGCCTTAGCGGATGTGTCTCTCCCTTAGAAGAGTAAGAGAAAGACCACATACCTGTGGGGTAAGTAGGAATATAAGCCAGATAGCAGTGCACCTGTCCTTCTCCGAAAATATCTCCATACACCTGATAAACCTCTTTGAAAACCTTCTGATTAAATCGGGGCGATTCACTTTGCGTGACCATGACACCCTCTTTTTTCAGAATGCGATGTACTCCTTCATAGAAGGTTTTGCTGAAAAGCCCTTCAGCCGGTCCTACGGGGTCGGTAGAATCTACAATCACCAGATCAAAGCTTTCATCTGCTGCTTCTGCCACATATTTAAGCCCGTCTTCTACCAGCAGGGTCAGCCGCTCATGCTCCAGGGCCACGGCTATATCCGGCAAATGCGCCTTACAGGCATCGATTACCATCTGATCGATTTCTACCATCACCACCTCATCCAGGCTTTCATGTCGAAGCAGTTCTCTGGCAGTTCCTCCATCTCCCCCGCCTATGATCAAAGCTCGTTTGGGGTTAGGATGAGTAAGCATAGGTACATGTGTAATCATTTCATGATAGACGTACTCATCTTTTTCAGTAGTCATCACCATGCCATCCAGGGTAAGCATTTTACCATAAGCCCGGGTGTCATAGACATCTACTTTCTGAAAGTCAGACTTTTCTGAAAAGAGCTTGCCATTGTGTTTAAGAGACAGGGCTATGCTGTCATCTCTTTCGGTAAACCATACATCACGCGTCTTAATAGGGCTCCCGTCTGCATGGCTCTTATGGTCTCGCAGGTCTTTTACATCAAACTCTTTTTCGGTAAGCAGGGCCATTTCACCTCGAGATAGCTCGATGGCAGAACCATGTCCGGCCTTAAAGAGCGCTTTCAGCTCCCGGTAAGCCACCCAGGGGTCTACCTCTCCACCACAGGTAAAAAGGTCTACAGAAGCATAACCGTATTCAGGCCAGGTGTGAATGGCCAGGTGGCTCTCCTGAATCACCACCACACCGGAAACACCATAAGGTGAAAAATGATGGAAAGTGGAATTTATAATAGTCGCACCGGCAGTTTCTGCCGCATGCTGCATGCTTTCCTCTATGTGAACCACATCATTCATCAGTTGAGGATCGCAGTCGTAATACTCTACTATAATATGTCTGCCTAAAGAAGCCATGGTATTCTCTTAATCGGGTAATATTTAAAGGGCTTCTTCAGCCCTCAGTTCAGTGCGTGCAAATATCCGCTCTTTGGGTCAAATATTCCAAACAAGAAAATCCAATTATTTAAAGCTAGTCAAGCCTTCCCGGGTAGTAAAAGTCCTTTAGCTCTGCTGTATCACCTGACAGCTCTTTCCAGTGCTCAAAGGGGAACTGAAGCCAGGCACAGGTAGCAGGAGAAAAAGAAGTACCCAAACCACCCGTAAAATGCTCAAAAACATAGGCGATAGCCGGATTATGGGCAATAACACAAACCGTATCAAACAAATCATCCAGCCGTGCTATCGCTGCCAGCATGAGTTTGGTGGTAGCACTATAGTACTCTTCTGCCTCAATTACCCTTGGTTTGTGATCAAGCTGACTGGTCAGTTGCAGCGTGGTTTCAAGAGTTCTGAAAGCAGGGCTGGTATAGATGGCCTGTATGGGGTTGTTTAACGAACGGATGTGTTCACCTAAAATAAGGGCCTGCTTTCGTCCGGTTTCACTGAGACGTCTGTCAAAATCACGTTGTCCTGTGTCTGCGGCAAGGGCTTCAGCATGCCGGATGAGGAAAATATTCTTAACCATTTCGTATCACTTCCAGTTATTCACTCAAGAACGTATAAATGACCATTATCATATACCCATATTGCGGGTTAAAGTGGTTTCTCTTGTTTTTTTGAAAGTTTTATGCGCATCTTTGAATCACTCAAATCTTAGAATCACCTGAATATATGTCGAAAAACCTAGTTATTGTAGAGTCCCCCGCCAAAGCAAAAACGATTGAAGGATACCTCGGAAAAGACTTTAAAGTTGTTTCCAGTTATGGCCATGTCAGGGACCTGCCCAAAGGTGATAAAGCCATTGATATTGAAAACGGATTTGTTCCCACCTATGTCGTCACGCCAGACAAAAAGGATGTGATCAAAAACCTCAAGAAGCTGGTCAAGGAATCGGAGACGATCTACCTCGCGAGTGATGATGACCGCGAAGGAGAAGCCATCAGCTGGCACTTAAAAGAAGCTTTAAAACTCACTGATGACAATACCAGGCGCATTGTGTTCAGAGAGATTACTAAAAATGCCGTACTGAATGCCATTGCCAATCCAAGGCAAATTGATGGTGATCTGGTCAATGCACAACAAGCCAGAAGGGTACTGGACAGGCTGGTAGGATTTGAGTTATCTCCGGTACTCTGGAAAAAAATCAAAAGAGGACTTTCAGCAGGTCGTGTTCAGTCTGTGGCTGTAAGACTTGTAGTAGAACGGGAAAGAGAAATTGACAAGTTCAACCCGGTTTCTTCTTTCAAGGTAACTGCCATATTCAAGCTGGATGGCGGCAGAGAACTAAAAGCGGAACTACCCAAAAAATTCGATTCAGAAGAAGAGGCACATCAGTTTTTGTCAGATTGTGTCGGTGCTGACTTTACCATACAAAACCTGGAGAAAAAGCCGGGCAAAAGAACTCCCGCTCCTCCATTCACCACCTCTACACTGCAGCAGGAAGCCAGTAGAAAACTGAGTTTTTCTGTATCGCAGACCATGTCGCTGGCACAGAGGCTTTACGAAGCGGGTAAGATCTCTTATATGAGAACTGATTCTGTAAATCTTTCTCAAGAAGCGGTCAACGGAGCGGTCAACGAAATTACCAGTGCCTATGGTCAGGATTTTGTGCAAACCCGCAAGTTCAAGACCAAAGCACAATCAGCACAGGAAGCTCACGAAGCGATTCGTCCGACCAACTTTGCTGATCATCGCGCAGGTGCCAACTATAACGAGCAACGCCTGTATGAGCTGATATGGAAAAGGGCCATTGCCTCTCAGATGGCCGATGCGCGATTGGAAAAGACGGTCGCTACCATTAGCATCTCAGGCAATGACAAGACACTGGTGGCCCAGGGTGAAGTCATCACCTTTGAAGGCTTTCTGAAAGTGTATATTGAATCTTCAGACGATGAGGATTCAGGCGATGAGGTGAAAGGCATGCTGCCTCCGCTTCATATTGGCCAGGAACTGGACCTGCAGCAAATACTGGCAAAAGAAGGTTTCAGTCGCCCTGCTGCAAGATATACTGAAGCCAGTCTGGTGAAAAAACTGGAAGAAATGGGGATTGGCAGACCATCTACCTATGCCCCGACCATCTCTACTATTCAAAAACGTGAATATGTGCTCAAAGAAAACAGAGATGGCGTCAACAGAAACTACCAGGAAATCAGGCTCAAAAACGGCCAGGTAATTACCAATACCAGAACCGAGGTAACCGGTGCGGAAAAAGCCAAGCTCTTTCCTACCAATATTGCCATGGTGGTCAATGACTTTCTGGTAAATCACTTCCCGAATGTGATCGATTTCTCTTTCACAGCCCGGGTAGAAGAGGAATTTGACCAGATTGCCCGGGGCTATCAGCAATGGGATAAAATGATTGATACCTTCTATGGTGGTTTCCACAAAAAAGTAGAAGTAACAGAGCAAATAGATCGAAGCGAAGTAGGTTCATCCAGAGAACTGGGCGTGGACCCCGAAAGCGGCAAACCCGTAATCGCCAGGCTTGGAAGATTTGGTCCTATTGTTCAGATAGGTGAGACCAATACAGAAGACGAAAATGGTGAAAAACCAAAATTTGCCAGCCTGCTTAAGGGACAGTTTATAGAAAATATCACCCTGGAAGAGGCCATGGAGCTCTTCAAGCTACCTCGCGATATCGGTGAATTTGAAGGAAAACCACTGACTGCTGCTATTGGCAGATTTGGTCCTTACATCAAATACGAAGACAAATTCGTGTCTCTACCTGCAGACGCAGATCCTCTGACTGTCTCGCTCGAAGAAGCCATAGAGCTGGTGAAGGCCAAGCTGGCAGCGGATGCCCCTATTTATGTTTATAAAGATCTGCCGGTACAAAAAGGCAAAGGACGTTTCGGTCCATTCATCAAGTGGAATAATATGTTCATTAACGTGAACAAGAAGTACGACTGGGACAACCTGTCTGATAAGGACATTGTAGAGCTGATTGAAGACAAAATCCAGAAAGAGATTGATAAAGTCATCCACAACTGGGAAGAGGAAGGCATCAGAGTAGAAAAAGCCCGTTGGGGACGTCATAATGTAATCAAAGGACGCATCAAGGTAGAACTGGCCAAAACAGTAGATGTATCGAAAATGACCCTGGATGAGGCCAAAGCCCTGATTGAGAAAAACGCTCCGAAGAAAAAAACACGGGCCAAAGCGAAAGCCAAAAAGTAGTTTTCCCTGTTCCTTTAATCTTACCGCATAATACTTCGCTTTATGACCAGAGAAGAAGCCCGAGAGATTCTTAGCTCAATGACTAAAGGAGATAGTCTGTTGAGACACGCCCGCAGTGTAGAACTTGTAATGGAGGCTTATGGCAGCCACTTTGGAGAAGATGCGGAAGAATGGGCTGTAACCGGCATGCTACACGATGCTGATTATGAGGCTTTCCCGGAGGAACATCCGAACCGGATTGTCGCCCTTCTGCGTGAAAAGAGGGAAGACAAAATAGCACATGCCATCTCAGCTCATTATACCAAATGGGGCGTATCCTATGATACACGGCTTGACAAGGGACTCCTGGCCTGTGATGAGCTTACCGGCTTTATCATAGCCTGCTGTCAGGTGAGGCCTGGTGGTATTGAAGGCTTAACTCCGAAATCGGTTAAGAAAAAGCTGAAAACGAAAAGCTTTGCAGCCAAAGTAGAACGAGACGAAATTCAGACAGGTGTGGATCTGTTGGGAATTGACCTGACAGAACATATTCAGTTCATCATCAATGTACTGGCCGAAAACCGGGAAGAATTAAGAATCTGATCTGTTCCTAAGCGGACACGAGATTCTTCTATCTCATTAACCTTACAATTCCTCTCACTGTTTCTGTAAAGGGCGTACCATTCAATACCCCCCCGTAGGTTATGTTGTATGTGTATGTACCGGGAGGTGCCGGGTTTCCCTCAAAGCTGCCATCCCATCCTTCATTGATGTCCTTTGAAACGAATACCACGGTGCCCCAACGATTATAAACTACCATACTGAAGTCAAGGGCACAGTTGAACACGGCACCGAATACCTCATTTACACCATCTCCATTGGGGGAAAAAGCTGTGGGAAAACGAACAACAGGGCTTTCATTGGTCACCAGACCCGTAAGCTCCAGTTCACAGCCTGCTCCGTCAATGACAGTCACTCTGTAAGTACCATCTGTCAACTCTCCCAGCAGGCTTGAGGTTTCTCCCGGGTTCACTTCCCAGTTATAGGTATAGGGCTCTGTACCTCCTGAAACGCTCAGGGAAAGACTGCCGTCAGGCACACCCGGACAAGCCTGCTCCATGGTAAATTCAGCTACCAGGGCTGCCGGTTCGCTCAACGCGAAATTCAGGTTAATTTCACAATCATTCGCATCCGTCACCCGAACAAAATAGCTTCCCATAGACAGCCCGTCCAGTCTGCTACTGCTCGTAGATACCCCGGTACTCCAGTGATAGGTATAGGGAGCGGTCCCTCCTTCTACCCTCGCAATGGCAAAGCCTCTTTCTCCGTTACAAACGGCATCCTGCAGTTCCATAAAACCCGAAAGTAGAGGTGGTTCCGTTACAATGGCAGTCTCTATCAGTTCGCAGCCCAGCGCATCAGTAATCGTGACGGTATAGGTTGCAGCTGCCTTTTGTGTAATGCCGGGGCTCGTTTCTCCTGTACTCCACCGGTAGCTGTAGGGTGCCAGCCCACCGGAGGTATTCATGGTGGCCCCACCATCTTCTTCTCCAAAGCAGGAGACCGGACTGATGGCAGCATCACTCAATAAGGGCTCGAATACTGTGACTTCCAGTCTCGGAGAAACACCATCACAAAGACTGCTGGTTGTGGTAGTACTTTCTCCATACCAAATGGCATGTGTCCCTATGCCCTCCCAGTTGACGGTCACGGTATTGGTGCCTTGTCCGGAGGTAATGGTACCTCCTTCCACCTCCCAGGTGTACACTGAACCGGTAGCATTTGGCGTGGAATACACCACACTGCCTATATCCAGGGTACACAGTTGGTCGGGTCCGCGGGGAACGGCCGGCTGAAGGAATTCATTCAGCACAATGGGCAGGTCTACGGTGTCGCTGAGACAGCCTGTCGGTGATCTGGCCAGTACTCTGACTCTGGCATCGGGCTCACTGATACTCCAGTCGACCACAACACTCAGGCCTGTATCGCTGCCGTCAATCGTACCGCCATCGACAAACCACTGATAGGTATAACCGGGCAGATCTCCTACCACAGCATAAGCAATATCCTGCACATCGGGACAGACCGAGACCGGACCGTCAATACCGTCTACACCATCGGGCACTACCTCAATGAGCCTGTCAACAAACAGGTTGCTGCAGGGATTGCTTCCCTTGGAGGCCGTCATGCGAATGGGGTAAGTACCCGGGCCCGGAAACTGATATTGTACTTCATCTCCTTCCAGAATCACTCCGTTTCCCATATCCCACTGGAAAAGTGTATAGGTGTCTTTGAGGATAGGAATCTCAGAGGTCACCCTGAAGGTCATTTCAGAAGCCTCACAGACGGTGCCCGTAAAATTACCTCCTGTGACTTCTCCAAACTGCGGATCTATCACTTCTACATCGAAATCACCCAGGTCTCCCCCCAGTGCATAGCCAATGGATTCGGCCTCTCCGAAAGCGTAGGCATGCCCTACAAACCCATTGGGTGACGACATGCGGTAAAAACCGGGGTTGAGTGAAAACGAGGCATGTGAGTAATCAGGATTACCAGGTACAGTTGAAAAACGGTCGCTGATATCCTGATCGTTCAGAAATACCGAAAGGTTCTGCGTAGGTGTAACTACCTGTACAAAGTGGCGTCTCATCCTGAAGTTGGTCATCAGAATAAAAGCCAGCTCCTGCACTATCTGGTTAGCCGGGCTTACCGCCATCATCAAGGGGTCTGCAAACTCATTCCCTCTAATATCCCGATCAACACTTCGCCCCTTGGTGAGCTGCAATACGGAAACAGGTTTACTACCATTGATGTAGGTGGGAGCCGTAATATCAAATATGGTGGATTCTCCCCTGTCGAGCGTGATAGTCGCATTACCGTCAATGGTCACCGTGGTATTATCTTCTGACGCCAGCACTTTCACAGGATCTCCTGCAAACCGGGTTTCAAGTGGCAGCACTACATATTCTCTGCCCCAATCTCCTACCGGGTACATTTGGTTATAGAGGTGATCAGGTCCCGGCATGCCTTCTTCACCAACCAGGGTAGTGACATGTCCTGCAAACACGGCAATTTTCTTACAGGGCTTATCAGGCTCAGGCTTACTGCGAACTCTGGTTCCGGTAAGATCCCCCGTGGAAAAGTAAATGATCTGCTCACCTCTCTGCAGCTCCACTTCAATGGTCTCCCCGGCATTGTAGGTTGTCTGGCTCTGACTGGTGATATCAGCCGAGAAATTGATCTCTACCACGGTCGAGTCCTCTGTGGCCTGTACTACAAACTGGCTGGGGGTAATACTGGACTGTGGTGGCGGTACCTGATAGGTATGAATCAGATAGTCATCTCCCAATGAAGCATAAGGCAAAATCATGCTGGCATCTGAGGTAGCTGCCGCCTGGTTAATGGCAAAGACACTGATTTCCGCATCAGCTTCTATGTAGATACCAATCTGCTCTATGACTTCTGACTGCGAGGGAAAATACGTGGTGGGAATGTCTATGATAAAGGAAGAATTCGCTGTCATAAAGAAACTCTGGGTAAAGTTTCTGTCAATCACCTCAACATTCACATTAGCGTCATTCAGTGTCGCCAGGTAAACCCTCACCTCATTGTCATTGGTATTGGAAGCATTGGGCATTACGCTGACATAGAACTCTTTGCCCTTGGTAGTGCCCGTTTGTGCCCGCGCTTCCACCGAATACAGACATGCCAGCACAAGCATGTACATCGGCAGATTACAAAGCAGGCATCTAAGAGATCGGGGCATGTTATATTGAAGACAACTCAGTGCTTTAATATACCTGATTAAAGGATGTATATTAAGGCTTTCTTAGGTTAACGCGCTGCCGTTTCCTTTGTTTGAGATAATTTAAAGCACATTATGAAAAAGAGGCTGGTGGTACTTACAGGAGCAGGGATCAGTGCCGAAAGCGGTCTGCGAACCTTCAGAGATTCAAATGGCCTGTGGGAAGGACATGACGTGATGGAAGTAGCCACACCAGAGGGGTGGAATGCCAACCCTGATCTGGTGATGGAATTTTACAATCAGCGGAGAAAACAAGCCATGGAGGTGGCACCCAACCGGGGCCATGAAGTGCTTAAAGAGCTGGAAGAACATTTTGATGTCTCGATCATCACCCAGAACGTAGACAATTTACATGAACAGGCGGGTTCCAGTCATGTATTACACCTTCACGGTCAGCTTATGCAATGCCGCAGTACAGTCGATGAATCGCTGGTATATGACATGGATTACTGGGAACTGAAACTGGGAGATCTTTGTGAAAAAGGATCCCAGCTAAGACCACATATCATCTGGTTTGGCGAAGCAGTGCCTATGATGGATGAGGCCATTGACATTGCCCAGGCAGCTGATATCATGCTGGTGGTAGGTACTTCCCTTGTCGTTTACCCTGCTGCGGGGCTGGTCAACTATACCAGACCCAACACTCCTGTATTCCTGGTAGACCCCAATAAGCCAGACATCCGAGAGCTTCCGAACTTTCGTTTTATTACCGAGAAAGCCACGGTGGGCATGCCCCTGCTCAAAGAAATTTTATTGAGCAAATACCTTTAAGTGCTTGCACTTCAAAAAAAAAGATGCACTTTTGCAGCATCATGAAGTTATGAGAATTGTGTTTACCATATCCGCCACCAGTGCGATGGTCACCCTCCCGGCCTGCATATAACCGGGTACCCTACACTTTTTTTCTTCAATACATAATTCTCAAATAATGACACAACAATCTAAACTATCTATAGGTAAGCTATTTCTGTATTTCATTGACGCCATCAGTGGAAAAGAGAAAGACTTTACCACCGGCAGCATTCGCAAGGCGATCTTTATGCTGTCTATCCCCATGATTGCAGAAATGCTCATGGAGTCCATTTTCGCACTGGTCGATGTAGCCTACGTTTCTCAGGTAAGTGTAAACGCAATTGCTACTGTAGGGCTTACCGAGTCGGTAATTACACTGGTATATGCTGTGGCTATAGGCCTGAGCATGGCGGCCACAGCAGTTGTAGCTCGCAGAATCGGTGAAAAAGATACAAAAGGAGCCTCACAGGCGGCCGTTCAGGCTATTATGCTGGGCGTAGTAGTGGCTGCTATAGTCGGAGCTATCGGTATCATTTACCCCAGGGAGATCCTTGGTCTGATGGGTGCTGAACCTGATCTGATTGAGGAAGGTTACCGCTACACTCAGCTTCTGATCGGTGGCAATGTGACCATTATGCTGCTCTTTTTGATCAATGCTATTTTCCGTGGTGCAGGAGATGCCTCTATTGCTATGTGGACACTGGTATTCTCAAATGTGATTAACATCATACTGGACCCCATGTTCATATTCGGCTTCGGACCGATTCCTGAATATGGCGTTATGGGTGCCGGTATCGCGACCAATATTGGCCGTGGTACGGCAGTACTCGGACAATTGCTTATTCTCTTTTTCGGATGGGGAAAGATCAAAATAGCGATCAAAGACATCGTGTTCAGAGCCCAGGTCATGATGAACCTGATCAAAGTATCTCTGGGAGGCATTGGTCAGTTCCTGATTGGCACTTCCAGCTGGGTATTTCTGATGCGGATCATGTCAGAATTCGGCAGCGATGTACTGGCCGGTTATACCCTTTCTATCAGAGTGCTTCTGTTTACGCTTATGCCCTCCTGGGGTATGAGTAACGCAGCAGCTACACTGGTAGGCCAAAACCTGGGGGCCGGTCAACCCGACAGAGCAGAGAAATCAGTATGGAAAACCGGTAAGTACAATGCCATCTTTATGATCATTGTATCGCTGGGCTATCTTTTTGGAGCCAGGTATATCCTGGGCCTCTTCACGGATAACTCTGCCGTAATTGACGCAGGAGCCCTGAGTCTTCAGATCATCACAGCGGGATACGTTTTCTATGCCTATGGCATGGTCGTAACGCAGTCGTTTAATGGTGCGGGAGACACAAAGACTCCTACCGTGATTAACTTCTTCTGCTTCTGGGTTTTCCAGCTGCCATTTGCCTACCTGGCTGCTATTACATTCGAATGGGGGCCGCTGGGAGTTTTCCTTGCCATTACACTGGCAGAGGTACTGATCGCCATTGTTTCGATGTGGTGGTTCAGAAAAGGCAAATGGAAAATGGTAAAGGTGTAGGGACTAATTTGGTAAATTCAGGTTTCTGACTGAATGAACCATCCTTTGACCATGGTAAGCATAATTATGCCGGTGAAAAACGCTGGTAAATATCTTCATGAGTGTCTGTCTTCGATAAGAAGGCAGACATTTTCATTTTGGGAGCTGATTGTTGTCGATGATGGTTCAACCGACAATACCCGGAAGATTTTAGAACAGCATGCCTCAGATGATACCAGGATATTCGTCTTTCAGAATCCCGATTCAGGTATCACCCCTGCCCTGTCACTGGCCCTAGACCACTGCAGAGGTGAGTTTATTACAAGAATGGACGGTGATGATATTATGCCTGAAAACCGTCTTGAGCTTATGACCGAAGCCATTTCCAGGCTATCACAAAAAACTGTAGTCACAGGGAGAGTCAAATATTTTGGTACTGAACCTGTTTCTGAAGGCTATATCAGCTATCAAAACTGGCTTAACGAAAGGACGAACCTGGATGATCACTGGCAGTGGATATACAGAGAATGTGTGATCGCCTCTCCTAACTGGATGTGCAGAACCTCAGACCTGAGAGAGATCGGAGGTTTTGCTCCGCTCTCCTACCCGGAAGATTATCACCTGGTACTCCGGTGGTTTGCATGCGGGTTCAGCATTCACAGTCTGTCCGAGACCACCTTACTATGGCGGGAGCACCCTGAGCGCACCTCCCGCAATTCTGAGCTATACGACCAGAATCACTTCTTTCGGCTGAAAATCAGTCATTTCCTGAAGCATACACTGCAGGAACATGAGCTTGTGCTTTGGGGCGCAGGCACCAAAGGACGACTTACAGCAGCCATACTGAACAATCACCATCAGGCCTTTACCTGGATGGACCTGAGCCCTGAGAAATACCGGGAAGGCATTCAGGGCACTGCTGTCAGTCATTTCAGCCATATAGAGCAAATGACGGGAACCAAACTTCTGATAGCCGTTTACCCCCCGGAAAAGGAACGCATCAAACTGGAGAAATACCTGGGAAGCCTCGGTTTGAAAATGGGACGGGACTTTTGGTATTTATAACCTATGCTTAGGTTATAAATACCAAAGGCTGATTACTCCCACAAAGGAATGCCTACTTCTTGACCATAACCTTCTTTCTTACACTCCGTGCTCCATTATTCAAATGCAGTATGTACATACCACTCGGGTAGTCAGAGACATCCATTTGCAGCTTTTTATCCTTATACAGCTCCCTTTTATATACGGGTATGCCAGCCGCATTGTACAGATAGATGTTTACCTCTTTTGTGCTGAGTTCTGACAAATCGATGTTCAGGATCTCACTGGCAGGATTCGGGTAAACCCTCACCTCTTCCACCATGGCCAGCTCAGGTAAACCGGTGACGATATCACCGGCTGGAACGGAGCTGGTATTCAGTGTAAGCTGATTGGAATCAGTATTAGGGTTTCCGGCCAAATCCTCAACAGCACCTGCACCAATCATAACATCTGCAATGTTCTCCGTACGGGTGATCAGGAAAGAATAGCTGGTTGTACTGGTCTGAACAAGATCACTGGCTATACCACCGGTAACCGAAATCTTTTCGAGTGAGAGTTCGTTTACCTCCTCATCAAACAGGGCGATTATCGTATGTCCGGTAGGTGTGCTGGACTCAATACTGATCGTCACTCCGGGAGCTGTAAAATCAGGAGTCAGCGTAAAAACATCACTGCCTGCACTTCGGTTGCCTGCCAGATCAATGGCTTCAGCTATCAGGTTTACCTTGATTTCAAAAAGAGTAATGTCCGTAATATCAAGTAACCAATTTCCATCGGTATCTGTCTGTGTGCTCCTTAAAGGGCCATACTGGCTGGAAACCTCTACCCTTGAGTCAGGCTCCGCTGTACCGCTGATGGTGATGTGCTTATCGTTCGTTACGCCATCAGTACTGCTACTACCGGTATCCTCACTGATACCGGTAATTACCGGTTTGGCCGGAGGTGTGAAGTCAGGCGTTAGTACAAATGGGTCGCTGGCCAAGCTGCGGTTACCCGCCAGGTCAACTGCTCTAGCGGTCAGGTTAACTACCAGCTCAACCAGGGTAATATCGGTGATATCCAACAGCCAGTCTCCCTGCCCGTCAACCTGTACGCTCCTCAACGGACCATACTGAGTAGAAACTTCCACCATAGATAATGGTTCAGCGGTTCCGTTGATGGTGATGTTTTTATCATTGGTCACTCCATTAGTGCTACTGCCGCCTGTATCATCGCTGATACCAACAATGACAGGTCTGGCCGGAGCCGTAAAATCAGGAGTGAGTACAAAAACATCACTCTTTTGACTGTGATTGCCCGCCAGGTCAATGGATTCGGCAGTCAAACGCACCTGTATTTCCAACAGCGTGATATCTGTAATATCAAGTAACCAATCTCCATTAGCATCAGTTTGGGTGCTTCTCAGAGTCCCGTACTGGCTGGAAACCTCTACCTCGGAATTCGGCTCTGCCGTACCACTGATGATAATGTGCTTATCATTCGTAACCCCATCGATATCACTCCTGCCTGTGTCTTCAGTAATACCCGTAATCACCGGTTTGGCCGGGGCAGTAAAATCAGGAGTCAGTTCAAAGGAATCACTGGCAGCACTGCGGTTACCCGCCAGGTCAACCGCTTTCGCAGTCAGGTCAACTACCAGCTCTACCAGGGTAATATCGGTGATGTCGAGTACCCATTCTCCGTTGACATCGGTTTCGGCATTTCTCAAAGGACCGAACTGAGTAGACACTTCCACCATAGACAGTGGTTCAGCGGTTCCCTTAACGGTGATATGCTTGTCATTGGTGATGCCGTCACTATCGCTCTTGCCGGTATCTTCACTAATACCGGTGATCACCGGTCTGGCGGGGGCAGTAAAGTCGGGAGTCAATGCGAAAGCATCGCTCTTCTGACTACGGTTACCAGCCTGATCAACCGCTTCTGCAGTCAAATTAACCTTTATCTCCACCAGGGTAATATCCGTGATATCCAACAACCAGTCTCCCTGCGCATCAGCCTGTACGCTCCTCAAGGGACCATACTGAGTAGAAACTTCCACTGTCGCCAGGGGTTCTGCCTTACCACTGATTTCGATGTGCCGGTCATTGGTGATTCCGTCACTGTCGCTGATACCGGTATCATCGCTTATTCCTGTGATCAAGGGTTTATTCGGTGGTGTGATATCTTCCAGGACATCCGTTACAGAGATAGTCACCAACTGGCCGACTTCGTTCAGGCCATCACTGGCCATAAGTTGGATAACATAGTTATTATCAGTATCTGCATCTGTCGGGATTTCAAAGTCTGGGGGTACAATAAAACTCAGCTCCCCGGTGGTGCCATCTATGTTAAAAAGTGATTCATCGTTACCTGTACCCAGGCTGTACGTTATGACAGCATTCACATCATTATCCGTAGCCGTGGCGGTATATGCCACGTCAGTCCTGTTCTCAGCATAATCAACTGATTCGGCTGAAGTAAACATAGGAGCCGTCTTATCAACCACAGTGATAGTAAATATCTGCTGATCTGTACCTCCAAAATCATTGGCGACATCAATACTGACTTCATGCTCACCGACAGTTCCATCAGCCTTACCGGAAATGACTACTCCTGACGGGCTTATCCGTCTGATCCGGAAATTACCAAGCTCCGCGATAATTAAATCCCCGTTATGATCAACAGCAAGGTTACCCAGGCCACCGTCAAAAAGAGTCGACTCTTCTTCTCCTTCCACTTCAATCATCCTGGCAAAACTGGAAACTTCACCATTGGGAGTAATACCTCGGAGAATACCATTGTCAGTTACGTAAAGGTTGCCGGCTTTATCAAAGACCAGGTGTCGGGGACTTCTGAAAGAAGCCTCTGTACCACTTCCGTCTTCCTGATCACGAGTATCATTACCGGCAAAAGTAGTCACCACCCCCTCTGGCGTAACTTTGCGAACTCTCTTATTAAGATCATCTCCCACAAATACATTATTGTCAGCATCTATGGCGATATCGAACGGATAGTTAAAACTGGCCAGTGAACCTGTGCCATCTGCAAATTCCCGATTGCCGGAACCAGCCAGTGTTGTCACCACCCCTTCAGGCGTAATCTTTCGGATTCTGTGATTTCGATAATCTGCCACATAAATGAGGCCTTCAGCACCCGTTTCTATTTCGATCGGGAAATTAAAAGAGGCATTCGTTCCGGTGCCGTCAGAAAACTCAGCCAGCCCGGAGCCTGCCAGGGTAGTTACGACTCCATCAATATCAATTCTTCTGATGCTGTTATTCTCGGTATCAGCCACATACAGGATACTATCATCAAAGAGTGCAATTCCTCTGGGCCCGTTAAAGTTGGCCTGTGTGCCTGTACCATCGGCATTGCCAGCCTCACCTGAGCCTGCAAATGTACTGACCACCCCATCTTTCGAGATTTTTCTGATTACATGATTTACTCCATCAGCCACGTACATATTGCCTTTGCTATCCGTCACCACGTCATATATAAAGTTAAAGGTAGCTTCAAGGGCTGGTCCATCTTTATGGCTGATTTTCTGACCACCCGCCACAACGGACGCCATATTTGAAGTATTCAGTTTATAAATCCGGTTGTTGATGTTATCAGACGTGATAATATTTCCGAATGAGTCAATGGCAATTCCATTTAAAGCATACTCACCTAAAACGTTTACATTGACCGGTGAACTTCCCCCCATGATCGTGGTAACCACACCTTCAGGAGTGACTTTTCTAACCAGCTGGTCGGTCTTGTCTGTGACATACAGATTGCCCGATGCATCACTATCAATATGACCAATATTGGCAAATGAAGCAGAAGTTCCCGTACCGTCTACGGTTTCCCTGTCTCCCGATCCTACAAATGTCGTCACCACGCCTTCCTGCGTTGTTTTTCGAATTGCCTGTCTGAAAAAGTCTGTGGTATATATATTTCCGTCTGCCCCCACGGTGAGCCCCGAGAAATTCATAAAACTGGCTAAGGTACCGGTACCATCCTCATGGGTAAAATTACCTGAACCAGCCAGTGTACTCACCACTCCCTCAGGGGTGATTTTTCGGATACGCCTGTTTCCTCTGTCTGCCGCATACAGATTACCTTGCGCGTCAATATCAATTGCCGAAATCAGACCGAACCGTACTTCAGTACCTGTGCCGTCAGTGTATCCCTCTTCTCTTACCAGAGGCCCTGCCACAACCGAGATAACTCCTGAAGGAGATATTTTTCTAATCGATCGGTTCAGACTCTCAACGAAGTATATATTCCCGGCATCGTCCAACACCAAATCTGTAGGAGAAAATAGTTTCGCTTCTGTTCCCGGTCCCTGGGTAAACCCCGTCAGACCTGTACCGGCAATGGTGGTTACCACTCCCTGGGGAGTTATCTTTCTGATACGATTAAAAAAGCTATCGGCAACGTAAATATTGCCGGCAGCGTCCACGTCCACACCAGTTGGACCAAAAAAGGAGCTTTCCGTGCCTGTACCATCAGCAAAAGTACTTCTGGCAGATCCGGCAATGATACTGCTTTCTCCGGCCTGAGGAACGCCCAGACTGAGCCAGGAAGGCAGGTCAGCTTCATATTGAATAGTGCCGCCATTCGCATCAATCGCGCGGACATGGTATGCGTAGTCTTCACCATGAGTCACCTCCAATTCAGGCCTGGTGGTAATCATGATATCACTATCCAGAATTTTGGTAACAAAGACAGATACAGACCAGGTATCCTCGTAGGTACCGTCTCCGGCCTTTATTTGAATATCATATTGATTATTCTGGTCCAGATCTGTAGGACTATCAAAATCAGGAGCTGTCTTAAAGGTAACTTCTCCTGTAGACTGATCAATAGCAAACTGAGCTTCATCACCAGCATCTCCCAGGCTAAACTGAACCCGGTCGGCATTGGCATCGGTTACCTCAGCCTGGTATACAACTCCCGAGCCTCTCTCTTCGAAATACACTTCAGATGAGGAGGTAAATACAAAAACTTCATCGTCAATGATATTGAGAACGGCCTGAGCCGGAGAAGTCAATACCGCGTTTGTAATCGATCTAACCTCAATGATTATGTTTTCATCGCCTTCTCTGAGATTGTCATCAGAAATTTGTAGCCCATAAGTCCCTCCTCCATAGTTGGGAGGAAAAACCTCCGTTCCCAGATCAATAAAAAATGAAGCATAATCCTGACCTCTGGTAGCAGAGCCTGACACTTCAATCTCAAGGGTAACCGTAGATTTTGATACATGAGAAAAATTGATTCTGTAGCTAATATTCTCATCTTTCCCTTCCGTAACTTCTGTTTGCGTCAACACCGCAGTGACGTTAGGAATAGCATTCAGACTGATGTCTTTATTCCCGGACAGGGACCCCTCGCTTCCGGGAGACGGCAAAGTCAGTATGGCATCCTTGCCATTCTCTCCCTTGATACTCTCTCCTGCAGAAAGCGCATTGACACTTTTATATGCCAGATCAGTTGTGAAATCTCCTCCTTCTACTACGTAGCGAAAAGTAAGCACCTTACTGCCACTGCCAGATTCATAGTCCATGGTACCGTCTACTTCACCGGTCTCTAAAGCCAGTTGTGGTGTTCCGGTTACCAACACGATTTCATCAAACTCGATGTAAACCCGCATCAGGTTGTTATAGCCATAGGTGCCGTTGGAAAAATCAGAGCTCACGTTTATCACCCTGGGGGTTTCATCAAAAGCCGTCACTATAAAGCTTTGCATCGCTGTGCCGCCATTCCCGTCTTCTGCTCTGAGTGTCACGTTATGATCCCCAAAATCCTGCCCGGGGGCTCCTTCCAGGCAATGGTCGAGTACTATTTTTCTGTAGCTCTCTTTTACGTGATCAATCATGAAAATTGCATTCCTGTTTTTGGCAAACAGACCAGAAGGTGGGTTTAAATATGCCTCATCTACCGGTCCGTCAGTCTGACCAAAAGTACCCTGACCGGCAATGGTAGAGACCATACCGTTCGTATCGATCTTACGAATGCGATAGTTCCCGTCATCTCCCACATAAATATTATCCTCATTATCCCTGCTCAATGAGCCGATTCTGTTGAACCTGGCATCAGCCAGTGCTCCATCCACATAGCCACTTCCATCAAAACCAGCATAGGTGGTCATAACACCTTCTGGGGTAATTTTCCTGATCAGGTCTCCATCAGATACATATACATTCCCGGCTTTATCAGTAACAATATCCTCTGGATAGGTTTCAAAACTGGCCAGTGTACCGGTACCATTGACGCCATCTGTACTGCCATTGCCCGCCAGGGTGGTTACTAGACCATCCTGCGTAATTTTTCGGATTCTGAGGTTATCTACCATATAGAGGTTACCGAAATCATCCATGGTGAGTGCATTGGGATAGGTAAATGCGGCATCTGTACCGGAACCATCTTCGTAACGTTCTTTGTAACCACCTGCAATGAGAGAAACTTCACCATCGGGAGATATTTTCTGTACGGCCTTATAGATTCTGGATGAGGAAGAAGCCCAATAACCACTGCTGGCCACATAGAGATTATCTTCAGCATCAATTGCCAGACCAATAGGCCCGGCCAGTCGCGCAGCGGTTCCTGTACCTTCCGTAATTCCGGGATCAAACGGCTCCCCGGCAAAAGTGGTGACCACTCCTTCTTTATCTACTTTTCTGATTACATGGGCCCTGCTGTCAGCTATATAGGCATTACCCGCCCTGTCCACTACAAGGTCTCTCGGGTCTCTGAAACCTGCTTCAGTGCCGGTACCTTCCCGAAAAACCTCGCCATTGCCCCCTGCTATGGTAGTAATCACCATTTGAGAGGTCAGTGAAAGCCAGTCTGGTAAAACAGGGGCTGAAATTGTTACGGCATCACCATTGGCATCTTCAACTTCCACTTTGTATTTGTAAGAAGCGTTCGGTTCTACCCCGGTACCGGGAGTCGAGGTGAATTCAGGCGCCTGATTATCTGTTACCGTCACCGTAAAGTTCTGATCTGATGAACCTCCGTTTCCATCTGTCACCGTCAGACTTACCTCATGCGTTCCTGCCTGCCCTGTTGGTTCTCCGGTAAGTGACACACCTGCCACACTCACTTTTCTGATCAGGTGGCTTCCTTCATCTGCCACCAAAATGTCTTCTTCCGCATTAAATACCATACCGAATGGTCCTCCCAGGGTAGCACTGGTTCCTGTTCCGTCAGTAGCTCCTGCATTACCGGAGCCTGCAAAAGTAGAGACTGTTCCATCCGGAGTTATCAACCTGATGCGGCTTCTCTCTGCTACGTAGATATTCCCCTGGTCATCTGCCAGTACATTTTCAGGATTGGCAAAAGAAGCACTGCCGGCAGCACCATCCTCAGAGCCGAAGGAGCCGGAGCCCGCTACGGTTGTGACAACGCCACCTGAAGTAATCTTCCGGATTCTGTTATTTCCCTGATCGGCCACATAGAGGTCTCCATCAGGCCCCATCGATAAGCCCATGGGCTGTACAAAAGCCGCTTCCGTACCCGTCCCATCCTGAAAATTCCAGACACCGGAACCTGCAAGGGTTGTAACTACTCCGTCTGGGGTGACCTTTCTGATTCTGGCATTGAACATATCAGAAACATAGAGATTTCCATCTGCATCCATCTCAAGTCCCCTGGGCCCGTTAAAGGACGCTCCTTCTCCGGTGCCGTCAGCATAAGCAGCTTCTCCTGACCCTGCAAAAGTTGATACATTGCCATTAGGGTTTATCATCCGGATTCTGTTGTTGACTATGTCTGCCACAAAAAGATAGCCTGCACTATTGATCACAATTCCTGCAGGGAAATTAAAAGAGGCCTCTTCCGGAGAGCCATCGGCAAAGCCCATTGTACCAGAACCGGCAAAAGTGCTTACCTGACCATCAGGTGAGATTTTTCGGATAACGTGATTCCCGCGCTCGGTAAAGAAGATGTTTCCTGATAGCTCGTCAATCACGAGGTCGTGAGGGCTATCAAGCGTTGCCTCACGCAGGGCCCCGTTCCTTAAGGTACCGCTTGCGCCTCCGGCTATCAGTTCTATCACATTGTCAGGGCGAACCTTATAGACATGGTTGCCTATGGCATCAGTAGCGTAAATGGTCCCTCCCGGCTCCCAGACAATCCCTAAGGCAGAATAAACGGCATCTACTCCGGAGTCGCCTCCTACCACACTGGTAACCACACCCTCAGGAGTGATTTTTCGAATGGTACCTCTGCTGTATTCAGCTACATAAACGTTTCCTTCATCGTCTACATCAATTCCATTGAGGTTAAAAAAGGAGGCTTCTGTTCCCGTACCGTCCACTGTTACACGGCTACCGGAACCTGCCAGTGTGGTTACCACTCCTGCTGATGTGATCTTACGAACATTCCGGGCATAACCGTCTGTTACATACAGGTTATCGTCATTGTCCAGCACAATGCCTTCCAGGTTTCCGAAGCTGGCGTTCGTTCCCGTGCCATCAGCACTACCTAACGCTCCGGAACCCGCAAACGTACTTACCAGGCCCTCTGGTGAGATCTTTCTTATACTTCGGTTGCCCCTGTCGGCCACATAAAGGTTTCCTTCATCGTCTATATCCAGGCTCTTGATTTCTCCAAACCTGGCGATAGTCCCGGCTCCGTCTACAGTTCCGCTACCATTACCGCCTGCCAGAGTACTTACCTGACCTGAAGCTGTTACTTTGCGAATGGCATAGTTGTCCTGGTCGCTGACGAACACCGTTCCGGAGGCATCAACTACCAAATCGGAAGGCTTGTTAAACGCTGCCAGCGCCTGAAGGCCATCCTGATAAGTCGGCAGTCCCGATCCTGCCAGAGTGGTCACTTCTCCTGAAGGCGATATTTTTCTGATCCGGTTGTAGTTATAGTCGGCTATATAGACATTGCCACCGTTGTCTACATCAATTCCATATGGATTTGAAAAGGAAGCCTCAGTTCCGGTTCCGTCAGTGAAGGTACTCTGGTAAGAACCCGCAATAGTAGTAACCTCCTGGCCCTGATCTGCATTAAGAGATAACCATGACGGGAAATTACCGGTAACATTATAGGCACTGCCATCAGGCGATGTGATGCGGATGTTATATATATACAGTTGCTCTTCACTTAACAAGGTAACCGGATCAGATGCAAAAGACGGTGCGTGATAAATTGTGCGGTTGAGGTTTACAGGTATTTCATCCTCTGATTCACTCACTATAGCCGGATTATCCATATGGTTTTCAGGACCTCCGGGCTTCATCCAACCGGGCAATCCGGAGACCGGCTTCACTATTTCGTCCTGACCTGCTTTTCCCCTTAGAAAGATACTGATATCAGATTCTGTTGTATAAACAGGTATATCCGGATAGGAAGAAGCGACCTGATTTGACTGACAAAACAGCGAAAATGGAACTAAAAGCAGACCTACAATAAATTTCAGGCGTCCGGCCGGAGCCCGTAAGATTTCGGTTGGTGAAACGGATGGCATATACACTCTATTTTGATTGGAGCTGCTCAACAAACCTCAGATTTGAGATACATCAGTCTGATTAACAAGCTCGCTTGTTAGTGACGACAACCTCCCTTAGGTGAGCACAACAACCACTTTATTTCCCGATATAATTCTTTAACACAATTCAGAATAACAAAGGCACACACACTATAAAACCTTTGACTCAGGATGGGTTTTCGTTTAACGACACTAACCTTATAAATATCAGCATTTTACCCGATAACTATTATGTAGAGGACAGTGTTTTTTATTCGCGGGAATTTGAATCCGCCAATGACCACAAATTCCTTTTGCGGTTGCCGGTTTGTTGTGTTAATGCGATTACCGGTATCTTCGTGACAAACCAATTCCAGTAAAACCCAATGCTTATGCGCCACTTCGCCATTCTTGTAACGCTTTGTATGATGATACTCTCCTGTAGTCCGGAAGAGAAAACCGGGAGGCCTGATATAGATAAAATCGCCAGAGACTACGTAAAACTGGTACTGGAAGTAGGTCAGCATGACAGCGACTTTGTGGATGCCTACTACGGACCGGAAGACCTGAAACCTGCTTCAGTTTTAGAAGAAGGCGCCCTCTTTCCTGCCGGTGACTACCTGGTCCGTGCCGATGATTTAAGCAGCCAACTGGATGCCATAGATGCCTCTGCTTTTGAAGGGTTGGAAAGGGCTCGTCTGAATATGCTGAAAAAACAGCTGATAGCAGTACGTACCAAAATCAGCATGATGGGAGGTGAAAAATATAGTTTTGATGAGGAGGCGAAGCTACTTTATGATGCCGAACCTCCTACTCATTCCCAAGATTACTTTGACTCTTTGCTGGCAGGGCTGGATAAAGTCTTGCCGGGAACAGGCAGCGTTTCCGACCGATATACCACCTACGCCAGCGACTTTATTATTCCCAAAGAAAAGCTGAACGATGTATTTCAAACAGCCATTACCGAGGCTCGCAAGCGAACCGATGCGGAGTTTCAGCTACCTGAAAACGAGAACTTCGTACTGGAATATGTCAATGACAAATCCTGGTCTGGCTACAACTATTATCAGGGCAAGAGCCAAAGTCTTATCCAGCTGAACACAGACTTCCCCATTTTTATAGACCGTGCCATAGACCTGGCCTGTCATGAGGGATATCCCGGACACCATGTATTTAATGCACTGCTTGAGCAGAACCTGGTTGATGGCAGAGGTTGGGTGGAATTCTCTGTCTATCCCCTCTTTTCTCCCCAGTCATTAATAGCTGAGGGCAGTGCCAACTATGGTATCGATGTAGCCTTTCCGGGAGCAACACGTGTGGCCTATGAGAAGGATGTGCTTTTTCCTATCGCGGGTATTGATCCGGCTAAGGCGGATGGTTATTATGAAATTCAGGCACTGAGGGCTAAGCTCAACTATGCCGGGAATGAAGCCGCCCGAAAATATCTGAATGGGGAAATCAGCAGAGAAGAAGCCGCCAGATGGCTTGAGAAGTACCTGTTATATGAGCCGGACAGGGCATTGCAACGCACCCGGTTTATAGACCAGTATCGCAGCTATGTAATCAACTATAATCTGGGCAAAGACCTGGTAGCTGACTACATTGAAAATCAGGGTGGTACGGCAGATCAACCAGCCAAAAGATGGGCTGCGTTCAAAGAGTTACTCAGTAACCCTCATACTGCGAGTACGTTGAAGTAAGTTTTACACTCAGCCATGAAAAAGCTCCTTCCTCTCATCCTGATTCTCCTCATCAGCCCACTTTGTCAGCTTGCCAGAGCTCAAAGCAATGGCTATATAGACACAAAGCTGCCGGGGCTGAAATCACAGGTTTTCGCTGAGGGTTTGGTATCTGTAGCCGGACGCTTTGAATACGGCTCTGTATTCTCACCTGATGGCAAAGAGTTCTACTATGCCGTGATAAAAAACGGCAAAGAGAGTATCTGGGGCATGCGATATGAAAAGGGCTCCTGGTCGAAACCCAAAGTAGTGATTGAGGATGAATATGCCGGGTTTAACGACCCCTTCCTCTCTCCGGATGGTAGCCGACTCTACTATATCAGCAAGTACCGGGAAGAAGAAAACCACAACCGCACTGATTATGATATCTGGTATTCGGAAAGGCGCGGGAAAGACTGGTCAAAACCCATAAATGCCGGACCCGAGATCAATACCAAAGGCAACGAGTACTACATTTCCTTTACCGCTGATGGCACCATGTACTTCTCCACTAATCACTATGGCGGAAATCACGACATCTACTCATCTGAAATGAAAGACGGGGAATTTCAGAAGGCTGTGAAAGAAAGTGCCGCTATTAACACTCCGGACTACGAGGCGGATGTGTTTATCGCTCCGGACGAATCTTATATCATTTTTGCCAGCAGCCGCAGCAGTGGTCTTGGCAGAGGCGATCTGTATATCAGCTTTAAGAAAAACGGCCAATGGACTCCGGCAAAAAATATGGGCAAAGCCGTGAATACACAAGGCCATGAGCTTTGTCCTTTTGTCACCTATGATGGTAAATACCTTTTCTATACCAGCAACGGAGATATTTACTGGGTGAGTACAGAGATATTTGATGACCTGAGGTAACTCTGCGGTACTACTCTAAAACAGCGCTTATGAACAAATTCGATAAAGCCCTCAAGGTACTGTGGTTTATCAATGGCCTTATCATTTTGGTGTTGGTCTCCATAGCTACCTATCAAATCATCGGTGAGTTGTTTCCCGGAAAGTATGATTATGGCAATCATGACATCATGGTGGGTGAAAGACTGGAAGAAGCCAAAGAAAAAGGACTGGCTCTTCAGGGGCTTGTATATCAAAAACCAGAGTCCATCTACAACACCACGAACCAGTATATAGAAGTTTCTGCCAAAACCTATGAAGAAGCCAAAATTATGGCCCTGGCTTTGTCCTCTGCGGGAGACTACGGTACCTCTCTGTATGGAGCCATGAACATCATTTTTGTTGATCAGGATTACAAAGTACTTCGGGTACTGCTTGATGCTACAGCAGACATTCGGGAGTGGAAGTTTGCCAGACCTGACAGAAGAAGTGAAGAACCAGATCCTACAGTGCAAAACATTGCTTATGAAATTGCCTTTACCGATTCTAATGGAGATGGTTTTCTTAACAGTGAAGACGGTCATGACCTGTATGTTTCAGGGCTTAGCGGTGAAAACCTGACACGGGTAACGAAAGATGTGGATATCGTGAGTTTTGATTTTCAGAATAAGAACAGTGAGCTGTTTATCACCTATACCGAAAGAAGCAATGAGCGCGAAGAACACAAGCGTAAGAAGTTTGCCATCTATCACATAGCAACCAAAGAGCTCAAGCCACTGGAGGATCTGAATAAGGCCATTGATGAATTAGAGCGTCAGCTGGTAAATTAGTGCACTCATTCAGGGTCCACTGAGAGAGTGCCTGATTGGCTACATGTGGATGAGCACCTGAACAGCACTATTGATCGACTTGAAAAGCATTTGACAGATTATACGGATGAAGTTTAAGAAACTAAACATTACCACACTGGCATTCTGGCTCTTAACTTCTTCCCTCCTGCTTATCCACCAGCTCTCAACCCTTGAGGTAGGCTTAGTACTGAGGTTACTTACTACCATCATGACCGCATGCCTGAGCCTGTCTTGTCTTATTGTACTGAGACTTTCACCATACAGACAAAAACCCAAATACCCTGGTCTCATAATTTTTTCGATCGCTTCCAGCCTTATTTTACTCTTCTACCAGAGTATCGACAGCGAGTGGAAAACTCAGACCATACTTTTTGAAAAAAACTCTGGCAAGCAGAGAGTTGAATTTCAAATGAAAGATATTGGTGCAAGAGGTTACCTGAGACGAACCGTCAAGCTAACCGATTATCTGTACTTTTTCAGTTTGGTAGAAGAAGTCAATAAAGACTCAGTAGATACTTCCTGGAGGCCTGTTAACATAGAAGTGAACGAAGTGGGACTAAAGGGTGGCTGACGGGGATATAGAGACAAGAAACCACTACATCTCCCAACTCCCCTATTTCCAGGGAGGGGTGACCAAGGTTAAGAGAAGAAATTAATACAGAAAGCAGTGGTCGGGGTGGTTTATCTGATATTCCACAACTGTTTTACTCTGTACTTGTCGATCATTCTGCCTGACTATACCCAATGCGCCCATCTGCACAGGACAGCTTTCCATCTCAATTCATATAGTATTCAACCAAAGTAAAAATCTTAAAGCACCCATTTTATGTTAGTACTTACATGAATGCATCACAATTAAAACACTCAGGCTTTGCCCGCTCACTCCTACTTGTGTTTCTTCTGCCCTTTTTCACTCAATCGGCTTTAGCTCAGAAGCTGATTCGCACCCTCAATCACCCTCACACCGTTTATTGGGTCGATATCTCTGGCAATGGAAAGTACATTTACACTGCCGGAAAAGACACAGTCGGCAGAGTGTGGAACAAAGCAGGAAAAGAGCTCGCACAGCTGGTCGGACATAATCATTCTGTATCGTCTATTCTGAGAATTGAAAAAGCAAAACTCCTGATCACAGGTGCTTATGATAATACCGCTGCCATTTGGGATCATAAAGGAAAACTGCTCTACAGGCTGACCGGCCATACAAATGGAGTGATCAACCTGGCCGCATCTGAAAAAGACCAGCTCATCTGCACTGTGAGCAGAGATAAAACCGCCAGGCTTTGGGATTTTGAGGGCAGACCGGTGACCACGCTACAGGGTCATACCAAACAAGTCAATTACGCTCTCTTTCTGCCACAGAAGAAGCAGGTGGTAACGGGAAGTTTTGATGGCAGTATCAGGTTTTGGGATTACACCGGAAAGCTCTTAATGAGTTTCACACCTCCCAATGATTCGGGTATACGCCTGCTGGCTCTGTCACCTGACGGCAGGTATATCTATGCCGGTCACAGAGATGGTACAATTACTAAGAGTTCAATTGAGGGAGAGTTTATTCATACAATTCAGGCGCATGGCGATATGATCAGTCAGATCCTCTTCAGGAGAAATGGTGAAATCATCACCTCATCTATGGAACCTCATATTAAGCGCTGGACAGGCGATTTTGAGCTCATAGACTCATGGAAAGCTCATGACTCTTACGTTTCAGGCATAACACTATACAAAGACATCCTGGTTTCATCGAGTGGAGATCAGACAGTTAAAATCTGGCAGTTGAAATGAGAATCAAACATCCAGGGTCCTCTGCGAGAGACCCTGATGGGGATCTAAAGACAAGAAAACAGTACCAATCAGTCTCTCGGTTCTACCGGGTGACATACATTAGCACTTGTCTTAACCAAACCAGTTCCGGGTGGAATGAAATTGGTTCGACTATTTTGAATGGTGGGATCAATGAAAAAAGAGCACCCAACGGATGCTCTTTTCAACATAAAACCTGAATCCGGCCTTAGGGCTGAATTCTGAAAATGATTCTGTTAAAGTTAGGGTTGACGTCAACCGTGCTATTCCCCACTAATTCAATACCAACATCCACGGCTCCCGCCAGTGCGGCATCGTTGAGGATATTCAGTTCCAGATCGAAGATGCTCTGACCTGCTTCCAGAGTCAGTGTACCTCCCTGTAAATCGAAGTTTACACCTTCAGCTGCAGTTGTCAGTGCAGGATCAATACGGAAAGTGATCGTTTCTGCCGAAGTCAGCTGGGGTCCCACGAGGTTTACCTGGCTGCTTACCGTACCTCCTCCGTTGGTTACAGCTACTACCGCAGGGTTGCCCGTAGGTAAAATCCTGGAAGTAGCATCAAATTCTACTAAGAATTCATTGAACACACTGGCCTCATCATCGTCAAAGCAGGATGAAACTGCCAGTAGCATTACAAATGACATGAGTATATATGATAGTCTTTTCATTGTCTAAAGTTTAGTATCCTACGTTTTGCTCAATATTCGGATTGACACTGATCTCATTGCCCGGAATTGGCGCGAGAATTCTGAAGTCATCCGGTGCTATGCTGGAACCCAAAACCGGCTTGTTTACCGGCCAGCCCAGACGTTTCAGGTCAAACCATCTGTGCCCTTCAAATGCCAGCTCTCTCCTGCGCTCATTGATGATCTCCATAATCAGGGCATCTCCTGAAAGTCCGGCTGCTGCAGCAATCCCCCTTCTGGTTTTGATAAAGTTCAGATCAGCCAGAGCATCAGCCGTGTTACCCAAACGCGCATGTGCTTCCGCCCGGTTCAGATAAACTTCAGAAAGTCTGAGAATCGTCACATTGTCGACATTAGCAATACCGTTATGGCCATTGTACTTGTTAGATTCCATTCTGCCGAAACCATTACTGGTAGGATCATCTGACACCACAAAAGTACCCAGACGCACATCACCTGCTTCATAGGCTGCAATCAGGTCATTACTGGCAATCAGATCTCCAAAGCCAGGAGTTGAGCGAAAGGTAGAAGCCAGAGATTCATTTACACCGGTTCCTTCATCATCCGCATATACCAGCTCAAAAAGGGCTTCGGGGTTCGCTCCGGGGTTCGTAAAACCAGCCGCATAGTTAGCAGCTTCCAGTGGAGTACCCACTCCCTGGTTAATGGCATTGGTAGCCGCATTCACTACACCTGCATAGTTACCCCAGTACAGGTTCACACGTGAAAGCAAACCATAAGCTGCAGCACGATTACCAAAAAATGGCGCATTGGCATTATTCAGTAAATCCGCAGCTCTTTGCAGATCCATACTCATTTGGGTATATACCTCGTCTGCAGTAGCACGAGCCGGTAACTCAATCTCATCAGAGGTGATCACCCCATTGAGAAGAATTGGCACACTACCGCGGTTCGTGGCCGTTTGCAGGTTAGTCGGGTCATATCCATAAGCTCTGGCCGCATCGAAGTAATTGAATGCTCTTAAGAAAAGTGCTTCTCCCAATACACGATCGGCCTCGGCCTGGCTCAGGCCCTGGATACCATTTTCCACTGACTCAATCACCAGATTGGCCCGGTTGATATCACGATAAATCTCGTTCCAGCTTACAAACTGAGCTCCGGGATTATTGCGGTTCTCCCCTACCAGGCGACCTGAATTGTCCACAGCCTCTCCGTTATCAGAAAGCGCTTCAGGAAAAGCAATATAATCGCGGTTGTAGCGGTCGCCTGATTGCAGTCCGTTATAGACCCCGATCAGGGTGGCGTTAATACCTGCGGGGGTATTCAGGGCCCCATCAGGTCCGATGGCCGTAATTGGCTCAACATTTACAGTATCTGAACAGGCAAACATTCCCAGTCCGAGCGAAGCTGCCAGTGTCCATTGATATATTTTTTTCATTTTCATTCTCGTCAATTAATTGTTAGAAACTGAGCTCCACACCAAAGGTGAATGATCGGCTCACCGGGATAATACCAGGATTGCTCACACCTGAGAATTCAGGATCAACACCGTCAAATTCGGTGATAGTGAAGAGGTTGGCACCCTGGGCATAAACTCTCAGGTTACTGAAACCCAAGGCATTGAGTACAGATTGCTGGAAGTTATAGGCAATTACCAGGTTCTTCAGTCTGACATAAGATGCATCCTCGATAAACCTTGAGCTCAGTGCCGTGTTTTGCGCAGTGAAACGGAAAGCACCTCCCTGAATAATTCTTGGTACGGAAGTCACATCTCCCGGAGCTCTCCAGGCTTCGTTAAACACATCCTGACGGCCATTCAACAGCCTTCTGCCCAGCTCTGAGTTGAACTGGCGGGCCGTAGCAATCGCATCCTTGCCAAACTCATACTGGAAGAATCCTCTCAGCTCGAAGCCTTTGTAAGAGAACCCAAGGTTCACTCCACCAAATACATCAGCAAAAGAATCTCCAACCACCCTGCGGTCGTCATTGTCACCCGGTGTCAGAATAGGGTTATAGGTCAGGTTACCATTGTTGTCATACCAGAAAGGTCGGCCATTGGCAGCGTTCACTCCTGCATAATCTCTTGTCACAAAAGTGAAAAGCGGATCACCTACACGCACCTGAGTGGTTACGGTTTCATCCAGAACCTGCAGACCGTCTATCAGCTCGAGCACTTCATTGTCAAGAAAGGCTACGTTGAAATCAGCATTGAATTTAAAGCCATTGAAATCGAAAATCTCCCCACCCAGGTTGATCTCAATACCCTGGTTTCTCACGGCTCCCACATTCTCAGTAATAGAACCGAAACCACTTGATTGTGGTAATGGCCGGGCCAGCAACAGGTTTTTACTGTCTCGGATAAAGCCTTCTACTGTAAGATCCAGAGTATTGAAGAGGTTCACATCAATTCCCACATTGATCGTCTCATTTCTCTCCCACTCCAGATTGTTATTACCTATGTTCGTTGGCACAAGACCGGATATACCATTATAAGCTACTCCTGAAGAGAAGTTGGTGATATTCTGGAAGTTTCCGATCTGGTCGTTCCCCAGTTGTCCCCAGCTGGCTCTGACTCTCAGATCTGTTACGACCCTGCTCTTCGGGAAGAAATCTTCGTTGGAAACAGCCCACTGCCCAGATACTGACGGGAAGAATCCGAAACGGGTATTGTCACCGAAACGTGAACTACCATCGTACCTGCCTGAGAAAGTGAAGAAGAATCGCTTGTCGAAATCGTAGTTGATACGACCGAAAATTCCGGCACGTTTGAATGAGAACTCGTTACCCGTAACCGTCTCCGGTACAGCGGTAGAACCCACATTGGTAAACAGGCTGGAAGGCAAACCGGTACCACCCGCTGTAAAAGTGCTGAAATCCTCTTGTCTGAATTCCGCACCGGCTAATACAGTGAAGTTATTGCGATCAATGCTGAAGTTATAAGAAGCTGTTCCGAAAGCACTCCAGTTCAGATTCTCATTGAAAATATTGGTTACACGACCACTTACATCATCTGCATCGGGAGACTGAGGGCTGGTAAAAGAGATGTCCTTTACCGTTCTGTAATCTACATTGAACTGACCCGTAATGGTAAGGGCTTCGATAGGGTTGTAATCCAGCTTTACACTACCGGTGATGCTGTTGGTAGTCGAGGTTCTGTCTCTGAAACTTGGAATCTCCAGCAGGTTTCGGGGAATGATACCCGGCACCTCATCTGACGGTAAAAAGCTACCATCTTCACGAATGAAAGAGACAGTCGGTGGAATTACCGTAGAAGCAAAAACCAGGTTTTCAAAGAACAAACCATTGTTCAAGCCATTTTGCTGCTTCACGGTAGCGTAGTTCAGCGTATTAGACAGCTTGAGCTTATCTGATACCTTCGTAGTCAGATTCATACGGGCAGTGATTCTCTCGAAATCAAAGTCCAGCACGTTACCATCACTGTTATTGTAAGATCCTGAGAACAGGTATTGTGTCTGGTCACTCCCTCCACTGATCGTGAAATCGGTGCTTTGTTGAAAGCCTCTTCTGAAAATGTCTGATTGCCTGTCAAAAGTAGGCAAAGAAGCAATTTGCTCCGGTGTTAAACCAGCATCCAGGCCTGCTCTCCCCAAAGCAAATGCCCGGGCGTCTGCCTCGGAAATGGTCAGTCCAAAATCTTCAAAAAGAGCCGTTCTGGCCTCCTGCTCCGTCTGAATAAACTGCTGTGTATTCAACACATCCACCGGAGTGAACGGATCTACAAAACCGCTGTAATGACTGATACGCACCTTGGCCTTACCGGCCTTTCCTCTTTTAGTGGTAATCAGTACCACTCCATTCGCGCCCTGTGAACCATAGAGAGAAGCAGCCGCTGCATCTTTCAATACCTGGATGCTCTCAATATCCGCAGGGTTGATGGAGTTGAGCGGGTTCGCATCAGTAGAAGCAGCATTGTCAGCTGTATTTAACTGAATACCATCGACTACGTAAAGTGGCGCATTACCCGCGTTGATAGAGCCCTGACCACGGATACGCACCCTGGGTGCTGCTCCCGGAATACCGTTGGCAGACTGAATTAACACACCTGCGGCTCTACCCTGCAATGCCTGGTCGAACCCCTGCACGGGTAGTTTGGCAATTTTATCAGCTTCGATAGAAGTAATAGCACCTGTTACTTCTTTCTTTTCGATGCCCTGACCATAGCCGAGTACGATCACTTCCTGCAATACATTTACATCGGGTACCAACTGTACATTGATAACAGACTGATTGCCAATGGTCACCTCCTGGGTAACATAGCCGATATAACGAAAGACCAGCACACCACCAGACTGTGGTACACTGAAACGGTAATTACCTTCACTGTCAGTAGGCACCCCACTGGTGGTACCTTTCAGGAATACGGATACCTGGGGCAGTGGCAACTGGTCGTCCGAACCAACTACTCTACCCGAAATAATCCGTTCCTGCGCCCAGGCAGTCGAGGTCAGAAAGACCCCTATCAGCAGGGCAAAGAACATAGATGTTTTCCTCATAGATATTTGTTTTATAGTTATAGATAGTTTGTCACAGGCCTTGTCACGAACAGAATCCGCCACAAAACCGGTGTCAAGAATTTTACCGGTTGCACACACTCTTCCTGTTCTCGATTGAAATATCAATTAATAGCATACTAATTCTATGGAATAACCATAGATAAATCTCAAGCTGACCCCAAAACTGAATTCGGGATAGAAAATTTACGGTTGTAGTTCTACGGATACCGGGGGATGATATCCTCTGTAAAAACTAAGTGTTATGGTATAGTGGTAACAAGTCTTGCGGCTTTTGACCCTAGTACTGAACTCGCAGCATTTGTCAGCAGCTTTGCAAACCCTTTCGAAAGAAGCCCGACACGCGCTTCTTTCTCAGTGGCTCACAATGTTAACTGCCATTGGCCATTCGCGAAGTAATGCAGGTGACCTTTCTTTATCAATAGTGGAGATGTTATATTATTGTGATAAAGTTGCCCCGTACC
>DIYF01000021.1:990-12456 GCA_002427745.1 Roseivirga sp. UBA6061 | reverse complement strand
GGATAATCCCGGATACCACCTCTTCGCAGAATCCATCACGGAACATAATAAAAATGCCCGCAGGTACCATCGCTGGCTGGACAGCATAGAAAAGAAAAAATAAAAACGGCTCCCCCATCAGCACCGAAGCCGAGCCGTCCGACTGCCTGAAGTAGTCAGACGACTGATTACCCCATCAGTACCGCAGGTCAGATGGACATAGCCTCTATAATCCTTCAGAGCATCACCCCATCAGCATAGCAGGTCAGATGGGCCTGGCATCTCTTCACCCTCAGAGTCATCACGGTCCCTCAGTGTCATTGTGCAACAAACCCTCGGAGTCATTGTGACAACAAGACTCTGAGGAGTTTCCTGAACCACACCTACCTTTCCCGTCACCATAGGTTATTCAAGAAATATTGAACAAATTCCGAAAAAATTTACCAGCAGCGGTTCAAACAGATAACGTGGCAATCACAGACAAAAGAATTACCAGGGAAACCATAGAGACATTGTTGGTCACCATTCCGGCAGGCACTGTTGAAATGAGAGACGATCGTACAAAAAAGCGTTGGTCGGCCGGGGTAGCGTGTTTCCGGTTATCTCAGTACCCCGTAACCCAGGAGCTATATGCAGCCGTTACAGGCGAAAACCCGGCTACTTTTCAGGGAAAGGATCTGCCGGTAGAAACGGTCTCCTGGATTGAAGCGATTAACTTTTGCAATCTGCTCTCTGAGTCCCTCGGGAAAAGCCCATGCTATTCAGGTGATTTAGGTACTGAAAAAGTGACTCTGAATCCGCAGGCAGATGGGTATCGTCTGCCCACTGAATCTGAATGGCAATATGCCTGCCAGGCCAACACTCAGGGGATTCGCTACGGAAGACTGGAAGACATCGCCTGGTTTAAAGAAAACTCCGATAACCGCACACACAAGGTCGGGCAAAAACTCCCCAATGCCTGGGGGCTCTATGATATGTTGGGCAATGTATGGGAATGGTGCTCTGACATATATGATGAAACAGTCTACGGCAGCTATCGTGTGTTTCGCGGTGCCGGCTGGTGTGACCAGGAAAGAAGTGTAATGGCCACCACCCGAAGAAGAAGCCACCCTGTTTCTTTCAGGATAGATGACCTGGGCTTCAGGATAGCCACTAATGCCGGCAACTGACCGGCTGTTCTTCCAAAGCCAGAGAAAGAAAACTGAGCACCGCAGGGTTCTGTGATATTTTCAGAAAGCAGTACCAGACACAAAGAACAAGGCTTGGTTTGGCTAAAGTATGCTTAACTTAGCACAAGCTTCATTTCTCCGAAAAAGAGCACCCGATTTTACATGAAAATACTCCACACAGCCGACTGGCATATTGGTAAAATATTGCATAAACATCCCCTGCAGGATCAGCTCAAAATGTTCTTTGACTGGCTGTATGATGTGATTGAGCAGGAATCCATTGATGTACTCCTGGTATCGGGAGATGTTTTCGACCTGGCCAATCCCTCTGCTAAAGACCGGGAGCTCTACTATGGTTTTCTTACCCGTCTTTCGGCATTGAACCTCCAGGTAATTATCACCGGGGGCAATCACGATTCCGTAGGCTTTCTCAATGCTCCCAGGGAACTGTTGAACGAACTCAATATCACGGTGATTGGCGGAGCTACGGAAGCCCTGGAAGATGAGCTAATAGCAATACCCGGCACTGATAACAATCCGGAACTGATGGTAGCAGCGGTACCTTTCCTGAGAGATAAGGACCTGCGCAGCCGGGAGACCGATGAGCAATTCGAAAACCGCACAGAGGCCATCAGGGAAGGCATCAAAAAACACTATGCTGACCTGGCCGCTATCTGCCGTAACCAATACCCTGAAGTACCGGCCCTGGCTATGGGGCATTTGTACACCATCGGAGCAGACCCCAGCGACAGCGAAAGAGACATTCACATCGGTAATGCCGCTGCCGTGGATGCGGGTGCCTTTCCCGAAGCCTTCGGTTATGTAGCCCTGGGACACATCCACCGGCCTCAGATCATTGCCAAAAATGAATTCATCCGCTATTCAGGTTCCCCCATTGCGCTAAGCTTTTCTGAAAAAAATGACCATAAATGCGTACTCATCATTGAGCTGGAAAAGGGTGAGTTCTCTGTTCCGAAAGTACTGCCTGTACCGGCCTTTCGCGAGCTCAGAAAGTTCACTGGTACCCTGGCTGAGGTCAAAGCCAAACTGGATGGCTACCAGCCCGACTTCCTGCTTCATTCCTTTGTGGAAATTGAGGTAAAGGAAGACGTCTTCAGCTCAGTGATGATCAGCGAGGTGGAAGACCTTAAAATGGGCTATGAAACCAGTGAAAGCTTCACCATACTCAAGAGCAAAACCACCTTCAGCTCTGGTGCCAAAGATACTGCCGATTTGTTTGAAGGTGGAGAGAACATAGAAGACCTCACCCCTACGGAAGTCTTTGCCAAAAGGGTAGAATCTGAAGAACTGGATAGCGAAACCGAAACTCTATTAAAAGAAGCCTACCAGGAGCTTCTGGAGTCAGTACAGCAGGAGGGTGATCTATGAAAATCCGCAGACTCACTTTCAAAAACATCAACAGCCTCAAGGGGGAGCATGAAATTAATTTCAATGCTCTGCCTCTGAATGCTGCGGGCATCTTTGCCATTACCGGCCCTACCGGCTCCGGTAAATCCACCATCCTGGATGTGATCACGCTAGCCCTGTTCAATCGGGTACCCCGTTTCAAAAAAGCCATCTCCAAAGGTGAGATGCAGGGCCTGGGCTCTATCCTGACCCATCACACCACAGAAGCAGCTGCCAGTATCGAGTATGAGATTAAGGGACGTGTCTATGTCTCTTCCTGGACCGTTTCCAGAGCCCGCACCGGCAACCTGAAAGACTATGAAATGTCGCTGATGGATCATACCGGCACCTATCTGGACCTGAAACGATCGGAAGTACCGGCTAAAAATGAAGAGGTTATCGGGTTGAAGTACGATCAGTTTGTCAAGTCGATTATTCTGTCTCAGGGAGAGTTCTCCAAGTTTCTGAAAGCAGATAAGAATGAGCGGGGCCAGCTGCTGGAAAACCTGACGGGGACTTCGGTCTACCGAAAAATCGGGGCCAGGGCTTTTGCCAGATTCAAGGAGGTAAATGAGCAGGCCAACCTGGAAAAGTCAAAGCTTGAAGATATTCGCGTGCTCACAGAGGAAGAGCGATCGGAGATTGAGAAGGCCATCTTACAAAGCAAGAATCAACTGACTTCTCTGGACAAAGTACTGGCAGGTCAGGAGGCTTTGGAACAAGCAAAACGCGAGCTGATCTCCATTGAAAGAGAGCTTGCTCAAAATGCAGAGGAGAAAGAGGCCCTACAGCAGCGTCTTTTGAGTATTCAGCCTCAGCTCGACAAGCTACAGCTTCACGAAAAGCTGAGCCCTGTGGCCGGAGATCTGCAGCTTCACAAAAAAGCGCTACATGAAATCAGCGACAGCGAGCATCAATTAGCCAAAAAGCGCGAACAGCTCACACGGTCACAGACTACGCTCGAAGCACTACTGTCTGAGTTGGGTCAATGGACCAGACAGCCGGTAAATGCGGCCGGCTTTAACGATAGTCTCAACCGCTTTCAGCAGGAGGTGCTGGAACTGGACCGTCAAAAGGCAGAATATATTCAAAAAGGAAAGGATCAGCGCCTGAAGATCAACCAGCTCAAATCTTCCTCCTCCCTGGCTATAGGCGATAAAATCGCTCCGGATGAGGCTCTCCAGCTGCTTACTCAAAACCAGGCAACCCAGGAGCAGCTCATCACAAGAGCAAATCTCAGCAAGGCGTCTGCGCTACCCGAGGCAAAATCCGGCCTGAAAGCAAAAAGAGAAAGTCAGGAGTACCTGACGCAAATTCAGCAGAACCTCTTGCTGATGGACCAGACCCGGGAGGAATCAGCTGCGCATCAAAAAGGACTGGATGAGCTGACCCGGACTCTGGAAAGCCTGGAGCCGTTGACCCGGAAGAGCACTCAATTACTGACCGGGCTAAAACAGCAGGAAGCATTGCTCTTAAAGCAAAGAGAAGATGCCCTAAAAATAGCCAGCCTGGAAGAGCTGAGGACTCAACTGACCGATGGAGAGGCCTGCCCCCTCTGTGGTTCGCTGGACCATCCCTTTTCTGCCTACCAGCCGGAAGATAACCGGCCGGAGCTTGATATAAAGCTGAAAGAAACCAGAGCTGCCCTGGACCAGGAGGAAGAGGAATCTAAAAAGCTCAGCGCACGCCTTACCCAGGCACAAACACAGGAAACCACCCTGAACAGCCTGCTCAAAGAAGCAAACCATAAGCTGGAACAATATACCTCTGTCCACCAGACACTGAGTGATCAATACGCTGGTGATGAAAACCTCACGACCGCTGCTCTCACGGAGAGGCTTCCGGAACTGTCGACAGAAATCCGCCACCTGGAGGATGCCATTGCCGCCCTGGAAGAGTTAAAGGTCAATAAAGAGCTCCACCTGGCATTTAGTGAGATTAAGGACGTTACGACTCAGTACAAGGCCATTCATCAGGCGCGACAGGAAAAATTCAGCCAGGCTGATGTTACCTCAGCCTGCAAAAGCCTGAGAGAGAGGTTCGGCCAGGCCCAAACAGCCGTGACCGAGCTGAATACTGCTTTGAGCTTTGAGCAAAACAGATTGACACAGGCGCAAAGTCAGCTTGAAGAAATTGAGGTCCGACTCAAAACGCTGCTGAGTCTCCATGGTTTTGATACCATAGCGGCCATGAGTGCGGCACTGCTGAGTGAGGCCGAAGCGGAAAACATCAGAAACCAGCGAGATGCTCTCAAGCATCGGCAAACTGCTAATGAGGCGAATCTGGAAAGCCTCCAGGCCAGAAAAGAGAACCAAACGAAACTGGATACACAACCCGGGATGGCCCTGGAAACGCTTGTATCTGAAAAGGAGGCCAATAAGCAGCAACGCAATACCCTGGCCATGGAGCTGGGAGGAAATACAGAAAAAATCAGGCAGGACGACCGGGACAGACTGTTGATTCAAAGTAAAGCGGAAGCCCTTGAAAAACTAAACCGGGAAGTACAAAAGTGGTCTCTTCTGAATAAGATGATCGGTGATGCTTATGGCAATAAGTTCTCCAACTTTGCCCAGGGGCTGACCCTGCAAAATCTTCTCGTGTACACCAATCGCAGGCTTACCAAACTCTCTGATCGCTACCTGCTGGACAAGCCGACAGATGACGGAGCGCTTAAGGTCATAGACCAATACCAGGGTAATTCGGAAAGGTCGGTGACTACACTGTCCGGTGGAGAAACCTTTTTAATCAGCCTGGCCCTGGCCCTCAGCCTCTCAGATATGGCTTCCAAAAATGTATCGCTGGACAGCCTCTTTATCGATGAAGGCTTTGGCACCCTGGATCAGGAAACACTGGACATCGCCATGACCACTCTGGAACGTCTGCAGTCTGAAAGCCAGAAAACAGTTGGGGTCATCTCTCATGTAGAAGCCCTGAAAGAGCGAATTACTGTGCAGGTAAAGCTACAGAAGAATGCGCAGGGCTATAGCTCGATTAAGATAGAATAAATGCTGATCTGACAGTTCGTAAAATGTATATCATTGAAAACAAAGGCTTCTTGATTATTGATCCACCAATTTACGAACAGCCTGAAAGCAACGACTACGATGAGGCCATTAGGTGGCTGGAAGCAATCAGAAAGAGACTACCACAAAAATTCAGTGATTGGCCCGATAGCATTCGATTTGCATTGGTAAGATATGGAGATTTCCTGGGCAATAAGTACCCGGCCATTGGTATAGACTCCAAGAATCGAGAAGACCTGGAAGTAGTGCCCGACTTCATCTATTTATATGATCTAATTGAAGAATGGATTGCTGAAATCGGGATTGAGAAGATTAAAGGAGAGGCCTCAAAAATTGAAACAATCGAATGGGATGAATTGAATAGAATAGGCTATTACTACCCATAACGCTTCAGACTTTACTGTAGTAGATTAAGTCTTCGATACCCTGAATTATAGCTCGATTAAGATAGAATAGTAAATGCATCAACCCCATTGAAAAAATTAAGTACCGCTTTAATCTTTATCACAGGGCTGGGTTTTATCGTACTTAGTGTGCTATACGATGTCATTGTGCTAAACATTCCGCCACAGGACCCTCCGCCAGAGCTGATAGCTCAGAGAATTCAACAGTATTTCATTAAGGACATCATCTCGTATACAGGCTGGTGCCTGCTTGCCTTAGGACTGATTTTGTTGGTTGTAAAAAGGTCCCGTAATTCCGGAAAGCTTCAATCATCTATGCCCCTGTCAGAATCAACTTCAAAAAAGAATCAAAGTATGAAAATCAGCAGCCTCTTCCCTCAGCATCTGCCCGCTGAGTACCTGGACTTTTTAAAGGAAAACCCACAGGGAACCGAAATCGCCTTTAACGAATACCCGGAAGAAGCATCAGATGATGAGGGAAGGTACTGGAATATGATGAGTGAATCGGAATTACTCGAGCCCCGGGAAATGCATGGAGTCGGACAAGCCATGAACTTTGACTGTCTGAAGCTTTATGTTAAGGCACAGCGGGAGTTTGCCTATGATGACTTCACTACTTCCAATGTTGGTGACATCCCGCTAAGTCGTATCGAAAAGGGACTTGTGATTGGCGATGAGAATGGGGACTATCTATACCTCGATTCCTCAGACAATTTCTCCGTCTGGATTTATTACCATGATGGTGGAGATGTTCTCAGAGTTGCCGATTCTTTTGGTGAATTTATGAACTCCTGATTCCTTTCATGCGCTACCCTGCTACATTGTATCTGATTCCCGTACCCATGTCCATCTGATCAAAATTCTGGAACCCGACTCGTCCATATCGCAGCTAAGTACCGAAGAGCTTCTTGCCTACGTTCACTACTCTGATCTGAGCTCTGAGGAGAAGGCGCAAATGCGGGATGAGCTCATCAAAAGAGGTATTTCCAGAGAGGAAGAATATGAACTGCTGGAAGCCTGGAAAAGGCAGACGGAGGAAAAAGCTTTGCTTGAACAACAATATCGCGCCTCGGAAAGCTTCGGTATTTCAAAGCTGGTCTGGATGGGTATCAGATGGCCGCTGACCCTGCTTTCCAACTGGAGTTTGCGCAGGGAAGGTTTTATCAGAAAGCACAAAGAACGGCTCTATGCCATAGGCCTGGGTATATTGTTGTGGGTATTTATGTTCATAACCATTGCCATTGAGCTGGAAGACTATGAAAGAGAAAGACAGAATTTCATTGAACGCCAGGACATTTATGAATGGGAGATAAACCAATACAGCCCGGAAGAAATTGCTGAGTCGCGCAGAAAATCAATCGAAAAAGTGATAGCCACCGTTCAGGCTAACCAAACCAGCGGAATTTCCACCTACGTTATCCTGGAAAAAGATACCCTGCCAAACAGCGAAGTAACACGGCTGAGAGAACTGAACATGAACAATATCAGAGATGTTGTTTTCCAAAAACTAACCGAACCTCAACCCTATGACAGGATTGAAATAGTGCTGGTAAACTCCCGGGATAAAGACTATTAGAACCTGTCACCCTGCAGCCCCCCTTAAACAGCCCTACCTGTTTTCAGCCAAGCTCTACTTCAGAAAGTATCAGCTGTGTTTCGGTATCGCCATATTCCATAAGCCTGTCAATTAGTTTTTGCAGCTCCAGCCGGTCTTTTGCAATCACTTCCAGGTGTACATTTTGACCACCGGTAACTCTGTAGGCTCTTTTCACTTCGGGGTAACTTCCCACCACATTTAAAAATGCCTTTAGCTTGCCATGAAAAGCCTTTACTGAAATAAAGGCCTCAATATCATTACCCAGCAACCGGTAATTTATGTCCACCCCATAACCATTGATGATCCCTCTGTCTTCCAGCTTCTGAATCCTTTCTCTGGTGGCCGAGGGAGAAAGCTCAACGATCCTTCCAATCTCGGCAAATGACAAGCGGGCATTCCTGCTTAAAACCTTTAAAATCCTGCCATCTAAATCATCTACAATTGAATCCACAGTCATACCGGGTTAATGAAATATTTTCAATCAAAATTAGGCTTTTCAACAATGGAATCAACTACAAAAACAGCTCCATTAGAAATAACTTCGCGTAGCAACTCTGACCAGATTTAATATGAAAACTATCTCACCCTTCCACCTTGCCATCCCCGTTGCCAACCTGGAAGCCTGCCGCAGGTTTTACAAAGAAGTACTTGGTTGTGAAGAGGGGCGCAGCGACCGGCAATGGGTCGACCTGAATCTCTTCGGCCATCAGTTGGTAATTCACCAGGTAACAGGATCTGACCTGAGAGTCAAACCTGCCATGAACCCGGTAGACGGGCACCAGGTACCTGTCCCCCATTTTGGTGTAGTACTCGAATGGGATGAATGGACCCAACTCGCTGATAAACTCAAAGCCCGGAACACTGACTTTGTACTTGAGCCCTATATCCGTTTTGAAGGCCAGGCAGGAGAACAAGCCACGATGTTCTTCCTGGACCCCGAAGGGAATGCCCTGGAGTTCAAAGCTTTCAGGAATATCAGCCAGCTTTTTGCCAAAGACGGATGACCTACTGTCTCCCGGCAAATTCTTTTAGCTGATCAATCAGCTCTTCGCTGTTGCTCGGACGTTCGATTCCCTCTCTCACGAGCTTGCCTTCTTTGGTAATTACCATATAGGTGGGAAAACCTGTAACGTTCACTATCCTGTCAAACATGGCGTATTTGTCGTCATCCAGAAAGAGGTTATCCCCTTTCAGGTTATGTTTTTTCACCATGGTCTTCCAGCTCTCTTCTTTAGACTGGGCACAGAGGTATACGAAGACCACATCTTTTTCATCTTTAAGGTTCTCCTTAATATCCGGCAAATGCGAAAATTCTCCGATACAAGGTCGGCACCAGGTGGCCCACACATCAATATAAACCACCTTACCCTTGTATTTATTCTTAAGCTGGCCCAGGATGTCATCTTCTGAATCGCTGATGGCCACACCTTCCACAAACCTTGCGTTTCGCAGAATGGCGAGATCACTTTTCCGGGTTTCCAGCACCTCTTTTGCCAGTGGTATCATATCCAGTGACATGGCTCTTTCCCAAACAGCCTCAGGCACATCTGTACCCTTTGAAAAGTATACCTGATCTATGAAAGTGTTCACCACGCTCGAACGGGCTATCTTACCCAATCCTGAGATTCGGTCCAGCATCAGTTCAAAAGAAATCAGCGCGTTCAGGTCATTAATTTCAGCCTTGTACAAATCAGTAAAGGGCTTCACTTTTTCAGGAAACTTCACCATCCCAAAGTGCTGCTCTCTGGACTTCTCAGCAGACAGCCACTGATCAACAAGAGTCCTGTTTTCTTCCGAAAGTGCTTTGCTACTCAACAGTTCATACATCCTGGCCATACGTATATCGTGTGATTTCTCCCGGTCACTTGGCATCATCCCCATGGTCATTTCTCTCATCACAGAGCCAAACTCAGTAGAAAGCAGGTCTACAGGATCTTCGCTGATAAGCGCCCTGACCTGCTCCAGGTATGATAGAGGCAGTTCCACAATCTCCCTGGTGGAGCGCATGTTTTTTAACCAGCGGTAGCGCATCAGATCATCTGCAGCATACAGTCTTGCCTCGCGCTTTGCCAGCTCTCTCACCTTCGGGCTGGTAGGTACCTCTTCAAAATAGGCTTTGTTGAACGCATTATGCTTCTCCATAAGACCGATTCTGTAGGCCAGGTAGTCCAGAGGTTCCGAGGCTTTCTGGGTGCTGTCATTTTCAAAATAGGCCCTGATTTCCATATACTGAGGCTTGTAGATACGATACTCTTCATTCTCCAAAGCCAGGTCTCCCATAAACAGGAGCTCCTTGGTGCTGGTCCAGGCACTGCCCTCTCCCATGAAAGAGGCCTCATCAATCCACATGGCCTGTCTGGCACCAGGCTCGGCCATATAGACCAGAAAAGCATCTCCTACGGTTAGCATGACAGTTTGCGGACTTTTCAGAGGAAAGGTCAGCTTAAACCTGCCCAGCTCATCCACCTTAACCGTATACTTTTGCTGGTCTTCACTGAAGGGATCATTGTAGATTACCGAAGCAGTCAGCGCCATTTTGTCTTTGTGTTGTAAAACTCCCATGAGTTCTACCTGGTCCGGCTTGATAAAATCGGAGCTGAAGGTATCTCTGTTTCTCAAACGCAGGCGGTCTTCACCTTGTCTTTCAGGCTCTACCCTCATGGAAGTCTTCTCGTCCCGGACAAACAAACCACCATTGATTTCATTAATCTTTATTGTTCTTCGGAGGTCGGGCTGTTTCAGCTCTATTATATGCAGTCCTTCACTTTGCGTTATCTCTCCATAATCCCAGAACTGCGCATCGTAGACGGCATACTTTTCATGGAGCCCGATGGCCCAGGTGTTGGAGCCATCAGCTTTAAACCAGTTGCCCCGGATGGATTCAGCAGGCTTTTGGGCATACAGGCCGGCTGACATGATAACTAAGAAGGTGAGGGTAAGCAATTTTTTCATGATTGGAGTTTAATGATGACAGCTATGAATTTAGTTCTCTGCTTTGATGAAAACAAGGACCGGCAGGCAGGATTGAGCCCGGTTCAGGCGTGAATAACATCCTTGTTACACACAGAATGCCTGTGTCGGGGAATCTTTCAGCGATGGCCAATGCCTTTGACGAAGAACTCAGTTGAAACCTTTCATTCTTGATGACAGACAACTTATGATATCTGCTTTTTAATGAGTCAGACCCGTAGGACAGAAATCATCTGATTCCAGCACAAAAAAAAACCGGCCTGCCAACGCAAACCGGGGGATAGTTAGTCACCATTAAAGCCTTATTAAAAATGACCGTGTTTTTCCTTAAGTCCTGCTCTGGAAGAACGTGCTTCGCCAATGGCGTTCAGGTTAATATTGAAGTTAATGTTCTCTCTTATTCGCTGGCGCATGGTGATAAGGGCTTCACTTTCACTTAAGTATTTCAGCTTTTGATCAGCGATACTATTGCCTGAAGGCAAGTTGCTGACAACAAATACCGCAAAGCTCTCGGCTATGTCCTCACCCGGGTTGGTAGCTGCATACTCTGACACAAACCGATCTTTATATTTCTGGTAGAAGGCCAGGTAGCCATCATCAGAGGTGATTGCCTGATTTTCATCGTAGATATCCGTCCAGAACTGCTGAAAAAAGCCATTGATATAAGAGTTACTATTGCTACAGCCCTCTCCGGTATGGAAACTGTTACAGGCACTGGCACTGGCATTTACCTGACCGGCATTGAGGGTGAGCACATGAGCAAATTCGTGAATGGCCGTAAAAGCGGTCTCTCCTTTGATCAGGTTATTGCTGTTATCCCAGACATAGGCCAGGTTCCAGCCCATCTCCCACTTGCTCAGGTCATTTTCATTGAGTGGTGCTACATAGGCAGCCGTACCATCTTCTTCATCGGCATA
>DIYF01000021.1:0-924 GCA_002427745.1 Roseivirga sp. UBA6061 | reverse complement strand
GTACCATCTTCTTCATCGGCATAGAGGGTTAATTTCTTTATCTGAGGCCATATATCACTGGGGATCAGCCCTATAAAAAAGTTCCAGAATTCCTGCTGACGCGCTGTATTATAAAAACCTGAAGCCGCAGGTCCTGATTGTGTCAGGCTGATTTGTGTACCGGAAACATTGTAAGTAGCCACCAGTGCATTGCCAAACTCGCTGTCTCCACTTCCCGGCCCGACCACCTGATCATCTACCGGAATCTCATCTTCATCTGTCTGGCAGCTCACCACTGCCACTGCCATCAGAACTCCCAAAAAGAGGGCAAAAAATCTCTTCGTATCCATCATATCTCTTGTCTTTGAGATTGAATACGCATGGGAGGCAAATGCCCTACCCCCTTTCAATAAAGTTCGTGAAATGCCGCAGTCTGTTACTAAGACTGCAGCCGGACTTGAAGGCTAAAGAGACTGGTCAGCGGGCTATTCTCCGTCATCCTCATCCCGGATGCCGTCATCATTGCCCTCTTTTTTCTTACGCTTTTTATCGTCTTTTTTCTTGTCGCTTTTCTTATCGTCCTTCTTCTTATTCTTTGCCTTATCCTTCTTCTTATTCTCGTTGTTTTTGGCCTTATCTTTCTTCTTACTGGCCTTTCTTTCTTTTTTACTCGGCCTGGCTTCCCCGGTATCACCGGCTTCAGCAGACTCATCGCCTCCCTCTTCAGCACCTGTACCCTCTTCTGCTCCTTTTTTCTTCTTTTTCTTCTTGAACATGCCCAGCAAGCCCTTCTTCTTAGGTATAGTATCGGCTGCCAGGGCCTCTGCTTCTGCCGCCAGCAAGGCAGCACTGTCTACCGGCTCGGGAGGTGGAGGTGGCTTAGGGAACAGGTGGCCAAACTTACGGTTGTACTCTATCTGATCAACATTATAACCATTGTATCGC
>DIYF01000161.1:4184-4305 GCA_002427745.1 Roseivirga sp. UBA6061 | reverse complement strand
AGGGGTCTTCCTCCCCTCTCAGGGGAGGTGCCTTGTACGCTTGCGCCATAGCTTCAGCGTAGGCACAATGGCGGTGGGTCTCTTCGCATTCAATATCCCCACCACCGACTTGATACCATTC
>DIYF01000161.1:504-4117 GCA_002427745.1 Roseivirga sp. UBA6061 | reverse complement strand
CCACCACCGACTTGATACCATTCTCAAAATATCCGGGCATGTTTTTTCATCTACGCAAAAACATTGCGCAACAGTGCACAAACTTGAGATCATGAATCAAGAGCAATGTCATATCCTGGTTTGCGCACACTGTCGCACTCCACTATCAAATAAGGTTGAACAAAGAGATCATGTCAAAACCGGCCTCATAAACTCCAATGACTTTACAGACGGTATCGACCCATTCGGTATCGCTCTGCAGGATGAATGCTTTCATATACACTTTGAAACCAACATAGATTTTTATGAGTTTGACATGAATCTTATTCAATCCTGTTGCTGCGGACCTCCTCCCGGTGAATCGCTCAATCTGAAGTGTAAAGGTTGTGGAGTCAACATGGCAAGGGAAGTAAGTGAGTGCTGCTTCTTTAATTACATTCGCATCCCCAGGGAAAATGTAGTTCTGGTATCGGATGAAAAACGTGAAACCAATGCCTCTCCCTGAAGAAAATGTAATCGTACATTCCCGCCAAAAGTCTCAGTTCTGACACCAGAACAGGGGTCTTCCTCCCCTCCCAGGGGAGGTGTCCGCAGGACGGAGGGGTTTTCCTCCCCTGCAAGGGGAGGTGCCTGTACGCTTGCGCCATAGCTTTAGGGCAGACACAAAGGCGGAGGGATCAGGCTCAATCAATCTTCGAATTCAATATCGCCACCACCGACTTGATACCATTCTTAAAATGACCAAGTCTCAGGTTTTCATTCGGGCTGTGCTGGTTGTTGTCAGGATTTACCGGAGGTACTAATACAGCTGGAATATTCAGGCCCTGCACAAAAAAGGCAATGGGAACGCTTCCCCCTGCCAGCCTGATCCTTGCCACTTCCTTGCCATGAGCCTCTTTGAGCGTATTGTAAAGCCACATACCCGTCTCTGATTCGATAGGCGTATAAAAGGCTTTCCACATGGCTGACGGATTATGATCGAACCGGATAATCTTTCCTTTGGTCATACGCTCCTCTTCTGTGGGTTCCCGGTTCTCAATAATGTAATAACCGGCCTCTGCCACATGCTTTCGTACCAGGCCTACCAGGCGGGCACCATCAGACTCCGGCACCAGCCGAATGTCCATGGTAGCTGTGGCTGTACCCGGTACAATGGTTCGGGCCTCATCGCCTACCCACCCTGATCGAAAACCCCGAATGTTTAAGGAAGGATATTGCATAGCCTCCTGATAGTTGCTGCCCACCTTATCGGTTTCGGCAATTCCCACACGCTTATGGATGGCATTGACATCATCAGGCACGGCCTCCAGAATAGCCTTAACCTCAGAAGTAAGGTGAATACCATCATAAAAGCCGGGAATGATAACCCTGCCCTCATCATCTTTCATAGAAGCGAGTAGCTTCGATAATCTCAAAGCGGGATTGGGCGCATAATTACCGAAGTGTCCGCTATGCTGGGGTCGCCTTGGTCCATAGACCGTCAGTTCTATCTCAGCAATACCCCTGCAGCCAAATACTAAGGTCGGCTGAGCCGAATCGTGCAGAGGCCCATCGAGAATCACCATGCGGTCGGCAGAAAGCTCTTCATTATAGGTATCAATGACTCCCGGTAAGCCAATGGAACCCTGCTCCTCCTCAGGATCCAGAATCACCTTGATGTTGAATCCCGGGGTCTGCTTACGGTCCATCATGATGTCCATGGCTGTGAGCAGCATGATGATCGGTGATTTGTCATCAGAAGCAGAACGGGCAAAGATGCGCCAGTCTTCATCGAAACCGCTTTTTGCTTCCTCCCAGGAAACCGAATGCCAGTCATCTCCCACCGGCTTTTTCAACACCGGGGTATAGGGGTCTTCCTGGTGCCAGGCCGCAGGGTCCACCGGCTGACCGTCAAAGTGCATATAGAAGAGCACGGTGGTTTTGGCCCCCTTCACCTTTTTCTCAGCCAGTAAAGCCGTACGGCTTTTGGTGGGCAGTCTCTTTGTGGTAAAACCTCTTTTGCCAAAAGCCTCCTCCAGGTATTTCAGGTTGTTTAATACATGCTCCGGGAAGAGGGAGTTATTAGGGATGCTCAGGAAGTCTCTCAGGTCCGTGTTAAGAGCTTTCAGGGCGTAGGTCTGGCTCAGTTCTTCAAGCTCCTTCGTCTTGATCTTTTGACTGTAGGCAGAAAGGCTCAGGATCATGAAAACCACAACAAGGAATTGAAACGAAAAGCGGGATTTACACTTCATTTGGCTTATGTTTGACAGGAATTTAGGTCTTTTCGAAACAGATATAAAATGAACGTAACCGAATCAGAGTCAAATCATGACCAACTGGAGCTAATGACTGTCAAAGAACTGCTTAGCAATATCAACCGCGAAGATCAAACCGTGGCTCAGGCCGTTCAAAAAGAAATCCCCCGAGTAGAAGCCCTGGTCAAAGAGATCGTGCCCCGCATGCAAAAAGGCGGCAGACTCTTCTATATCGGGGCAGGTACGAGCGGACGTCTGGGCGTAGTAGACGCTTCAGAATGCCCTCCTACCTATGGCGTGGAACATGGCATTGTGGTAGGTCTGATTGCCGGAGGCGACAGCGCTATTCGCAAAGCTGTGGAGTTTGCCGAAGATGACCCTGACCAGGCCTGGAAAGACCTCAATGAGCACATGATCAATCACAAAGACACTGTGATTGGAATCGCTGCTTCCGGCAGAACGCCCTATGTGATCGGAGGTGTAAAAAAGGCCAAAGAAAATGGGGTACTCACAGGCTGTATTACCTGTAATCCCGACAGCCCGCTGGCCTGGGAGGTTGACTACCCGATAGAACCCATCGTAGGACCGGAGTTTGTGACAGGCAGTACACGTATGAAAGCCGGTACTGCTCAAAAGCTGGTGCTGAATATGATTTCCACAGCCGTTATGATACAGCTGGGAAAAGTAAAGGGCAATCGCATGGTAGATATGCAGCTTTCCAACAATAAGCTGGTGGATCGGGGTACCAAAATGGTGATGGAGATGCTGCAGATCGAGAAGGAAGCGGCAGAAAAGCTTTTGAAGGAACATGGCTCTGTTCGGGGAGTCATAGACTTCGTAAAAAACAGCTAGTACCCTATGCATAACATAGAACCTTACTACAACTGGCTCAAGTATTACAATGTAGCTGAGGATCCCAATTCGCCATACGATGGCAAGCAGTACAACTTTGATCTCTATTCAGAAAACATCTATGGCTACTATATAGACCCGCACTGGGACTTTATGGGGTCGGAAACACTGTATATCAAAATTCTTTATACTGATTATGATCGCGGGTTCATCATCATCGAGTTCATTGGTGAATGGAATGATGCTTTGAACAATGATATCATGCACCTGAAGCGCAATATCATTGACCACTTCAACCACTTCGGGATCAACAAGTACCTGCTGATAGGTGAAAACATTCTCAATTTCCACGGTTCAGATGACAGCTATTATGAGGAGTGGTTTGAGGACATGGAAGAAGGCTGGATCACAGGTATCAACTTCAGGGACTTTGTACAGGAAGAGATGAAAGTCTTTAATATCGATAGCTATATCAACTTTGGTGGCAACCTGGATATACTCAACTGGCGAACCCTGAAGCCCCCCATACTCTTTCAAAAGATCGATGA
>DIYF01000161.1:0-437 GCA_002427745.1 Roseivirga sp. UBA6061 | reverse complement strand
ATACTCTTTCAAAAGATCGATGACATTATCAGCCGCAGGATTGGCTTGATTTAAGAAGCATCCCCTAATTACTAATAACCATTAACCAATTACCTCCACGAAGTGGGTGACGTACCATCGAAGTAGATTGACGCAAGGGTGAAGGGAGCCTAAAGCCTCCACCCATCGGGCACTTCCCTATATTAGAGGCTGCAAAATCCGCCCATGTATTTACTTGGTTACGATATAGGAAGCAGCTCTGTCAAAGCTGCCCTGGTAGATGCCCGAACGCTGGCAACAGTTGGTTCAGTGCATCACCCGGAAAAGGAAATGGACATCATCGCCCGTCAGACCGGCTGGGCCGAACAACAGCCTGAGGTTTGGTGGGAAAACCTGATAGCCGCGACTCACAAGTTATTCGCGCAATTTCCCATAGACCGACAGGAAGTTCAGTCCAT
>DIYF01000094.1:13978-25564 GCA_002427745.1 Roseivirga sp. UBA6061 | reverse complement strand
CAGCGAATCATAGGGAGTACCCGGTTTATGGATATTCAGCCATCGCACCGTAAGCTGGAAATCGGCTGGACCTGGCTGCACCCTGATTATTGGGGAACAGCTGTGAATCCTGAATGTAAGCTACTCTTACTCACCTACTGCTTTGAGCAGCTCAATATTTCCAGGGTTCAAATCAAGACAGACGAGCTCAATGTGCGGTCGCGCAAAGCGATTGAAAAACTCGGGGCTCAGTTTGAGGGGATTCTGAGAAACGATATGGTCAGGGAAGACAATTCTTACCGAAACTCTGCCTATTACAGCATCATTATTCAGGAATGGCCTGTGGCAAAACGGTTAATTACACAGCAACTCTCCTCCTTTTAGCAAAGTGCCGTAATACGCTGACTACGACCGGCAAAAGTAAAACTGTCTCCTTCTACCTTGTCTAATAGTTGCTGACCAATCGGTGAAACCGGTGAAATGGCAAAAAAGACCTCTCCCTCTACTTCCAGCTTACCTACTGAGGCTGAAATATAATAGCTGGCCTTCTCCGTTCTCACCAGGCTACCCAGGCCGACTACTGTATCTGTTTTTTCCACATCTATCAGGTCTAGTGCCTTTCTCATCTTAGCCGCTTCGGTCAGCTGACCTGCCAGCTTTTCCTTTTCCAGGTGCATCATGGCCCGGCCTGTTTCATATTTATCGCCTGCACTGCTCTTCGTCTCGTTATTGGCAGCAGACTGCGCATTGCGCATAGCTTCTTCAATCGTGCTGATTCTATCGTTCACATAGTGGTCACAAGCCGAGAAAAGAGCCTTTTTTAGCTGAAGCATGCTTGCAATTTACGTGATGCGGTTTAAAGTAAAAGGCAATGTTCAATCACTTATTGATTTTAGACCCAGGCCTGATTCAAATGCGTTTTAAAAACCTCATTTGAAAAATGGCAAAGTCTGCAACCAGGAGCGCTACTCCGGCAATCATCCAATAACCGAGGTGGCTCAGTTCCCAGGCCTGTACCCCTATAATCACGGCACTTCCCGCCACCCAGACCCAATCCTGAACAATGATCGATTGCACCTGCTTTACGGAAATATCCTTTCTGAGCCCGGCCTGAAATACCGTAGCCGAAAATAGTACCAGTCCGATGCCCACATAGAGCAATACTTCGGGACTCCTCACGTCCATCAGCTCTGCTATGACCGAATGCACCAGTATTAAAGTCACTCCGCTTACCAGGGAAAAAGCCGCATTTGCTTTTAATACCCACCTCAGTTTGATTTCATTAGCCTGCATGTTCCACCTCCTTTCTCATAGATTCTACCCTTTGTTTTAAAGCTTCATTCATCAACTCAAATCCTTTGATCGTATCCTCCCCGATCATCTTCATAATCACGCCACTGAGCATTCCCGTAAAATTTTCACCGTGTATCAGTGTGGTTGCTCCGGCACTATCAGACTTTAACAGGAAGTAGTGCTCTCCGTCAAAAAGCCCCTTGACAAAAGTCTTCCCTATCCACCTGAATTCGGTGTTGGCTTCAGCTACCAGGACTTCCGGTTGAAACTTCATGATCTTCTTTTCACTCGTTTTGATCTCATTATCAAGATGCGTACCTACCACAGGCTCTCCTTTTACACTGATCAGGAAAGGATTCCATTCCGGATATCGATCAAAATCCATCAAAACAGCCCAGACCTGCTCCGGACTCGCTTCGATGGTAATCTGTGTCTTTATACTTTTCATAATTCATCATTGAGTACACTACAAATCACGGAAAAGTCGGTCGGCAGAGATGATCATTGAGTGCCAACCAATTGTCATTTCATGCCAGATTGCATAATTTGAACCCCATGGCATTTAACGGACGTTTTGTACTCAGCTTAATTCACTTTGCCGGAAGGCAGGGTGCAGACATACGTCCTCTCATTCAGGCCAGTGGCCAGACTGAGGAAGAGCTTTGCCAGGAGTCCTCTGTTTTGGAAGCAGAAAATTACAATGCAGTAGCTGTTGCGGCAGCTGAGGCTACAGGAGATCCTTTTTTCGGACTTCATTTGGGGGAATCGATGAATATGACTGCCGCGGGTCTGGTGGCTCAGATTACCCAGACCTCCGAAACCGTATTGCAGGCCCTGCAATATGCCTGTGATTTTGCCCAGCTGGCCTGTAGTTCACTGCCCATGACCCTGACTGAAGAGCATAACCACTACAAGCTTACCATGACACCGGAACGGCTCTGGGCCAAAGACTCTGAGCTGGCGGTGAGACACACTGTAGATGGCACCATCGCCTTTACCATAAACGAATTCCACGAGCTCACGCGTAAAAATCACTACCCGCTCAAAATAGAACTCCCCTTCTCAAAACCTACCACAACCACCGAATACGAGCGATTATTTCAGTGCCCTGTTCTTTTCGGGCAAAAAGAGATTGCTGTCTATTTCGACAAGCGACACCTTCAGGAAAAAGTGATTACAAGTGATTACAATCTTCTGAGAATTCTGGTAGCACATGCCGAAGAAAGAATTGCAGCCATCAATCAGCAACGTGGTTTTTATGAAGAGGTAAAGGTCTCCGTAGCCAACCTGGTAAAACCTCAGTTCCCTGGCATCGAGCAGGTGGCCAGTCACCTCAATCTCAGTGTGAGAACCCTGCAACGCAGACTCTCAGAAGAAGGACATACCTTCAAAGAGATTACAGAATCCCTTCGCAGAGACTTTGCGATTTCCTATCTGAAGAGGCCCGAATTAAGCATTAATGAAATTGCCTGGCTGCTCAGCTATACCGATGCCAGTGCCTTCATCCGCTCTTTCAGACGCTGGGAAAAAATGACTCCGAATGAGTACAGAAAATCCCTGTAGCATACCATTTTTTATATCTACATTTAATAAACACTAACCAAAACCACTTTTTTATGAGCACCAATACAAATTCACTCTTCGGAGGAAGTGAAATGATGGGCGTATGCTATGCCCCGTATCACCAGGCAGCATCGGTAAAAAAATCTACTTATACCAAAGCTGATGTTGATGCCGATTTAAAGGTCACGGCCAACTACTTTAGCTTTATCCGCACCTATACCGTACAGGGCTGTCAACAGTACCTGCCGGAACTCTGCAAAAAACACAGCCTGGGCCTGGCCCTGGGTGCCTGGATCTTCCCCGGAGACAGTGCCAGTACCCAAACGGAAATTGACACAGCTCTAACACAGGCCAGTGCCCACCCTGATATGGTTAAGGTCATCGTGGTAGGTAATGAAGTAGATCTGGCATCCAATGGCTATACCTACAAGGAGGTAAAAGCCGCTTTTGACTACGCAGTAAGTGAACTGGCAAAGTCTAAATACAGTAATATCAGCAGTATTCCTGTAACCATATGCATGACCGGGTCCGGCCCCATGAGCAGTATCTGGTCACCACTATTGAGTGATATGCAGAGCTATGCCTTTCTTACCATCTATCCATGGTACGGTCAAAAAGGCAACCATGAGAACCCCAAAATAGCGACTCCGATGACCCCGGGGGATATATCTGGTAATATGCAGTACTCTTATCAAAACGGAATGTCACAGGCCATAGCAGCAGGACTCGAAGTGGTGATTGCCGAAATCGGCTGGCCAAGTGCCGGTGCTGCTGATGCTGACACTACCTGGAAAGATGAAGTAACCAACTTCAATACCACCTGTAAATGGATCAATGGTACCAACACTTACAATCAGGCCTTTATCACCATGTGGTTCGAGATGTTTGACGAACCCTGGAAAACGGCCGAAGGCCCCTGGGGACCACATTGGGGCATCTATGGGGCAACCACACCAGCCGTACCAGCTAAACCCGGTAAACCAGCTATTCCAAGCATTCCTCCTGTAATCAAATCGGATTCAGCAGGCACCACTTTTAGCAAGTGTAGCTGATTTGAGCATGGCCCCGATACTCCGGGGCTTTTTTGTTAATTATCTGAAAAATAAGCCTTCAAAACATCCCTTATATTTCTGTCTGACTGTCAAATGGAGTACATAGCCTCCAGACACTCCCCTATCACCTGTCTTTTTTAGTGTAAATTAGGTTGAGCTAATAATCAACCATGGACGGATCACTCTTTCAGACCATGACCATTGTCGTGGGCATTGCCGCTTTTTTCAGCTATATCAATCACAAATTCCTCAAGCTTCCTACCACCATCGGGCTGATGATCATGGCACTGGTTTTGGCCGGAACTATGATCCTGATCGGGGAAATTGATCGTGATATTATGATGCAAACCTGCGAGGTGGTGCACGTGATAGATTTCCGGTTGCTGCTGATGGATGTCATGCTGAGTTTTCTGCTCTTTGCCGGGGCCTTGCATGTAAATGCCCGGTCTCTCAAAAAAGAGCGGGTTTCCGTACTGCTTTTTGCTACCATGGGGGTATTGGTATCTACCTTTATTGTAGGCTTTCTCAGCCAGTGGATTGTAGGCCTGGTAGGCTATGATGTGCCCCTCACCTACTGCCTCCTCTTTGGTGCTTTGATCTCTCCTACCGACCCGATTGCCGTGCTGGCTATATTGAAATCAGCCAATGTATCGTCCAGCCTGGAAACCAAAATCTCCGGTGAATCACTCTTCAATGATGGTGTGGGCGTGGTAGTGTTTCTGAGCATTTTGCTGGTGCACGAAAATGGAGTAGCCAACTTCGAATTCAGCGAAACTCTCAAACTCTTCGGTGAAGAAGCCATTGGCGGTGTACTCTACGGAACCATATTGGGCTATGCCGGGTATCGCATCCTCAAAAGCATAGAAGATGCCCCTAAAATTGAGGTGCTGATCACGATTGCCATTACCATGGGGGGCTATGGTCTTGCCTCGCTCATTCATGTTTCCGGTCCGCTGGCCATGGTGGTAGCCGGTCTCATCATAGGCAACAAGCTGATTCTTCCGAAAAATGCAGGTAAATCGGCCATGGAAGTATCAGAGTTCTGGGAGATGCTCGATGAGATTCTTAATGCTGTGCTCTTTGTACTCATTGGTCTGGAGATCATTTCACTACCCGATAACGGTTCTTATATTCTGGCTGGTCTGCTCACCATCCCCGCTGTGTTGATTGCCAGACTCATTTCTGTAGCCATACCGATAGGCCTGATGAAAAAGGGAGAAACCCCTCCATCAAAAACCATCGGTATACTTACCTGGGGCGGACTCAGAGGAGGCATTTCAATAGCCCTGGCGCTCTCGCTGCCACAGTCAGAATTCCGGGACCTGATCATGCTGATCACTTACTGTGTGGTAGTCTTCTCTATCATTTTCCAGGGACTCTCAATCGGAGCCCTGGTGAAAAAGCTGAAATTGAACCAATAGGGCTTCAGGCACTCTGAAAATTTCATTAAATTAACTTGAGATACCTGTAAAGAGTGATACCGTGCTATTTGAACTAATCTACCGAAGTGAAGCCAGTCCCGATGTCTCTGATGACGACCTACTGAATATTCTTAGCAAAGCCAGGAGCTTCAATGCTGAAAATGATTTGACGGGTTGCCTGCTCTACAACAACAGAAACTTTGTGCAAATACTGGAAGGTGAGTTCAATACCCTCAACGAGCTTTATAACCGCATCAGAAAAGACAGCCGACACCATGATGTGATCACCTTGCACATGAAGGAAATTGATAACCGCGCCTATCCGGACTGGACCATGGCATTTAAAGCGCTGGAAGCAGACGATATGAAAAGTATCAAAAGTGCACTCGGCATCAGTCAGTTTAAAGAGCTCAACAGCGTCAACGAAGAATCTCCCATCTCCCGACAACTCTTCTGGATGGTGACCCAGTCGATTATTTGAGATCGATTGAAATACAATCACATTTCACTGGTTACGGATGGCATATAACGGACTGTTCAGGATTTAGATGGAAGAGTTAGAAAAACCAAGGATTGCCAGATTAACTGGCATTATCACACAGTTGCAGACCAAACGTATGGTTACCGCCAGGTACCTGGCAGATAAGCATCAGGTAAGTACCAGAACTATCTATCGGGATATTCGCACGCTGGAAAAATCCGGCATCCCCATACTGACCGAAGAAGGCAAAGGCTTTTCATTGGTAGACGGATACCACCTTCCTCCCATTCTGTTTACCGAAGATGAAGCTAATGCTTTCATTACGGCAGAACAGCTTATCCTGAAAAGCAAAGACCAGTCATTTGCCGACAACTATGCCAGCGGAGTAGAAAAAATTAAATCTGTTTTAAAGGATGCTCAAAAGGAAAAGGTAGACTTACTGGCAGACAGAATCTATTACGGAGAAAACCGGGCCGAAGAGAAATCCAGCAATAACCTTATGGAGATCCAGACAGCCATTACCGGTTTTCAGCTGATGGAAATCGAATACCTGTCCTCAGCTGATAAACTCACCAAACGGCAGGTTGAACCTTTTGCCTTCTATAACAATAAAGGAAACTGGCTGCTCGTAGCATTCTGCCGATTGAGAAATGAATTTCGCGCATTTCGCATCGACTATATTCGGAAACTAACATCCCTGCCAGAGACCTTCTCCCCTCACAATATGACCATCAAAGAGTACTTTGAAAAATACATTAAGAATCGTGATTGACCCTTGACATACCTCTGTCACAACCCCATTCTACTTTTGCTTCCATACAAATCAAAAGTAATAAAGAATGGCAACCTTAAACATTATAACACTCGCACTTTCAGGGCTTTTGCTCACCATGGTAGGCATGATGAGATTAAGCAACCCGATCAAAACCTACTCTAAAAACTCAGGCATCGCACTGGATAAAGATGTCAACCTGCTCAATGAAGTCAGAGGAGTCAGCGCCCTTATGCTGTGTGGCGGCATCATCATTTTGCTGGGCACTGTACTCTCCGAGCTAACCATGATTTCTCTGGTTATAGCCACACTGATCTTTATGGGCTTCGCCATTGGCCGACTGATAAGTATAGGAGCTGACGGAAAACCGGGAAAGCAGATTATGCAAGGCCTGTTCTCCGAGCTGGTGCTGGGCGCAGCCAATGTCTTTTGCCTGGTTAGCCTGCTTTAGGAACCATTCGTCTGACCACTGGGGAATGGTCAGACGACTGTACCCTTCATCTTCAGTCGCTCGGCTTTGCCGAGTGACGACCAATCGTAAGCAGGTCACTCGCAGCATGCGAGCGACTGGATAAGTTCCGCCCAGGTTGGTGTTCTTCACCAACACAGCCAATGTCCTTTGCCTGGTTAGCCTGCTTTAGGAACCATTCGTCCGGCCACTGAGAGTGGTCAGACGACTGTACACTCAATCTTCAGTCGCTCGGCTTTGCCGAGTGACGACCAATCGTAAGTAGGCCACTTGCAGCATGCGAGCGACTGGGTAAGTTCCGCCCAGGTTGGTGTTCTTCACCAACACAGCCAATGTCCTTTGCCTGGTTAGCCTGCTTTAGGAACCAATCGTCCGACCACTGAGAGTGGTGAGACGATTGTGCCCTCTTCCGCCCAAGTTGGTGTTCTTCACCAACTTGATGCCACCTCAGTCGCTCGGTTCTACCGAGTGACCCAATCCTTTCCCACCACTGATGACAGCCCACTCCAAAAACAAAAAAACCAGAACCTCTGAACTTTTTCTGTGGTCCTGCGTTGTACTAGACGACCAGTCTAATATGAGTAAAGAAACAGAACATACTATTCTCGAAAAGGGTCTTGACCTGATCTATGAAAAAGGATACCACGGAGTAGGTCTGCAAAAGATTCTGGACGAGGCGGGAGTACCCAAGGGTTCTTTCTATTACTACTTTAAAAGCAAAGAAGACTTCGGGTTGAAGCTCATAGACTTTTACTCCGGCAATGCGGTGGAATTCACAAAGTCTTTTTTAGACAACCAGGAACGAACTCCCAAAGACCGCATCTTTGATCTGTTCGAAGCTGTGAAAGTGAGATATACATCTGAAGACTACCGACTAGGATGCCTTTTAGGTAATTGCAGCCTGGAACTGGGGGATCTCGCTGCCTTTGCAGATAAAATCTCGGGAAACTTTGAGGTCTGGGAGGGACTCTTTGAAAAAGCCATCAAAGAAGGTCAGGAATCAGGGAATATCAAACTGGCCTTCTCGGCCAAAGAATATGCAGCCTTTTTGCTTAATAGCTGGGAAGGTGCGCTGGTAAGAATGAAATCCGAACGCAACAATGAGCCCATGGATCTCTTTATCAGTTTCATGAAAAACCTGCTCTGAAAAAATTTTGAACATTTACTAGACGACCAGTCTACTATCAATAAACAAACCCATAAAACAAAATGAAAAACGCAGTAATTACAGGAAGCAGCAGTGGCTTCGGATACCTCACTGCCTTAACGCTGGCCAGAAAAGGATACAAGGTCTGGGCCACTATGCGCAACCCGGAAGGCAAAAATGCTCAAAAACGTGATGAGCTTCTGTCAACCGCTAAATCCGAGAACCTTTCTATCGAGGTAATCGACCTGGACGTGAGCCGGGATGAATCCGTAAAAAAGGCCATTGACCAGGTGATTCAGGCAGACGGCAAAGTAGATACTCTGATCAATAATGCCGGTGTGATGTTTGTCGGCATAACGGAGGCCTACTCTCTGGATCAGGCCAAAGAGCAGTTCGAGATTAACTTCTATGGCCCTATGCGAACAATCAATGCCGTACTCCCCCATATGCGGGCGGCCAAAGACGGACTGATCATCAATGTTTCATCTCTGGCCGGAAGACTCTCCTTCCCCTACTTCGGTATCTACTGTGCCAGTAAGCACGCTCTGGAAACCTATTCAGAATCTCTGAGTTACGAGCTGGCTCCATTTGGTATAGAAGTATCTATCAATGAACCGGGACCATTTGGCACAGGCCTGCTTTACAGCGGCCCTAAAGAAGCTAATGCAGAAGTCTTGGAAGCCTACGGAGACCACAAAGAGGTACCAGGTGCTATGCTGAAAAACTTCGAAGGTTTCTTTGACACCGAAGATGCCTTGGATCCTCAACTGGTGGCAGATGATATCGTCAGTGTGGTGGAAGCTCCTAAAGGCAGCAGAACACGCAGGAAGGTTTCCGGCATAGATTATGGCACCGTTGAGTACAACAATCAGGTAGCCCCGATCCAGGAATCTCTGATCAAAGACAGCCTGCAGATGGGACACCTGCTTGCCGTTAGCTAAGGTGGTTGCCTGAAAATCAATTCCCATGTTTTTCGTTGAGGTGCGCTCTTTTGGGCGTGCCTTAACGCCTTCAGGGGTGCAAAGAAGCCCGACCATGTCGTTAACAGAGAGAGTAGCTACGTTAACAGAATAAAATTTAAGAGCTCATTCATTCAGGCCACATTTGAGCATGAGCGCATCAAACATGGCCGGGACAATTGTCCTTATTTTTCTTCTGCTTCTGAATATCACTCCCGTTATGAGTCAGTCGGCCACAGTCTATGAGGGCCAGGTAATCGACTCCACAACCCGGGAGAGTATCCCTTATGCGACCGTTATTTTTTATAACAATCAGCAACTGATCAATGGCATTTCCACCGATGACGAGGGGAAGTTCAGAATCAACATTCCGCAGGCCCTCACCCACCTGGAAGTAAGCTTTGTAGGCTATGAGAAAAGCATAGTCAGTCTGGCAGATTTTCTCAGCCGGGAAAACCCGATTATCCTCTTACAGCAATACACCAGCGATTTGGACGAGGTAGTGGTGACAGGGGAACGCACCAACACCGAGCTGAAAATTGACCGGAGGGTTATTCGACTGGGAGCAGACCTGCAGCAGTCAGGAACCACAGCACTCGAAGCATTTGATCAGCTGGCAGAAATTCAAACCGACCACGGTACCGGCAGTATTACACTGAGGGGTAGCGGCAATGTGCGGCTCCTCATCAATGGCAAACCTACGGCCTTAACACCTTCAGAAGTACTGGCTCAGATACCTGCCTCCTCTATAGAAAGCGTTGAGATCATCACCTCGCCCTCCGCCAGAAACCAGGCAGACGGACTATCCGGCATCATCAACATTTTGCTTAAAAAGGGTACAGAAAGAGGGCTCAACCTCGCGCTCAATATGGCTGCAGGTACCAAGAGACACAGCTATGGCGTAAGCGGGAATTACAATTATTCCCGAATCAACATCAGGTGGAATGCTTCGCGGGCTCTGCGCGACATGGACAGTCATCAAACGATCCGTCAAAAGTATACCAATGGCAACACCCGTGACTTATTTGCCCCTCATGACTTTCATGGAGAAGTCAGAAAGATCGCCACGGGCATCGACTTCTTTATCAACCCCAAAAACGAACTCTCCTTCGGGGTGGATTATACGCACGACTATCACGATTTTTTCAATGATACATTCTACAGCAATGTCACGGGCAGACCTGATTACCTGTATCGCAGAATCTCTTCTCACACCCACAAGACACTCAACTCCAACATCAACTACCGCAAGATTTTCAACGCGGAATCTCATTTTCTGGAATTTGACTATAACCTGACCCAAAACGACAATCTACTTCCGGCCGAAGACTTTGAAGAAGACCGGTTTCTTTTTGAGGAAGAAAAAAAGAACAACAACACCCTGCACGCCTTTGCCATAGACTACACCCGGCCGGTCAGTCAAAACACGAGACTGGAAACAGGTTTTTCATGGAATGGAAGAGAAATTACAAGCCATGATTACTTCAATTTTGAGGCACAGGCCAGTACACGTCATGTCTTTTTCTATCAGGAGGACCTTTTAGGTATTTATGGCCTCATTCGGGCAGGCTCTGATAAATTCAGCTGGCAGGCCGGGCTTCGTTTTGAGCATTTCAACTCATCATCAGACAATAGCTCCGACAATCAGCAGACTGACCTGACCTTCACCAACCTCTTTCCTTCTGTACATATTTCTTATCAGTTGAGCGAGGCCAGCTTATTCAATATAGGCTATAGCAAACGCGCCTCCAGGCCCAACTTCAATCATGTCAACCCCTTTCGCATGGGGAATCAATACTTTCACTGGAGGGCCAACCCGGGATTACTACCGGAATTCAGTCATAACCTGGAAGCCAATTTCCAGCATACAGGCAAGTGGCTCACCTGGTCAGCTTCCACCTTTTATCATCACAGAACCGATGTGATAGAACGGCTGCAAAACATTGATGGTAACGGTGTCAATACCATCGGTTTCGACAATATCGGCACCAAGCATGCCCTGGGTATAGAATCCAGCCTTTTCTTCCAGCCAACCGCTTTCTGGGACACTCAGATCTCAGCCAATTATTATCAGACCGACATTCGCCAGGATGTATATATCACCTGGGACCAGCTCTACTCGTCAAGTGTCATTTTGAAGAACAGCTTCAAAATTGCAGGGAATATAAGTGCCGATATTACCTACCGATACACTGGTAAAGACCAGACTACCTTCGAGCAAAGGAGATCCAGAAATCGCGTGGATATGGCAGCCAGGGTGAGCCTGCTCAGTAACCAGCTGACTGCAAATTTCAGAGTGATTGATGTGCTTAACGACAACCTTATGTATCGCAAAACGGTGACTCCGGAAGTGGTGCAAAACGAGATATGGAAATTTCAATCGCAAACCTTCGGCATACTCCTGAGCATCGACTATAAGCTTTTCCAAAACAAAACCCGATTCAGAAACA
>DIYF01000094.1:0-13888 GCA_002427745.1 Roseivirga sp. UBA6061 | reverse complement strand
ACAGAAAGAAACGAGACTACCGACACGGTGGCTCCATCGATTAAAATACTACTTATGATCAGATTCTACACTTTACTCAAGCTCACCATCACCCTGGTAGCGACAAGCCATATCATCATAGCACAGCAGGTAAAAATTGCCGCTCAGGAGCTGGCCCAATGGCCCACACTTGACAAGGGAAAAACTACTATCGAAGCTGATGTATTGATTATGGAAGAAACAGAGGGAGCTGACGGCTACTTTCTGGTAAGCCCTCAGGCCTATGAGGGGAACTATACGATTCGCTACAAAGTAAAGCCCATGTCCGAGTCGAGCGTTCTGATCACACTGTTTTCCGCATCGCAGACCAAAAGCCCTGACAAGCTCATTATGCCTGCTGTCAACGCTTCACCGGAAGCATTTTGGGAATGGCGAAGCAATATGCAGCACTACAACCTCACCTTCAACAACAGTTCTCATGGCTTAAGCCCTTTTTTCTATAAAAACCTCTCTCCCTTGTCCAGAGGCTTCTACGAAAGGCTCCCTGAAAACATCGCTACCGTAGGCCAATGGCACCAGGTGGAAATAGGCAAAAAAGGAAACCGACTCTGGTTCAAAATGGATGGTAAGGAATATTTCAATGTACAGGACTGCAATCCGTTAGAGAAAGGTCACCTTATATTCAGAATAAGCGGTACCACCGGAGAGAAGGTGATACTTGCCAAAGCCGCCATCAGGGATTTGGTGATCACTTTCGATAATTAGTAACCAGATATTCCTATCATTGGTATTCCTGATGCCGGTCAGTCAGATTAATGGAGAAGCAATTTACATTTGGAAAATACCTTAAGGCAGAGCCCTACCTCCATGTTTTGCTTTGGTTCTTTGTTCTCATTTATCCCTATATCAAGTACATGGAGCGGGAAGGAGGCTACCCCATGTCTTTTCTTCACGAGTTGAACTCGCTCTTCTTCAAAATGACCATCTCCTACTTTCTTTACTTTTGGTTCTTCCCGAAAGAGCATAAGAAGAAGTACATCCCCGTGGTGGTGCTGGTGTTTGTGGCCAATGTGCTGGCCTACGAGTATTTCGACCAGCTCTTTCACGGAGGATTCCGGGACATCTGGAATCACATGATTGCCAATTCACTGACTTACCTCAGTTTTGGGGTGGCTTTTTTTGCCATCCACTCAGTAAAAAACACTTATCGCAAGCAGGCTGAAATAGATAAGCTGCGCATGGAAAAGCAAAACGCCCAGCTACAGGGGCTCAAGGCTAAGGTAAACCCGCACTTCCTGTTCAACACCCTCAATACCGTTTATGCCAATGCCCTGAAGAAGGACGACAAAACACCTGAATTGATCCTCAAGCTATCTGACGGTTTTCGCTATGTCTTGCATGAGGGTGATAAAGATTATGTCGCCATTGAGCAGGAGATTGCACACCTCACTGACTATGTCCAGCTACAACAGGAAAGGCTCTCTGCCAAAGTGGATGTACACCTGGAAATTCAGACAGACAACCCAAAACAGCTGATACCACCTCTGATTCTCATAGGCTTTATTGAAAATGCCTTTAAATTCACCTCAGTGTTGAAAGGAACCGGTCACCTGATTGAAATTGGTATAGTGCTTAGAGAAAAGCTATTGAGTTTCACCTGTAGCAATCCATTCTCAGAAAAACAGACAGACCATGATCGTCCTGACTGGAAAGAAAGCGGGTTAGGGCTCAAAAACACCCGGGAGAGACTCGAGCTTTTGTTTCCCGGAAAATATACCCTGGAAATCAACCATGACGACCACCTGTTCAAAGTAGATCTGGAAGTACAGCTATGATATATTGTCTCATTCTGGAAGACGAGCCCGCTGCGGTAGAAGTACTGAAAAGCTATATCAGCCAAACGCCATTTATTGAGTGTATTGGTGTTTATGAGAGTGGTCTTGACATCAGTCCTGAGGAGATTTTGAAAGCAGACCTGCTCTTTCTGGATATTCACCTGCCTGAGTTAAATGGTATTTCATTTCTGAAAACACTGGAGCAGAAACCCAGGGTTATTGTCACCACCGCTTATGCGGAGTATGCTGTAGAGGCGTTTGAGGAAGAAACAACGGACTACCTGGTAAAACCATTTTCTTATGAAAGATTCAGTAAAGCTGTGACCCGTGTAAGGCAGCAACTCTCGGCCGAGAAGGGAGTGCGCCAAAAGCAGCTTTTACTCTATGCGGATAAAACTACCTACAAAATCTCTCTGGCCAGTATTCTGTACCTGAAAGCCGAAGTAGACTATGTAAAGTTTGTCACAACCGACAACCAGATTCTGGTATTGGACAGTCTTCAAAACTGGGAAGAAAAGCTCTCAGGATTTGGATTTGCGAGGATTCACCGATCTTACATTGTGAACCTGGAAAAGGTAGACAAGACATCCCAAAACCAGGTATTTGCAGGAGAAAGCATACTACCCGTAGGCAGAACCTACAAAGAGCAATTCCTGGCAGCTCTGAGGAAAGGGTAGTCTGCTTGTAAGCCATTCTGACAAATGATGTAACTTTATCATACCTGATTCTTTCAGGATGGAACCACCATTTCACAATGGCAAGTTTCGGGTTTCCTTCAGCTTCCCACCGATCTATATTTGATCAAAAAAAGACCCATGCACGACTATTATCGCATAGCAGAAGCACTCAATTACATCTCTGAAAACCGGGAACACCAACCTAATCTGGAAGCTATTGCTGAGCAGGTGCACCTCAGCCCCTTTCATTTCCAGCGGCTCTTTTCTGACTGGGCCGGAGTAAGCCCTAAGAAGTTTCTCCAGTACATCAGCGTTGAGCATGCCAAGGAAGTGCTGAGAAAGAAGTCTGCCTCCGTATATGAAGCAGCTTACGATACAGGCTTTTCCAGTACTGGCAGACTCCATGACCTTTTTGTGAACATAGAGGGTATGACACCCGGCCAGTATAAGAATGGGGGCGAAAACCTGACTATTCACTACAGTTTTCATGAATGTCAGTTCGGAAACTATCTGCTGGCCTCTACCCAGGTGGGCATTTGCAATATTCTTTTCTTCGAGAAATCGGCTCAGGCGGTGGCCGATGAACTGAGAGAGCTCTGGCCCAATGCCCGGTTAATAGAAAGTGCCGGTCCGCATGATGAACCCGTAAAAGCTTTCTTTAAAAAGTCACTCACTATTGATACCCCTTTGCATCTTCATGTAAAAGGAACCGGCTTCCAGATCAAAGTGTGGGAAGCCCTGCTGAGGATACCTGAGGCGGCACTCGCCAGCTACAGTGATATTGCGCGGTCTATTGAGAAGCCCTCAGCCCAAAGAGCCGTGGGCACAGCTATTGGCAGTAACCCTATCGCCTACATTATTCCCTGCCACAGGGTGATCAAAACCGTTGGCAAGATCGGAGAATATCGCTGGGGCCGGCACCGCAAAACGGCCATGCTTGGCTGGGAACAGGCACAGGAAGCCATTAGTAGTTAATTAAACCCCATATTATATTTTCCCGCTTTCAGGGGGAACACAAAGGGGTAAAACGAGGTAAACATCGACCTTCTTTGTCAACCCCGAATTACTTGGGAATGACATCTCTGTTTTTATTCAAACGCTCAATTCTCAACCAAAATCAATGAAACACTTCCAAACCACTGACCCAACCCTCCTCTATCAGGACATCAATGAAAAAGGCTATGGACTGATCAGCTCGGTACTCAGCCCGGACGATTGCACACAACTAAAAAGCACCTACTCCCGACCAGAGCTGTTCAGAAAAACAGTGGAAATGGAAAGACACAGCTATGGCAAGGGGCAGTATCGCTATTACCAACACCCTCTGCCAGACAGTATTCAACAGCTTCGTTCAGATATCTATGAACTACTTGCTCCCCTGGCCAATCAATGGGCCAAAGTGATGAAACTTCCCTTTTCTTACCCGGAGCGTCATCCCGAATTTCTGGAGCTATGTCATGCCAAAGGCCAAACCAGGGCTACTCCCCTGATTCTTCAATACCAGACGGGCGGCTTTAATACCCTGCATCAGGACCTTTATGGTGAAGTGTACTTTCCTATGCAGGCTATCTTCTGCCTGAGCAAACCCGCAGAAGACTTCACGGGTGGTTCACTGGTTCTCACTGAGCAAAAACCCAGAGCTCAAAGCCGTGCCATTGTGATTGACCCGAAGCTCGGAGATATGGTCGTTATCCCTACGCAGTACAGACCGGCTAAAAGCGCTAAAGGCTATTACCGCCTTAATATGCGCCATGGCGTGAGCGAAGTGCTCACAGGTGAAAGGTATACACTGGGGATTATTCTTCATGATGCTTTGAAATGATCAGACATCCGGACACAGATAAACGCCAACTTCATCAGCTGATACGGTCTGGCAAGGTGGTTCTGGGAGGCAACAGGAAGCTTAAAATTTACGGAAAGCTCTCCTGCAAATCCGGCAAGCGTATGCTCCCCAAAAACCGGGTGTTTTTCACATCAGAGTCAGAGGCAATTCACGAGGGCCATCGCCCCTGCGGACACTGCATGAGAGAGGCCTACCGGGAATGGAAAACCGCAAAATCAGCACCCTCAGGTCAGACCGGTTAATGCTGGTGCCAGTCGCTTCAGCACCAGTCGCTCGGCTTTGCCGAGTGACCACCTCTCGTTAAGCAGATCACTCGCAACATGCGAGCGACTGGATAGATATTCGATAAATCTCGTGCTACCTTATCGTCCGACCACTTTGAGTGCTCAGACGATTGTCAGAGTCGCTGGGCTCTGCCGGGTGACCGGCAACCACACCGTCACTCATACCTCAAAGACCTCACGGGATTCCTTCGGGCCGCCACATAGGTTTTGAAGCTAATCGTACTCAACGCGATCACCAGGGCACCCAAAGCCGCCACGACAAAGGTGAGCAGGCTGATATCGATCCGGAAAGCAAAGCCTTCCAGCCAGCCGGTCAGGAAATAGTAGGCAGGGTACCAGGCCAGCAGGTTGGCCAGTAAAATCAACAGCACAAATTCTTTAGACAGTGAAGTCATAATGGACTTAATAGAGGCCCCCAATACCTTGCGAACCCCAATCTCCTTGGTACGCTGCTCGGTAATAAAAGAGGCCAGACCGAAAAGTCCCATACACGCAATAATCACTGCCAGTAAGGTAAAGAAAGCGATCACCTTACCCAGGCTCATTTCAGCCTTATACTGGTTATCGTAGTGACTGTCTAAAAAGAAGTAATCAAACTCCGTAGAAGGTTGTAATTGATTCCAGGTCTCCTCCAGTCGGGTCATTGTCTCTTTCACTCTTTCTGTGTTGATGCGTACATTCAGAAAGGCTGAAAAATTAGGATAAACGTGGATCATGAGAGGTTCAATCTCAGAATGCAGCGAAGCATAGTGAAAGTCCTTCACCACCCCCACAACACGCCCGGCCTTAGGCTGCGGCAAGCCATATACATACTCAAAACGTCTGCCTACCGGATTCTCCTCAAGGCCAAAAGCTCTGATAGCAGCTTCATTTAAAAGAAAGCCCTCCGCTGCATCACTGACTATTTCTTTGGAGAGGTCTCTCCCATCCACAATCTCCAGATCAAAGGTCTCTGCCAGATCTTCATCACCGGAGATAATGCGCATGCCCCGAATACCATTATCCTGCTGCTGGTTCTCATTACCGGCATCTGTAGAAGCCAGGTCCGGTACCCTTACCGTCATCACGTGTACCCTTTCTCCCGGAATAGCGGAAGAAGAGGCGGCTGCCAGTACGGAAGGCTGGCTCAGAAATTCCTTCTTAATGGTTTCCAGGTTGCGTACCTGCCCTCTGCCGGGCAATTTGATCACAACCACCTGTTCCTTATCAAAGCCCAGGTCTTTGCCTTCAATATATTGCAGCTGATTATATACCGTGCTGGCCCCAACAATGAGGAAGATGGAAATGCCGAATTGCAGAATGACCAGCCCCCTTCTCAGGTAAAGAGTCGTATTGCTACCCTTTCCGGCCAGCACATTAGATTTCAGAGCCTTGAGCGGCTTAAAGCTGGCCAGAAACAAGGAGGGGTAAAAGCCAGAGAGTAGCCCTACAATCACAAATACACCGCCCATGCCCAGGAGCAGCGGCCCGTTGAGAAGAAGGTTCTGACTGATCAGCTTGCCCGTGAAATCGTTAAAGGCCGGAATCACCAGCACCACTATGATCAAAGCGATGATCATGGCCAGAAAAGTAAAGAAGAAAGACTCACCCAGAAACTGAGCAAACACCTGGCTCTTTTCTGCACCCAATACTTTGCGCATACCTACTTCCTTAGCCCTTTTGGTAGACCGGGCAGTGGCCAGGTTCATATAGTTAAAGCAGGCAATGAGGAGTATAAAAAAGGCAACCGTAGAAAAGATATAGACATACTGGGCATCACCATTCGATGCCAGTTCCTTTTCAGCATTGCTGTGCAGGTGAATATCTGTCAGAGGCATCATTAACTGTCGGATGTCCAGCCCTTCCACCGGAGCAATCTCCCCGGCCTGATTTCTGATATTCCTGATTTCGTAGATATCATCATCCATCTTGGCCTGAAGCCGCTCACCGGAGGCCGTTTGCAGTACCTTGATATAGGAGTAAAACACGGCCGGTCCTCGCCCATTTACCAGGTTCGGGTTTCTCCGGTGCATTTCTGACATAGGAATGAGCATATCAAAGCTGAAGTGCGAATTATGAGGAATATTCTCCAGCACGGCAGACACCTTAAAGGGCGTGTTCTGTCTCTTAATCAGGTCTCCCACCACATTGGTTCGGCCAAAGTATTTGATGGCTGTGGCTTCTGTCAGGATAATTTTATCCGGAGCATCCAGGGCAGTCGCCAGATCACCATGAATGGCTTTGAAGGAAAACACATCAAAGAAGGTAGAATCTACATAGAGGATGTCTTCCTCACTGTAAAAGTTATTATCTGTGCTGAAGGTGACGGGAGCCCCGGTAACCATCAGGCGTGTAGCCGTCTCGATTTCGCCATAGCGCTGTACCACATCCGGAATTAAGAAACCCTGGGTCGCAGCCCAGTGACTTTCCTCTCCATTGAACACAGACCAGTTTTCCAGCCGGTAAATGCGCTCGGCATCAGCATGCATGCGGTCATAGCTCAACTCGTCCTGCACATACAGAAAAATAAGGGTACTGGTAACCAGCCCCAGGGTGAGCCCGAAGATGTTGATAAAAGAATAGCCCTTGTGTTTGAGCAGATTGCGAAAGGCGATTTTGATATAGCTTTTGAACATGACCTTATACTGTGAGTGGATTCTTAAAAATTGGCATTTCTCGCAGCATTTCCTGACAGACCATATAATTCGCAAGAATTGCTAGGCTCGCTGCGGCCCTTAATCGTCCGCCCCTGAATCGTCCGACCACTTTGAGTGGTCAGACGATTGAAGCTCAGTTTCACCGAGTGACTGAACGAAAGCTATTTAGCAATATCCGGGCTGGTCAACGAACGCCAGAGATAAATCACCAGGTAGCTCTTCCAACCCTCAAAGGCTTCGAAGAAAGCCCTTACCTCAGCCTTGTCCTTTTTATCTTTCACCAGGCCATGGGCATCGAGGGCGCTGTTCAGTCCGGTATCGCCAATGGTAATACAGTTCATGTCCTTCATGGTTTTCATCAGTACATAGTTAGCTGTCCACTCACCGATACCCCGCACGGCAATCAGGCGTTTTAGCTGGGCTTCCCGGTCTGGCAGAGCCAACAGGGCCTCCTTGGAAAATTCGCCCGAGCTGATCAGTCCGGCTACATGAATCACATAATCTGCTTTTTGTCTTGAAAACTGAAGGTCCTTCAGATCTTCCATGGTCGCCTCAGCTAGCACCTCAGGTTTGGGAAAGAAATGATGCACTTTTCCATCCAGCTCTACTGATTCTCCGTACTGCTCTACCATTCTGCGCTTCAGCTTATAGGCAAAAGTGAGGTTGATCTGCTGCCCGATAATACACCAGCATATAGCTTCAAAGACATCAGGAATTCCAATCAATCGAAGGCCTGCAAACTCCTCAGGCATATAATCAAATGCCGTATGTCCCTTAAGCAGCTGATAGAAGCCGGACAAATCTCTTTCCAGGTCCAGCCAGTCGTTGACATAGGCTGTAATCACCTTTGAATGGTCACCCCCAGACTCGTTCCAGATCACATCGGCAACAAGTTCCTGTCCCTTTTCAGTCAGTTCAAAAATCACCTTGTGCCCGTTGACACGCAGTGGTTTGATCACCGAAGTGGCTGAGACATGATACAGGCAATCATCATAGTTGCGATCAAGAAACCAAAGACATTCTTTAAATGAGAAGTTTTGGGGTTTGGGGATAAGGATGGAAGGCATGTGAAAGCGTATCTGATTTTTTTAAGAGCATAATTCCCCTTCCCACCGGGAGGGGGCTGTCTGTCGCAGGAAGGTACCAAAAACCTGGGCGGTAGCTAAAACCTCGCAGCCAGCAGTAAACCCAAATCCTTATAAGGCAGGTTAAACTTCTTGGAGATACTGAGCTTGGTAGTACTGCCCTTATAAGCATACACGCCATGATTGAACCAGGGGTACTGGTAGATCATCTCGTCAATACCTCCAGCTTCTCCCACCTTGAGGATAATAGGGGTCAGAATATTACTCAGGGCTGTGGTAGCCGTACGTGCTGCCCGCGAAGCAATATTGGGTACACAATAATGAATCACATCATACTTGCGGAAGGTCGGCTTGGCATGCGTGGTGATCTCCGAGGTTTCAATACAGCCTCCCTGGTCTATGGATACATCCAATACCACGGCACCGGACTTCATGCTGGCGACCATTTCTTCAGTAACCACACATCGGGCCCGGCCTTTTTCAGGTCTTAAGGCCCCTATCACCACATCAGCAGACATCAAGGACTGCCCCAGGGTCACTGAGTCAATGACCGAGGTAAATACCCGGTTGTTCAGCTTATGGCGGATTCTGCGAAGCTTGTATACTTCATTATCGAAAATTCTTACTTCGGCCCCCAGTCCCAAAGCAGCTCTGGCTGCATATTCTGCTACGGTGCCGGCTCCCAGAATGATCACACGGGTGGGGGGTACTCCGGTAATTCCTCCCAGTATGATGCCCTTGCCTCCGTTGACGCTGCTCATGTGCTCTGCGGCAATGGGAATGGCCAGGCTTCCGGCCAGCTCACTCATGGCGTTCACAATGGGTAAGCCTTTGGCTTTGTCCTGTATCATTTCAAAGGCAATGGCCGTAATTTTCTTTTTGTTGAGGGCTTCAAAATAGGCTGCATTGGCATCTCCCATCTGCAGGGCAGATATGAGCGTGCTACCGGGCTTCATCATGCCGATCTCTTCCAGTGTAGGTGGCTCTACCTTCAGAATCATATCGGCTTCAAATATCTCCTCGTGTGAGTACAGAATCTGCGTACCCACCTCGCTGTACTGATCATCGTTGAAGAAAGAATGCTTGCCGGCTCCCTGCTCCAGGCATACTTCCAGTCCGTTGGCCACCATAATACCGGCAGCCGAAGGCGTGAGTGCCACACGGTTTTCCTGATAAGCCACTTCAGTCGGGATGGCAATACGCAATGATTTATTGCCTGACTTTACTTTCAGTAGCTTTTCCTGGGGATACAGACTCCCCTCTTTGGCCAGTGCCTCAAAACCTGATTTCTTTCCCTCACCCATGCATGGTCAGTTTGATAGTTCTGGATTGATCAGCATTCTCGCTGATATCAATCCTTAAAAAATTATCCGGGAGCAACCCCTCTATTCTTTCAGGCCATTCAATCATACAGACATTGCCGGAGTAAAAATACTCCTCCACCCCTATATTGTAAGCCTCCTCTTCATTTTCGAGTCTGTAAAAGTCGAAATGGTACATCGTTTCATCTGTAGCCGTGAGGTATTCGTTTACGATAGAAAAAGTAGGACTATTCACCTCGTCCAACACCTGTAGGGTTCCACAAATAGCCTTGATGAGCGTGGTTTTTCCCGCCCCCATCTGTCCTAAAAACAGCCAGATATCCGCGGCTTTTCCCACCTCAATGATCGCCTTCACTGCTTCGTCCAGATCGTCAGGCCCTTTAGAAAGAATGACAACCTCAGCGCTCATTAGCTCCTCTTCGAATTTAGTGAAATAATCGGAATAATTACTTCTTCCAGGGAGATGCCACCGTGCTGAAAAGTGTCCTTATAATGGTTTACGTAGTGATTATAGTTATTCGGGTAAGCGAAGAAGGTGTCTTCGCATGCAAATACGTAGGAAGTGGAGATATTGGCCTTGGGCAGATGCAGTAGCTCCGGCTCATGCACGGTATAAACATCCCGTGTTTCTTTGTGCCCGAGATTACGACCATGCTTATATCTCAGATTGGTATTGACATTTTTATCCCCTACAATCTTATAAGGTTTCTTTACCCGGTAGGTACCATGATCGGTGGTAATAATCACCTTACCATTCTTGCCACTGATCAGGCGCAACAGATCAAAAAGCGGAGAATGCTGAAACCATGACTTGGTCAGTGAGCGATAGGCCGATTCATCTGATGCCAGTTCACGGATCATGCGCATATCAGTACGGGCATGTGACAGCATATCTACGAAGTTGTATACGATCACATTCAGGTCGTTTCTCAGCAGGTTATTGAAGTTATCGTTGAGCTGTTTACCCTGCTGGGCATGGATAATCTTGTGATAGCTGAATTTGATATCCAGTCGCTGCTTCTTTAGCTGGCGGGCAATGAACTTATCTTCATTGTTGTTTTTGCCATCATCATCGGCATCTGACACCCAAAGGTCCGGATGCTTCCTGGACATTTCCAGTGGCAACTCCCCTGAAAAGATCGCATTGCGGGCATAGGCCGTGGTAGTAGGCAAAATAGAGTAATAAGCCTCTTCTTCCTCTATATTGAAATAAGGGGCGATGTCCTCTGCCAGAATTTTCCACTGGTCATAGCGCAGGTTATCGATAACGATAAAGAAAACAGGCTCCTCTCCCAGCTGAGGAAAAACCTTCTCCTTCATCAGGTTATGAGAGAGCAGTGGTCTTTCAATATTGGGATCGTTCAGCCACTCTTCATAATTGTTCACAATGAAGTCGGCAAAATTGGCATTGGCCTCTGACTTCTGCATCTCCAGTATCTCAGACATGCTTTTGTCTTCTGTCTTATCAATTTCCAGCTCCCAAAAGACCAGTTTTTTGTAAATATCCACCCACTCGTGATGATCGAGGTCATCCCCAAAAGCCATGCTGATATTCCGGAAGTCCTGTTGATACTGTGAGTTGGTTCTCTCTGTCACCAGCCTTCTGTTGTCCAGTATCTTCTTTACTGAGAGCAGTATCTGGCTGGGGTTCAATGGCTTGATAAGGTAGTCGGCAATCTTGGAACCAATGGCTTCCTCCATGATGCTTTCTTCTTCACTCTTGGTAATCATCACAACCGGCAAAGAAGGTTTGCTTCCCTTGATATAGTTGAGCGTTTCCAGGCCGGTCATACCCGGCATATTTTCATCCAGAAACACCACATCAAAATGCGTTTTCTCACAGGCTTCAATAGCATCGGCCCCGCTGGTTACCGGGGTGATGTCATAGCCACGATCATTGAGAAAAAGGATGTGTGGTTTCAGGAGATCAATCTCATCATCCGCCCACAAAATGTTATATCTTTGCATAGCTTCGCATTCGGGAGAAAGCCGAATTTAACAGAATAAAAGCACAAACTTTGAACAAAAAAAAGATTATCAATGATCCGGTTTACGGTTTCATAACCATTAGAAGTGAACTGGTCTTTGATGTCCTCGATCACCCCTATTTTCAGCGCCTTCGCAGGATCAAACAGTTGGGTCTGACAGAACTCGTATATCCCGGTGCCCACCATACCCGTTTCCACCACGCCATCGGTGCCATGCACCTGATGACCATCACACTGGAAAACCTCAGAACCAAGGGAGTCGTGATCACCGATGAGGAATTTGATGCCGCCATGATTGCCATATTGCTGCATGATGTAGGACATGGCCCCTTCTCTCATGCTCTGGAGTACAGCCTCTTACAGAATGTGCCACATGAGCACCTTTCCCGCATGATCATTTCCCGCCTGAACAAGGAAATGGATGGCAGGCTGAGCATGGCCTTGGACATATTCAATGGACATTATGCCAAGAAGTTTCTGAACGAGCTGGTTTCAAGTCAGCTGGACATTGACCGGCTTGACTACCTCAAGCGCGACAGCTTTTTTACCGGGGTATCAGAAGGTACTATCGGGGCGGATCGCATCATCAAAATGCTGGATGTAAAAGACGATCGCCTGGTGGTGGAAGAAAAAGGAATCTACAGCATTGAAAATTTCCTGAGCGCACGCAGGCTTATGTACTGGCAGGTATACCTGCACAAGGCCAGTGTAAGTGCGGAAAAAATGCTCATTAACATTATCAGGAGAGCCCGTAAGCTTACCAGAAAGGGAGAAACTCTCTTTGCCAGCAAGCCCTTTCAGCTGTTTCTCACCCGCGACATTGGTATTGAGAGATTTGCGGAAGAGCCGGGCATTCTGGACAGCTTTGCTCAAATGGACGATTACGACATTTGGGGAGCGGTTAAAATCTGGGCAGACCATGAAGACCCTATTCTCTCCAGGCTCTGTAAAATGCTGCTCAACCGTAGTCTCTTCAGAATCAAGCTGACTAACGAGGCTCCTGATAAAGCAGAAATCAAAGAGATAGAGGCCCGGATTATGAAGGCGTACGACCTGAAGGCCAGCGAGGCCAAATACTTCTTTTCTCATGGCAAGGTTACCAATAATGCCTACCTCTCTTCAGATCGCGAAATCCTGATCTTATCAAAATCAGGAAAAGTGCGTGATGTGGTGGAAGCAGCCGATTTACCCAACATCAAGGCCATGAGCAAAATCGTGCGCAAATATTATCGTTGCTGGCCAAAAGACATATCTTTGTGACGTCTCAATAATAGCTACATGGAATTTACTGTCGAGCAGGTAGCCCAGCTACTGGATGGTACGGTTGACGGGGATGGTACTCAACGGATTAACCGACTTGAAAAAATCGAAGAAGCTACCCCCGGTAGCATTGCCTTTCTGGCCAACCCGAAATACACAGAATACATCTATACCACACAAGCCAGTGCGGTCATTGTCAACAAAGATTTTGCAGGTGAAAAAGACATACAGTCAGCACTCATCAGAGTAGACAATGCCTATGCCAGTTTCGCCAGGCTCCTGGAGGAGTATGAGCGACTGAGTCGCAAGATAAAAGCAGGTATAGAACAGCCTTCTTTTCAAAGCGAATCAGCACAGTTGGGAGCAGACATTTACCTCGGTGCTTTCTCACATATAGGAGACAACGTGAAGATTGGTAACCGTTCACAGGTTTTTCCCAACTCTGTCATCGGAGATAATGTAGAGATAGGTGAGAACACCACCATCTACGGAGGCGTGAAAATTTATGACAATTGTAAAATAGGTAACAACTGTATCATCCATGCGGGTGTCGTAATTGGTAGCAGTGGTTTCGGTTTTGCTCCCCAGGAGGATGGCACCTACAAGGCCATACCACAATTGGGCAATGTCATTGTAGAAGACAATGTGGATATCGGGGCAAATACGGTAATCGATTGCGCCACAATGGGCTCTACTATTGTGCGTTCTGGTGTAAAGCTGGATAACTTGGTGCAGGTTGCTCATAACGTAGAACTGGGTAAGAATACCGTTGTGGCTGCACAGGCGGGTATTTCCGGCACAGCCAAGATTGGTGAGAATTGTCAGATTGGAGGACAGGCCGGGGTTACCGGGCACCTGAGTATTGCCAATCGCACCATCATCGGCCCTCAGGCCGGAGTGCCAAAAACTATTAAAGAAGAAGGAAAGATTTTCTTTGGCAGCCCGTTGGTAGAGCACAGAGATTTTCTGCGCATTTCAG
>DIYF01000072.1:104138-104287 GCA_002427745.1 Roseivirga sp. UBA6061 | reverse complement strand
TGTTGGCAGACAGGCCCCTCCTGCCAGGAAGGGACTTTAGTAAACAGACAATCAGATGCACCCTCCGACCTCGGTTTCGTGCCAACGACTAAGCGGTATTTCAGGCCTTTGGCCTTTTCTCTTTTTATTCTCCGAAGCCACAGCGAAGG
>DIYF01000072.1:103912-104069 GCA_002427745.1 Roseivirga sp. UBA6061 | reverse complement strand
CCGAAGCCACAGCGAAGGAGACCAGGGAGAAACCTGCCTCCAGGCAGACAAAGCAGGAAAGAGGTCAATAAAAAAAGAAATACCAGCTTAGAAGTAGGTAAGTTTTTGGATAATTATACACAAGGCTGGTAACCAGGAGATTGCCGCACTCCACTGC
>DIYF01000072.1:0-103826 GCA_002427745.1 Roseivirga sp. UBA6061 | reverse complement strand
AGCACTCCACTGCGTTTCGTTCGCAATGACGATAAAAAACAGGCGCCATTCATGCTTTCTTCACACATCTCTGTTCAGGTCTCTTCAGCACATAAAGGGCTTCTTTGCCCTTGTAATGACGATCAGTACCCCCCCGATCACTGATAACCGATTGACTAATAACCTGCTCAAACTACTGCTTTCGTACAGGTTAAAATAAACAGCTCCGGAAAATGACACACGGCCAGACCTTCCTCCTCACTGCTCCTTTCCCGGGAAGAGCTCCTGCAGACTAATGCGATAAGTCTTTTGTTCAATCAGTCTTTGTGAAGGAATCAATCCTCCATAAACGTACAAGTAGTCACCCACAATAGACGCCCCGGAAAAACGGGAATTCAGGTTTGTTTTGTGGTAGGTAACACTCTCGGTTTCTGTATCATACACAATCAGCTGATCGTTTTTAGTATAGTCACCCACCAGCAGAATATACTGCTCATGCTGTACAACCGCATGCGAGGAAAGCGGCTCGTCCAGTGGTGACAATGCCGACCATTTGCGCTCAGCAATATTGTATTTCCACACGTCTGCCAGCGACTCGCCATTGTACCCCCCGAAAACGTATAGATTGCCATCTACAATGGTGCCATTAGTTTCCCTGGCTGCCGGCATATCAGGGAGCATCTCCATATGCCCGGTGGAAAGGTCATAAGAGAAAAGCTTATTGCTGCACTTGAGCTCCGTGATGGCTTCTGTAGAGCCCCCAAACATATAAACGGTATTGCCGTCTTTAGCTAAGGCCAGTTTTCTTGCGGGAGCGGGGATGGGCCCCAGCTCTTTGATAGTATAGCGGTCTAGCTCCATCATTCGGATTTTTTCTACCACATTGGTATTAAAACCATCGGGTTGAGTACCTCCTATCAGCAACAAGCCATGATAGTCTTCCATATACACAGCGGCAGAAGCACTCATATGAGGTAATGTCTTTGCCCCGAAGCTTATCCACTCATCCAGGCGCGTATCGTAGATCTGTATGGTATTTGAAAATCTCAGATTCTGATTCCCTCCGGCCACAGCAAAGAGCTTGTTTTCGGAAGCGGTATAGGCAAAGTGGTAATTCTGACTCAACATAGGAGCCATCGATTCGAAGTTGAGTTTTTTCTGGGCAAAGCATATAACAGAGACCAGACAAAGCAGACAGGTAAGGCTTAATCTCATGGCGGTTTTAGTTTAATGTTTGACAACGCTCTGTAAAACAGGGGCTTTACAGCTTATTACGTAAGAAACAGGCTTAGGATCAAAAAGTTATATAAGCGCTTTGAGAAAACGGTCTGAGGTTCCGCCCCGACCTGGGATTCGCGCTAACGACTAAGCCGGTATTTCAGGCCTTTGGGCAATTGTGCTCAAGGTTGATAACCAAGAGATCGCCACACTCCACTGCGTTTCGTTCGCGATGACGATAAAAAGCAAACGCCTCCTGGAGACTGCCACAATCGCCTGTTTAGCAACAGGCTCTTTCGCAGTGACGGTGGTTGCCCCTGATAACTAATCCCTGATCAACCCTCGTCCAACAAAGCCTTAGCGAAGTTGGAAATAACTAGTCTCGCAAATGCACACAGTGCGACCTCCCAACCAATCTCAGGAAGAACATACCCGCATCGGCCTCAACCTCAAATCAGTCCCTCAGCCTCCAGCAACTCACGCAGCTCATTATGCTCTTTCCAGAATTTTCGGGTAATGATATTCACGGTAGGCTGATAGTCGGGGTGGACCTTCAGCAGGTTCATTATAGGGTCTTCATCCAGCACCAGCACAAACCAGAACTGGTAGTTGCTCTGCCTGGAGAACAGCTTCAGATGCTCTATACCCTGTTCAATATCTCCCAACACGGCATAGTAGGCAGCCAAGCTCAGGTCTTTATAAATGGTTCCATCACGGTCGGTGTAAGCTTTGAAGCTGGCCATCAGAGGAGCGGCCTCCTCTTCTTTGCCCAGCTGCTTCATCACAAAGGCCATTTTCAGATCTTCGGTGGGGAAAATGTCAAAATTCAGTGCACTGCGTGCCTCTATAAATTTGGCATAGTAGGCATAAGCCAGCTCATAGTCTTCGGTAGCATAATGCACCTTGGCTACCTCCTGGAGCACATCCAGTCGGTTGGTATCCCGGGCCAGGGTATTCTTAAGCATAGCAGTGGTACGCTCCATGTCCTTGTCTTTTGCCATGAGGATATAGGCATAGATATACTCAGAAAAGAGGTTGTTACCATCATAGCTGATTGAGCGCTGTATATAGTCCTCTGCCTCTTCCACAAAGCCATTTTGTATCAGGGCATTGGCCAGGTGCATATACGACATACTGGTCACACTTGAGTCGATACCCGCCATATCCAGCTTAATGCCTCGCAGCGCATAGTTCAGGTATATTTCCGTATTGGGCAGAAAGGTATTGTAGATGTGAGAGAGGAAGTTATAGGCGGGAGCAGAGTTGGGGTTGAAGGTGAGTACCTTTTTCATATAGTCTACAGCCAGTTCATAGTCTCCATCCTGCAGATAAAAAAGCCCCTTGGCAATCAGTGATTGCGGTAATTCAGGATTCAGCGAAAGAGCCCGATCTGCAAATTGCTTGATGTCATTGCCGTACTGCTTATTGACCTGAAAAATATCCAGGTAGTAGTAACATATGGCAGTAGCGGCATAAGGCTCAGCAAAATCCGGATCTTCCGCAATGGCCTTATCAAAATACGATACGGCCTGCTCCAGGGCCTCAAAGCTATTGCCATTCGTATACTCCATGCCCTTGAGGTAATAGTCGTAGGCAGTCAGACTCTCTGTGGGTACCCGCTCCATTCTTCGCTGCACTTCCGGGGTGATGATCACCTTGATTTCATCAGCAATGTCCTGAGCCACCTCAGCCTGCAGGGCGAAGACATTCACCACCTGTCGACTATAGCGCTCTGACCATAAGTGGCGGTCACTCGGGGCTTCAATCAGCTGTATGGTCAGAATGATCTGGTCACCTACCTTCTGGCCGCTGCCCTCTACAAAGTAGTTCACATCCATCTCCTCAGCCATCTCAGCAATGGACTTCGATTGATTGCGATATTGCTCTACTGAGGTACGACTTACCACCCTCAGGTCTTCTATTTTCTGCAGGTTGTTGAGCACAGCCTCCATCAGCCCGTTCACAAAGTAGACATTGGAGGAGTCGCTGCTGTCATTCTTAAAAGGCAGCACCGCGATAGATTTCTCAACAGGCAGGTCGGCAGGTCGGGACTTTCGGGCCATCAGAAAAGCCACCACTAACAGAGCCAGCACTGCTATCACTATTAGTGGCCTTAGTAGTTGATTTGTTTTCTTTTCTGCAGTTTCAGTAGGGCCAGTCGTCTGAACAGCGACCTCCACCTCAGTGGTTCGCTTTGCTTCTTCTCCCGGAGGGTGCCCATATTGCTCCCGAAAGCACTTGATAAAATAGGAGGTGCTGTTAAAGCCAACCCTGTAAGACACCTCAGATACATTCAGGGAACTATCCTGTAACAGCTCCTTGGCCCGATGCAACCTTACCTGCCGGATAAAGATACTCACTGAAACACCCGTCAGTTTCTGTACCCGCCTTAGCAGGTTAGAGCGGCTCATCCCTACTTTATCCGCCAGCTCTGCCACACCAAAGTTTTCATCCTCCATATGCTCCTGCACCACAGCAATAAGCTGCTGCAGGAATTCATTTTTAATATGGAAGAATTCGGGTGTCACCGATTTTTATACTTCTGAAGGTTAGTACCATTTTTCTCAACCATTACGCCCTTCTATTCCCTCCTTGCTTCACCCAAGCTTCGCGAAGGCGAGAAAGGGAGTACTAACCACGTTGGGTCACCCTTTAGGGCCGGGGCATAATCAGGGTTTCAACCCAACTACCTTGGCTATATGGCGCAATGACTTCACCACAATATTGGTCAGGATAAACGCCATTTCCAAGCCCTTGCAATTTGGGCAAAAACGGGCATTTGCGTCATAGTTTATATGCTTACATCATAGTTTTCATCACTGATTCATAGCTAACAACATTCGCTACATAGCTGCTTAGTAGCACCAGGGGCCTTGTATGACCTTTGTAACATCCAAACAGAAGTAAAACTAAATCACGATAAAAGATGAAAACTCAAAAGATCAATCAGATTAAAAACTGGAGCAGCCTCATACTCTTAGCTGTCCTCTTTGCGCTCACCTCATGCAATAATGGCGGAACGGAGAGCACCGAAGGCAGCGGTACTCCCAAAGCACCTAAGATGGACATTTTTGCCGCTACCTTCACAGGTAATATCAAGGCAGTAAACCAGCACATAGCAGCCAAAACAGATCTCAATCAGAAAGACGGCTTCGGCTCGGCTCCGCTCACAATTGCTGCCACCTTTGGTAAAACAGAAGTAGCCAAAGCACTGATTGAAGCCGGAGCTGATCTCAACATAACCAGTGCCGATGGCTCTACCCCCTTGCACACCGCTTCTTTTTTCGGCTATACTGACATTGTGAAGCAACTATTGGCAAAGAAGGCAGACCTTAGCATACGTAACAGCTTCGGAGCAACGGCCCTGGAATCTGTCTCTGTTCCCTTTGATCAGGTAAAAGCCGTGTATGATCAGGTGGGTAAAGATCTGGGACCACTGGGCTTAAAGCTGGACTATGCCAAAATAGAAGCCGCCCGCCCGGTAATCGCAGATATGATAAGAAAGGCTCAATAGTAGACATTTCCGCCCTTCGATTCCCTAAGGGAGTACTAACTCTGTTAAATCACCCTTTAGGGCCGGGGCTGAGATAAGATTAAAAAATGAATGGTGAATGACAGACGTTGAATTCTCCCCCGATCAGCGGTCTCTCGGAGAGGGCCCTGATTCAGAAATCCTCAGGGTCCCTTTCAGGAGACCACTGAGGGAGGTTTAATTCTTCATTCGCCATTCAACACTCATCATTTTAAGTAGAACTATGCTAAGTACAGAAAGAAGATATGACATCGATTGGCTCAGAGTGATTGCCATAGGTTTGCTATTGATCTATCACGTGGCCATAGGTTTCCAACCCTGGGGCGTGTTTATCGGCTTTATTCAAAACGGTGACCCATTGGAATCCATCTGGATTCCCATGAGTATGCTCAACGTATGGCGCATTCCCCTGCTGTTTTTTGTATCCGGTATGGGAGTCTGCTTTGCCATTCGCAGACGCAACTTTAAAGAGCTTCTCCTGGAAAGGTCCAAACGTATTCTGGTCCCTTTCCTCTTTGGTATGCTGGCTATTGCACCCCTCCACGTTTTTCTGTGGCAGGATTATTACCAGCAAGACCTGGTCTATATGCTCAACCCGGCACACCTCTGGTTTCTGGGTAATATATTCATCTATGTAATAGTGCTGTCTCCTGTGTTCTTTTACCTGAAAAAAAACCAGGGCGGCCAACTGAATTTATGGCTGAACAAAGCCTTCAGCACTCCCCTGGGCTTCATCCTGATCATGATTCCTTTTATTGGCGAAGCCATGCTGGTAAACCCGGAGGGCTTCGAGGTATATGCCATGACCGACCATGGCTTCTGGCTTGGTATGATTGCTTTTCTGGCAGGCTTCTGCTGTGTCTACAGCGGGCAGGCCTTCTGGCAAACGGCAAAAAAATGGAAGTGGCTCTTCTTTTCACTGGCACTGGCCTTGTACATCATCCGCCTTGTGTTTTTTGAGCTCAAGTCGCCCAATTACCTGCTCTCTATCGAGTCTAATCTGTGGATTTTTACAGTATTTGGCCTGGGCTACACCTACCTTAATCACCCCAGCAAGAGGCTCAACTACCTGAGTCAGGCAGCTTATCCGGTCTATATCGTCCATATGTTCTTCCTGTACTTAGGCTCCTATATATTCTTTGGTATGGACATGCATGTGGTGCTCAAATTTATACTCACCGTGCTCTTTACAGGGCTGGGTTGCTGGCTCAGCTATGAGTATGTGATCAGAAGAGTGAGGTTTTTGAGACCGCTTTTTGGCCTTAAAGTTGAAAAGCGTGCTAAAAAAGTGGAGCTGAGCTACGAGTAGCAAAGATTTGCGAAGCCCCCTACCCTGATGGGTCATCACGGTAGGGGGCTGGTTTACATTAGTCCAAATTCACATCATCAAGATGTAAAACGAGAGTTCATTCACTTTCGTCATTGCGAACGAAACACAGTGAAGTACGGCAATCTCCTATTAGAATCGGTCAGCCATAATAACCTTACCAATCTTTGATATCCTTATACAAGTCTCTCCAATCGGGGTTGATCAATTCAATCAAATTCAACTTCTTTTGGCGAGAACCTGCCTTGATCTGCTTTTCTTTGTCTATAGCTTCTTCAACAGAACTGAAGTTCTGATAATATACTAGTTTAGTCGTGTTATATCTTACTGAAAAACTGTGAGGATAGAGTTTCTCTCTGTGCTTAATTACTCTTGAAATTAAATCAGAGGTCACGCCAGTATAGAGTACAGTATGATACTTGTTAGTAATAATGTATACAGAACCACCTCTTTCCATAAAAGAAGATACCCACTTATACCTAAAAAATTAGAACCTCTTGAAGGTTCAAACGAGGAGATTGCTTCGTCAGTCATTTGACTAAAGTCCTCTGACTTTCTCGCAATGACAGCTCGGAATTAGGTGCTGAATTTCCAAACCAGACCTTTGCCTGGTAAAAGGCTTTCCCTCATAAGTTTTTTCTTGCACCAAAACACTCTTTTTTTCATTTTCAGGCCGATCATTTTTTTACCTGACACAGCATGAACAAAGAGCACTTTTTTAAGGATGGATACCTCCTGTTTCCTCAGGCCATAGGCCCCCGGATACTCAAAAAATGGCAGAAGCTCGCTGATGAGATAGAATCTGCCGCCCTGGCAGCCTACAACAGCGGTGGCAGCATGGCAAATGCCTGTGTTGTAGAAGATGCCGTAGGCCCCAGGCTTATGCGCTATGACGAGCTATACCTGAACCAAACGGAGCCGCTGATTGAATTACTTGCTGCCGATACCATGCAACAGATCATCAGGGAGCTAAGCGGGCCCTCTTCAGTCATTATCTATTCTGACCTGCTCTATAAGCATCAACACCCGCATCCGGTAATCAAATGGCATCAGGGGGCTCCTCACTCCAGAAACTATCCCTATCTCAACATTGGTATCTACCTGGATGATGCCGATGAAGATGATGGCTGCCTTCGTTATGTACCGGGAACGCAGGGTGCACTACAGCCCATATCTGATATTGAAAGAGAATATGGCTGGAACCCTCCGGGCATTGTACAACAACCTGCCAGAGCAGGTGATATACTGGTGCAGGACATGATGGTGCTCCATGGCTCAGAGCCCAAGCGCAGCCCGGGCGCCCGCAGAACCATCTATGTAGAAGTAAGGCCCGTTGAGGGCATATTGGAGCAGCAGCGGGTATCAGATGCCTGGCTGGCATCTCGCAAAGCTTTTATGGCAGCTTTGCTGAAGAAAAACCCGCTGGATCATTTCTCAAATGAAGAAAAGACTTATTTCGGCAAGTCGGCAGAGGCTTGTGAACTGGCAGATCAAATGGGTCAGGACCACCTCAACCCTATCTCTGCTGTCTACAGCATCTCTGATGTCAAGGGTCCTGACTATCCCGTTCCTGATGATTTGTTGTAAAAAACCTGACCTGATTATTTCAGCTCAAAGTATTTATAGATCGGATACTCCACGGTATTTTCCCCGAGCCCTTTACCTTCAAAATAAGTATCAAAGAAATTCCAGGTCACTAACCCATCGTCAGACTCGGCTTCCAGCATATAAAAGATCAGATTGGCCAGTGGCTGAGCCAGGTCTACCATAAAATCACCCTTCTTAAACTTTCTGGAGTCAGCCTCAAAGCCACCCTCAATAGTGGCCATAAAGTGTTTTTCAAACCTGCGTCTCGCTTTGGTTAGCCCGGTAGCTTTATACGTCTCCCCTTTAACTCTCACTGTTTTTTTCAACTCTGTTACCGTGACCCCGTGATTTCTCAGGTGCTCTGCAATGTTGGCAAACTCAGCCGGTATGATATACCCTTTGGGCACAATGGCAGACTTCGTAGCCTCAAAAGCACTGTAATCAATGATATTATCCAGCTCAACGATTTCCGGTTTGCGCACGTAAGAAGTCTGGCCCTTCTCGTTGGTATAAGAAGTGTAGTTATAGGTGCGATACTTATCAATAGGCTTTTCCTGAGGTACTTTTTTGAACCTCACTCCTTTGCTCGCCTTACCCCCCTGCTCTTTTACAAAGTTGATAGCATCAGCTTCAGCCTTGGCATTAATCGCCATCATCTCTTTGCCATTCTTGTTGGTGAATTCCAGAATCTCTCTGACAAAAGCGTAAGTAGAATTGATTCGCTGGTAGAAGCGTTCATGGGCAAAAGCCTCGCTGAGAATGGCCATGCGGTTTCTTAAGCCAAACTGATTTACCAGATAGCGCGGGTGATGATTATAAGTAGAAATAGACTTTATCGGCCAGCCTTCCTGGCGGGTAAAATAGTAACCATAAGGCCCCAGGTGCACTCCGTAGTCGTCCTTTACTTTCTGAGTAACAGCCGGAAGAATCCTATTCCAGGTAAAGTCATAAGGCGCTTTCTCTCCGGCATAATGGTAGCTGGGTGCCCAGGTAAGCGAGTAGCCATGCCAGGTGCCATTAGTGGTATGCAGGTCTACAAACAATGTAGGGTCCCAGGGCACAATAATGTTCTTGATCAGACCCTGTGTCTCCACTGCCTCCATTTTGATCCCATCCCGGTTGAGGTCCCAGCCCTGGCTATTAGCACGGATACCTACCTCTCTCGGGCTATCTTCCTGAGAGGGTCTTCTGCCAGCCTCCATCTTATCATTGGAGTCGGTATTGTAAATGGGGACAAACATGATAATCTGGTTTTCCAGCAGATACTTCTTATCTCCGTGAAGAATCTCCCTCATCAGAATCTGCACTACCTCTTTCCCTTCAACCTCTCCTGAGTGAATGTTACCCTGTACATAAATAACAGGCTTACCACTGGCTTTGGCCTCTTCAGGAGTATTGATCCTCGGCTCTGCCAGCACCAGTACAGGAATGTCTTTTCCTTCCAGACTGGTACCCAGAGATAATTGAGTAACATTAGAACTCCCCTCTTTTACGGCATCGATAAATGCCATTACATCGGCATAGGAAGATGTTTTACGGTAAACGCTCAATTCCGGGGTGGTCAGGAGCTTTTTGTCCCACTCTTGTGCGCCCAGGTGAAGCCCGGTTAATAAAAAAATACAGATCAGCAGGTTCCTCATCATGTCAGTTCTATTTGCTGTGAAAATAGCAATTTGACACCGTTCTCTGTCCGCTCCAAAACCCATTTTCACGTTAAATTATATAAATGGTAAAGTCTCGCTAAAGGGGGCTTTCTATCTTCATAGCATTATTGAAACGCGATGGACAGAAGACATTTCATACAGAATATGGGCCTGGCTACTGTGGCCTCTGCCCTACCTGGAGCCCGGTTGATTGACTCCATCTTCGAGCAGAATAACTATCAAATGAAGGCTCTCAGGGGTGATCTGGGCATCTTCACAGAAAGAGGAGGCACCATTCTCTGGAAACTGTCTGACGATGGCATTGCCGTAGTAGACACCCAGTTTAAACCTCAGGCAGAGCACCTCATAGAAGAGATCAAAAAGAAGTCGGACAGACAAATTGATGCCCTGATCAATACCCATCATCATGGGGATCATTCGGCTGGAAACATTGCCTTCAAAGGGCTGATCAGGAATCACTTTGCGCATGAAAACTGCGTGAAGAATATGAAATCTACTGCCGAGAAGAACAATGCCATGGACCGCGTATTGCTTCCTTCTGCCGGTTTCGGTAAAAAGTTTGTTTATAAGGTGGCCAGTGAAAAAATCGCCATGCGTTACTTCGGTGCCGCTCATACCAATGGTGACGCGATTGTCCATTTTGAAAATGCCAACGTGGCCCACCTGGGAGATCTGCTTTTTAACCGCAGGGTGCCTTATATAGACAAGAACAATGGTGCTGATATCGCCAACTGGCAGAATGTAATGGACAAAGCCTATAAGTGGTTTGATGACGACACCCTGCTGGTTTACGGCCACTCCGGCAGTGGCTATGAAATTACCGGAACCCGTGCAGATTTAATGGCTTTTAAGAACTATCTTGGCCGGCTGCTTGAGTACGTAGATAAAGGTGTAAAAGCCGGAAAGAGCAAAGAACACCTGGCCAAAACGGAGATGATTCCCGGGGCCGATGAGTGGAAAGGAAATCAAGGGCGCGCTGTGAATGCGGCCTATGTGGAAATAGTGGACGAAAAGTGATGAATAAAGTAATAATGTGCATGATGGTTTTCCTCCTGGGCCTGTCTGGCGAAAGGGGAATACACAGTGGTGAGGAGCTGATCGGAGCAATGCACAAAAAATACAATGGAAAATGGTATCAGACGCTCACTTTTGAGCAACAGACTATCCGTTATGATACGGCCGGAAACGTAACCAGCGAAGAGCTTTGGTACGAAGCCTTACGCATGCCGGATAAACTGACCATTAAAATCAACAATTTTGAATCGGGTAATGGCATGATGATCCGCAATGACTCATTATACCAGTTTAATAATGGCAGCATTGCCGGCACGCGCCCTATGCTACACCCTTTACTCATCCTGGGGTTTTCGGTGTATAATCAGCCTACCCAAAAAACTATCAATGACCTCAAAGCACTGGGCATTGACTTCGACAAGTTTCACAAAAAGACATACGAAGGCCGAAAGGTGTATGTAGTAGGTGCTGATGAAGGAGATGACACTTCTACCCAATTCTGGATCGATAAGGAAAGAATGCTGTTTGTTCGCCTGATCCAGGATTTTGGCCAGGGCAGATCACAAGACATTCGGTTCAATAATTATCAGCCTCTGGGCAATGCCTGGATTGCTCCGGAAGTACTTTTCTACGGCAATGGTAAGCTGAGACTTAAGGAAGTTTACACCAACATCCGTACCCCTGAGCTGGGCATGGAAGTCTTCAACCCCAACTTCTTTGCCCAAAGTCGCTGGAGACCTGAAGATTAAACCGCAGCTGTTTCAAAAGTAAAAGAAATTACTTTCTCCCCTTAAAGGGGAGATATCCGCAGGACAGAGGAGTATTAAAACTCAAACAGATGGCTGTTTAGTCGCTTCAGCGCCTCTTCTTTATCCCTGCTGTCTATCAGAAGTGAGATGTTATGACGGCTTCCTCCGTAAGAGATCATCCTGATAGGAATCTCTGTCATGGCAGAGAAAATCTTATTAACGATGCCTTTCTTCTGCGCTACAAAATTGCCCACTACGCAGATGATGGTCTGATTGCGATCAATCTCCACCACCCCCAGGGTCTCGAGCTCTCTGGCAATGGCGGGGAGACGGCTGTCATCATCAATGGTTACCGAAACGGCCACCTCTGAGGTAGTTACCATATCTACCGAAGTCTTATGCTTCTCGAAGCTTTGAAAAATCTTGGTCATAAAACCATATGCCAGCAGCATGCGCGAAGATTTGATCTTCACTGCGATAATACCATCCTTGGCCGCCAGTGCCTTGATTTCATTTGAAATGGTGCCTTTGCCAATAATGGTACCTTTTGCCTCAGGGTCCATTGTATTCAGCAGCTTTACAGGAATACCATAGCGCTGTGCAGGCCAGATAGAAGCGGGGTGCAAAATCTTAGCCCCGAAATAAGCCAGCTCGGCTGCCTCGTCAAACGAAAGCTCCGCAATAGGGAAAGTCTTATCCACCACCCTGGGGTCGTTATTGTGCATCCCGTCAATATCCGTCCAGATCTGTATTTCAGAAGCGTTCAAAGCAGCCCCCAGCAGTGAAGCTGTGTAGTCACTACCTCCCCTTTGTAAGTTGTCGATCTCCCCCTTATGGTTTTTGCAGATATAGCCCTGAGTCACAAACAGCGAGACATCATCATGCTCTTTCAGTAGTTCACCCAGTCTTTCAGTAGCATAAGGAATATCCGGATCTCCCTCTTCGCCCGTGCGCATAAAATCAAGAGCCGGCAAAAGTCTGGCTTTTACACCCTGCTCCTGAAGGTAGAGTGTAAACAGCTTGGTGGACATCAGCTCTCCCTGGGCCAGGATATCGCGATTCAAAGCCTCATTATATGAAATACGCAGGGTAATGTTGAGAAACTCAAAATGCTCATCAATCATGGCCGAAGCTTTGGCTCTTTTCTCCTCTGAGCTCAACAAAGCGGGTATAAAACTGTCATAATGCGCCTTGAGGACATCTATCTTCTGTTTAGCTCCTTCCTTATCAGCCTCACGCAGTGCATCACCAATTCCCGAAAGGGCATTGGTAGTGCCTGAGAGGGCAGAGAGTACCACAATTTTAGCTTCTGTATCGCGGGTAATCAGTTTTGCCACGATATGCATATTCTCCGGCTTGCCTACCGAAGTGCCTCCAAACTTTAAGATTTGCATGTTGGTATTGAGATGTAATTATTGGAAAGTCAAATTGAGGCTGTCTCAAAAGTCAAACAAGCCGTCATTACGAATGAAATGAAGTAATCTCAACCTTTATTTCGGGTCAGAGGAAGAGATTACCTCACTTTGTTCTCAATGACGAAACTCTTTTGAGACGCCTCATTTATTATCAGAAGCCCAGCATTTTAATAGCTGTAATAGCGGCCTCATCGCCTTTGTTGCCATACTTGCCTCCGGCTCTGTCAAGTGCCTGTTTTTGGGTGTTGGGCGTTAAAACACCAAAAATCACGGGCTTATTGTACTTCAGGCTCACGTTGGTAATACCCTGGGCCACTGCCTCACAGATAAAGTCAAAATGCCGGGTTTCACCCTGGATAACACAACCCAAACAGATGACCGCATCGATATCTTCATGCTGAGCCATCCATTGTGCTCCCAATGAAAGCTCGAAGGTGCCCGGTACACTCTTCCTGATAATATTCTCCTTGCCGGCACCGTGCTCCAGCAATGTATCATAAACGCCCGAGTACAACGACTCCGTTACTTCTTCATTCCATTCTGATACCACCACGGCAAACTTGCTGTCACTGATATCTTTTACATTCTTGTTGCTGTAATCGCTGAGGTTTTTCTGGTTTGACGCCATTGTTTCTATCAAATAAAAAAAGGTAAGACCTTGCGACCTTACCTTTCATGTTAAACGTTTCTTTATAATTAACGAGAGGTAAGGGCTTCTAACCTTGCCTTCTGTTTCTTTGCTTCGTTGTACTCAGATGCACCGAAATAGTTATCTACAATTTTGGTAACTGCCTTCAGCGCTGAGCTGTTATCGCTGTTGTTCTCATGAGCCAGGGCTGCTTTCAGCAAATAGGCCGGAGAGAAAAACTTGTCATCTACTACATTGGCAGCACTTTCGTATTGTCTGGCAGCATCACTATACTGACCCAGCTCCATATAAGCATCACCTTTGAGCTCATTGGCTCTACCCTGCGCCAATACTTCAGCTGTACTGAAATCTTCCAGGTGATCCAGTGCTGACTGGAAATTACCTTGCTTCAGGTAAATAGCCCCTGCGTAAAAGTTAGCGAGGTTTGCAGCATCTGTGCTTCCGTAAATATCTATGATGTCCAGGAAACCCAGGTTTCTGCCATCACCGTTCATGGCCAGATCAAGGCTATCCTGCTCGAAATAATACTGGGCCTGGAAAAGCTCATCCTGGGCTGCAGCATTCTTTCGGTTCTTACCTTGTTCAATAAAGAAGAAAATGGTGGCTCCAATAATGATTACTATACCAGCTATTACACCGATAAAGCCCATTGGGCCCAACTCTTTCTTTACGGAATCGATGCCCGATCCGTCTGTTTTCTTTACTGATTTCGCCTCTTCAGTCGTATTCTTCGCCATCTCTTGAAAATTAGCACGCAAATATAAGGAAATTGTTGAAAAGCAAAGGGTTAATCCTTAGTCAGTTATATAAGGATAATCCTCCTGAACATAAACGTCCTTAAATGCCTCTGAAGGGTCAGGGTAAGCAGACTCCTCTGCAAACTTCACGCTCTCCATGACTTCAGCCTTTATCTTGGTATCGATTTCTTTCAGCTCTTCTTCTGTAGCGAACTTGCTTTTCAGAATATGAGCCTTCACATATTCGATCGGATCTCTGTCTTTATAGTCCTGCACCTCTTCTTTTGATCGATACTTGGCAGGGTCAGACATTGAGTGTCCCTTATATCGATACGTTCTGAATTCGAGCAGAGTAGGTCCGTCACCTCTCCTGGCTCTTTCAGCAGCCTCTTCTACGGCCACATGTACATTTTCAGGGTTCATGGCATCAACAGGAGCTGCAGGCATATCATAAGCCTCTGCCAGTGTGTACAGGTCTCTCACGTTCGATGTTCTTTCTACAGAAGTACCCATAGCGTAGCCATTGTTCTCGATGACAAAGATCACCGGTAGTTTCCAGGTCATGGCCATATTCAGTGCTTCGTGAAAAGCTCCCTGACGTACGGCACCATCGCCCATCATACAGATGCACAGCTTTCCGGTCTTATTATACTTCTCAGCAAAGGCAATACCCGCACCCAGTGGCACCTGACCACCTACAATACCATGGCCGCCAAAGAAACCTTTCTCTCTGTCAAACATGTGCATAGAACCACCTTTACCTTTAGAAACACCCGTCTCTTTGGCCATCAGCTCAGCCATCACTGCTTTTGGGTCGGTACCCAGTGCCAGAGGCTGACCGTGATCACGATAAGCGGTAATCCATTTATCTCCTTTTTCAAGGGCCGTTACTGCACCGCTGGCACAGGCTTCCTGGCCTATATAGAGGTGACAAAAACCTCTGATTTTCTGTTGTCCGTAAAGCTGGCCCGCTTTCTCTTCGAACCTGCGCATGAGTAGCATATTCTCATACCAGAACATATATGTCTCTTTCGAAAACCTCGCTTTCTTCCTTGCTTTTGCTTTCGTTGTTCCCTTAGTTGCAGCCATCGCTTATAATATGATTAAAGGGTTTGTTGAATACCCCTAATGGTCAATGATTTAAATCGGACTGCGAAAATAAGACAAAAACCCTCAACATAGAAATTAATGCACCTTGAAAATATAAGCCTTAACAATTTCAAGAACTACGAAAGTGCAAAGGTGCAGCTGTCAAGGGAAATCAATTGTTTTGTGGGCAAAAACGGAAGCGGAAAGACCAATCTGCTGGATGCCATTTATTACCTCAGCATTACCAAAAGTGCATTTACTTCGCAGGACGTCCAGTGCATGAAGCACGATGAAACCTACTTCTCCATCAGGGGCGAATATGAAGTAGAAGAGAAAAAGCGTACAGCCATTTGCGGACTACAAACAGGTAAAAAGAAGCTGGTCAAACTGGATGACAAGCCCTATCGCAAGGCCAGCGAGCACATTGGCAAATTACCCCTGGTGCTCATTGCTCCGAATGATACCGATGTGATCCGGGGAGGCAGTGAAGACAGGAGGAAATTCTTCGATGCCATTATAGCACAGACAGACCAGAAGTACCTGCAAAACCTGATCAAATACAACCATACCATGAAGCAGCGCAACTCGCTGCTCAAGCAGTTTCTGGAGCGGGACTACTTTGACATTACCCTGCTCAAGCAATACGACAAGCAGTTAATAGTACTGGGTAGACTCATTTATGAGGCGCGAAAGATCTTTATCACCCGGTTTCAGCCACTGGTAGCACAGCATTACCAGCAGCTCTCTGAGAAGAGCGAGACTGTGGCGCTGGAGTACACCTCCCATTTTGATGAAGATGTAGATACGCTCTTTGAAGACAACCTGGCCAAAGACCGGATACTGAAACGCACCAGCATTGGTATACACAAAGATGAGTACCCTTTTATGATGGATGACCGACACATACGAAAATTCGGTAGTCAGGGTCAGCAAAAGTCTTATCTGATCGCTCTGAAACTCGCCAACTTCGACTATCTGCTCCAGGAAAAGAAGGTAAAGCCCTTACTGCTCCTGGATGATATATTTGACAAGCTGGACGACTTTCGTATCACCAAACTCATGGAAATGGTAGCCTCAGATGCCTTCGGGCAGATATTTGTAACGGATGCCCGGCCAGAACGCACCTTTGGGATATTCGAGAACATAGAGCACGAGGTAAAGATTTTCTCCGTGGAAAAGGGAGAAGTCAAAGAAATAAGCAGCAGGGACAATTGGGTGATAGAGTAGCTTCTAACCTCAGAACTTAAAGGTCTATGAAACAGTTTGACTCAAATATATATGTCAGTCAGTGTTGGCAGAAATAAGCTTAAGTAGTTTTGCAAACTCTAACCTCAAGCTAAATAGCTCAACAATTAGACGGTCTTCCATCAATCTTTTGGGCCCAAGCCTTTGAAGATCCAAGACGGCATTCTGGTGACATTTTTTGTATCTCTTTCCGCTGCCGCAAAAACAAGGCTCATTCCTATCCAAAACTTTGCTTTTTAGAAGAACCTCGAAAGCCTCACCAAACCCATTTAGGTTGTCAATGTCAAGTTTGTCCTTATAAAATTCAAAATGTCCTTCCAGACCATGAGAGTACTCGCCATTGGCCCATCTTCCGTACTCTTCAAAGTAAATCTGATTTGCGAGGTAAGGAAGTACATAGCTAAAAATGTAGTCATATAAAGAGATCCCTTTGGATGCGTCAATCATCTGCTGCTGAGGCACCGTAACACAGCAATTTCCATTATTGTAAATGTGCCTGTCTGCCTCTCTGGGTATCTTCCTGCTGAGTTCCCTTAATTCCGGGAATCCATAAGGGTAATTCTCAGGTATAGTAATACGAATATCGAACCTTCCACGTAGTTGTTCATCTCCATCTTTAATATCAACAAATCCTTCGATAAATCCTGGGGCCCCATTACAGCGTATGACTTCTAGCTCCGAAAACTTTTCAATCACTCGTTTCAGGTCAACATTCAGTTGCCTTAAACGGTCTCTATCCATTTGAATAAGGTTTGCTTATTCCAGCAATAGCAGCCAAAGCGTTTTTTTTCTTACTTCCGCCTTTTTCAGACTGTGAAGCATTGCTTTTGCATTTCGGAAACCTCTCTCCTAGGTGCTTTCTCCATAAGTTGCAGGCTTTTTTTTCGTCATCTGTTTTTACGGCTTCCCTTGCATCCTGAATGAATTCAGTAAGTGCCAATTTAAAATTACGCTCAAAAGTCTTGTCATAGTCGCGGAATAGATCATCGTAAGGGTAAACTGGCATTTTACATTCCCAATAAGTATCTAGGTCCGATTTAATGCCTTCGAGCGTATGTAGCATGGATAAGTCATCACGCTTGTTGAAAACAGCATTTCTTTGGGTCAATATGGTCATACAAAGTCCTGTAGGCATATTATGCCTTTTATGATCTCCCCAAGCCTTATGATACATAGAGAGTTGAACCAACTGATTATCATCATCCTTTTGATCTCTAAACCAGTCAACAAAGGCCTTTGGATCATCATCTATCCAACCTTCATTTTTGACAGCGAGCTTTGGATGATCCATATTCTGAGTTATGTATAATACAGGTAAATCAATGTGATAGTCGTTTGCATAAATTACTCTGATACACTTTCTCTTATGTCTTTGTCCACCTGGCGTATGACCTTTTACTGCCTGGTAGACCCATTTTTGTAAAGTTGTAGCTGTTACATCCGGCTCGTACTCAAAATAGACACCATCATCCAAATCAGCAGTATCATCCTTGTATCTGATCCCGTTTTTTATCTTGTACGAACCCTGAATATAGAAGACAGGTTTGTGTCCCGGATGATGCTCCTTGAAGTAGTCTTTGATACGCTTTCTCAAGGCATTTTTAGACTTCTTCATACCATCCTTTTTACTCTTAAGGAGCTTAATTGAACGATAGAATTCTGAGAATTGGTTGTGTGTATTAGCCATGTCGGTCTATTTTTCTGCCCAGCTCGTGGTTACAAGCTGCTGGGTAAAGACATTTTGAGATATTAGATAGTCCAGAGCCTTTTTGAAGTTTCTCAACTCCTTATTTTCCGCAAGTAATTTCACTGAACTATCTCCCAAGCTTGAATCAAAAAGGAGCAATTTGATACACTCCCGTAACGAATCGAGAGTTGTGGGAATATCTCCAATAAGAATTTCTTCTCCCTGAACAAAGTACCTGATACTATATGACCGTTTAGGGAAAGCTATGGCGTCCGTATCATAACCTATAGAGGAGTAATATGAGGCCGCGGCCTGATTCATATCATCAGTTAATCCAGTGGGTATGGTGATGAGAATTTTTTTCTTTCTGAAAACAGTTTTATTCTTCTCTAGACAAGAGGTGTTAGGGTTCTCATATATAAAGCGTGCTACTCTTTTTATAAAAGACTGATAATATCCTATGGCCAAAGCTACCGATGGTAATGGTTGTATATCGCTTAATTTATCTTGAACTACAATCTGCCTAGATATCGACTCAGCAAGCCTCTGCCAGTCATCGTCATTGAAACTCTCTTGGAACCTAGGAGTATGATAGCTATCCAGATCACTAGGCAAGTGTGCCCCCTCTTCCTGAACAAGGAAAGTTCGATTATTACCCATCGAACCATAGAATAGCCCGTATTCAAAAACTACATTGTCTCTTGGCACAAACTTGTTTTCGTCTTTAGAAAACAGACTATCGTCTTTACAAGCAATGAAAACACCAAAGTCATAGACATAACTTGCTCGAGTCAAAAGAGTAAGGATTGATTTATTATACTGTGGTTCATCATTCCAAACCTTACATTCTATAATTCCTTCATCTTCCAGAAACTTCTTGAGAGTTTCTGCAATCGGCAAACCTTCCGATGAGCTTCCGATAAAAACACTGATCTTTCTTTCCATAAGTAAGGTGCCGAAATCATCGGCTAATCAATAGCTAATGAAACATCCCAAAATTGTACAAGATTGTCATTTGGAGTCTTCATCGAAAAAGATGATTTTATCCCCTTATAAAAGACCATTAGTTCTCCCAAAGGCTATTATTGTATTAAGTTTCAGCTAAACCTGAATTGAATAGCATGGCACTAAATGTATTCGGAGAAAAAATGATCAACTGCAGCACAGCTCCCCTCACGGGTTTTTATCGGGACGGCTGCTGTGAAACGGGAGCAGACGACCTGGGTACTCACACAGTCTGCGCTGTAATGACAGCAGAGTTTCTGGCCTATACCAAATCTGTCGGGAATGACCTTTCCACACCCATGCCGCAATATCAGTTTCCGGGTCTGAAACCAGGTGACCGCTGGTGCCTCTGTGCTACACGCTGGGTACAGGCCTATGAAGCCGGAGTGCCTCCCAAAGTAATACTGGAAGCTACCCATGAAAAAACCCTGGACTATATAGAACTGGAAGAGCTGGTAAAGTTTGCCTGATCTTCTCACAAAGTCAGAAATTTTGAATGTTAGATAGTAAATGTTGAATCACTCTTCATTTAAAATTCAACATTTACAATTTCTCTACCCTTCTCCCAAAACCACTTTCAGCCGGCTCGACCGCTCCTGACTCAGGTGTACCGGTTCTTCATAGGGGGGGATTAATTTCACCGTAAGCTGACCTGGCCTGTAGGGGCTTGCCTTATCAATAGCATCCAGGTTGACTAAAAGCTGTCGGTTGACACGAAAAAAGCACTCCGGATCCATCACTTTCTGCAAGTGGTTGAGCGCCATGTCGAGCAGATAGGACTTGCCATCAAACACCCGGGCGAAAACCAGATCATCTCTGCGGTAGAAATAAGCTATGTTCTCACTCTTCACCGGTACCAGTTGGGTGCCCGTTTTTACAAGAAAGCGCTGTCGGTAAGCTGGCTTCTGCTCATGCTGAATCAGGCTTAGTGTCTCCAGGTTTTTCAAAAGCAGTTCTTCATCAGAAGGCCTTTTCAGGGAATCAAACTTCTGCAAGGCTGTATTCAGGTCGTCCTGCGTGATGGGCTTGAGCAAATAGTCAATTCCGGTGGTTTTAAAAGCCTTGATGGCATACTGATCATAAGCTGTGACATAGATGATAGGTACGCTCACGCTCACTTCGGAAAGAATATCGAAAGACACACCATCTGAAAGGTGAATATCCATAAATATCAAATCGGGTGGTTCATGCGCCTGCAGCCAGCTGACAGACTGACTTACCGTGGCCAGCACTGCCAATACCCGAAAGTGATGGTCTGAAGCATCCAGTAGTTTTCTGAGGTGATTGCGGGCAGACACCTCATCTTCTATGATCAGTACATTATGCATTAGCAATGAGAGGAACCGACACACTGAATTCTCCGGCCCCTTTGTGGATTTTAACTTCTTGTCCTGTCAGGTAATGATAACGCTTTTCTATATTCTTCAGACCCGTTTTACCTGTGGCTTCTTCTCTTTTGGGGTTTCGGTTGTTTTTAACCGTAAGATAGCCGTCATGGGTGGTGAGAGATAAGCACAGGGGAGAGTCCTCATCAATCCGGTTATGTTTGATGGCATTCTCGATCAGCTGCTGTAAGACCAATGGGGGTACGTCTCGCTGCTCAAAAGCACCCGTGTCGGTTTCATCGACCAGGGTGAAGCAGCCTTCGTAACGCTGCTGAATCACTGCCAGGTATTGCCGGGCCATTTCATATTCTTCTCTGGCCGGAATAAGCGCCTTATCATTATTCTGTAAAATATAGCGGTAAATCGTGGAGACGTTTTTTAAAAACTTCCGTGCCAGCTCACTGTCCTCATCAATCAGATAATACAGTGTATTAAAGCTGTTGAACATAAAATGCGGATCCAGCTGATTCTTAAGAATAGACAGATTAGCCTGAGCGATCTCACTTTTAAACCGTTCATTCTCCAACTGCGATTCAAAGTACTGCTGCCGCCAGTTGATCCCCAGCTGTATAAAGGCAAAAATGACCGCATAGACCAGCCCCACCAAAGCTGCCATGACCATATGTTGCGGATAAGGAGGCTCACTGCCATCCACCCAGTGGTCTATCCACTTGAACCCATAGAATAATATCATATAAACAACCATCCCCACAACCACGCTACCCAATACGGCAAGTACCCTTTGTAAGCCAAGACCTTTGGCGAGCCTTTGCTGCATGAGTCTGTTTTGTGACCTGACAACCGATTCAAAGGTGACATAGGTAATCAGAAGGAGCAATATGACGCTCCAGCCAAGCCCCGGGGGATATCTGAATTGAGACGAAACCCAAATCACTCCATACATGATGGTTGCCATGACCAGGGTGAGGACCAGCTGCAGTCCGGTAGGTAATCTGGGGGTAGCTTCCTTCATAAGTTCAGATAATAAAAGTAGTGATTTGAATACAAAGCTTTCTGCCTCAGCCAGCCCACAGGATCATTTGAGAGTACATTGACAGGAGGCTTATCAGACTTGAGACCTTTGATATTGGGTTTCCCCTGAGAATAATGGCAGTTCACGAAATCAGGCGCCAGGCAGAGTTATGGTAAGGGTAATTTTAAGCTGCAACAAATGGCAACACAGAATGAAAAAACTCACCTTATATGTACTTTCCCTCCTGATAGGTCTCGTGTCTGTTCTCAGGGCACAAACTCAACCCAACCTGGAAGACTATATACTGAATGTCGCTGATCTGAATGATGCAAAGGCAGTTGAACTAATCAATAGTAAGCTCTCCGGAAGTCAATTCATATTCATCGGGGAACAGCATGGTATCAAAGCGGCTGGCACTGTTACGAATGCCTTTTATAATATGGGCCAGGCCTTTGGCTATAACACACTCTGCATTGAAACAGATAAGCTGGCAGCCAATGAAATCAGGTCAGTAGCAGCCACAGGAGATTTCACCAGTGGCTTCAAAAAGCTCTATGAAAGTTACCCTTTTACCATTCCCTTTTACAATAACGAAGATGACCACCTGCTTTTCGAAAATGTCTACAAAAAGAACGGAGCTTTCTGGGGAATTGACCAGACCTTTATTACACAATTCCGACTGAATCTGGACCGACTGGCCGGGCGTACGGGAAACCGCAAGTTCAGGAAGAAACTGAAAGAACTGAAAACTCTGGCTGACGCAGCCTATGCCAGGGCCATAGAAACGAAAGATTTTCAGGCGCCCTTTCTATATCAGTATGATAAGTCTACGCATGATGAGCTTTTAACGCTCGCCACCAATGATGCTGAAAAGGAAACCATTGAGCAGCTGTGGAAAACCAAGGTGATTTACGAGCACAATTCCTCTAAACGCTACTACCAAAATAATCAAGAGCGTGGTCAGTTGATGAAAAGCAATTTTATGCAGTACTATCGTGAAGCTGAAAAGGCAGGAACTCTTCCTAAAGTTGTTTTCAAGCTGGGAGCTTATCACGCATCCAAAGGCCTTACCCGTACCAATATATACGATATTGCCAGCCTGGGCCATGAACTGGCCATCAGCAACGATATGCGATCTGTTCATGTAGCTGTGCTGGGAGTAAAAGGCGAAGCCGCCATTGGAAACCCCTTTGCGCCAGTGCCTACCGCTCCATTTGACAATACGAAGCAAATACCTGAAGACCTCAGGGAGCTCGTTGCCAATAGCCAGCAAAAGTATTTTATCATGGACATGGAGCCTCTTCGTGCCTACGCCTATGGTAAACGCTTTTCTGATGAGTTTAAGGATTTTATTTTCGGCTATGACCTACTCATACTGGTGAATGATGCCGAACCGGTGAGATCATTTTAAAGGGGTCTCGAAAATTTAAAAAACCATTGATCCAACGAAAATTTTCCACAACCGACCAAGGATAATACGACAGCAAAAATGAGGTAATTAAAAGGTAATTCAGCCTCTCCGTAAATAGCCAGACCGTGAGCAAATACTACGGCAATACTGAGGGTAAATGCCATTAACAGAGCACCCAGCCGAATGCCCAAAATGATCATAATGGCTGCCAGGAACTCTGCAATTTGTGAGGAATAAGCCATCAACTCCGGAACAGGCCAATGCATCGAATTCAGATAGCTCGTCAATTCAGGCAGCTTACCTTTAAAAAGATAGGAGCCACTATGCTTGAGCATCACCGTTCCCAGCCACAGCCGGATAATGATGAGCGCCAGGTTAGTTGCCCGGGTTTGATGAAGTTTGCGAAGAATCATAGAGTCTGATATAGGACAAGAGCCATTAAAATACCACTACCAAAGGCTGACGGTAGTTTAAACTACAACTTCCCTGCAAGAATGAGCACCGTTGCCTGCTCTTTTTCGTCCAAACACAACTTTTAGTGTAAGCAATTACGTATAAGAGGCTATTTACAAGAACTACAACCTATGAAACGAAAGACTACGCTGACTCCACTTTTTGCCCTCCTGCTCATTGGCGCCTCTGTACTTCTCACCAGTACTGATAAAAAAGAGGGAGATTATGACTGGATGAAAAACCGCCTTGAGTTGACCAAATCTTTTACTATCGAAGTTTTTTCAGCCATGCCCGAAGATAAGTACACCTATAAACCCAGTGACGACATCAGAACTTTCCAGGAACTGGCCTATCATGTGGTTTACAGCATCGACTATTATAACCGTCTGTTTAAAGGAAACCCACAGCCACAATGGAATCCGGGGCCGGAAGACAGCAAATCAAAAAAGGAGCTGATCGCCTGGGCCAATGAGCAGTTTGACGCCATTAATGCTACAATTCTATCAGCCAGCAATAACAACCAGCTAACAGCGGGCATCATGAGCTACATCGATCACAATGCCCACCACAGAGGAAATATGATTACCTACCTGAAAACCAATGGTATCAAACCTCCTAACTATCGATAAATACAGGTCTATAAATAAACAGGGAGAGCTGCTATCGCAGCTCTTTTTTTGTGTCATAACATCTTATTTCCTCAACAAGGCCGAAAGGCCGCGGCCTTTCTGAATAGTTCAAAACGCAACAATCTGATACAATCACGCCAACTGCGTAAGAAGCCTTGCAAATGATATATGTAACTACTAACATGATTTGTAATCATACGAGACTTCTACCATGCTGCATAACTCATTCAAAAAACTCATCGGCTTTTCTCTGCGCATCATCAATAAAAACAGATTTTACTCCTGGGTTATTGTTATGACCTTCGCTGTGGGTATTGGTGCCTGCACGGTTGCCTACAGCCTCTTTGAGTCTATTCTCCATGCTCCGCTGCCTTTTGATGATGCCGAAAAACTGGTCATTATTAAATCGTTCAAAGATGGAAATGAAGGCAGCATCTCTCTTTCTGACATGCAGACCATTCAGGAGCGAATCAGCGGTTTTGAAGATGTAGCGGCTTACTGGCCGGGAGTTCAATACAATGTAAGTGGAGATGCCGATAAGCTACCGGAAGAGGTGGCCACTACACTTTGCACCTCCAACCTCTTCAGAGTATTAGGTGTGCCCTTACAGCTTGGAGAAATGTGGCCACAGGACTTCGACCAGACTGTTTTTTACGGAACCGTAATGACCAACTCTCTCTGGGAGAGGCGCTATAATAAGGACTCACAAAAGGTGGGCGGCAGTATGACACTGGATACCAATGGTCAGTACGGCATGTATGGTGTACTTCCTGAAGGTTTCAGGTTTCCTTTTGAAGCAGAGCTTTTCCGGTCCATGATTATAGGCCAGGCCCAGCTCACCAACAGAAGCTATCGCAATGTGATAGGTGTAGCCAGGCTCTCAGCCGGCACCGATCTGGAGCAGGCCCGGGCAGCCCTCTCTGAACTAAGCCTGGCCATGCAAACCGAATTCAAGGATTCGAATGAAGGGCTCAAATACCAGATAAGCCCCATTACAGAAATGTACCTGGGTAAGATTTCCCCTTACCTGACGATGATAGCCATTGCCGTAGCCTGTGTTTTCTTACTGGTTTGTGTAAATGTAGGGAGCCTCCTGCTTTCTATTGCCCACCAGCGAAGTAAGGAAATTGCTATCCGAAGACTCGTGGGAGGAAGGTTCTCAACTATCATTTCCCAGTATCTGGCGCAAAATCTCCTACTGGCTATCACCGGAGGGGCACTAGGCTTATTACTCAGCTACTGGTCTGTAGCAGGTATTGAAAGCACGATTGCGAAAGAGCTGCCATTCTGGGTATCACTGAAGCTCAATACCAATGCCCTTGGCCTGGCAATTCTGCTGAGTATTCTGGCCGGCCTGCTTACGGCCATAGTGCCGGCTTTGAAAAGTGCGCGTATCAACAGCCATTTTCTCATCAGCCCCACTACGAGGTCACTGGGCTTCAATCAACGGATTAAAGACATTCTGGTGACGGTGCAAATGGCCTTAGGTACTTGCCTGGTCATAGTTGCTTCAGTCATTATTCAGGACCTGATCAGGTTACAACAGGAAGAACTCGGCTTTGAGAAAGACAGGCTGTCAGTCTTTGAAGTAGCCGTACCCTTTGACAAGTATAAGTTCGATTTCGATGCAGTGAATGCCTTTTACACCAGCTCTCTTCAGACTTTCAGTCGCATGCCCGGTGTACAATCCGTGGCACTAACGGATAATCTGCCACTCGCTCATGAAGAAGAAATTACCGCAAAGACTTCCATTAGCCTGGAAGGGCAGTTAAAGGACGATACCTTTCTGAACCCCACAGTTATTCAGCAAAAGGTGTCTCCGGAATATCATCAGACTATGGGTATTCAACTTATTTCCGGCAGGGCTTTTCAGAATGATGACTTAAAAGAGACACTTCCAGTCTGTATCATCAGTTCTGATCTGGCCGGGCGTCTCTGGCCTTCGGAAGCTGCTCTCGGAAAACGGCTAAAGATTGGCTCACCTGAAAACAACAACAAATTTATGACCGTGGTAGGAGTAAGCGAAAATGTAAAACACTCCAGCCTGACGTCTCAGGCCTCTTATGACCTCTATGTGCCCATGGTGCAAACGGTGGCCTATGACGCTTTCTTTGTTGTGAAAACGCTGGCCGACAACCCTAACGGTTTAGAGAATTCCATTGCTGCCTTAATGGAATCTATAGATCCCGATCAATCTGTTTTTGGGTTTACATCCATGGATCAGGTAGTTTCAAAACGGCTCTGGAAACAGCGCATTTCCGGGTCTGTCTTTTCAATCTTCGGATCAATTGCTTTTCTGATTGCTTTGATTGGCATTTATGCCGTGGTCAATCATAGCGTGAGCACTCAACTTAAACAGCTCAGTATAAGAAGAGTGCTTGGTGCCAGTGCCCGACAAATTACCCTGTTGATGGTAGGTAAAATCTTTCTTCTTGCTATACTGGGTGTAATCATGGGAGTGCTCTTGACTGCAGGTTTACGAGGGCCGGTCAGTGAAGTGATTCCGGATATGTCTGTTCTCAGGCACCTCAACACCACATGGTACCTGACCGCGTTTATTGCCATTTCCATCCTGGCAGGCATAGTGCCTGTCAGAAGAATGTTAAAGCTGAATCCGGCAAATATACTGCGCTCAGAGTAGCGCTGGTCGGCCATTAATGAAAGAAACCACATTACCCTCGCCTGGGCTCATAGAGCTTGTCGGGGCTTGGTGCTGATCAGGAGCTCGCGGATGTCCACATCCAGTGCTTCAGCTATTCGCGAAAGCATGTCTACTCTGGGCTGAATTTCGTTAGTACACCACTTGGAAACAGTGGTCTTGTTCACTCCCAATACCTCAGATAGCCAAAGACTCGACTTATCTCTTTCTGCGATAACAGCCTTGATTCGATTATGCTTTTTTTGAGCCATTTGAGAGGTTTTGACCGAAAATATCAAATTTCAGTCAGATCAATTCTGTTAAAAAGTTGCATTAAAAGCAATTTTAACATAGCTTTAAGGAACTAAAATTGCTTTAATTCATTATTTAAAATATTTATACACCATTTAGTAAGAGGTCAAAGCAATTTTGAAGAGTTCACAACTTCCTGTTATCAGTAAGCCGTCTCTATTAGACGATCCCTGTTAATGGGTAACGGTGGTAAAAAATGATTCTCACCTACATGGATGCCATACCATATGAGAATTGTGTTTTGGTGATTTGATCAATGTAATGGAGGTGTCAGCGCAGGCAGCTTCATGCATTGGTCAATGGTTTTGACATTTTAGAATCACCTGCAAGCCTTGAATCCGGTCGCAGATTCTTTTAAAACAGGCACTATTTTGGTAATATCATTACTATGAGAGTACTGATCTGCCTGTTATTTCTTTGTACCAGCCTGTTGGCTTTTGGCCAGAACCTACCCTCCACGCCACGTAGCAAAAAAGCCATCAGGGAAAACACTCCTGCTCTGCGGGAAGCCCTTGCCAGCAAAAACATGGCAATGGGAGATCCCATTTTCCTACGCATTTTCAAAGAAACAAATGAGCTGGAAGTCTGGATACAACCAGAAAACTCTGATACGTTCGGGCTCTTCAAAACCTACGAAATATGCTACTACTCTGGCAACCTGGGACCCAAAACCAAACAGGGAGACGGACAAAGCCCCGAAGGATTCTACTTTATCAATGCCAACCGGTTTAATCCCTGGAGCAGTTTTCATCTCTCACTCAATATGGGATACCCTAACGCTTATGACCGTGCCCACGGATACACTGGAAATTACCTGATGATTCATGGCAGCTGTGTATCAATAGGGTGCTATGCTATGAGAGATGAGGGCATCGAAGAAATTTATACCTTGGCTCACAAAGCCGTTGAGAACGGACAGCAGTTCTTTCGGGTACATTCCTTTCCCTTCCGCATGACTGACGCAGCCATGGCGAAGCAGAAAAACCACAAATGGATTGACTTCTGGCAAAACCTTAAAACAGGTTATGACTGGTTTGAAGAGAAGAAGACGCCTCCGAATGTAAATGTGAAAAGTGGAGAATACACATTTAACTGACAGCTGAAGCCAATTCACGCTTCGAATTACATTGCTCACCATGTTGCCTTTCCTCACAGGCAACCTCTCATGATCTAAACTATCTGTTGGGTGGATCAATGTTCATTAGTATTTCCAAACAGTGTGATGCATGAAACACTATCAGATTCTCTATATCGGTCTTCTTTTATTTCTTTATCACAATGCTTATTCTCAGCGGCTTATTGTCGAAGATGCAGAACGCTTTGCCGCTATTTTTAAGTCAAATCCGGATAGCATTAGTGCTTCGCAACTACAAACGGGATACCTTGACCCGGGAACAAAAGGAATCAAAATCTTTACTCCTAAAAGGATAAGAAGTGCGGAAAACTTATCAAAATGGGTGAATGCCAGGAGAAAGAGCTATGAGAAGGCTGTAAAAACAGCTCTGCCTGCAGCCATAAGTTTATCTGATGAAATCGAACCGGTCTTTCAGGAAATTCAACAACTACTCAAGCAAAAGAAAGGGGCTGATGTATATGTTGTTTTTGGGGCACTGAACTCCGGTGGTACAGCCAGCAGCAAGGGTCTGGTAATTGGTCTGGAAGTAATCGCACGGTTTGCACAGACTGAAGAAGAAGCCAGAGAGGTCATCAGGTCATTCATTGCCCATGAGCTTGTACATGTCTATCAGTCCAGAGTTGCTCCCTTCTCTGGCTTGAAAAAGAAGCTCCTGGCACAAGCGATACGCGAAGGCTTTTGTGACTTTGTTGAAAACCGGGTATTAAATGGTATCTCTGCTTCTGAAAAAGAACGACACACCTATGGTCTGGCTCATGAGGCTCAACTCTGGCAGGAGTTTAAGCAGGTAATGGATGGCAAAGTATATGCTCCCTGGATGTTTGCCCGGAGTACCGATGAAAGGCCCGCTGATCTGGGCTACTGGATAGGCAAACGTATCTGCGAAGCCTATTACGAAAAGAGCCCGGATAAGGAAGCTGCCATTCAGGAGTTATTAAAGATGAAAAACCCTGAAAAAATACTTGAAAAGAGCGGTTACAATCCGCAATAGAGTCTTTGACATCGCCCAACAAAAAAGCGACCCTGACAGGATCGCTTTTAATAATTCAATCAACCTTCCTCATTCAGAGGAGCCTGCCTGGCAGACAGGCTGTCTGCAGGACAGAGGAGTACTAGCCAAAGTAGTAAGCGTACTTACCTTCTTTGATAAGCGTATCGGCAATTTGTCTTCTCAGCTCTTTAGTATTCACCAGGTCCATTTTGGTAAAGCGCTTAAGCCCCATGAGCATTACTTTCTGCTCATCACCTTTGGTGAAGGATGCTATGGCTTCTTTAGCAGCTGCGTTAATCCTGTCTACTGCGGTAGCCATATATACCTGAGTCATGGCGATATAATCAGCACATGCTTCTTCGCCCCGCATACTCACCAACTTCTCTGTTCTCAACATAGCCGATTCTGCTGCGTAAATTTCGATCAGGATATCAGCCAGATTCATCATTACTTCCTGCTCATCTTCGATCCTGTCCTGAAGCGCCATGGCAGCTTTACCACCCACCATCAGGAATACCTTCTTCAGGTTCTTGATTACTGCTTTCTCGCCATTAAATAAAACAGACTTATCAATCGTAGCAAAAGACGGCACTGAAGTAAGCTCTTTAGATACATCCATAGCCGGACCATAAATATCGAGTTCACCTTTCATGGCACGCTTCAGCAACATACCTACCATCAACATGCGGTTGATCTCGTTGGTACCTTCGTAGATCCTGGCAATACGGGCATCACGATAAGCTCGCTCCATCGGAGCATCGGCTGAGTAACCCATACCTCCATATACCTGTAATCCCTGGTCAACCACATAGTCCAACACCTCGGAGCTATGGATTTTACCGATCGCACACTCAATAGCAAACTGCTCAACACCTTTCAGTTTCGCCTGGGCATCATCCATTCCGGAAGCAATCAGGTCTTCAATTTTATCTTCAATATTCTGACCCGCTCTGTAATCCAGTGACTCGGTCACATAAGTTCTGATCGCCATCTCGGCCAGCTTATGCTTAATCGCACCGAAGCTCGAAATAGAAGTACCGAACTGCTTGCGCTCATTCGCATAATTCGTAGCCTGAGAAATAACCGTTCTACAACCTCCCAATACACCAGCCCCCAGCTTAATACGACCGATATTGAGAATGTTCACAGCGATTTTGAATCCGTTCTCGCGCTCAGACAACATATTCTCAACCGGCACTTCGCAATCATTGAAAAATACCTGACGTGTTGAAGAGCCTTTGATACCCAGCTTTTTCTCCTCATCGTTCATGGTGATACCACCAAAACCTTTTTCCACAATAAAGGCGGTGAGGTTTTTATCATCCTCGATCTTGGCAAAAACGATGAAAACATCCGCAAAACCAGCATTAGAGATCCACATCTTCTGCCCGGTAATCTTATAGTGTGTACCATCTTCAGACAGCACCGCCTTGGTCTTACCGGAATTGGCGTCAGAACCAGCATCCGGCTCTGTCAGACAGTAGCAGGCAGCCCACTCACCTGTGGCCAGCTTGGACACATACTTCTGCTTTTGCTCTTCAGTGCCATAGTACAGAATAGGCAAGGTACCAATACCGGTATGTGCACCATAAGTAGTGGAGAAAGAACCTGCAGCTCCAATAATATCAGCAATGAGCATTCCAGTGTTGAAACTCATACCCAATCCATTGTAGGCCTCCGGTACCGAAATACCTAAAAGCCCCAGTTCACCCGCCTTTTTAAAGATGTTCGGGATGATATCCGGGTCTTTCATACCGTCAATCACTTCCACATTAGGGTTGATCTCTGTATCAATGAAATCCTGACAGGCTTGCGCCATCATTTTCTGCTCCTCGGTAAATTCCTCGGGAATAAATACTTCCTGGGCCTGGGTTTCTCTTACGATAAACTCTCCCCCTTTAATTGATGATTTTTCTGCAATTACAGACATGGTTCTGTTTATTAGTATTGTGTATTTGGTATTGAGCAGTCCCTAAACCATTGACCTTTTCAGATTGTAGATCATTCGTTGAATGTGGTTTATTTCAGCTTCCAATTCCAAAAACGACTCTTTGTTTATAAAATCTAACTTCTTTGCTATGATCAGTTGCGTATCCAATTCGCAAGATGACCCATAAGCATACCCCAAAAACTGGTTGAATTCCCCTTTCGTGTTTCTTCCAGCACCCTCGGCAATATTTGAACTCACCGACACAACACTTCTCCTTATCTGACTTGTCAGACCAAACCTTTCCTCAGGTGGTAAGGATTCTGTTGATTTGTAAACATCGACAGCAAAATCAACTGCCTTTTCCCAGACTCTTAATTCTCTATAGTTATGCATGGTGTATTATGTTTTGTTGAAATGTCTTTCTCCAATTCTCAATACACATTACATACTCGCCATATACTACTAATTCAGGAATTCATAGATTCCAGCAACTCCTTGTCCGCCCCCTACACAGGCAGTTACCATACCGTATTTGGCATTTTCTCTTCTTCTCATTTCGTTGAAAAGCTGGACGGACAGCTTAGCTCCTGAGCAGCCCAGGGGATGGCCCAGAGCAATAGCTCCTCCATTCACATTCAGGATAGAGGTATCCAGATCAAGCTCTTTAATCACAGCCAGCGACTGAGCCGCGAAAGCCTCATTCAATTCAATCAGGTCCAGATCATTTTGCTTGAGACCAGCCTGCTTCAAAGCCTTCGGCACAGCATCTACCGGGCCAATACCCATGATCCGAGGATGCACTCCCACTGCAGCATAAGTCACCATCCTGGCGATTGGCTCCAGGTTGAGCTCTTTTACCATTCTTTCTGACATGACCATTACAAAAGAAGCTCCGTCAGATACCGGGGAAGAATTACCGGCAGTCACCTGGCCACCCTGGGCAAAAACAGGCCTCAGTTTGGCCAGCACTTCTTTGCTAGTGTCAGCTCTGGGGCCTTCATCTTTATCCACGGTATAGCTTTTCTCATGCATTTTTCCGTCCGGGCCGACAAACTTCTCATTTACCGTAATCGGTACAATCTCATCGTCAAACTTGCCTTCGGCCTGTGCCTTCACCGCTTTTTGATGCGATTGAAAAGCAAACTCATCTCCCTCCTCGCGATTGATTCCATACTCCTTACCCACTTGCTCAGCAGTAAGGCCCATGCTCAGATAATAGTCTGAGTGCTCGGTGGCAATCTTATAATTCAGGGCTGTCTTATAGCCCATTACCGGTACCATACTCATCGACTCTGTACCTCCGGCAATGATACAATCGGCCGTACCTGCATGTATTCTGGAAGATGCCAGAGCAATGGCCTCAAGGCCAGAGCCGCAATAGCGATTTACGGTTACACCCGGTACCTCAATCGGCAGGGCCAGAAGAGAAATCATTCTTCCCATCTGCATACCTTGCTCAGCCTCAGGGACTGCATTTCCCACGATCAGGTCATCTACCCTTGTTGGGTCGAAACCATCCACCTGAGAAACCAAATGCTTTATAACATCAGCAGCCATATCGTCAGGCCGAACCGTCTTCAAGACACTTCGCTTACCCCGACCTACTGCCGTTCTATATCCTGCTACTATATATGCGTCCATTTTCTAGATATTAGTATTTAGATTTTAGAGAGTCAGACTCTTTGAGTCAACCTCTGAGTTTATTCATTAATCCTACCAGCATTCTTTGCACTTCTGACAAGACATCCATCAACGTTTGATACTTTTCCAAATCGATGAAAGACAAATCAGAAGCTACAAGTATTTGACTCTCAAGTTCATGAGAGGAGCCAAGGCTCATGTCCAGAAATCGGGCAAAGTCTACATCAGAGCCTCTACCCGATCCTTCGGCTATATTCGAAATGACTGAGACGGCTGCTGACTGCATCTGAGAAGCCAGGTTATACTTCTCACTCAGAGGCAATTCAGCAGTGAGCAAATAGACTTCTTTCACAAGAACCCTGCTCTTTTTCCAAACCTTCAATTCTCTGAAATTATGCATCATCAACAGTCTAAAGTCTGTCTTCTTTTATCTCCTGTCTTAATTGCGCAGCGGCTTTCCTTTGAACAGAATGCTGTGAATTCTTTCCAGTGTTTTAGGCTCAGCCGTCAGCGACAAGAAAGCCTCACGTTCCAGATCAAGCAGATACTGCTCAGATACATTTTGTGGATAAGTCAAATCACCTCCACACATTACGTGTGCCACTTTTCTGGCAATTTTTGCATCGTGCTCTGATATGTAATTACCAAAACGCATACCGTTAATGCCCGCTTCAAACAGAGCCAGTCCGGTTCTACCCTGTACCTTAATATCCGTGCGCTCTACCGGCTGAGTATAACCCGCCTCGTAGAGCTCAAGCACACGCTCTTTGGCATCAGAGATAAGTCTGCTTCTGTTTAGTGTTACCATGTCGCCTGGTCTGAGTATACCCATGGCACGAGCCTCTTCCGCAGAAGTAGCCACTTTTGCCGTAGCGATATTCATAAAGGCTTCCTGCAGTCTGTTCAGCTCAGGGTCTCCGGCAGTATAAGCGTCAGCCGCCCTCAGGGCAAACTCCTTGGTACCACCGCCACCGGGAATCAGGCCAACCCCAACTTCCACCAAACCAATGTAGGTCTCAGCGTGCGCCTGAATGGCATCACAGTGCAGCGACAATTCGCAGCCACCACCCAGGGCCATACCAGAAGGAGCAGAAACTACGGGCACAGAAGAAAACCGTGCACGCTTCATGGTATTCTGGAACTGAGCAATCATCAGGTTGATCTCATCGTAGTCCTGATCACCGGCAAACATAAACAGCATGGCCAGGTTGGCTCCTGCCGAGAAGTTAGGCCCTTCATTTCCGATCACCAGTCCTTTGTATCCCTTCTCAGCCATAGAAATAGCTGTTTCGATACCTTCAATTACCTCGGCACCAATAGAGTTCATTTTAGTATGGAACTCCAGACACAGTACATCGTCTCCGATATCGAAAACGCTGGCTCCTGCATTGCCCCAAACCTTCTTGGTCTCTCGTATATTCTCAAGAATGATCAGCTCATCAGTACCCGGAACGGTTTTGTAAGTTTTGGTTGGTACATCATAGTACTTCTTGATACCATTCTCAATCCTATAGAAAGACTCATTGCCGGCTTCAAGCATATCATAAACCCATTGGTTGGGTTTGAGATCCATAGACTCCATTTTCGTGACCGTCTCTTTCACACCTAAGAGGTCCCAGGTATCGAATGGTCCCATTTCCCAACCAAATCCTGCGCAAACGGCCTGATCGATACGATAAAGCTCATCGGCTATTTCAGGAATACGATTTGATACATATCTGAAGGTATCGAAGAAGGTGGCTCTGTAGAATTCACCCGCCTTGTCATCAAAGTTTACCAGTGTTTTGATCCTGGTTTTCAGATTTTCCTCATCCTTTACAGCATCAAGTGCTCTGAACTTTGCCTTCGTGCGATCGCCATATTCAAAAGTCTTCAGGTCCAGTTCCTGAATAAGCCTCTTGCCATTAGCGTCTTTTGTCTTTTTGAAATATCCCTGCTTGGACTTATCGCCATACCAGCCTCTTTTGTGTACCTCTTCCACAATACCGGGAATTTTGAACTTTTCTCTGGACTCATCCTGAGGTAAGCCCTGATACAAGCCATTGGCGACATTTACGGTAGTGTCCAGCCCGACCACATCCATGGTGCGGAAAGTAGCTGACTTAGCCCTACCGATCAGCGGCCCGGTCATACGGTCTACCTCTCCTACCGTGAGGCCCATTTCCTCAATGGTATGCATGGCCGACATGATGGCATAGATACCAATTCTGTTGGCGATAAAGGCAGGTGTGTCTTTACAAAGTACCGTCTCTTTACCCAGAAACAGATCTCCGTAATGCATCATAAAATCTATGATAGCCGGATCGGTCTTTGGGCCTGGAATAATTTCCAGCAGACGCAGGTACCTTGGTGGGTTAAAGAAATGTGTTCCGCAGAAATGCTTCTGGAAGTCTTCGCTTCTTCCCTCACACATCATCTGCATAGGAATACCCGAGGTATTAGACGTAATAAGGGTACCCGGCTTTCTATATTGCTCTACCTGATCGAAGATGATCTTCTTGATATCGAGCCTTTCTACCACTACCTCTATTATCCAGTCAACACCAGAAATCCTGGACATATCGTCTTCAAAGTTTCCGGTCCTGATCAGTTTGGCGAACGACTTGTCATAGATAGGAGAAGGCTTTGATTTGAGTGCAAATGCCAAAGCATCATTGACAATCTTGTTTCTGGCTGCAGGCTTAGACTTATCGGCATCACTCAGGTCTCTTGGCACAATATCAAGCAGCAGAACTTCTACTCCGATATTGGCAAAATGACAGGCGATACGAGAGCCCATTACCCCGGAACCTAAAACAGCGACTTTCTTTATCGATCTATTCATGGGTTTGGGAAAATTTCCTTTTTATCTATTAAAACGTTGATTTCATTAATCACCTCGAAAAAAGCCTCAAGCTTATCTGCTGGAATCGTTTGCCGAACCGCTTCATTAAAAGCCAGAACGGTTTTCCGTGAAACCTCTTTTTTCTCTTTGCCCAGATCAGTAAGGAAAATTCTAACCGAGCGACCATCATTCGGGTCTTTCTGCCGGTAGATAAAATTCTTCTCTTCCATGGACTTGAGCATACGCGTGAGGCTCCTCGATTCCAGGCCCATCAGCGGGGCAATTTTCGTAGCCGGTGTACCTTCTTTCGAGTTGATATTGAGCAGCACAAAACCGATAGATGTTGTAATATCATGCTGAACCGCCTGCTGATTATACATGCGATAAATCGCGTGCCAGCTGGTCTTAATATTGTGGTCTACGGTTTCTTCTCTCTTCATAAGCTTGCTTGAAGGCTTACGAAGTTAAATAAAATTTGTTATGCATGCATACTATTTTTTCAAGAAACTGACTCTTGTCTTGAGTATGTGACAAGTTTGTGGGGTCGGCAGGCGTACTAAAAGTATAAATTATACCCTTAACTGACCCGGCCTGAAAGAAGCTGGTGTTGAATAGGGTCAGTCAGGGGTTACTTCCTCTTAAGGCGACTTTTGAGGTCAATTCGATTGCTTTCTTCGTAGTAACCGCTGCCGTAAGAATAGGCATATCGGCCATAGGCATAACCGATGCGCTTTTTAACACCGTTGAAAAGCAGAGCAACATTCGTCAGCTTTTTGTTCTCGACAATTTCCGAGAGTACGTTCAGCTGTTCTCTTGATGTATGGCCGAAACGAGTTACGTAGATTGTCGAATCTACATGTTCACTCAAACCAAAGGCATCAGCCACTAAGCCTACAGGAGCAGAATCAACGATAATTACTTCGAAGGTATTCTTCAGTCTGTCAAACAGCTCTTTGGTACGAGGCCCCATAATAAGCTCGTAAGGATTGGGTGGAATGGGCCCACAGTCGATGTAGCTAAGGTTTTCTATAGACTCATGCTTGCTGACAATATTATCCAGATTATCTTCCTGGTTAATAAGGAAGTTACTAAGGCCCACTGAGCTCTGTAATGGGAAATACTCTTTGATTTTCGGCTTACGCAAGTCAAAGCCCAACACTACTACTTTCTTTCCGGAGAAGGCCATACTCACGGCCAGATTGGCCGCCACGAATGTTTTCCCCTCTCCACCAATGGTAGAAGTAACCAAAATCGTTTTTACTGCCTCTCCACCGTTGAGGTAACGCAGGTTAGTTCTGATCATTCTGAACATCTCAGAAACTACAGATTTGTTGTTCCTCTGATTCTCAAAATTCAATTGCTTTTCTCTGTAGGGTACTTCACCCAAAAAGGACACATCCACAGATGAGGTTATTTCATCTTTGCTGTGTATGTAGTTATCAAAATACTCGATCAAAGTCAGAGCGATCAGAGGAATTCCCAGGCCTAAAACGAGAAAAATGACATAAGTTCTGGTCTTATCCGGTGATACCTTCCTTGTAAAAATGGGGTCATTTATTATTCGGGCGTTATTGACTTCGGAGGCTAATTTCAATGCGCTCTCCTCCCTCTTTTGCAACAGGAAGGTAAATAACTGCTCTTTGATAGCCTGCTGCCTGATAATCTGTAGCATCTCTCTTTCAAAGCGTGGAATAGATTTTATCCTCTGCGACAAAGGATCGCTTTTCTCAAGCAGGAAATCACGCGTACTTATCAGGTCCTGAAGTTTATTATCTACCCAGGCTTTCAGGTTTTGTTTGGCACTGGCTATCTGACCATCCAGCGCTATTACGCGGGGGTTAGAGGGTGTAGCCGATACCATAAGTGTGCTCCTTTGCTGTACCAGCCTGTTGAACTCAGTTATGGCGAAAGGCACCTGGCCGTTAACCGAAAAATCGTAAGAGAGTAGCTCACTACTATCGGTACTGATGTCTTTTTGCATTCCCCTGAGCAGTGCCATTTGCAGTTCCAGCTCGTTGATACGTTCGTTGGTGGAAGAAGCTCTTTCCAGAAACTGCTCCGCGTTCTGACTCAATTCAAGCGGCACATCATTATTTCTCTTAAACTCCTCCAGTTCCGTTTCAACATCTCCCAGTTCCTGTGTAATCAGACGAAGGCGCTCGTCAATAAAATCTATGGTGTTTTTGGTTGACAGGTTCTTATTATCAAGCACCTGCTTATTGTAAACTTCTATCAGCTTATTAAGCACTTGTGCCGACCGCCCCGGCAGGTTATCAGAGTGTGACAGTATTAATACTTCTGACTGCGGCACTGATTCAACAGATAAACGGGCAGAGAGAGAAATAGCCAGGGTAAGCGGATCCATGACCTTGATAATCCACTCTCCGGAAAACTCTCGGTTCTTAACAATCCTAAAGCGACTTTCTCTGTAGCTGGCCACCGCCCCATAGTTGACAGAAATGGTATCCTGTGTCACATAGCTTCCCTCTGAAGCATCATAGGCTGAGATAATAGCCGTATATCCTGAGCCCGTGGTCTGAGATAAGCGAAGCTCTGAATTATAAAAGTTCTTTACAGAGTCGAGAAAATTGATCCTGATCGGTGCGTCAGGGTAGACCTCCATATCTACAAACTTTCTGACAGCATAGTACCTGATGTTCAGGTCGAGATCATCAACAATCTTTTTAAAAAGCCTCCGGGATTTTAGTACTTCCGTTTCGTTATTGATGGTAAGGTTGTCTCCAAAAAGGCTGGTATTGCTACCAAACAACTGTCCACTCACAAGATCACTCTTTTCATCCTCCTGGATGATAATCTTACTCGAAACAGTGTAAACCGGCTCCTGATACTGCAAATAAAGCCATGCCACGGAAAAGGCAGTCGCACCAAAAATCAGGAAAATATACCATTGCCTGAGACATCTTGATAACAGGGAAGTAAATTCTACTGAATTGGGTTGAACCCGATCGTATATCGAAGTATGTTGGTTTTTAGGACTCACTCGTTATCTGTTCGCAATTATTATCAAAGATGCCAGTGAAGCTAATACACCTACTGCCGGTAATATCACCCTGCTCAAGGGTTCAGACCTGGCAGAAAAAGCTTTTCCCTTTGTGGGAGGAACATAGATAACATCATTTTGCTGTAAATAGTAATACGGAGATATAAATACGGAATCTGTCAGGAGATTCACGGTCATAAACTCTCTTTCTCCTTTACTCTCCCTGATTACCATCACTTTCTCTCTGTCTCCCAGGTCGTTGATATCTCCGGCAAGGCTCAGCGCTTCAATCAGGGTGATACGCTGGTCGGCAATCACATAGCTAGAAGGGCTTCTTACCTCTCCTGTAACAGTAACGGTAAAATTGATAAGTCTCACATTCACCACCGCATCACTCAGAAAGGGCGAAACAAGCTTCTTAATCTTCTCTTCTGCTTCGGCAGTTGTCAGGCCCTCTACATTTATTTCTCCAAGGCCTGGATAATTGATCATACCACTGGCATTGATCAGAAAATCTGTAATGGGCTGAGTGGCACTATTGATATCCGGTCTTACCAGGTTATAAGGTCCTGAAGCTGCGGCATTGACACTACTCACAGTAATGGCCAGGATGTCATTAGGCAGCAACCGAATCTCCGGAACTTCTTTTTCCATAACAGCCTCAGCCCTGTCACCTTCATTCTGAAAATAGACGAACTTCTTCTGACTGGCGCAAGAACACATGGCGAAAGCCAGAATAAACAAGGCAGCATACTTCATATCAGCCGTAAAACTAATGGGATTTCCGTTTTTCTCTCAGAGTTTTTTAATCAATCAATATTAAAACATAACGCTCTAATAACGACCCCTTTCGATGAATTTCCATAATATTGTGCCATCAGCCGCTCCTTTTTTGGATACTGATCCTAAATAACCTTATATGAAAGTAGTCATTCTTGCCGGAGGCTTTGGTTCCAGACTCGGGCATGTAACAGAGCTCATTCCCAAACCAATGGTAGAGATAGGTGGTCGTCCGATCATCTGGCATATAATGAAATCTTACGCTCACTTTGGTTTTAATGAGTTTGTCATCGCGCTCGGCTATAAAGGCAATGTAATTAAGGACTACTTCACGAACATCCAGGCCTATAACTCAGATATGACCATAGATACGGCCACCGGTGACATAACTTACCATAACGCTTCAGCCGATGACTGGAAAGTAACCCTTGTCAACACTGGGTTGAATACGCTGAAAGGAGGAAGAATCAAGAAGCTGGAGCCTTACCTGGATGATCAGAATTTTCTGACTTACGGAGACGGTGTTTCTAACGTAGATATCAACGAACTGCTCGCTTTTCATAACAATCACGGCAAAACCGTGACCATCACTGGTGTAAAACCACCCTCGATGTTTGGTGAGGTGATAGAAGAAGACGGGCTGGTGATGTCTTTTGAGGAAAAACCTCAAACAAGTAAAGGTCTGATCAATGGCGGCTTCATGGTGTTCAACAAGAGTATGCTGGATTACCTGGAAAATTCAGAAGACTGCGATTTTGAGTTCGGCCCGCTGGAAAAACTTGCTGAAGACAAACAGGTAATGACCTATAAACACAATGGTTTCTGGGAATGTGCTGATACAGTAAGAGATGTAAATCATTTAAACAAGCTTTGGCGGGAAGGTCAGGCCAAGTGGAAGCTCTGGTAAAATTCAAGAATGGCAAATCACCTGGAAAGCTTTAAGGGAAAACGAGTACTCGTTACCGGCCACACCGGTTTTAAAGGTACCTGGCTCAGCATTTGGCTCAGGCAATTGGGAGCCGATGTCATCGGCCTGAGCCTTGATCCGAAAGAAAAGCCAAACCTCTATGACCTTTCAGGAATCGCCTCCGATATCAAAGATCACAGAGGCGATATCCGGGATAAGGAGCAGGTCTTTCAGATATTTCAAGAAGAGCAACCCGAAATAGTATTCCACCTGGCAGCACAGGCGCTGGTAATCGATGGCTATAGTGACCCACTCTATACTTTTGAGACCAACACACTGGGTACGGCCCATGTGCTGGAGGCCATCAGGCAAACTGACTCGGTACACACGGGAGTGATCATAACCACCGACAAAGTATACGAAAATCAGGAATGGACCTGGGGCTATCGTGAAAACGACCCACTGGGTGGTTATGACCCCTACAGTGCCAGCAAAGGTGCTGCGGAAATTGTGGCCGGAAGCTATCTGCGTTCATTTTTTAATCCAGATGAATACGATCAGCACAAAAAAGCCATCGCTACCGCCAGAGCCGGGAACGTGATTGGTGGTGGTGACTGGTCAGCTAACCGAATAGTACCTGATTGTATCAGGGCTTTTGAAAAAGGCGAGGCTGTTCATTTAAGAAACCCGGGATCGACCCGGCCCTGGCAACATGTACTGGAGCCTTTAGGGGGCTACCTCCGGTTAGCCTCTTCCATGATGGTACAGCCCACCACTTTCTGCGGAGCCTGGAACTTTGGCCCGGACCATTCGAGCATAAAAAACGTGGGGCAGTTGGTACATGAGCTGATCAGGCATATGGGCAAGGGCAATATCACGCAGGCCAACCAGGCTGCCGGCCCTCATGAGGCGAAGGTCCTTTCACTTGATATAAGCAAAGCCCTCTTCAGGCTGGGCTGGCAACCCCGGTTAGATTTTGAAACCACTATTGCCTGGACAGCCGATTGGTATAAATCCTATCAAAGCACAGATATAAAAAAGCTCTGTGAGCAACAGATAAACGCCTATAACAGCATATGAAGTTTTCAGAAAGAAAGCTAAAAGGGCTCTATGAAGTTACGCCCCACCCCCATATGGATTCCCGGGGGTTTTTTATGAGAACCTTCGATGCCGGATTATTTAAAGACGCAGGGCTAGACAGAGACTGGGTACAGGAAAATCATTCACGCTCTGAGCGTCTGCACATTATCAGAGGTCTGCATTTTCAATTGCCTCCACATGCCGAAACAAAGCTCATCCGATGCATAGAAGGAGCCGTACTGGATGTGGTAGTAGACCTGCGTACCGACTCAGAAACTTATGGACAATGGGACAGTATCATGCTTTCAGCTGAAAACAAAAAAATGTTCTTTATTCCCCGGGGGTTTGCCCATGGGTTCTGCACTTTGAGCGAGGTATCTGAGGTAGTATACAAGGTAGATAATTTCTATACCCCCGCTGCGGAGAGAGGACTTATGTGGAACGACCCTGATTTAAAGATCGACTGGCCGGTTTCAGAAGCCTTTGTTTCTGAAAAAGACCAGGAAAATCTTTCCTGGAAAAATTTTAGTACAACGAATAGTATTTCTTTGAAGACACTTTGATACCTGACCTTCCCCAAGTAGGGTATTGTCAGCCTCATCGGTTTTATTGTCGGACAAAGCCAACAACCGAAAAACAGGAAAGATGATACCTTTGTTGTCAGTTAGATTTCAGGGATTAGCTTCATAAACCATAAACAGAAGAACCAAGGTGAACATCAGATTATTCAGACCATCAGTAGGCAAGGAAGAACTAGAGAATATTCAGGACAGCTTTGAACGCTCATGGATTGGCCTTGGCCCCAAGGTAAATCAGTTTGAGAAAGAATGGGCTGATTTTGTAGGAGCCGAACTGGCCATAGGGCTCAACTCTGCCACCGCAGCGCTTCATCTGGCTGTTTCAGCTTTCGCATTTCCGGAGGGAAAAAAAGTATTGCTGCCCTCGCTCACTTTTGCTGCCACGGCTACGGCTGTTCTCTATAACCGACTAATCCCGGTTTTTGTAGATTCCGACCCGCTCACCCTGGGCATGGACATGAACGACCTCAGGGCCAAGTATGATGAAGATTGTGTGGCGGTAATGCCAGTGCATTACACGGGTCACCCCGTACCCATGGATGAGCTCATGGAATGGGCTAATGAAAAGAACCTGAAAGTTATTGAAGACTGTGCTCATACAACCGGAGCCGACTACAAAGGAAAAAGCCTTGGTACCTGGGGGCACATTGGCTGCTACAGTTTTGAAGAGAAAAAACTGATGACCACCGGTGATGGCGGCATGATTGTGACGAACGAGCCTGAAATCCTCAAAAACACCAAAGCCCAGCGCTGGGTAGGCATTGATAAAGACAACTGGAAAACCGCTCAGTCTTATGTCAGTGCCAATAAAGATGCCATGCATTGGTTTTATGAAATCAATGTACTGGGGTACAAGTACAACATGAATGACCTGGCTGCCTCCATAGGCCTGGCTCAATTGAAGAAGCTTCCGGCCATGAATGCCCACCGATCTGCGATCATCAGGCACTACATGGATGGTATTGCCGATATACCCCAAATCGAACCGCTACTCCCTTTTGAGCCGGAACAATATGTTTATCAAATGTTCGGAATCAGGGTAGATGCCCGTGATGATTTAATGATCCACCTCAAGTCTAAAGGTATTGCCACCGGTTGCCATTATACCCCCATGACCTGCCAGCCTCTCTTTTCAGAGTGGGCCGGCTCATGTGCTTATATTGAAGAAGAGTATAACCGCTTTATCACCCTGCCGCTTCATGCAGAATTGACATTTGACGAGGTTGACTACATTATAGAGCACCTAAGACTTTTTTACAGCTAACGACTCTGAGCCCGGAATGGAAGATAATCATAGTATAGGTCAGGACACCCAAACCTGGGACAACTGGTGGAAGGATCTGACCCCTGAAAAAGAAATTCAAAAATGGGACTTCTATGGCCTGAGGCCCTGGATTATGAAATTCACCCCAAGGCACGGAAAAGTGCTGGAAGCGGGCTGCGGGCTGGGTCGCTGGGTGCTTTTGCTATCGCGCCTGGGCATAGAAATTGAAGGTCTGGATTTCGCCAGGCCTACGATTGACTACCTGAATGACTGGAAAATGGATCGTGACTTTGACGCCTCTTTTGTAGTCGGTGATGTTACAAAGCTCGAATATGCTGATAATTCCCTTTCAGGTTATCTGTCCTTCGGTGTTGTAGAGCATTTTCAGGAAGGACCTCATAAGGCTCTGAACGAGGCCTGTCGTGTATTGAGACCTGGTGGTGTGGCCATTATCACCACCCCGTCAAAATCGTGGTACATTCCCATAAAACATGGCAAACAAAAACTGAAAAGGGTCGCCAAGAAGCTGCTGGGAAGAAAGGTAGCTCCTGTTACTTTTTTTCAGTATGAATATCGTCCTGCCCAACTGGCCAGACATGTGAGCAACTCAGGCCTGTCAGTAACCCAATATGCCGGATGTGATTTGCTGTATACCTTTTTTGAAAAAGGGAAGCACACCGGAAAAAATATAAGCAAAGACTCTTTTGCGGGTCGGTTTTCCCGAAGGTTTGAAAAGACCTGGCTGCGGAATTATGGTGCTCAGGCCATTACCATCTCGGTAAAAGTGGCAGACGACATGCACTGTTTTCTCTGTGGAGAGCCAAACGCACAAAGAGATTCTCTTAATAACTACCTCGTTCCCGTTTGCCCCTCTTGCCAGGACCAGAAAAATGCCGGTTTCTATAAAAAGGGAGCGAATACAGGTTATCATCACCAATACCAGTTCCGGACGCCTATTCTGCCTCCACAAGAAAAGATTTGCAGTGAATCTGGCGATAGCTTCCAGACAGATGTGATTTTCGAACAATATGGTTTTGCCAAACCCGTGAGTCCTGCTCATTTAAAGCGACCCGAAGTCAACATTAAGTTATCCAATACTGACCTGCAGCCTGTCTGGAGAAACCGAAAAGAGATTTAATTTTCGCATGAAAAACTTCCAGACAGCAGCTGTCATTTTAGGCTTATCAGAAACAGCTCTGGGCATTGTTCACAGTCTGGCTCCCCTGGGCATTCCTACGATTGGTGTCAGTCATTTTCGGGAAATAGGTCTCTTCTCTAAATATGTAGACTTCCGTCAGCTTCCTCACCCGATGAATGAGCTGGAGAAGTTCAAGACTTCTCTTACAAAGCTTTCCGGTAGTTTTGATCAAAAACCTGTTCTTTTTATAGCTGCTGATGAGTATCTGCAATTCTACATCAGGCAGAGTGATTTTATCCGTGAACATTTTCAGGTCAACATCTCGTCAGCCGGAATCATTAACGAAATCAATGACAAAGCCCGACTCTATGACCTGGCACTGAAGGCCGAGGTAGCTGTACCCAAAACGCTTTTGGTGACTTCACAAACCGACCTGGAAGAAGCTAAAGAAAAGGTGAGCTATCCGGTTTTTGTGAAGGCGCAAAATGTAACACTCTGGAGAATACATGTCAGCGGATCTACCAAGGGTTTTGTGGCCGATGATGAGGCCCGGCTCTTACAAATTGTAACAGATATAGTAGCCAAAGGGGTGCCTGTTTTACTTCAGGAGATTATTCAAAGTGCTGATCATGAAAACGTGAAATACTGCGTAAATATTGATTCAGAGGGACGAACTATCCAGGAGTTTACCTTAAGAAAAATTCACCAGTACCCCATCCACTTCGGCATTGCCTCCAGCGCAGAAAGCGTACACTCGGAAGAACTTATAAAGCTTGGAAGAAAGCTATTTAGTGCCATTGATTACAGGGGCATCGGCAGTGCCGAGTTTAAACTGGACAGCAAATCGAATCAACTGAAACTTGTTGAGATCAATACGCGGTTCTGGCAGCAAAACTACCTCTCTACCCGTTGTGGTATGAACTTCGCCCTCGGACACTATCTCCTAAGTACCGGGCAAGCTGTTGAAGAAGACAATCAATTCAAAAGAGGCATTAAATGGGTGAACTACCATCTCTGCTATCAGTCTTTTTTACAATACAAAAAGCAGGGAGAGCTTTCTTTCAGGCAGTGGCGAAAGGACATCAGGGGGCCCAAAACCATTTCTCTCTATAACGCGAAAGACAAGCGGCCTTTCATAATTCATATACAAAGGACTATCTTAAGAGAGCTAGTCAAAATACTCAAACCTTCTAAAGGAAAATGACCAAAACCCGTTGCAGTATTCAGTGCACACCTCATTTTACTCAGTCTCTTTGGGAGCGGACCTTACATAGCCAGGGTCTGGTAGGCCCGGAGCTATTGGAGATAGATTATCTGACAGAATCCAGGCCTGATGCAACGCGGTTTGTCGGCTCCACTGCGGCCTTTCTGATAGCCCCGGGAAGCATTCTTCCGAAAGTACCCGAAACCATGAAGTTGCTCTATTCGGGCATCAGCGGTGTTGATCCTGCACTGCAGGTCAATAACCCCAACTGCCAGGTGGCCTCTTCCAAAGGCATTTCAGCTGAGGCCATTGCTGAGTATTGCCTGATGGCAGCCATGATGCACACCCGAAAGTTTTCAGAGCTATATACCCGCCACCAAAAAAGGAAATGGAGCCAGGAAGGCTTGCTTGGAGGCGCCATCCAACCGCTCTCCACCAAGAAAATTGCCGTGCTGGGCCTTGGGAGTAACGGTATGGAAATAGCAAGACAGTTCAAATTACATGGCTGCAGGGTAGAAGGCCTGTCCAGATCCAGGAAAGAAAGCGACCTCCTGGATGCCTGGTATGCGCCTGATGACCTGAATCAGTTGCTCTCTTCAGCAGATATAGTCATACTGGCTCTGCCTTCTGACCCCAGTACAAAAGAAATTATTGATCAGAAGAGCCTTAATGCCATGAAGCGCGATGCCTTCCTTATCAATATTGGCCGCGGGGACCTGATCGATGAAACAGCACTGTATCAACATATGAAATCAGGCGGGCTGGCAGGAACCATACTGGATGTAGTCTCAGAAGAACCCTTATCGAGAAGGTCCAGACTCTGGAAGCTTGATAACCTGATCATTACGCCACATATCTCTGGGAATATCAACAACCATGTCGAAGCTATTCAATCAGATTTTTTCGAAAAACTCAGTCAAATAATAAACCCGTGAAAGAGCATTCTTTTGTAGTTGTTCTGATTCTCTCCTATAACGGCAAGGAACTACTTCCTGATGCTATTGAATCTTACCTTGCCAACGACTATGAGCACTTCAGGGTGGTCGTGATCGACAATGGTTCAACAGATGGAACCCAGGGGTTTGTGGAGAGCCAGTATCCAAAAGCCACACTGCTGAGACTGGATGAAAACCAGGGCTATTCAGGAGGATTCAACATAGGGCTTGCTTATGCTTTTAATGACCTTTCTGCAGACTATGTGCTGGTTACCAACAACGATGTAAAGGTGGACCCAGGCATTATATCGGCACTAGTCCGCACAGCAGAGTCTGATGAAAAAACGGCTTTCACTATTGGCAAAACCTACTTCTTTGAACAACCAGAGCTTTTGCAGTCTGTTGGAAAGAAGCATGACCCTGAGCTATGGTCTAATGGGCACATCGGGGGGCATGAAAAAGACGAAGGTCAGTTTGAAGAACCCGCTATACGAGAATGGTGTGATGATATTTACTGGCTGATCTCTGCAGAAATTTATCAAAAGACGGGTGGCTATGATACCGAATTTGCCTTCCAGGCTGAGGACTTTGAATGGCAGATCCGGGCCAAGAAGCTGGGCTACCATATCAAGTATACCCCGGAAGCCAGGCTATGGCATAAAGACAGTGTGACCATCGGTAAGAACTCTCCTTTCAAGATATACTTTGACTTCCGCAACCCCCTCATTGCTCATATGAAGCACAGGGAGTACGAGGACTTCAAGCACTTTTTCAAAAACAAAAGGCGGTATCTTTTCCTGATTGTATATAGAAACCTTAAGAAGTTCAGGTTTTATTATGTACATCGCAGCATTATGGGGTTTCTATCTGCGCTTCGCTGGGGCCTCAAACACAAAAAACTCTCATTCTTCCAGATATTTAAATAGTGCTTGCCCAGAAGCTGATATTGTCCTTCAGTTCCAAAATCGTCAATAAGGTTTTGCAATTGGTGGGTACGATCATCGTGGCCAGGTATGCCGGCCCCGATGTGCTCGGTACCGTAGCCTTTGGCCTGGCTTATGTCTCCGTTTTTGGATTCATAGCCGATTTAGGTACCGGCACGGCTCATATGAAACTCATAGCTGATGGAGAAGATAAGGCTACCGCCAATACCACCTATGCCACCATACGTTTAATTCTGATCTTCTGCTTTGTGGTGGTAGTCACGGCCTACTACCTCATCAACCACTATGCTTTCGGTTATGAATTTGAGACCCCCGTCCACCGTACTGTAGTGCTGCTATCACTTGCCATGTTGGTAGTAACCCAGCTGATCTCAATAGCGGTGGTCTTTTTCAATTCCAATATTCAGCAGGCACGTCAGGATGTTCCAGAGTTTGTCAAAACAGTCATCAACCAAAGCCTCAGAATCACCGTGGTATTGCTGGGCTATGGTGCCATTGCTATCGTCATTTCCAGTATTACTGCCTTATTACTGGTTACACCCATCTATATCTACTTTATCAGAAAATTTGCCTTTGGCTCATTCAATAAAAAGCTGGCAAAGAAGTACATGGCCATTTCCCTGCCATTGATTGTAGTTGTAGCAGTAAATTCCCTGGTAAGTTTTGGAGATAAGCTGATCCTTGAAAGCTTCTCGAATACAGAAGAAGTAGGATATTATGTTGCCGGCTATCGCCTTTCGGGGGTAGTATTGATGATAGCCGGATCCATCGGCCTCATCTTTTTTCCCACCTTTTCCAGGCTTATCAAAGACAACGACTATGACTCACTCAATAGTCATATCAGAAAATTTGAAGGCTTTTCATATTCCTTCATTTTTCCTTTCGTGCTGGGTCTTGTGCTCTTTTCTGAGCCACTGGTGCTTATTCTGTTAGGCGAAGAGTATATCAACTCTACGAATGTACTTTCCATCATCACTTTCTCACTCTTCATCTTTACTGTAGTAGTACCTTACGGAAATGTGATCACAGGCAACGGGAGGTTTGACCGACAGGCCCAGCTGGCCGTGGTGAAAGGTGTCATTTTCGTTACCAGCTCATGTTTACTCTTGACCGTTGAGGCCTTTCCTCAACCCAGTATGAATATGGCGGTAGCTGTTTTGCTCACCTATGTATTACATGCATTGCTGGTTGTTGTTTTCGCTAAAAAGATTGCAGCAGAGGTTCATTTATTTCGCGATAAAAGAATTCCTATTTTTGGTCTTGCCTACACAGCTGCCTATTGGTGGCTGCTCAGCATACTACAAGTTGAAGGCAACTACCAGCAGCTATTATTCCTTTTTGTTTATTTAGCAGGCTATTGGGGATTAGGAAGTTTACTTGGAGTGATACGGAAGGAAGAATGGAGTCGACTCAGCGAAATAGGACAGGTAAAGAAGCTGCTGGGCTATATTCGTTCCGAGTTTAAAAAGGAAGGAAAAGACGGTTCATGAAAGTAATTTTTCTGATTTCTCATATCCCCCCCTATGATGTATGGGAAGCCAACAATCACACACCCAACTATCACTGGCAGACAGCAAAGGGTGAAATGGTGGGCTTTGATGGTACGGGCTGGGGTGATCAGATTCTTGAACAGATCATCAAGGTAGTCGATGACAGAATAACTTTTGAAGTCTGGCAACCTGATTTTAAAGCGGATAAAATCTATTCTGCTACTTTACCAAGCGGCTTGACACACAGACTGTTTCCTGCCAGATTTGTTTATTCTAAACTGACCGTAATAGGCGGTAAAAAGGAGTTTCACTGTCCTGATATGGTAGCCATGTCAAAAGAGTATCTACAGAAAGAGGAAAAGATACTTTTTCATGCTTTCATGAATAATCGGTACAACACCCGACAGCTCCTGAAAAAATTCTCCAGGAAAGCCCCCTTCTTATTCCAGTTTGCCACCAATAGTGAAAAACATCTGATTTTTGGTTCGAAGCCCTCAAATACAGTCAAAGACCGTGTCCTGAGAATAGTGCTAAGGCAGTATTTCAAGAGAATGAAATACCTTTTCACAGGCTCAAACAGAGCTCTGGGCTTTCCTGCAGGTTATACTTTTTTTAAGCATGAAAACCTCACGAATATAGGTGTGGACTTCAAAAGCCTGGAGATAAGCACAACTAAAGCCGAGGCGCGTGAAAAATTGCAGATCAGGCCCGGGGAGTTTGTACTTTTTTCATCACAACGCCTGGTGCCAGAGAAGCAAATAGACAAACTACTTCTGGCCATGCATGACATAGGAGAATTACCCTTCAGGCTGATCATCTCCGGGTCAGGTAATCAGGTGTACCAGGATGAGCTTCTCGCCCTCACCAAAAAGCTGGGTCTGACAGACAAGGTAGCGTTTGTGGGCTATATATCCGGTGAAGTACTTAACCTGCATTACAAAGCCTCAGATATGTTTGTCTCCACATCTGTTTCCGAAACAGGTCCGGATTCCGTGTACAAAGCCATTGCCTTTAATCTGCCAATAGCCTTGACGGACACAGGCATTGCCTATGAGTTTATGGCTGATAACGAGGCTGGTATTGTCCTTGGCAAGCACGACCATCAGAATTGGTCAAAACAATTGGCTGCTGCCATCAGCGATATCAGCCAGGTGAAAATAGCGGCTGAAGCTGATTGGAAGAACTTCTTTAACTGGACCAATGTGGCCAGATACTACGCTTCTGTATACGATCGCATAGCGGAGGATTTTTATGAATGAGCAAAAGAAGCTGATCGACTATCTCTTCTGGATTATCATAGTCCTTTATCTGGACCCTGGAGGGCACATCCAGGAAGTGGTTAGTATCAGGATTTTTAAAACTCTGGTTATACCCTTTACATGGATACTTTTTCTGTTTGGCTCTAACCTGAAAGGCTTTCAGTTAATAGGCCAGGACCGGGTTATGAAACAAATCTGCATACTGTTGGTGCTTTGGTATGTCATATACTATGCTGGTATATTCGTTTACATACGTGATGGTTATACTGAGATTTCCCTGGTAGGACGCCTAATCAAAACCCGAATCAATTTCCTGGCCTGGACCATGATAGTCCCGGTCTACTATTTCATTGTATACAGGGGGATAAGTGTATTTATAAAAGTATTCACTTTCACTACGATTTATGTGGGTGTGGCCATGATGATTTCTGTCATATTCGGCCTGGAGCTTGTCAATTTCATATCCAGCAGCAGGGGCTATGTAGAAACAGATCGTTTTCTTCTCAGGGGCTTTGGCATACTGGAAATGGGTCTTTATTTGATTGTAGGCCTTACCATTATACCCAAACAATATTTTAACTCTGGCAGACTGTGGTTAATCGCTGCCTCTATATCTACTTACTTTATCTATATAAGTTCGCTCACTCGCAGATACATGGTTTATATCGTGTTGTCCTGGCTGATCGGCCATTTTATTGCCAAATATGTATTCCAAAGAGGGTTTTTCAATATGAAAATAATTGTCGTTACCCTACTTATTACTATCGGTTCCTTTATAGTGCTAAGTGAGTATACCACGGCTATTGTTGAGTCTTTTGAAACGTTCACTCTTGATCAATCAAAGTCTTACGGAACGACCGCGGTGCGACTCAGTCTTTTTGAGTACGAACCCATTCTTGAGAAAATTAATGAAAACCCACTGTTGGGTACGGGTTACATCAATGAATGGTACTCCAATACAGAAGAGAAAATAGAAATCAGGTATGGTCTTGAAGGATCAGACTTCGTGTTTTTAGCAAGTATAGGCATGTTCGGCTTTCTGGGGTTGATCCTATTCTTACCTTTCTATTTTAAAATAGGCAGAATGATCTTTAATCATTTCAAACTGATAAGAAACAACCTGAAATACCTGGAGAAAAAGCCAGAGGGTTTTGGACCTTATTTACTGATTTTCTTTACCACAGCAGTCTTCTTCATTCGCCATCTGTTTACCTACCCTAACTGGTTTTCATTTATCGGCCCAAACGGAGTTTTTGAAAAATACTATATTCTCATGGGGTTATTATTGGGTTCGGCTTATAAGATATACCTGATGTTGAAAGACAATCAAGCCCTTACCCATACAGAATTCAGTTGAAGATGAAAGTCTCTTTTCTAACCGATTCCGGCTTTTTAAGTCATAAGCTTGAAATACTTGCCAAACTCAATCAAAAGGTAGATTTACTGTTGGTGGTTTTCTATGTTGACGGATTCAAAAACCTTACGGAAAAGGATATTACGGACTTTGCTTTAAAAAACGAGATTAGATTAGAGCTGGTAAAAAAAGGTGAATACAGGTCTCGTGATCTCAGAAGAATCTCTCATGACTATCGTAAGATCCTGAAACCCATCTTACGGTTTAAACCTGATGTTTATTACATCGAAAGTTTTGGTAGTCCTTATGTCAGCCTTTTAAGTGCCTTGTTATTTCCGTCTAATCGTGTCATCATGGCAATGCATGATTTTCAGCTACACGAAATTGGTGATTCAAAGCAGCCTCTAAGTGCCCGGATATATCAGAAAGTTGCCATCCGGTTTTTTAAGCACTTCCATCTCTTTTCATTTTCACAAAGGGCTCTGTTTGAAAAAGCACACCCCAAAAAGACAACATTTGTTATCAGGTTGTATCTGGTTGGTCGGTTCTACGCGAAACCATCTTCAAAAAAAATAAACACGGCCACGAACTTTCTGTTTTTTGGAAGAATCTTCCATTACAAGGGAGTTGATATACTCATTGAGGCATCTGATATCTTAGCAAAAAAGCGTCAGGATTTTAAGGTTACCATTGCCGGCCATACCGCAGACCCGGAAGCTATCAGGTCGCTTGTCTCAAATCCTCAACTTTTTGATTTGAATCTTAATTATGTTCCAAAAGAGAATATTTCAGGCCTTTTCAATGAGGCAGACTTTCTGGTGCTGCCCTACAGAGATGTGACCCAGAGTGGGCCTTTACTCATTGGTTACAATTTTAACGTAATACCGATCGCTTCAAACGAACATGGGTTCACAGAATACATCGATCATCAAAATACCGGATTGATATTCGAGAGTAAAAAGCCGGAAAAACTGGCCGAAGTCATGCAGCAGGCACTGGAAATAAAAAGTGAGGAAAGACAAGCGATACTCAATAGAATTAAAGAATTTAAGGCACGTGAATTCGACTTACAGAAAGTTGCGGAAGATTACGTTAAGATGTTCCAACAGGTAATTAAAGGTTAAGACTTTGAAAAGACTGATACTGCTTACAGATTATAAAGGCAACTTCGGTTCTCATTGGGGTGCTACCACATACCGAAGTGGAATGGACATCTCAGTGCTTAAAAAGCATTTTGCAAATGCCGACTACCAGCTCGAGGTTTATACGTTTTCAGAATTCGCCAACCTCAACTCGGAGTTTCGGGAAGTTCCGGTTATTTATACTTCCAGTGAAGATATAGGCTATCATTACAAAGACTTCATTGAGGATGTTATTCTTTTTGCTCAAGAGGGAGGTGCGCTGGTAATTCCCCGTTTTGCACACCTCAGAGCCAATAACAATAAGGTTTTTATGGAGCTCTTGCTCAAAAATCTGAGAGGAAGTTTGCAAACCGGACCTTATGCCAGGGTCTATGGTGTATTTGAAGAGGCTGAGAGAGAACAGCGAAAGTATCCGGCTGTGATCAAAGAACCCCGGGGAGCGATGAGCCGGGGTGTACAAAAAGCTGATGACAAAAAGAGTTTTGCCAAGTACGCCAAACGAATCTCACGGACCCCTCATTTAAAATCGGATGTCAAAGATCACCTGCGCACCTTTAAGCATAAGGGTTATCAATCAGAGTCGCTTTACCGAAACAAATTTGTAAGTCAGGAGTTCATTCCTGGTCTGCAAAATGACTGGAAGGTTCTGATCTATGGTCACAAGTACTTCATCTTTTCCAGACCTGTAAGGCCCGGAGATTTTCGAGCCAGTGGTAGCGGTTTTATGAACTATACATTCGGCTCAGCTTGTGAGTTCCCCGAAGGCATATTTGACTTTGCAGAAAAAGTATATCAGCATCTTGAGGTACCACAGCTCTCTCTGGACATTGCCTTTGATGGCCAGAGCTTTTATCTTATTGAAATTCAATCCGTCTTTTTTGGAACCGTGGGTGTTATTAAGTCGGATGTATATTTTCAAAGAGACGGTAAGGAGTGGAAAGAGCAACCTAAACAGCATCCCCTGGAAAGACTATATGCGGAAAGCATTATCTCATATCTGAACAATTAAGAAATAGTTTCAAACCAACCAATCACTTTTTAAGGCTGCATTCTGTCAATTCGAAATAAGATGGGCCATTTGAATATTAAACAATCAGGGGATTTGCACGCATGAAAGTTCTTTTCGTTTCTAGTGGGAATATCAAGAGGTTCGGAATAAGCCCTATTGTCAGTAACCAGGGCAAGTCTCTGGAAAATGAAGGTGTGGAAGTTACTTACTTTGGCATCCGTGGAAAAGGTCTCCTGAATTATTTAAAAAACATCAAAAAAATACGCCAGCTTTGCCGTGATTCTGACTTTGATGTAATCCACTCTCATTATTCACTGTCAAGCTTTATTGCGGTACTGGCCAGGACGAAAATACCCATAGTCTCTTCTCTGATGGGCAGCGACCTAAAAAGCAAGGGATTATACCAGTTCTTCATCAGCCTTGCAAATCGGTTTTTCTGGATTCGTACCATTGTAAAAGCTGAAGCAATGCTGGAGAAACAGCAACTTAAAAATACCATCATCCTACCCAATGGAGTAGACTTCGAATTGTTCAGGCCCATGGACAGAAGGGTAGCGCGTGAAAAGATCGGTTTCTCCCAATCAAAGTTTTATGCCGTCTTTATTGCCAACCCTGCAAGACCTGAAAAAAATGTGCAACTTGCCAGGAACGCTATGGAACTAGTCAGCAAAAAGATGGACGCAGAGCTGTCGATAGTTTTCGGAACTGATGGAATTGATCATCATATGATTCCACATTATCTGAATGCGGCAGATCTGCTCATTTTAACATCTTTGTACGAAGGGTCACCTAACGTCATCAAGGAAGCCATGGCATGCAATTGCCCGATTGTAGCAACCGATGTGGGTGATGTAAAATCGGTTATCGGAAATACCAAAGGCTGTTATGTTACTTCATATTCTGCAGAGCAAATAGCAGAAAAAATATTACTGGCCGGTGCTGTTTCCAAAACCAACGGCAGATCCGCTATTCAACATTTGGATAGTAAAGTGATCGCGCAAAAATTGATAAAGGTTTACGCTGAAATTATCGAGTAAAATGACTCTTGTTTCTAAAATAATAAAGCTGGTTGAGGTAAAAGACAGTTTTGGGTCATTCTTAATGAAGTCATTCTTGCGAATGAGCGGAGCAAAAATCGGACGAAATACATATATCAGTTTTTCGTCCAGAATAGCAGCCAGAAGGGTGGTAATCGGCAATGATTGCAGAATACTGAGCCATGTGAAGATTAAGACGAGCTCATTTGAATTAGGTAATGGATGTATACTTTCAGAACAGGGATATTACACCGGTAAATCAAGTCTTCAAATCGGTAATAAAACCTATATAGGCAAGAAAGTCAGAATTAACGTTTCTGATGAGGTGAAAATTGGTAACGATGTAGGCATAGGAGAAAATACTACCATCTGGACGCATGGGTATTTCCCTCCAGCCGATGAGGGTTTTCCTGTAACCTATAAACCCGTGGCAATTCACGATGGTGCATGGGTATCCACCAATATCATTATCCTACCGGGAGTTGTTATCAATGCCGGAACTATTATTGGTGCTGGTGCCGTGGTGACAAAGACCTTTCCTGATAATTCATTAATAGCCGGAAACCCGGCAAAACTTCTAAAAAGCACCGATACGATAAAATCAGATCGTGACTTTTTGGAGATTATGAGAGATATCTTTGATCAATACGATTTCTGTAAGCTGATCGAGCAAGGACAAGGGTTTCTGAAATATCAATATAGGAATTCCCTCATGTATGTTTTGCAGGGAGACCCTGATCTGGATTTCGCCTCAATCGACCAGAGGAAATCGATAGTGATAATCAAAAACCTTCGTAACCGCGACTTTTTTGTCGACAAAGAATTCGACTGGATAGATTTAAGCATGGACAAGCGCCTGGTAAGAAATACAAAAAACAAGGATTTAAAAAGTACATTAAGCCTGTTGCGCGAGTGGGGAATCAGAGTGGAAGTAGATTATGAATAGTGAGTTCAAAGTTGCTCTGTCTCATGACATAGACAGGACCAGAAAGACATACCAGTATTTTACAAAGCCTCTTAAAGCGATAAAAAACGGCAACCTGAAAGCTTTAAAAAATCAGCTATACTCCTTCTTTCGAAAAAACAACTATTGGACCTTTCAGCGAATAATTGAAATTGAAAATGAGTATGCTGTTAAGTCTAGCTTTTATTTTCTGAATGAATCCATCAAGTGGGATATTTTCCGCCCAGATTCCTACAAACTCGCACTGGGAAGGTATAATATCAACTCACCAAAGATTCAGGAGTTGATTCGCTGGTTAGACCGGAATGGTTGGGAGATCGGGGTTCATGGCTCTTACAATTCATTCAATTCTCTTGAATTACTGAAGAAAGAAAAACTCACACTGGAACGCATCGTAGGCCATGAGGTAATAGGTATAAGGCAGCACTATTTGAACCTGGATGATAGTACCTGGTCATTGCAGTATGAAGCTGGTTTCAAGTATGATTCAAGTTTGGGTTTTGCTGGTTCAAAGGGCTTCGGAGACAGAATTGGGTTCAAAGACAACAAGCATCTTCCTTTCTACCCTCTTAATAATGAGTTTTTAGAAATACCGTTGGTTTTGATGGATGCTAATTTCCTGCAAGTAGAAAACAAATGGGAGGAGCTCGACCGTGTCATTTCGCTGTGCAAAAAACATGATGCCATACTGGTAATCAATTTTCACAATCACGTATTCAATACCAGAGAGTTTCCTGGTTTTGAAGAAGCATACATAAAGATCATTCAAAAATGTATTTCCGAGAACGGCAAGTTCTTTACTTTGGGTGAAATATATGAGACATATTCGAAGAAGGTATAATAAGGGATCGATCCGAAATTATATTGAGTTCACTAACCATGTATGAGATGAGACTTGTCGAAATCATCAAAAGTAAAAAGTCTGACCTCGGGTTTCTCCAACAGCATGCGGATATCAACATATTTCAGGATCCGGCCTATGCCCGGGTACAAAACGCTGTAAACAATCAGGAGGCATTTTGTTTTGGAGCTGAACAAGACGGCCAGATCATCGGAATTCTTTCTGGTGTAATCATTCAAAATTTTGGGTGGCCTGTTTCATTGTTTACCACCAGGGCTGTGATATGGGGTGGCCCTGTAGTAGCCAATAATGACAAGTCCATTACAGCGTTTCTACTTGAAGAGTCGCAAAAAAGGCTCGGAAAAAGAGTGATATTTACTCAGTTCAGAAATATGCGAGATATGAGTTTGCTCAAGCCAACATATGAACGATGTGGCTATGACTATATACCTCACCTCAACATTCTCATCGATTTACAGCAGAGTCAGGACAGTCTTATTGCCAATATCAATAAGAACAAACGCAAGAACGTCAGAAAATCAATCAACAAGGGCACGGTTTTCAAACAGATTGAGTCCGAAGAGGAGTTTAACAAAGCCGTTGCTCTTATCATGGATACTTACCAGCGCATAGGAATACCAGCGCCTGACAAAAGCCTCCTGGATTCAGGCTTCCGGCAGCTAGGTGGCTCTGAAAACCTCATTGCCTTTGGTGCCTATTGGGAAGGAGAGATGATTGGCACCCGCTTGGAGCTTCTTTATGATAAGCTTGTGTACGACTGGTATGCCGGTAGCAACCCTGCTTATAACAATAAGTACCCAAACGATTTTCTCATCTATCATATTTTGCTTTGGGCCAGGGAACAGGGCTTTCAAACATTCGACTTTGGTGGAGCGGGAAAACCAGGTGTGCCCTATGGGGTAAGAGACCATAAATCAAAATTCGGTGGAGAACTTGTTGAGTACGGTAGGTTTGATAAGGTACATAACACTTATCTTTACAACCTTGGTAAGCTTGGCCTGAAGGCCCTCCAACTTTTCAAATGATCAAAAAAACACTCAAGCTCCTATTCTCTATTACCCCGTTGTCAGGGTTAAGGGTCAGGTTGTTGAGATGGGCAGGTTATATAGTGGGAAAAGATGTCTTTGTACCCAGCTCGCTACTTATTTCAGATCTTAAGCAGCGAAGAAACAATGTCTCTTTGGGAGACAGGGTCTCCATAGGGCCGAGGGTTACCATTGTCACAGACTCATCTCCTAATCACTCACGAATCGCCAGGGTTTTCCCTTTGGTTTCTGAAAACGTAATTATTGAAAGAGATGCCTGGATTGGTTCCAATGTCACAATACTTCCGGGTGTGACCATAGGTGAGGGAGCGGTCGTAGCGGCAGGCGCTGTTGTCAATTCGTCTGTTGAGCCTTATACCATAGTAGGCGGTGTACCTGCCAAAAAGATAAGAGACATTAATCCGGATGAGTTATAAGCTGATTCCCCGTTTTCATTATACTCTGTCTCTCTGGAGTTACCTATCGGCCTTCTTTAGTACAGATGACACGGACAAACCGGTACCATATTTCGGTAAGCGTAAGCCCTATTTTCACAACTCCGGCAGAACCGGACTCCGCTTGCTCCTGGCTTCCATCGGAGAAAAAAGACTCACCGTAGGTGTACAGGCTTATACTTGTCATTCCGTATTTAAAGCTATTCACAAAGCAGGCCATGATATCATGTTCATTGATATTGATGAACACTTTCAAATGGACCTGCAGGATCTGAAAAAAAAAGCAGGAGACATTGATGTGTTCATCATAACTCACACTTTCGGTAATCTAGAAAAATTTGATGATATCAGGGAAGTTACAGGACAGGACAAGCTCATAATCGAAGATTGTGCCCATGCCTATGGCTCATATTACTCCAAAGGTTGCATAGCGGGCAGCAAGGGTGATGCTTCTATTTTCTCATTCGGACTCGGAAAACTCCCGCCAGTAGGACAATTAGGCTGTACCATGCTCAATCAGCCCGAGAACTTTCCTTTTTTTGATAAGGAGTATAAAAAGCTACAGAAAGAGGGCCTCAAAAACAGCCTGATACATTCATTAAAGACCATGGTTTTCTCTCTGGCTATGAAAAAACCCCTATATGGGATGGTCACCCGAAGATTGGGTAAAAAACTTGACACCAGGTTCGATTTCATTGACAAATTTGGGTTTCATGAATCTTCAGGCTTCGCTGCAGACAAACGTCTCTTCCAGCGGAACTCTTCACGCTTTCAGAAGTTGATAGAGCACAATCGAAAGAACTGTGAAACACTTAGGGATAGACTACCTACCCTGGTTATTGGAAACACAAATCCTGAAGAAAAACCAAACGCATACATTGCCGCATTACGAGTAGATAACCGAGATGAGCTTTTCGAGCTGTTGCTGAATAACCAAATAGAAGCAGGAAAGCACTTCTACCAATCTTTAACCTGGGCTAAGGAGTTTGGCTATCAAACAGGTATGTGCCCTAAGACTGAAATTTTAAGAGAGCAAATAATTACGGTACCGATTCATATAAGTGTAAGCCAGGACGATATTAGGGCTATATCAGAAATTATAGAGGAGCATGGCAAATCAAAAACGTAAATTCCTATTTCAGCTAAACCACCCTGCTCACTACCACTTGTTTAAAAATAGTATCGATGAGCTGGAAAACCGGGGACATGAAATTCTGATTACCATTAAGGAAAAGGATATTTTAAAGAAACTGGTGAGTGGCCGTAATTATATCCAGATTTCAAAAGGCAAAGGTTACCGAAAAAAGAATATCGGCTCGATCCTCTCTTCTTTGTTTCTCAGAAATCAGGAACTACTCAAGGTAGCACGAAAGTTCAAGCCTGATATGATGATAGGCACTTCACCGGAAATAGGTCAAATAAGATATCTGGTGGGAAGCCCTGCTATTTTTTTCGGGGAAGACGATGTGAACCTCTCTCCCATTATGTATCTGGGGGCTTTGAGCTGTTATCCGCTTTTTAGTCGGATTGTTTCACCCACAGGAGTGAACAATAGTATCTGGAATCGTAAGACCTCCTTTTACCACGGGTATCAAAAACTTGCTTACCTCCACCCCAACCGGTTCACCCCGGATCGTAGTAAAGTGCATATAGCAGAAAACAAGAAATTCTTTCTGCTGAGGTTCGCAAGCCTTGCTGCCTATCATGACCTGAATGCCAGTGGCATTAATGACCATATTGCGCGGGATCTTATTGACAAATTAAGACAACACGGAGAAGTCCTTATAAGTGCAGAGAGGCCTCTGCCTGAAGACCTGGAGCCCTACCGTTTTCAGGGAAACCTCCAGGACATACACCATTACATGTACTATGCGCATTTATATATTGGGGACAGCCAGAGCATGGCAGTAGAAGCCAGTATGCTGGGCACACCTAATATCCGCTACAGTGACTTTGTAGGAAAAATCACAGTGTTGGAAGACCTGGAACATCGGTACGGCCTGACCAAAGGAATTCATACGGATCACCGTGAACAGCTCTTCGTTTATTTAGATGGGCTGCTTCAGGAGACTGATCTTGTGGAAAAGCAAAAGGAAAAGAGGAAGCAGTTGCTCAAGGAAAAAATTGACGTAACGGGCTTTATGCTCTGGTTTTTTGAAAATTACCCTGAAGGTGTAAAGGAGCTGAAGAATAACCCCGATCTTCAAAAACAATTCCTCCTCCAACATTAAAACAATTGAGGTATAGTGTAAATGGCAAAGGATTTTACCTGTGAAATATATCGATCACTATTAAGCGCACTGCAGAAGGCCGACTATAGTTTTCAGACTTTCGAAGAGTTTTTGACAAAGCCTGTCAGGCGTTCGGTCGTACTTCGCCATGATGTGGATGCGAGAGCCTTTAATTCTTTGAATTTTGCTCAAATTCAGGCAGATATGGGCATACGTGGCGTATATTATTTTCGGGCCGTTCCCCAAAGCTGGAATGTAGATGTGATCAAAGAAATTGCATCACTTGGTCATGAAATCGGCTATCATTATGAGTGCCTCACCACTTGCCAGGGAAATATGAAATCGGCCCTGACAGACTTCGATAAAAATCTGACAGCACTCAGACAGCTGGCCCCGGTCTCTACCATTTGTATGCACGGTAGCCCCATGTCTCAATATGATTCCAAAGACCTATGGAATGACCACAACTATCAAGATTACGATATTATCGGTGAACCTTATTTTGATGTTGATTTCAAACAGGTTTTTTACCTGACTGACACAGGTCGCAGCTGGGATGGTGGCAATTATAGTGTCAGAGATAAAGTAGACAGCTCATTTACAGTCTCTTTTAAAAGCACAGATCAGATTATTGCTGCTGCTGAAGATCAGGCGCTTCCGGATCAGATTATGTTTACTTTTCACCCCCAGAGATGGACAGATGATATGGCAAGCTGGACGCAGGAACTGATACTTCAGAATATTAAAAATGTAGTCAAGAAATACTTCTTTGTGAGGAAGGCCTGATTTGATCAATCTGAAAAAGCAGAATGTTATACTTTTGAACTACCTGAAAGTTTGTCTTAATCCACAGCCTGGTTTCTATGCTTAAAATTCTCACTGTAATAGGGGCGCGACCTCAAATTATCAAAGCTTCTGCTATCAGCAGGGCCATCCGGACACACTTCAGTGAGCAAATCCATGAAGTACTGGTACATACTGGTCAGCACTATGACGAGCAGATGTCGAAGGTGTTTTTTGAAGAATTACAAATACCAAAACCGGACTACAACCTGGGCATTGGTTCTGGCTCTCATGGTGTACAGACAGCTGGTATGATCTCAGGGCTTGAGGATCTACTTGTCAATGAAAAACCCGACTTCCTTGTGGTTTATGGTGATACGAACTCTACACTCGCGGCAGCTATAGCCGGCTCTAAACTTCATGTTCCTATCGTACACATTGAGGCCGGTCTCCGGTCTTTTAATAAAGCCATGCCGGAAGAGGTGAACAGGGTTCTCTGCGATCATACTTCTACCCTCCTGTTTTCGCCTACAGAAACAGGTATCCACAACCTGGTAAACGAAGGATTTAATGACCATAGCGATGCGCCTTACCACGCTGACAACCCGGGGGTTTTCAACGCAGGAGACGTGATGTATGATAACAGCCTTTTTTTCTCCGAGCTGGCTGATAAGAAAAGCGATATTCTCGAACGGACTAAACTCAAAGCCGAGCAATTTGTACTGTGCACTGTTCATCGACCACAGAATGTTGACAATAACGCCAGCTTAAGGAACATTATGGAGGCACTTATAGATATCGCAGACTCAGGGGTACAGATCGTCCTGCCTCTACATCCCCGCACGCGAAAACAACTGGAAAAGTGCTTTGAGAAAAGTCTGTGGAAAAAACTCCAATCACATACCGGATTCCATCTGCTGAAGCCTGTTTCTTTTCTTGACATGATAAGTCTTCAGAAAAACTCGAAAATGGTCATAACAGATTCAGGTGGTATACAAAAAGAAGCCTTTTTCTTTGGTAAGCCCTGTATTGTACTTCGGCCCGAAACAGAATGGGTAGAAATTATTGAGAAAGGTGCTGGTATTTTATGTGATAGTGACCCTGTGAGAATCCAGGATGCCTGGAAACACTTTCAACAATACAAAACTCAATCTGCAGATGGCATCTATGGAAATGGAGATGCTGCCAGAAAAATACTCTCCATCATGCTGGATAACCATTGAGCTAAAGAACAGTTCTTTCAAAACCATCATTAAAACGAGAAAAAATTTTAGGTTATTCTCGTTATCAGGTGTATAAGAATTGTACTTGAGCAGTTTTTAAAAAATTGGTCCGAGGCCTGGTCAAAATCCAGTCTCGAGGATTTTAAAAAGTGGCTCTTGGTTGGTCCCAAATAGACAAACTGTCTACATGAAATTATTAACATGTATTTAACTCTGAATCCTCAGATTTTCTTGTTTTCTTGTTGGGGTCATTCCAATATTTTTTTAGACGATTAAGGAATTCGCAGTGTTTGACTCTTCAACCAACATTGACCCAACAACACTCACTCAAGAAGAGAACTTTCTTGAGACTCTGCTAGATCAAAATCAGGGTATGACTAATCGCAGGCTTGAGGTTGAACTTGCTCGCGAAATTTCCGGTGAAGTATTGAGTTTTATCAAAGCTCACGGTGAGTTCTCAAAAGAAGCTTGCATCGCCCTGCTCAAAACATCTGATGCTTTTAACGTTAAGCACTTCCCTGATTGTGAGAAATCTCCGGGCAGTGGATATGACCTGATGATCAATATCAAGGCGATCAATGACACACGTCTTATCAATTCCCTTTTTGCATCATTTAACGAAAAGCTGAAGTCTGAAGGTATCTTTATTGGTTGTGTTGAAACCTATCAGCTGAGAAAGGCACGAATTCTTAAGAAATATCCTCCTGTACTCAACTATATATACTACTTTTTTGACTACGTCTTCAAGAGGGTTTTTCCGAAGATAAAGGTTCTGGAAAAAATCTATTTTTTCATCACTGCGGGTAGAAACAGAGCTATTTCTGAGACCGAAGCTCTGGGCAGATTAAGCTACTGTGGTTTTGAAATTCTGAACTCAGTTGTCGACAAAAAGCTCATGTACTTTGCTGCACGCAAAAAGACTGAGGCCGTCAAAACAAAAGAAAAGAATTACGGCATATTTCTAAGGCTGCCAAGAAAAGGAAAGGGCGGAAAAGAAATAGAGGTATATAAAATGCGTACGATGTTTCCTTACGCAGAATACATTCAGGATTATGTATACCGGCAAAATCAGCTACAGTCAGGAGGTAAATTCCAGAATGACTTTCGTATTTCATTGATCGGACGTTTTTTCAGAAAGTACTTTCTGGACGAGGTTCCTATGCTGATCAACCTCCTGAAGGGTGATCTGAAACTTGTAGGGGTGAGGCCTCTGAGCAAACAGTATTTCAGCCTGTACGATGAAGAGCTAAAGCGCCAAAGACTCAGACACAAACCAGGTTTGATCCCTCCCTATTATGTGGATCTTCCAAGAACGCTGGAGGAAATTCAGGATTCTGAAAAGCGCTATCTTACATCACATGAAAAAGCGCCTTTTAAAACAGATGTCCGCTATCTGTTTCTGGCTATGAAAAATATCGTTTTCAAGAAAGCGAGGAGCAAGTAGTAGCTCAACCGAGGTCTTCAATATCAAAATCCTCTCCTTTTCCCAGTGCTATGAGATCAAAGAGCTTATACGGTTCAAGGGTATAGATATCTTTCAACAGGCAATCTCCGTTTCCCATAATCTCGATCACCTCAAATTCTGAAATCTCTCCAAAATTCACCAGGCGAAACCTTTTACCTACCCGCAGATTGTTGAACGATTTTGACATCGCACGAAGATATCACACATCATATATCTTCTCTATGACATCCGCATATTTTTCTTTGATGATTCTGCGCTTAAGCTTCAATGTCGGGGTGAGTTCACCGGTGTCAATTCCCCAGGCTTCTTCCATTATTTCAAACTTCTTAACCTGCTCCCACTGACCAAAGTTTTTATTTGCCAGGGCCACTTCTTCCTCAATCTTCGATATCAGGTTTGCATTCGTCAGTAAATCGGCAGCATTCTTATCCACATCGTGTCTCTCGCACCAACTATCCACAGCATCCATATTCAGGACTAATAAGCCGGCCGGGAATTTTCGGTTCTCTCCTATGACCATGGCCTGCTCTATCATAATAGACTCTTTGAGCTTATTTTCTATGACCTGCGGAGCGATATATTTACCACCGGAGGTTTTGAACATTTCCTTTTTCCGATCAGTGATCTTGAGGTAGTTATCATCGGATAATACACCAATATCTCCTGTGTGGAACCACTCTCCGGACATGACCTCTGCCGTTTTTTCGGGGGCTTTAAAATATCCCTGCATGACATTCGGGCCTTTTACAAGTACTTCCCCATCTTCGGCAATTTTTACTTCTACCCCCTCAAGCAAAGGACCGACATAGTCAAGTTTAGCCAAGTGAGCCTGTGGTATACCGATACAGACTCCCGGAGAAGTTTCAGTCAATCCGTAGCCCTCCATGATTTTAATATCGGCTGCCCAGAATACGCGTTTCAGTCTGTTTTGGATGGCCGAGGCTCCTACTATGATATGCTTGATGTTTCCTCCCAGTGCTGCCTGCCATTTACTGAAGATGAGTTTACGAGCCATTTTCAGTTTCCAATTGTAGAAACCGCCCATTTCTTTATCTGGCTCATAGGTAAGGCCCATATTCACCGCCCAAAAGAAAAGACTCTTTTTAACACCCGAAAGAGCGTAACCCTTTTCCATAATTTTATCATAGACTTTTTCTATGAGCCTGGGCACGGTATTAAACCCATGGGGTTTGATCTCCTGTAGATTGGCACTGATAGTCTCCAGACTTTCAGCATAATATATACCAAGCCCCAGCTGAAAATAGAAGTAGATGGCGGTTCTTTCGAAAATGTGACAAAGCGGTAAAAAACTCAGCACCCTGTCTTTACCATGTTCATAACCGGCTCTTTGGGCAACAGCTCGCGAGTTTGACAGAATATTGCGATGAGAGAGCATCACCCCCTTCGGTCTTCCGGTAGTACCTGATGTATAAATGATCGTTGCCAGATCGTCTTCTCCTATTCCCGACTTGCGTTTTTCTATCTCGGCAAGATCCTCATCAGAACCATCTTTCAGTAAGGCAGTCCAATGGTCCACTCCTTCGATCTCATTAAAGGAATAAATCGGAATATCATCAGGTAGTCTGTCAACAGCTGCTTTGGCTCTTTCATAAATCCCCTCATCTGATACAAAGACAAGCCTGGTTTCCGAGTGCTCAAAAATATAGGCATAATCATCTGTGGAAATAGTAGGATACATGGGCACCCCAATACCTGCACACTGCTGTATGGCGATGTCAGCAAAGTTCCATTCAGTTCTGTTTTCACTGATAATAGCTACTTTATCCCCGGCCGACACTCCCTTAGCCAGCAAACCATAAGAGAGTCGGTTACAGATGTTAATTACCTCCTGGGTAGAATGCTTCTGCCATTGACCGTTTTTTTTATCGGCCACGCAGACATCAAGATTGAACTTCTCTAATTGATAGGGAAGCAACTCGAACAATCGGGTTGGATATTCCATAAATGAGTTTGGCTAAAGACTTATAAGATAGCCAAAAATAGAGAAGGAAAAAATCGCTAGAAGTCTCCTCTTAACTCACGAAAACGCTTTCTTGCTTCAGATACAAATATGCTGCCCGGATACTTATTCAGGAGCTCAGTGTAGAGCTCCATAGACTTCTCAGCATCCTTGAGATCATCTTCGTGAATCACCGCAGTCAGGAAGAGCGCATCATCTCCAAGAATCTCGAAGTAGAAACTCTCGTTGATTTTATTCAGTGCTTCTATGGCCTTCCCCGGTTCACCGAGTTCACGGTAGGTCTTTGCTTTCAGAAAGTATACCTCGTCTACAATTGAATGTTGTGCATACTTCTCTACCATTTCATCGAGCGCAGTCAAAGCTTCCTGTTTTTGATTTTGAAAGAGCATTAACTCGACATTCGCATATTCCTGCATTACCAGATCGGTTGAATCAAATACCGTGTTATTCTTGATGAGGATACTGAGATTCAAAGCATCATTGGCTATTTCTCTTGAGGTGGCCAGCTTGAGAATGTCGAGATGACCCTGGGCCAGTTCAAATTCACCTTTAAAGTAAGAGAGCTTGGCGCTTTTTAATTTGGCTTCATAACCCAGTGGTTCGTCTTTAAACATTCTTTCCACCTGGGCATAAAGCAGAATGGACTCCCAGGGTTGTTTATCCAGCAGGTAAATATCGGCCAGGTCCATTTTGGATTCAGCAATGATTCTGTGTTTACCCACCGGTTGACTTACAAGGTCAGTCAGTATCTCTATCGACTCAGGTATTTCATTGAGATAGAAGGCATGTAAGAGCGCTTTCCTACGCTGGGCATCAAGTGCAGTAAACAAATCGCGTGACTGGCCTTTAAATGCCTCGTACTTGGCTATCAGTTCCCGTACAGCTGCGGTATCTACCGGGTAGCTCGACTTGACCACCTCTTCTTCCGATAACAGCACATACTTTTGAGCCAGTCTGCTGCTTGGGCTGTCAGGGTAGTCTCTGATGATATAATTAAAAGCCTTTTCCGCAGTTTTGTAGTCTGCATTGCGATAAGCGATGAGACCGACATTGATTATGTTCTCACCGTCATTTCTTTTCTTACGCTGTGGTTGACCCTCTTCAGATTTTTGGGCCTTATTCCGGCTGTCCAGGGCATAGGCCTGTCTGAGCGCAGCGGCAAAATTTTTCTGCTGGAGATGCGTCCAGATAAGCATCTCATTGTAAATGGGTTCTCCTTCTGCTTCCTGAATAAAATCATACAATATCATTTCCAGGGTGTCCAAATCTGCAGGTTCCTTGAGTACCCGCTGGAACGAATTTTTTACATAGTTGAGGTTTTGCGGCTGCGATTTGGAAAAGGTGAGGTACTCCTTAATCATCAGCTGCTTCTTGTTCATCAGCCTGTATGCATTAGCCAGTTCCAGAGAAAACAGGCTCGGCCTGTTGAGAGCCTCTCTTCCTTTCTGATAAGTCAGGAGAGCCTTTTCTCTCAGGTTTTTTTCAAAGAAGGTTTGTGCCAACACCCGTATATCATTAGTCTTGCGTTTGTCTCTGGCTTTCTTGGCCACCTTCCTGATGATACTGTCAAAGTATTTATCTGCAGCTTCGTCTTTCTGTTGTGCCTGATAAACAATACCCAGATCTATTTCATATAGATAATTCTCCGGAAATTGTTTGAGAACGTTCTTCACATACTTCTCAGCTCCCTCAAAATCCTGTATGGTCAGGAGCAACTTGAAATAGTTATCATGAATCCGTACAACGTTGCGTTTATTTCTCGCAAGTTTCTTGTACTGCTCCTGTGCCTTTTCAAGCTCACCTTGTCTGTAATACTCATTGGCCAATGCCACCGGATCACTGGACTGTGCGATCAGTGTAGTAGTTACTAAAACCAGCAAGACTGCCGAAACGATTCTCCTCATACTTATTAACATAATCAACAGGCTAGTAATTAAAGATAGTTAATTAATAAATTATACTATTCTCTATTAGGGATGTGGATATGTGTATAACGTGACTACTCACAAATCTGATTTGGAATTGTGTATGAATGGTCAGGTAATTTTGAGTTATCAACAAGTTATCTACTTGTAAATATTTGATTATAAGAGTTTTATGTAGATTTTGTGATAAATAAACTTTTTTGTGGATAAGACTTGTGGACTTTATTCACTGTGGATTACGCATTGATAGATTCCTGAAAACTTCAGTTTTCCGTTTTTTTCGAATGGATAACGTTAAGGGTTGTGCAAGACTGTGCATATCTCTGAGACTGACAACAGATTTATACACAGAGGCTACTGGTTATTCACACGATATGAAAGGTTGATATCGTCAACAATCCAGTTCTTCCGGAGCTCTATAATACGAGTGTTGGTAAAGTCATCGAGATAGTAGATGACGGGTTCTGCCTCAGTACGGTTCAGAATATTGCCTATATCCCATGCGCCATTTCCATTAGTATCAATGATGACTTTGACGAGATAGGTACCTGCATTCAGATACTGAAAGGAGTAGCTGGGTTCATTGTATTTAGTCTGTATTACCTCGAGCGTTCTTGAATTGAGCAGCTGTATAATATAGTTGGGTGCGTCAGTATTGATAGATCCATTAATGACACCTGCATCATCTGGTTTAAACATCTTGAGGTTTTTTACCCGGGCATTGGATGTATCATTTTCGATGCTGAAAAAAGCCCTTGGTTTAAGCAGCATTTTCAGTGTCTGATCTTCTTTAATATAATCGCTGAGATTCATGGGCCATGAAACCTGTGTACGTGTATCGTTCCACGTGAAAAGAGAGTCATCCAGATTGAAGAAGTTTAATGAGTCTATTTCAAAGATGAGACTGTCCTTATCGTATGACCTGACTGGTTTTGTAAAATCAAGCTTGATACTGTCGTTTGGTATCAGGGCGCTAGAGCTGGGTAAAATATTGTAGTCGAATTTATCAGCCTCTATCTTAGATTCATTGAAGTAGAAGTTAACGGTATCTCTTAACTGGCTGTTGATTGAATCGTTAGCCTGGATGATGAGTGGTATGGTGTCGTTGAATAGAAAGCCTGTATTATAAAAGCGAAGTTTATTATCCTCTAGCTTACGAAATGAAACAGTGTCGTTGTTGAGTATGTCATAAGAGATAATCGGCTTATTAAACTCGATGTCATAATACCTACCGAAATGCCTGGCGGAGCTTACCTTGAGAGGAGTAATATCCAGCCTTTGAATATCAAAGTCAATACCGGTTATGTTGGATTGGAGGTTGAGTGAGTCCTTATAAAATCCGTAAGACTCTTCATCAGAATCTGCTTTCAGGTTATTGTTATTATCCATGGCACTGTAGATATAATATTCCCCGGGTGGAAGATTCTTAAAGCGATAAAAACCACTGCTGTCTGTGCGGGCATAATATGACGCTGAACCTGAAGTAATATCGAGTGTGTCCGTGATCGTATACAGTGAGACGAGTGCTTTCTCAACAGGTTCTTTTGAATAGAGATCTGTGATGATTCCGGAAATCTGCAGTGAATCTATGTAGTCACCTGTGGAAAAGCTGAGGTTAAGGTCAGGTGGGATATTTCTGTTGGTGGCATCCTGAATGGTATTGCCAAAGTTGATATTGTAAGTGGTGTTTTCTTTCCACTCATCTGGAAAGGTAAGGATCACAGAACGCTTCTTGATTTTACTCTTAAGTATGCCATCTCCCTCCAGAGCCGGGGTAATAATAAGGTTGTTTTCTATACCCTGAGTATTGACATATTCGTCAAAGGTCAGTACGATGGTTTTACCTGTATAATTGGTTTGTTCATTTTCCGGTACCGAAGAAATGAGTGTGGGAGGTGTCAGATCTTCCGGTCCTCCTTCTGGCGAAGTGATACGGGCGCAGCTGCCAATGATGAATGACAGTATCAAAACAGAGATGAGACTTAGTAGGAACTTTTTCATTTGGTGAGTACGTAGATGAGACTACTATATTCTCTGGTGTGTCTGGCTTGTTTGTTAGAGCGATATCCGTTTAGCATTCCTCTAAGGAATGAAGATGTGTTTCCCAGATACTTTTCTGAAAGCATACTTACATAATAACTATCGAATTTCATGGGAATCGTAGAAACAATATTCAGACCATATTTTTTAGATAAGTGGAATATTGATTTCTGATTGAAATGATATAGATGGCGAGGTACATCATAGCCGGCCCAATGTGTACCATACCTGGCAGCGTCTGCACTCTTATAATTGGGCAGTGCCAGAAAGAGAACACCATTTCTATTCAAACGAGCTATTAAATCACTGAGGGTTTCCTCGAGCGAATGAACATGCTCCAGCACATGGAAAAGTGTAATTACATCAAAGTCATGATCTGTCAGTTCCGGTAAGGAAGACGCTACATAGGGACTCAGGTTTTCGGTAATCTGACTACGGGCTGTATCATCAGGTTCAACGCCTCTGATGTTCCATCCATGCTGAGAGGCATAGGATAGAAAGTGACCAGTGCCACAACCGTAGTCGAGCAGCTTACCTTGAAAAGCAAAGCGCTCAATCATCTTGATTTTCCGCTTAAGCGTGATGGAACGGACTTGCTTGTAAATTACATTGATCAGAGAGTTGGATTGATTGCTATGAGATATGTAACTATCTGATTTATAGTAGGTTACTATTGATTTTTGATCCGGACGAGGGTTTGTGATCAGCGTATCACAATTACTGCACTTCTGTAGAGTGAATATCTCTTTGGACAGAAAGTGATCCGGACATTCGAAGCTATCTACAAACTTCTCTCCGTTGCATACAGGGCAAACATTGACTGTTTCGTTCATTTTAGCGACCCATGAAAACCATTAGTACAGAAATGTCGGCTGGTGATACTCCGCTGATTCGGGATGCCTGGCCTATTGTCCTTGGTTTGATTTTTTTGAACTTCTCACGGGCCTCTGAAGAAAGAGCTTTAATAGCATCAAAGTCGAAATCATTCGAAATCTTCACACTTTCCAGTGTAGATATTTTCTCGGCCATCTTATGCTCTTTGTCTATATAGTCTTCATACTTCAATATGATCTCAGCCTGCTCTAAAACTTCTGGTTCATATTTGCTCAGGTAATCTGCCATGTCTGACTGAAAGGCAGGCAAATCCATGATGGATACCTGTGGTCTTTTTACGAGTTTACTGTAGGTCGTTCTGTGCTGCAGCTCGGAAGTTCCCAGTTTATTAAGAGAAGGGTTGGCCTCTGCCGGGGCAATTTTTTTCTGTTTCAGATCATTGATCAGTTTAGCAGTTTCCTGATTTTTCTGCTCTACGTCCCTGAGTCTGCCATCATCTGCCAGTCCTATCTGGTGACCTTTTTCAGTAAGTCTGATATCAGCATTATCCTGTCTTAGCAGTATTCTGTATTCCGCCCTGGAGGTAAACATACGGTAAGGTTCGTCAGTACCTTTATTAATCAAATCATCTATTAGCACTCCGATGTAAGCTTCAGAACGGGAAAGTGTAAACTCTTCTTTTTCGCTGATTTTATGATGGGCGTTGATACCTGCCATGAGTCCCTGACATGCAGCCTCTTCATAGCCTGTTGTTCCATTGATCTGACCTGCGAAATACAGGTTTTCAATGAGCTGGGTTTCGAGTGTAGAAGATAGCTGTGTTGGGGGAAAGTAGTCGTATTCTATGGCATAACCGGGTCTGAACATTTTGGCGTTTTCAAAACCGGCTATCTGTCTCATGGCCTTATGTTGTACATCTTCTGGCAGTGATGTGGAAAAGCCATTAACATAAATCTCAACTGTGTCCCAACCCTCAGGTTCTACAAAAATCTGGTGTCTGCTGCGTTCGGCAAAGCGGTTGATCTTGTCTTCAATAGAGGGACAATATCTTGGTCCCAGCCCTTGAATACGCCCATTGAACATGGGTGATCTATCAAAGCCGGTCTCCAATATGCTATGAACATCAGGATTGGTATAGGTAATGAAACAGCTGCGTTGACGGGATAAAGACTTGGTCTCGCTGGAATATGAAAACTTCCCCGGATTTTCATCCCCGGCTTGTTCTTCCATTTTACTAAAGTCCAGGGAGCGACCATCCACACGTGGGGGGGTACCTGTCTTCATACGTCCGGATTCAAAACCCAATTGTACGAGTTGTTCTGTAATTCCCTTTGCGGCCCTCTCCCCCGTTCTACCACCACCAAATTGTTTTTCACCAATATGTATGATACCGTTGAGAAAGGTGCCGTTGGTAAGAACTACTGCTTTGGCACGAAACTCAATACCCATACCCGTAGTAACACCTACTACGCGCTGATTTTCGACAATAATGCCTGTGACCATTTCCTGCCAGAAATCAACATTTGGATTGGCTTCGAGAGCCAGACGCCATTCTTCGGCAAACCTCATGCGGTCGTTTTGTGTTCTAGGACTCCACATGGCCGGACCTTTCGACTTATTCAGCATGCGAAACTGAATCATCGACTTATCTGAGATGATACCGGACATTCCACCGAGGGCATCTATCTCACGAACAATTTGCCCTTTAGCTACTCCACCCATGGCTGGATTACAAGACATTTGAGCAATAGTGTTCATGTTCATCGTGATGAGCATGACTTTTGATCCCATCCTGGCAGCCGCATATGCTGCCTCGCAACCGGCATGACCGGCTCCAACTACTATAATATCATACTGTGAAAACATGGCGCTTGATAAGTGTTCCACGTGGAACAGTCGGCTTAGGTCAGCTGAAGTGTTTCACGTGGAACAGTGCTTAATCATAATTTGGGTGCAAAGATAAGCAAGCTTCTTCTTTTTCTCTCATGGCCTCTTTTTGCTCTTGGGTCTTGTCATTCCAGCCGAGTAAGTGAAGAACGCCATGAATGATGACTCTGTGTAATTCTCTGTCGAAGGGTATACCGAGACTTGACGCATTGTCCTGAATGCGATCTATAGATATAAAAATATCTGACTCCAGGTTGTCTGAGTCAGATTCACGATTGTCAAAAGTGATAATGTCAGTATAGTAATCGTGGTTCAGATATGTTCTGTTGATATCAAGCAGATAATAATCTGAACAGAATATGAAGTTGAGTGCTTCTACCTGCTGGTCGTGATTGGAAATAACAGAGGCCACCCAATCCTGTGTAACTTGGGCCTGCTCTAAGGCATAGGTAGTGTCTTCGGAAAAAAAATGGATAGAGTCCATTAGTTGAGATAGAACGTCAGCTCGACCTTTTGGCCGTCATTTTTGAAGCTGACTTCGTCTGCAAGGTGCTTCATCAGAAAGATACCTCTACCTCCTGTTCTTTCGAGGTTTTCAGGAGCTGTAGGATCAGGTAAGTTATTGATATTGAATCCGTTACCCTCATCTGCAATGGTAAATCTGATTTGTTCTTCATCAAAAAGAAGAGAAAGATCAACATTCTTCTCTTTATCAGCATTGTTGCCATGAACAATGGCATTATTGACGGATTCTATCACAGCAATCATAATATTACCGTAAATGTCGTCATCTAAGTCGTACTTGTCTTTGGCGTTATCAATAAAGCTCTCGACTATGCGAATATTCTCAAGCAAGGAAGGAATCTGTATGTTAATCGTGTTCATTTACGGTTGCGTCAGTTCTGCTGCTTAATCTTTTTGAAGTACTTATTAGTTTCCTTTTTGTAATAAGGGTTCAATTTAGCAGGTATTGTTTTCAAAAGTTCAATTTCTTTCTCTTTTGCTTTGAGATACTCGTTAATTGATTCCGGAACGGAAAGCTCATAGTCGTAAGCGGTGGCTGCTTTGCGCTCTTCTTCCTGTCCTCTTTCTTTAACAGCTGTCTCTGCTTCAAGTAAGCGGGTGAGAATTTCCTGCTGTCTTTCTATGGTCTCATCTGTGATATTCTTATTAATAAGATCCTCCTCGTTCTTTTCCATCTGCTCAATAAGCTTGTCAATTTGTTCACCCAATTGTTTGCCACCATCCAGACCGGTCTCCATTTCCTGTAGTGCATTTCTCAGACGCTCCTGTTGTGCGGCAAGCCTGGCAAGTTCTTCAGAGAGTGCTCTGCCCGATTTACCACTTTTCTTAAGTTGTTGAATCTGCTGACTCAATTGTTTTTGAAGATCACTAAGGCCTCCTGGCATCGGTTGATTTTTACCTTTACCCTTTTGACCCATACCCATTTGTTGTGCCATTTGTTCCTGCATTTGCTGAAGAACATCATCTAAGAGGAGGGCAAGGTTATTGATCGATGTCATCGTAAACTGCTGTTTACCAGTGGCTTGGTTCAATCTTTTCTCTTTCAAAGCATCTAGTGCACCATCCATCTGACGATTCATTTCGCTAAGCTCACGCATTACGAAAGAGGAAATCTGAAAGACTCGTTTTGAAAGCGAAACCAGACTGTCCTGAGTGGTTTTGGAATCATCTTTTAGCTTGAGCTGTCTTTGTGAGAACTCAACAAAACGAGGATCGCTCTGTCTGATCTCTTTAAACTCATTCATGAGTTCTTCCTGGTTGAAAGAGAGGGTAACCAGATTATCTACGAGGTCTCTCAGAAAACTCAGATCTTCCTGCTGTTGTTCCATGCCCATGCTGTTTTGCATGGCTTGCAGGCTCTTCTGTAGCTTCTTCATTTGCTGAGTGGCGTTCTGCTGAGATTTCCCGGCTTTCTTACGCTTGTTATTCTCCAGCTGTTCACTGGCGTTCTGCTGCTCTTGTTTGATCTGCTCAAGCTGTTCCTGCATATCTTCAGGCAACGCATCAGGGTTTTCTCTTTTTTGATTCAGCTCGTTCAACTCTTCCAGCTGCTCCTGCAATTCTTCAGTATCCTTTTTCTCCTCTGACTGCTGTTCACTCAGTTCCTCAGTGTCGTTCTTTCTGTCGCTGGTTTCTTCATTGAGTTTTTCCTGATCTTCAATCTGCTCCTGAAGGTCCTTGATGTTTTCTTCGAGCTTCATGTCGAACTGCATCTTCTTAAAGAGCTCCAAAGTACGCTCAAGTTCCTGTTCCAGATCACCTTCTTTGCCTTTAAGTTCTTCCATCTTATCGCGGAACTCTGACATATCTGCCTGTTCTTCAAGGAGTTGCTTTAATTCTTCATAGAGCTTTTTTGTTTCCTCATCAAGAATATTGTCCATAAGTTCCTGAAGCTGCTCCATCTTCTTTTTGACACTTTCATCCTGCGGAGTGAACTGTTCACGCTTCATGTTATTGAGCTGATTCTCCTTTTTGAGATCTTCTATTTTTTCAGCCAGTTTCTCTTTTTGTTTGATGATATCCTGCATGAGTTTTTCATCCTGCCAGTCCATCTGTTTTTTAGTCTTCAGGCGTTCGTCAGCTTCGGCAATCTTTTCATTGAGTTCTTTGGCTTCCTGTAGTGTTTTGTCTATTTCATCCTGTACCTGCTGTGAGCTTTTTTCCAGATCTTCTTCTATTTCCTTTTGAGAGGGAATTTTAAAGGAATATGTACCGGTTTTACTGGATTTAGAACCATTAACTCCGTCATTGTCAGATACTTGTAAATAATAGGAGAGCTCTGATCCTGCTTTAACTCGGGCGGAATCGAGGTTGAAAACCTGATAATAACTTTGACTATTCAGGTTGCGGTTGATCTCGAAAGGCACTATTGTATACTCATCTTCAGACTCGTATTTATAGTGAAAAGCCAGCTTGGCAAAGCCGTAGTCATCGGAGATGTTACCGGCTAAGACCAGATTTTGGAAGAGTACCGTATCCTGGTATTGCTCGAGTGTAATTTCAGGATAGCGATCTTTAACGGTTTCAATACCGAATTGTAATGAATCACGGTTGGTGCTATACTCATTCTCCAATTGGATAGAATAAGGTGTAGACTGTCGGAATGACTTCTGGAAGCTGAAAAGCGAACTACCTGTCTTGTTGGCACTCACCTTTTCTTCCAGTTTGGTAAAATTGAGTCTTACACTTTCAGCACTTTCAGTGGTAAAACTCCATTTGATCGTTGTGCCCTCAGGAATAGTCACATTACCTGAGTTTTCGATCGTTTGAGGATCCCTTTTTAAGTAAGGAGGGAAATCCAGTTCCAGATTAAAGAGCGAGAGACTGGGCCTGGACACAACTTGTATTTCATAATCACCGGAGGAAATACTCTCTGCTTCCAGTCGGAATTCGGTATCTGATTGCAATCTGTTAAAAACGTACTCAAATGATCCCGTACCGACTTTTTGGGCTTTAACCTTTCTATTATTAGACCAGACATACACATTCTCTGGCTCTGCGCGACCTTCTGTGTTGATTTTAAGTGTATAGCTTTCTCCTTTAAAGGCCAGGAGCTGTTCATTTGCCAGAGTAAAACTGAATGGTGCTTCAGGAACAAAGTCAGTGTTGTAATTAATGATTCTGGCTGAACTGTCTGTAATAAACCTGGGAACGAATATGAGAAGTAAGGCGATAATAGAAGCGGGAACAATAGCGTATCTGAAGTACTTCCTGTTTTTGGAGTAGTCGATAGCTGAAACAAAGGGGATTTTGGATATCTCCTGACTTTTTTGGCGAATGCCGGCTACCAATAGTTCGTTTTGCTGATTAGTTAGTTGTTCTAACTGTATGATATTCAATAGCTTATCAGATACTTCTGGAAAGTGTGCACCTATTTGAAGTGCTGCTTCTTCATTGGTTATCTGACGTGATGTATCTCTTAACAGCCATAAATACTTACCTACCCATAGGTAAAAAGCGATCAGTGATCCGGTAAGAAATCCATAGAAAAGCAATGCTCTGCCAGTGGAGTCAAACCGGGCCGAAAACTCCAGTGTATTTGTGAGAATAAAGAATGAAAGAACAAAAGCAAGCAGGAGAATTGCCCCCTTGATTGCCTTGTTTTTATAGAACTTTTGCTTGTATGCTTTTAACTGAGATTTCAGTGCTTCATTAGATCCCATCTTACTTGTTGCTTAGCCTCAGTATTAATACGAGCAAATCGTTTATTTGATTGTAAAACAATTGATTAACGGAGGAATATACGATATAATCAATCAATTTCCAGTAGTATCGGACAGTGGTCAGAGTGAACGGCCTCCGGCAATATCGCGGCATTGGTAAGTCTGTCCTGCATAGGAGCAGTGGCCATATGGTAATCGATGCGCCAGCCTTTGTTATTGGCTCTTGAGTTGGCGCGGTAACTCCACCAGGAATAATGATGTGGGTCGGGGTTGAAATGCCTGAAAGTATCTATAAAACCTGACTCAACATATTTGGTCAGCCAAGCACGCTCTTCAGGCAGAAAGCCAGACGATTTCTTGTTGGAAACCGGATTATGAATGTCGATAGCTTTGTGGGCTATATTGTAATCTCCGCTTATGATCAGATTGGGGTGTGTTTTTCTCAAATCATTGGCATAGTCGTAAAAGAAATCAAGCCAATCGTATTTGAAATCTTGTCTTACATCACCGCTGGTACCACTGGGCATATAGACACTCATAACGGAGAAATCTTCATAATCAGCCCGAATAACACGACCTTCGGAATCATAAAGTGGATTGCCACAGCCATGTTCCACGTGGAGCGGTGTGTCTTTGGTAAATATGGCCACTCCGCTGTAACCCTTCTTTTCGGCTGTTTCCCAATAGAGCTTATAACCAAGTTCTTCAAAGACGGCCGGTTCGATTTGCTCCGGTAAGGCCTTGAGTTCCTGAAGACAAAGAATATCCGGGTTTTCAGTTTCGAGCCACTGAGCAAAATCCTTTTTCAGGGCTGCTCTGATACCATTTACATTGTAAGAGATGATTTTCCTGGGCATATCTGTTTCAGCTTGAGGTGTCTATTCCATACTCCTTTTCAAAATATTCAAGAACATGCATTTTCAATAGCTTTTCTTGTTCTAAGAGGTCAAAATGTGGTAACTGGCGCTTGGGTTTCCAATGTGGCCAACCGTCTTCATCCGTTCCTTCTAATTCATAGAAATCGGAGTAGCTCAGTATTTTGCAGATGGCAATATGCATCAGGTCCTGCTTCTCTTCTTTGGAGAAGTTTCGTTGTCCCTGCCCCAACTCCTGTACGCCTATGAGAAAGAGCATGCTGTTCATGTCTTTCGGACGTTTTCCTATCATTTTTTCAACCTGGCTCATAAGCCTGGCCCATGATTGCTGAAGCTGGAGGTCTTTTTTATACATCTTCTCCGGCTTGTAAAGCCTCCCAATACTCTACAGCCCTTCTCAGGTGAGGGATGACAATGGTACCTCCGATCAGGTTGGCAATCGAAAATATTTCAAACACCTCTGCAGTGCTAACACCAATCTCGTGACACTTGCCTAAATGATAGCGAACACAATCGTCACACCTCAGGACCATAGAACTGGAGAGCCCGACAAGCTCTTTGGTTTTTACATCAACGGCACCGGGAGCAAAAGCATTGGTGTCCAGATTGAAGATTCGCTTCAGAACCGTGTTCTTTTCAGAGAGTATCTTCTCATTCATTTTGGCTCTGTAATCATTGAATTCTTCTACGATACTCATTATTTTAATCTTTGATCAAATATACAGGCAATTAACAAATGGCCTCTCAACAAGATTCACTGCTCAACGATTTTATATCGTTATTTTTTCCGAATACTTGTGTTGGTTGCGATGAGGCACTACCCCGGGGCACTCGCTTTGTTTGTCCTGCCTGTCAGCTTGAGCTGCCAAAAACAGGAAATCACAAAGTAGAAGTACCAGAGTTTGAGCAAAAACTCCGAAACCTGATAGAATTCAAACATGTGCTGGTCTACATGCACTTTCATAAACAGGGCATTGTTCAAAAGTTAATGCATGAGCTCAAATACAATCATAAACCTGAGATTGGAGAGTTACTGGGCCGTTGGTATGGAGGGGAACTAGCTGATGCTGGTTACAGAGGTGAGTTTGACTGTGTAGTACCGGTACCACTTCATAAAAGTAAGCTAAGGAAGCGCGGGTATAATCAAAGCGAAGGTTTTGCCAGGGGACTGGCTGAAGCATTGTCTGCGGAGTGTTTACCTGACGCTTTGATGAGAAGCAGGGCTAATCAAACACAGACCCGCAAAAACCGCCTTGAAAGATGGGAGAATGTAGAGGGGCTCTTTAAACCAACAGACCTGACTTTACTTACTAACAAGCGAGTGCTGCTGGTAGATGATGTATTGACTACGGGTTCTACTTTATTGTCATGTGGCGAGGCGGTGTTGCTTGCCAAACCAGCTTCCCTGAGCTTTGGGCTGATTGCGGCTGCTAAATAATTTGTACGCCAGGGCATAAAAAAAGCCTTCCAACCGGAAGGCTTGTCTCTAAATAAGAGTCTTATTATTTATCACCGAGGATACGACCGAAAAGCCCTCCTCCTGTATCAAGTCTTTCAAAACCTACGGAGATCATAGCACATCTGAAGCCCAGTGTGTTTGTGGCTGCGTCCTGATCAAGGTATCTTCTGGTACCTGGTGACATCCAGTAAGCAACATCTTTCCAGGATCCACCTTTGTATACTTTTGAGCGATCGTTGATCAATGATCTGAACTCGTTTCTACCGGCTGCCCAGCCATAGTTGCTTTCAGGGTCATTGGTACCATCTTTTCTTACCGGGTTCAAATCTTCAAAATCATCGAAAGAAAGAGGTCTGTAGGTATCGTTCACCCACTCACTCACATTGCCACCCATATTGAAAAGACCAAAGTCGTTAGGCTCGTAAGTTCCTACTCTTGAAGGAATCACGTCACTGTCATTGTTGATAGTTCCTGCAATACCAGCGTAGTCACCACGACCTCTCTTAAAGTTAGCTAGGAAATCACCTCTTCTTTTACCGTAAGGGTTTCTTACACCTCTTCCATCCCAGGGGTAAATTCTTCCGTATTCTTCGTTTTCATCAAGGTACTGAGTACCCACTGTGGCTTTGGCAGCGTATTCCCACTCAGCCTCATTGGGTAGTCTGAATTCCGGAAGGTAAAGCCCCTTCTCGATGAACATCTTTTTATTCTGGTTGATGTAGGCGATAATGTCCTGCTGAAGCTGATCGAGTTCATCCAGGAAGATTTCCTGTGTTCCGGAATTACTCGCAGAAGCACCCAGCATCTGAAGACTTCCGTCAGGGTTATAAAATTCCAGTTTGAATTCATCTGGAAGTTCGTCAAAATCTACAGTGGCAATAATCTGCGTGTAGTTTACAAAGTCTGTTCTCCAGGCACAGTAGTCAACTACCTGCCTCCAGGTAACACCTACAACCGGATAATCATTAAAACCAGGGTTGCTGTAGTAGTTCTGGCTGTAAACATCGTTGAAAGAGAAATCACTTGACCAAACACTGTCATTCGGAACAAGGTCTTTCAACTCCTGACCATTGTGTGAGGTAGTGGCAGGAATAAACGGGTTGTTCGGGTCATCTTTGATTTCAGTGTCCTTACCCATTTGCTCCACCATGGGGTGGAACTGGTAATAAACATACTCTTTCCAATCCTTATTAGTGATTTCAGTCTCATCCATGTAGAATGAATTCACTGTTACGGTACGCTCAATGTTGTCGCGGGCACCGAACAAATCCTGCTCAAAAGAACCTAAAATAGTTCTGCCACCCTGCACGAATACCATACCGGGAGGGTTAGGAAGGTTTTGGATATCATAGGGCTGGTAGCTCAGGGTATCTTTGCCATAACCATAAGCAGCACCTGTGGTACTACTTATACCACCACCTTTTTTTCCCAGCAGGGAACATGATTGTAATATTGAGGTTGCCAGCAAAACGATGACTGTAACTTTTAAAAACCTCGCTATATTCTTCATACTTAGTTTCTTTAATGGATTCGTCCAGGTGAAATTGGACCGGCTAATATACGTTTATCTATATACTATACCAAAAGCCTCACATAGACATTTACTTAGCAAAAACGTGAATGATTGCCTCATATTTTGTCCTGCGGGCTTAATTTAAAAAGATTGCTCAAAGTGTTGAGCCTTTCATGGGTGGATTTTCAGTCTTCTCTCATGCCTGAGGAAAGTGTACTACAGGTCTGGCATAGAAATGTTGAGGTTCACCCGCAGTATAAACCACTCAGTCAATTCTATCGGTGATTGTGCTTTTATTGAAGTTGTTTTATGTTGTGAAAAGAATCTCATTGTGTTCAGGGGGCTCATCTCCCGATAATATAAAGACAATGATTATTTAAAGCCGGCAGGCGATATGAAAAAGAACCAATTGTATTGGATGCTCCAGTTTGGGGGCTGGGGAGGGCTCATGGTCACCAACTTTCTGGCATCCGCCATGCTGTTTCCCATAATACCGCTGACACTGATTAACCTTTTTACGCTGTGTCTGGCAGTTTTTAGTAGTCACCTCTATCGCCTGTACGTCAAAAAGCGCAAATGGCTTGATTTTAAAATAGTAAAGCTGATACCACGGGTTTTTCTGGCGAGTCTGATGCAGGGTACGATCACGGCCCTGCTGAGTCTGTTTGCGCTGGCCTTTGCCATTGTGGTTCATATTCAGTCAGATCCTGAAGCCCTTTTACAAATGATGGGCTTGCCGGTTGAATCGATTATCAACCTTGAGAAGCTGACTGCCATTGAACCACAGGTGTTGCTAGATCTGATGGGGCTTTCAAACGGATCGGTAGTTGATATAGACAGTCTGAAGGCCATTGAGCCAGACCGGTTGCTGGAGTTGATGAATTTGCCTTCTGAAATAACGCTTGACCGAAGTGCCCTGGTACCCATTGAACCGGTTCGACTTACGGAAATGATGGGGCTGACCAATGGAGGCGTAGTTGACATAGAGTCGATTCGGGCAGTTGACAATAAGACCATGCTGCTCAGAATGGGTGTTTCCAGCGGTATGCTGGTTGATGCGGATACGCTGAAAGCCATAGAGGAGGCAAGTATGGCGCAATTTTCACCCGGATTGATTTTTGGTATTGCTGCGAGCTTTGTTTCTCAATACTCGATTTTCTATATATCCTGGTCAGCACTGTATTTCGCTTATCAGTTTCTGCAGAAAAACAGGCAGGTAGAGATAGAGAAATGGAAACTGCAGGCTTCTTTTAAAGATGCCGAATTGAGTGCGCTCAAATCACAAATCAATCCTCACTTTATCTTCAATAGTCTGAACAATATCCGCTCATTAGTGGCTGAGGATGGCGAAAAGGCACGAGACTCGATTACCCATTTGTCTGATCTTCTGCGGTTTTCTATTCAGTTTGATCAGTATGAAAAAGTGAGTCTCGAAAAAGAAATGGAGGTGGTTAAAGATTACCTGGAGCTTGAATCAATCCAGTTAGAGGAAAGACTGGATTATAGTTTTGATATCGCAAAAGACTCATGGGACTTGAATTTGCCTCCTATGATTATACAGACCCTTGTGGAAAATGCGATCAAACATAGTATCAATGAGCTACCCAATGGGGGCAAGGTGATCGTTGAGTCAGAGCTTTCTGATGACTATCTTAAAATCTTTGTGAAGAATTCAGGTCAGTTGAAAAACAGTCAGCCCGGAAAGCGTAAGGGCATTGGCATCAAAAACTCTCGTGAAAGACTGCGACTGTTGTATGGTGAGAAGGCCTCCCTCTCTGTAGAAAATATGAATGAGGAAATGGTTTGCGCGACAATCAGAATACCCCTTAATTGAAATTAGAACCCAAGAGAGGTGCTAAGACCTCTTCTACTATAATTACAAATACATGAAAACACTGGTAGTTGATGATTCAAGGCTGGCCCGTAATGAGCTCAAGCGATTGTTAAAGGAATTTGATAATGTTCAGGTGGTGGGAGAAGCTGCCAGCGTAGATGAGGCTAAGGAGAAAATTGCAGAACTGAAGCCAGACCTCATTTTTCTGGATATACAGATGCCGGGAAAAAGCGGTTTTGATTTACTCGAAGAACTGGAGACTGTACCGGAGGTTATCTTTTCAACCGCTTATGACGAGCACGCGCTCAAGGCTTTTGAATACAATGCACTGGACTACCTGGTAAAACCTGTTCAGAAGCAGAGACTTGCCGGTTCTGTGGCCAAGGTTTTTGAGAAAATGAAGAAGAAAGCCCGTGAGGAAGAGGCCGGAGCCGAAGATAAGCTTACCTCTGACGATCAGGTTTTTGTAAAAGATGGTGAAAAGTGCTGGTTTGTACAGCTATCAGATATTCGTCTCTTTGAAGTAAGCGGAAATTATACCACCGTGTATTTTGACACATCCAAACCTATGATTACCCGTACGCTGAATTACCTGGAAACGCGACTGGACGACAAAACCTTTTTCAGAGCAAACCGACAGCAGATTATTAACCTCAAATGGATTGAGCGTATAGAACCCTGGTTTAGTGGAAGCTTGCGAATTTATATGAAGGGTGGCGAAGAAATAGATGTTTCCAGAAGACAAACGTTGAAATTTAAGGAGTTAATGAGTTTCTAAAAGTCAACATTGATGAAGGTAAATACCCGTAAGGCACTTTTTGAGTTCTTATCTATCGTCATTGCGGTAGTGCTGGCCATGGGTCTTACGGAGTGGAGACAGTCATATCTGAATCATAAGCTGGCTGACGCATCCTTTGATAAAATTGTTTTGGAGGTAAAAGATAACCTGGAGGAGCTTAAAAACGACTCCCTTAAGATAGCCAAGGACCTCGAAACCATGACCGAATGGGTAAGGCAGCTTTCTTTGAAAGAAAAGAAGGTGCCTCTTAGTGTCAATTTCAGCTATTCATTTTTAAGCAGTTCCGCACTGGAGGTTGCCAGAATCAATCAATCACTCACTTTTCTACCTACAGATAAAGTATTGGCTATTGCTGAGATTTATGCTACCCAGGAGTTCTATACTGAAAATGCAGCAAAAATCTTTGATATTATGGGCGACCTGCAAGGGGAGATTAATCAGTCGGAATCTCCGGAGTTTTTGGCGGTTGTGCAGAAGTTCAGGTTCCATATGAGGCTCGTCTTTAATACCGTTAGAGCCTATATAGCAGAAAGCCAGGGCTTTCTGGACAAATATGGTTCCGGTGTAAATGACCAAAACAAAAATGAAGGGTCATGAAGGGTGGTGCTAAAAAGGTAGTATTTGAGTTCTTATCGATTGTAATCGCGGTGGTGCTGGCCATGGGGCTGACCGAATGGCGGCAGGACATTCTTAATCACAGGCAGGCTGAAGAGTCCTACAAAAACATCATTGAGGAGATTCAGAACAACTATAATAGTCTTCTGCCCGATTCGACCAACATGGTGAGTTCTATTCGCAGTGTCGATGACTGGCTGAGAACATCTGAGGATTACCGGGATACTATTGAGGAAATGTCCTATGAACTAAAGTTACTCAGTAAATCAGCCTGGGAAGTAGCTAAAATGAATCAGTCATTGACTTTCATTGAGAATCAGAGAGTCTTGAGAGCTTCAATCGTGTATGAGTTTCATGATTTATATGTCACGAGTGGCCGGGATGCCTTTGCTGCCTTAAGAGATTTACAAAGAGTGAACACTGAAAGCCCTGAATATGAAGGTGAAATGAAGGCTGTCAGGGCTTCGCTTACGCTAACGTACAATGCTTTGCGAGGATATCTGGAAATAGCCAGGCGATTGCTAAAAGACCCTAACCCTTCATCTGGGTCAGCAACTGAATAGCAGCTTCTACGGAATCAATTTCATCTACCCTGAGAATAAGACGCTTCTTATATTCTTTCATTTTGTAGAGTCTCGGCTGTTGTTGCACAAAGGCGAGCACCTTGCCAAAGGTATCAGACTGAAAGTAAACCTCATTGTCAGAAGGCATGAAGTAGCACTTCATGGCGCCTCCTTTTAAGGTCACTTTCTCGAAACCAAGATGTTCAGCCAGCCACCTTAACCGCACTGTCTCGATCAGATCTTCCACAGGTGTCGGAATAGGCCCGAAACGATCCTGCATACTGGTAACGAATTTAGTCAGCGACTCTTCATTCTTAATGCTATCCAATCTGGAATACAGACTAAGCCTTTCTGCAATATTCGAAACGTAGGTTTCAGGAATCAGTATTTCCAGGTCGGTTTCGATAGTACAGTCCTGGGCCACAATTTTGGCGGCTTCCTTGACCAGGTCTTTGGTAAACAGGTCTCTGAATTCGGTTTCTTTCAGCTCTTGAACTGCTTCGTCCAGAATTTTGTGATACATATCAAAGCCCAGGTCTGATATAAAGCCGCTTTGTTCGGCTCCCAGCAAATTACCTGCACCACGAATGTCGAGATCACGCATGGCTACTTTAAACCCATCACCCAGGTCTGAGAATTCTTCAAGGGCGCTAAGTCTCTTCCGTGAGTCTGAGCTGAGGCCAATGGTCGGAGGTGTAAGTAAATAGCAAAAGGCCTTTCTGTTTGATCTACCTACCCTGCCTCGCATCTGATGCAGGTCAGAGAGCCCGAACATATGGGCATGATTGATGATGATGGTATTGGCATTCGGAATGTCAAGCCCGGATTCTATGATATTGGTAGAAACCAGCACATCATATTCTCCTTCAATGAATTTGACCATGCGTTTTTCAAGCTGGCTGCCTTCCATTTGTCCATGGGCAATGCCAATTCGGGCATCCGGCACCAGTTTCAAAATGATGTTACCAACCTGATCAATATCCCCAATACGATTGTGCACAAAGAATACCTGACCTCCTCTTCTTAGCTCGAAAGAGACGGCATCCCGAATGAGCGTCTCATTAAAATGATGAATCTCCGTGGTTACCGGCTGACGGTTAGGTGGAGGTGTGGCAATAACACTCAGGTCACGAGCCCCCATCAGAGAGAAGTGTAATGTTCGGGGAATAGGTGTGGCGGTAAGGGTGAGTACATCCACATTCACCTTCATTTCCTTGAGCTTGTCTTTGACCTTTACACCAAACTTCTGCTCTTCATCAATAATCAGCAAGCCCAGGTCCTTGAACTCCACATCTTTATTGACAATGCGGTGTGTCCCTACCAGTATTTCTGTTTTGCCTTCTTTTACACGTTGCAGCGTCTCTTTAATCTGCTTGGTAGTTCTGAACCGGTTGATATACTCAACCTTCACAGGGAAGTTGGCCAGTCGTTCGGCAAAGGTGCGGTGGTGCTGCATGGCCAGGATAGTTGTCGGCACAAGTACTGCCGCCTGTTTGCCATTGACCACAGCTTTGAAAGCGGCTCGAATGGCCACCTCTGTCTTACCAAAGCCTACATCTCCACAGACCAGGCGGTCCATGGGGTGAGCTAATTCCATATCACCCTTTACGTCTTCTGTTGCCTTGGCCTGGTCCGGTGTATCTTCGTAGAGAAAAGAAGACTCCAGTTCTGCCTGCATAAAGCCATCTTGCGAGAAAGCAAAACCCGGTGCATTCTTCCGTTTTGCGTATAGACTGATCAGGTCTTTGGCGATGTCCTTCACCTGTTTCTTGGCTCGTTTTTTCTTGTTTTCCCAGTCTGGGGAGCCGAGTTTACTCAGGCTTGGGGGGGCGCCCTCCTTTCCTGTGTATTTTGAAATCTTGTGCAGAGAGTGAATACTGACGTACACCAGGTCATCATCGCGATACACCAGGCGAATGGTTTCCTGATCGTTACCGTTGACCTCAATTTTTTCCATCCCCACAAATCGGCCTACACCATGGTCGATATGAGTGACATAGTCTCCCGGGGAGAGCTCTCTCAACTCTTTCAGCGTAAGTGCCTTGGACTTACTATGCCGTGTTTTGGTCTTGTATTTATGGAAACGGTCAAAAAGCTGGTGATCGGTATAACAGACGAGCTCCAGAGTTTTGTCAATAAAGCCTTGCCTGAGACCTGTATTCAGAGGCTGGATTTTGATCGTAGGATCCAGCTCAATGAAGATGGTTTCCAGCCGATTGATCTGATTGGGAGACTCTGCCGCGATCAGCAGGGTAGACCCCTGCATTTGCCAGTTGCTGAGGTTCTCAGTAATGAGATCGAAATTCTTATTGAAAGAAGTCTGCGGTTCGGCATCGAACTGTGTCAGGTAGTCTGCTTTTCTGTAAAAGCGGTTGCCGAACTCTACCTGGGCAAAAGAGCCTAATTCAGAAGAGAAGCTTTCTCCCGTTTCAAACAGTTCTTCCGGCCCCAGCATTACCTGTGTATCTGTTACTGAAAGAACCTGGTCAAAATTGTTTTCAGCTTTGTCGAAATAGGCATCGATGGTGTCGATGGTTTGCTGATAGTCCTTAAACCAGAACTTGGTATTTCTTGGTAAAAAGCTCAGAAAAGACTGTCGTACTTCCTCCAGCAGCCGTGTCTGAATGTTGGGGATAATGTTGATCTGCTTTACGGATTCTTCACTCAGCTGCGATACCGGATCAAAAGTTCTGATGCTGTCAACCTCATCGCCAAACAGCTCGATCCTGTAAGGCAGATCATGCGCATAGGAGAAAACGTCAATGATCCCCCCGCGTACGGCAAACTGGCCGGCTTCATAGACGAAGTCTGCCTTTTCAAAATCGTAAGTCTGTAGTAATTCAGTGAGAAAGCTCACATCCAGCTTCTCTCCCATCTTGACAGAAAGCGTATTGCTCGCCAGCGACTTTTTATTAATCACCTTTTCGGTAAGTGCCTCCGGGTAGGTGACGATCAACTCTCCTGAAGGAGCTTTATGGTTAATGCGATTGAGAATTTCCGCCCTCATCAATATGTTGGCGTTTTCTGTCTCGTCAAACTGGTAAGGTCGCTTGTAAGAGGTAGGAAAAAGCAGCACCTCCTTGTTGGGTATCAGATTTTGTAAATCGTTGTGAAAATAGGCGGCCTCCTCCTTGTCATGCAGCACAAAAATAGTGGTCTGCTTGTTCAGTTGATAGATACTGGCGGCCACTACGGCATCCAGGCTCCCCACTAAACCTTTGAGATGGACATTGAGTTCTTCGTTCGGTTTGATGCGTTCCGCTATCGTCTGAACAATAGGGTCTTCCTTATAAACTCTTATGAAATCGGATATTTTCAAGGGATGACGGCTTGCAGGGGACGCAAATGTAATTAATAATTAATTTATGTGACCAAACTAAAGAAAAGTCGTTTGTAAATTAGTTGGCCTTTGTGATAACCTTCTGGCTGTCACAAAAGTTACCTGCATCAATCACTATGAGGAAAGAAAAAGTAAGGTTTGACCTGAGGCAAGAGGCCTACAGAAAGATGGAGCAACTGCATCCTCATCAGGTCATGCTTTATGTAAGTATGATTGGCAGTGCCATCATATTCCTCTTTATGATCGTGGCCTTTGCTGCAAGCAGGCCTGAAGCAGCAGAGCTGATTAATGCAAAGTTTCCCAAGTCATTTGTGGTGAGTACTATGGTAATTTTACTCTCCAGCTTTTGTGTCTCGAAAGTAATCCCGGCCTTTGAAAAAGATGACCTGGAAGACCTGAAAAAATGGATGGGGCTTACCTTTCTGTTGGGGCTTATATTCTCTATGAGTCAGTTGACAGGCTGGAAAGAGCTGGAACAAAACGGAATCTCGTTTTCCGGAGACCGCAGTAGGGTTTATCTCTACGTGATTTCGGGCTTGCACGTTTTGCATATGGCAGGCATTATGATCTTTCTGCTGGCCTCTTTGATGCACTGTCATAAAGTATCAAAAGATGTGGTAAATCAGCTGATGTACACAACCAACCCTTACCAGAAGGTGAAGCTGAAGATGCTGACGGATTTCTGGCACTTTGTGGATGTATTGTGGATAGTGCTGTTTCTGTACTTTCTGTACACCTTCTGATTCAGGCTCATTTAACTTTTCAGGCTTATTTAAGTTAAGTCATCAGGCTTACGACTTTTTTACAGAAATTAGTAAGAAGCACAATGTCGTCATTATGGACAGGTTGAGATTACCCAAACTGAGATTTATACTACTCTTTTCAGCAACAGCAGCCCTTTTATTTCTGCAATGTGGTGAACCCGAAGACAGTTCCGTTGATGAAGATATTCTGGCCATTGAGGAGGTACTGCAGGTAGCGCAACAAAGGGCCCTTAATCGGCTCACTATCGATTGGGATGCCCTCAGAACTCAAATGCTGGAAACCAGAGCCAGTGATGGTTTTGATGAAGCGATCAGAATATTTCTACGCGCCATGGGGGATAATCAGAGCTTTTATTCCCGGCTTAATGGCAATAATATATTTGAAACAGAAGCTAACTGTAATGGCGGTGGCTATGACTTTGGTGGCCTGCCCAGCGATATCGGATATATTCAGATGCGATCTTTTATAGGGTCAAACCAGCAAGCCACGCTTTTTGCCGGTGATCGCCATAACAGGGCACGGACGCAGGACGGGCCGGATACTCGCGGTTGGGTGATAGATTTGAGCACTGTGAACGGAGGAAACATCTACCCCGTCATTGCTGCCCTGGGGCCTTTTTATCAGCAAGGGACGCTCGGTTACTTTATTGATGCGGAGGGAACGGAAATTCCATGGGGTTATTCAGATGATGCAGCTTTTGTAAGATCACCTAATGATAAGCAGACCGTGGTGACAGACCCTTATATCATTATGGACCCTGATGCGAAGGTTGTGGTGGTAATAGATCTGCCAACTGCCGGAGCGGGTGAGGCAGCCATGATTGCCTTCAAGAACAGGCCCAATACTTTGGTAATTGGCAGGCCTACCTGTGGGCTGGCTTCAGTGACGGAGTCTTTCACTTTGTCTAACAGCGATATCCTGGTATTAGCCACCAACTACATTGCCGACAGCGATAAAGAGACCTTTCCCGGTCGACTCATGCCCGATGAACAAATCGGGAATTCAGAAGGCCTGCTGACCCGAATAGAGGAGTTTATTGGCAATTGAGTTTAAGTCCTTAATACAATTGCGGTTACCATTCCTTCCTGACCAGGAACCGTCACATCTGAGCTTCAGGCCCTCAAACAATCTTCCTTAATCCCGTATACCCTGCATGGCTGAGACTCTCGATCAAATTGAGGGTGACACTCAAAAAAAGAGCCTTGAATCGTCCGACTGCTATAAGTGGTCGGACGAGTGAACTTGTTCATTATTAAAAAAACGAGGCCACACTGACCAGTGTGACCCCGAGTAATTGACCTATGAAGAGTAAGCTCTTGACCTTATCCCCATTCACGGGGTGGGCTCTGTTTTATATGACCGATTAATTGAATGTAATTTCTTTTACGTCTTCCCATCTTACGTAAGTCGGATCTCCATTTGATGTGAAGACTAAAACACCATCGTTGTCTTCGCTTACATCTCTTGCTTCTCCCAACATTAACTCCGTTCCGTTTTTCAGAATAACTCTGGAGTTGTCGTAATTCTTAGGAATGATTGTTTTGATGCTTTCCATAGGGATGATGTATTCCACATCGTCATCCTTACCCTGGAGCATTTCAAAGTTGTATTCCTCATCCAGATCGAAAATGATGTCTCCGCTCAACGTTTCACCATCTGATGTTTTTACAGTGCCCGACAGTTTTTTCAGGCCGCTGAATGAGCTGTAGTTTCTGATTGAAGAAGGCTTGTCAGCGAAAGTTACTTTTTTGAACTCTCTCCATGGAATGTCCACACGTCCGAAATCAGTAGTGACAATGATACCTCTGTTTTCGCTGTTCACATCATTTGATCCTCTCAGGTAAAGCTCACGACCTGATTTGGTTACTACATTACTTCCTGAACGATCTCTTTCAATTGATCTCAGTTTACCAAATTCGATAGCCATGTCACCATCTCGGGTGTCACCATCCAGCTTATCTGTAGACAATCTTTCGTCATGATCCCACTGGATAACACCTGTGAGTTCTCCACCATAGTACTCTACGGTTCCGTACAGTGGTTCACCCAGCTTAGAGCTCAGGTTTTTAGGAGCATCTTTGAACTCCACCATCTCTACACGGCTCCAGCGAAACTTCATTTTACCCATTTCATCATCCATGATGGTGATGTCGGCACCGAAATCGTTAGAACCATCTTCGATGTAGAACTGCTCACCATTTCTGAGCGTAAGTTCTACTTCGGACCTTCTTCTCATTTCTATTTTAGAAATGTCACCGAAGCGGGCCTGGAATTCATGAGTAGTTTCATAATCACTATTCCAGTTGACCCTGATGCCACTCCATCTCCAGCCATTTCTACGACCGCGATCTCTCCTCAGGTCATCGCGCTCATCTCTGGAAAGGTGGCGGTAATTGTCGTTGTCTTCCTTAGTTCCGTTGAAGATGTCAGTCCAGTAGGCTTCCTCTTTGCCCCAGCGAATCTGACCCGTGTAAGTATCACCATCAATGGTGGTAAGTGTGCCATAGATGAATCCATCATCCTGACCATGTAATGTAAAGGTAGTTAAGGCGAAGATTGCCAGTATAACCGATTTAGACAGTAATTTCATTGTTGTTTATTTTGAGTTGTTCTTATTCTTTATCGACAATCAAATATGTGAGGAATATTCCGCGCCAGAAATGTAGTTGGGCTATATCGGTTTTTTTTCCAACCGAATCGGGACGTACCCGAACTGAACCCGACTGCCTGATTCAGTAGTGAGAAGATTTTAGATATCGGACATAAGTAGTCAGACAGTTTAGCTTAATAACCGCAGGCGGGAGTTTTGGGATTTGAGAAGAGCAGGAATGTCATGAAAGAGATATTGTCACAACCACTTATGTAGCCTCAGCCACAGTGTGGTGAGTAAACATCCAAAATGACCTGCTATATGAGGTTACTGATCCAGCCAGCGTTTGAATACAGGGGTCTTTTCAGAGCTCACCACAATCTCTTCTTCAATATGTGGACTGAGCCCGAGTTTTACTCTGCCTTTGAAGTATGGGTGAATATCTGTGACAGAGTTGAAATGAACCACGAATTTCCTATTGACACGGAAGAAGTCTTTGGGGTTAATAAGGCCTTCCAGCTCTTCCAGGGTTTGGTCTATGGGATATTTCTGACTATCGAAGGTAACTATGTAGGTCAGCTTATCGCGCGAAAAGAAGTAGGCGACCTTTTCAATAGGAATGGCACGGATGCGCTGACCCACCTTTACCAGAAACCTGGACTTATACTCCGGGGAGGTAGAGCCCAGCAGGCTTCTGATCTGCTCGATGTCAAAACCATTATTGGTATCGCTGGTGGCCTTGGCTTCGAACTTAACCAATGCGGCTTCCAGTTTGTCCTGCCCGATAGGTTTGAGTAGATAATCTACGCTGTTTACCTCAAAGGCTTTGATGGCATACTGATCGTAGGCGGTGGTAAAGATTACCGGGCAGGTCACCTCTACCTGGGAAAAGATCTCGAAGCTGGTACCATCCAGCAATTGAATATCACTGATTATCAGGTCAGGCTGATCATTGTTTTCCAGCCAAAGCACGGCTGCCTCTACGGATTTGACACTACCGGCCACCTGCATTGAAGGCCTTAACTCTTTCAGCAGTTCAATCAGTCTTTCAGAGGCAAGTTTTTCGTCTTCAAAAATCAGTACGTTCATGGTGTGCTGTTTAGATGGTGGTAATATCAATTAGAGGTACTTTGACTATGAAAGACTGCTCATTCCTAAAGACTTCCACCTGTTTATTGGTGAAGTAGGAATATCGCCTTTCGATATTTTTAATGCCGGTTTTACTACTGTTTCTTGCGGCTACCTTCTTTTCCTGAAGGTTATTCTTAATCACAAGATATCGGTCCCGGCATTCAATACTCATTTTTAAGGGACAAATTTCTGTGATAACATTGTGCTTGATAGCGTTTTCTATCAGCATTTGCAGGGTAAGCGGAGGCAGATAGTATTGCTTATTCTCCGGCTCAATATTGATGTCCAGCTGTATGGTATCTTCAAATCTGATTTGGAGCAGATACATATAGGCACTTATAAAATCAAGCTCTTCATGTAATGCCACCAGCTCTTCAGAGCTACTTTGTAGTATAATCCGATAGACCTCCGCAAACTTTTCCAGGTAAGACTGCGACAGCTTTTGGTCTTTAGAGATCAGAGAGGAAAGTATATTGAGATTGTTAAAGAGAAAGTGCGGATCGAGGTGATTCTTGAGAGCTTCAAGTTCTGCCTTGATTGATTCTTTCTGAAACTCCTCGGATGCCAGTTGGGCATTCTTCCAGTTTTTCAGGAACTGAATACCGAAATTGATAGAAATAGTCGGTAAGAGAATCAGAGTGCCCAATGCATTCATTGTAGTAATCTGTGCCATGTCGGGTGGGTCCTGCGTCAGCAACAGCTTAAAGATGAGATAACTAATGTTGATGATCAGTAATGACAGAAGGATCCCGAGAGAGAGCTGCCAGTAAAACCTTTTATTGCCATGCTGAAGCCAGGGTAACCTTCGGTCCAGGAGTTTGGTGAGCAGTCTGTTGCCCAGAAAGATGAGCCCGAGTACGGCTATTACCCAGCCGGTGGTAAGATAAAGCTCGGGGGCGGCATCGGTGTTGTACAGCACCAGAAAGATCGCTGCAATAATCACCAGAATGATAACCCCCTGGATTATCTGAGAGCGGGTAAGTGAATTCAAGAGTATTCAGGAATTAGTCAAAAATGATCTCATCGATCCGTGACCAGCGAACATATACAGGGTCACTGTTCTTAGAAGTAAATATAAGTACTCCACTATTACTTTCAGATACATCTCTGTGATCGCCCAAAAGCCAGTCTGTGCCATTTCGCATTACTACAGTGGAGTAGCTGCTGTTCTTCGGGATGATATTTTTAATATTCCGCATCGGAATTTTGAATTCGACATTATCATCTTTGGCGTCCAGTATTTCAAACTCCCACGCCTCATCCAGATCGAAGGCGATCAGGCCATTATGCTCGTCTCCGTCAATGGTCACGATTGTGGCAGAAAGTCCCTGTGATACCGGAAAATCACTATAGGCAAGACCCGAGCCCTTATCTAAGATTTCCATTTCCTCAAAATCTCTCCATGGAATAGTCACCTGGCCTAAACCCGGGGCGTTAACCACAATACCCGCATTGTTGCTGTTCACATCCCGCGTACCCGTGAGCACCAGCTGTCTTCCTGAGTGCAGGGTCACTTCAGCACCGCTACGGCCTTTCACAATTTTGCTGATGCTGCGGAAAGGAATTTCCTTATCACCATTGCGGTCTTTGCCGTCAAGCACTTCTTCCATAAAACGCTCGTCTTTGTCCCATTGAATCAAGCCTTCAAAAGTACCTTTACGGCCTGCATTTACCCGGGCGTAAATAGGTTTGCCAAAACTGTAAGAGGGTGTTTTAGCAGGCTCCATAAAATCTACCTTCTCAATGCGGCTCCAGTTGAGCTTTACTTCACCCAGCTCTTCATCATATATCCTTACGCTGGTTCCCACATCTTCATAGCCACTGCCATTCACTTCCAGAATCACTCCATTTTTGAGCGTCAGACGGGCCTTGTCCTTTGCTGTGGGCTCCACTGATTTAATATCTCCGAATTGTGTATCAAACTGATGGTTACTTCGGCTGAACTTGTCTTCCCAGATATTGAGAGACCTCCAGTTGATACCCATCCAGGACTTGCCTTCACTTTGATTAGATATGTTTTCTGCCTCTTGTTTTGAGAGAAACCTCAGAAAATCGTTTGAAGTCTTTTGAGCGTTGAATGTCTCCATCCAATAGACCTCATCGCTACCCCAGCGAATGGGGCCGGTATAGGCATCACCAGATATGGTGGTTACCGTTCCATACATAAACACATTTTTCTCCTGTGCATTTGCCTGTGTGACAATGACCAGCATTCCCACGGCAATCCCTACTGCTAAAAGCACCTTCCTCATCATTGCTATGCGTGTTTGTTTATGCTTATACATACTACAAACATAGTTGTTCAGTTGAGCCTGCTGAAGGCTTTCGTACTGGATCAGCATAATTGGCGGATGAATCGGGCGTTTGAGATACTAAGCAAAGTCATGGGTTTTATAAGCATCTACTCAGGAAATATAGAGCTGTCAATATCCGGAACGATGCGCAGGGCATTCTTATAGTATATCTTTTTCAGCACCTCATCAGACAGTCCCAGGCCATACATTTTCCAGAAAGCATGGTAGCGCTTGTAATAAGGAAAATACTCATCTTCTGTTTCCAGTACCCTGAAGTAGGTAGCGTATTCATCGGGGTTATACGCATCCTTTCCGAAGAGCACGCGATCCTGATATTTCTCCAGAAACCTTTTGGCGAACCTGGGTTGACGGCCCAGCTCGGCAATCACAGCTCCAATCTCAACCATCATATTGGGCATTTGGTCCAACAGGCTACCCAGCTTCGTCAGGTCATTGGCAAACCAGCCCATGTGAGCCGCAATGAAAATAGTGTTCTTATGCTTTTTGAACATATTGTGCTGCTCCTGAATCAGGGTTTCCCAGGGTACAGGGTTATCGGGGCCTCTCTTTCTGCGAGGTCTCAGCTTCAGCTCAAGCCACCTTTCATTATCGGCATCATGGTCATCCCAGAAAGGTTTGGGGTCAGCTGTATGGATCAGTACAGGAATGCCCAGCTCACCACATTTGGCCCAGACGGGGTCGAGGCGTGGATCGTCTACAGCTACCCGGTTGCCATCCTTGTCTTTCACAGAAAAACCCAGGCTTTTAAAGATCTTCAGTCCCCTGGCTCCCTGGTCGTAATCTCTTTGAAGCTGAGCGGCAGCACGCTCCCCCCAGTCTTCTGCGCCTACATTGCTAAAGTTTACATTGGCAAAGACTATGAACCGTTGTGGCTGATTGGTTTTGATATTTCTAATGGCGTCTACTATGTTTTTGCCACTTCCGCCACTAAGGTTTACCATCAGGCCCATGTTGATCCCGTCCATTTCAGAGGCCAGCTTGTTCAGGTCCCGCTCTCCCATGCGCCATTGGTGACTGTGAATGTCGATGAAGGGAAACCTGGCACGCGTCACGGGGTTCTCCGGTACTTTCAGTGTAGAGGGGGGGTCATACTCTTCAAATGTTACAGTTTGTGCAGAGAGTGCTGTGGTAAAAGTGAGAAGAAGTAAAAGCAGGAAACCAGGCTTTTTGTTCATGATCAGTGTTTTAGTTAAAAGTCTTTCTATTCAGCGGCTCTTGGCGGTAAGCACATCGGTTTTATATAATCGTATTCAGGCATACAAAGTTTAGCCCTACCGACTAATACCAACTTCAGCAGGATAGAAGGCAGACAAAAACGATGAGTTTTTTCCGTTGAAAACAAATTGAATTTGTCAGTCCGATCGCTCCCGTTAGTTTTGGTATAATGACGTAATATATTCTACTCAACTACAGCAATGATGGAAATTTCTTTAAAAGGGCAGGTTATTTTGGTAACGGGAGGCTCGCGAGGCATTGGGGCAGGCATTACACGCCAACTATTGGAAGCTGGTGCACAGGTGGCTGTGCACTATAACAGCAATGAAGCTAAGGCACGTAAAATATGCCAGGGTTATAAGGCTGAGTCACATTTGTTTCAGGCAGACTTGTCTGATGCTCTGTCTACTATTAACTTGTTTAAGCAAGTAGTTGAACGTTTTGGTAGCCTGAACTGCCTGGTGAGTAACGCAGGTGTGGCTGTATCTTCTGCTGACGACAAAGCGGAGGAGCAATGGATCAGCGACTGGGATTTTACTATGAATGTAAACCTGAGAGCCTGTGGCATACTGTGTAAAATGGCAGTTGAACATTTTCAGGCACATGGCGGAGGCCGTATTGTGAATATCTCTTCCCGGGCGGCTTTCAGAGGAGACACGGCTGACTACCTGGCTTATGCGGCCTCAAAAGGAGGAGTGGTTGCCCTGACCCGATCGATTGCCAGGGCTTATGGCAAGCAGAATATCAAAGCTTTTAATATCGCCCCGGGATTTGTGCGTACAGACATGGCGCAGGACTTTATGGACCAGTATGGCGAAGATTATGCACTGAATGATATCGCTCTGAACCAGCTGACTGAGCCTGAAGATTTAGCACCCACAGTGGCTTTTCTGGCCAGTGGTCTGGCCGATCATGCTACGGGTTGTACTATTGATATCAATGCAGGAAGTTATGTGCATTAGGACATTTGAAAAGCTTAAATTGAAAGTCCAACGCTATTCCTTATGAGCTCACGCAGACTTTTTCTCAAACAATCCGTGCTTTCTGGCATGGCCATGACGCTTCCTCTTTCTCTTTTTTCGAAGGATCATGCCCTTCCGAAGATTTCACTGGCCCAATGGTCTATGAACCGTGCCATCCGTGACGGATCTGTGAAAGCAGAAGATTTTGCTTCAATTTCTAAAAATCAATATGGGATCAATGCGATAGAGCTCGTAAACGGCTTCTATCTTGATAAGAAGTCTGACATGAGCTATTGGGCTGAAATGCTCAGACGATCTGAAGATGAAGGTGTGGAAAACCTGCTGATTATGGTGGATGCCGAAGGAGATTTGGGGTCCACAAAGGAGAGCGGGCGACTGAAAGCTGTAGAAAACCACTATGGCTGGGTGGATGCCGCCAAAAAAATCAACTGTCATTCTATTAGGGTCAATGCTTTCGGAAGCGGCTCCCGAAAGAAAGTAAAGGCCGCCTTAGTTGATGGCATGGGCAGACTTGCAGAGTACGGAGCAAAAGCCGGTATCAACATTCTGATAGAAAATCATGGACTCTATAGCTCAGAGGCAGATTTCGTAGTGGAAATGATCAGGGAGGTGGACAACCCCTTTATGGGTACCCTACCCGATTTCGGTAACTGGTGTACCTCAGAGAAATGGGGAGGTACGCGGGATGATTCGTGCAAAAAAGTATATGACATTGAGAAGGGTGTGAAAGAATTTATGCCCTTTGCCAAAGGGGTTAGTGCGAAAACCTATGACTTTGATGCCGATGGCAACCAGCCTCGCCTCGATTATCCGGCACTCCTCCGGATTGTGAAAGACACGGGTTATGATGGCTACATCGGGGTGGAGTATGAAGGTGACAACCTGAGCGAACCGGAAGGCATAATGGCTACCAAGAAGCTGATTGAGCGCGTTTGGGCCGGGCTGGAATAGACTGTGACGGCTTTACTGGCAAAAGCCGAACCGGGTTTATCATTCCTTCTTTATTACCAACCCGCTAAAACACCTGGAGCATTTATTAAGAGATTGCCACTTTCCCGGCAATGATAGCTTCTGCTTAAAAACCTGACTTATAGCCTTGAAAGTGGCTTCGCGTCCGACTTTGTTCGTTGCATTTTAGCCACTGCCTGAGGCAGACGCTTAAATTTATTTTACTGACAAAAGTTAACTTAATCGATATCTTCCCGTATATTGCTGACAAAAGTAAATTTAATCGCAATGGGAAGATCTCATCTCGGAGAATTCGAAGAACTTGTTTTGCTCACCGTGGGTGTACTCTATGATGATGCCTATGCCGTGGCCATTACCAAGGAGATTGCCAGTCAGTCAGGGCGATCCGTGGCGGTAAGTGCCGTGCACAAGTCTCTGTACCGACTTGAAGAAAAAGGTATGCTCAGTTCAAGACTGGGCGAATCAGAATCAAAAAGGGGTGGCAAACGAAAGCGCCTGTTTAATATCACACCTTTCGGTAAAAAGGCACTGGACGAGTCCATGGACCTGCGGATGAGTCTCCGAAATCGTATTTCTGACCTGGCTTTTAACTGGCAGCGCGACTAATATGTCGAAACGGGTCACCATACCGAAAATCCCTCACGCCTTTTTCAGGTGGTACTGCAAGAGCGATCGATACGAGGAGCTTCATGGCGACCTGGAAGAGTTCTTTTTTGAAAGAGTAGCTGAATCGGGTCTGGTCAAAGCCCGGCTGCTCTACTGGCGCGATGTTATGCGTTGTTGCCAGCCTTATGCCTGGAAAAGGCCCCGCGCTTACTCAAACTCAAATATTGTCATGTTTAAAAACTACTTCAAAACTTCGCTAAGGAGCATGATGCGAAACCCACTGAGCTCATTTATCAATGTGTTTGGTCTTTCTGTAGCAATCGGCATCTCCCTTGTGGTCTACTCTTTTGTCGCTTATGACCTGAGTCTCGATCAATTCCATGAAAACAAGAACGAAGTATACCTCACTACCATCCGGGCCGACCGCAATGGTGAAGAAGTTCGATATGGCCTGAGCCCGACACCACTTGGTCAGAGGCTTGAGGAAGATTTTGCTCAAATCAGCAAAGTAGCCCGGGTAAAAGACCGCAGTGTCGTCATAAAGAACGAAGACAAGGTATTCTATGAGAGCCTCAGGTTCACAGATCCGGCATTTTTAGAAATGCTGACTTTTCCTCTGAAATGGGGAAACGAGGATGCCCTGCAGGATGTGAACAGCATTATCTTAAGTGAGTCCATGTCTGTAAAGTACTTCGGGCAGAAAAACCCCATAGGAGAAGACATTCTGGTCAAGTTTGACGATGAGCACCGAAAGATATTTCGTGTGGCAGGTGTGGCTGAAGCCTTTCCTGATCCTCATATTATTGAGTTTGGCTTTCTGGTAAACTTCCAGAATCTCAAGGTGGCAGACCCCTCTTTTGATACGGCCAACTGGGCTGATTTACTCGATGCAACCCTCATTCAGGTGCCGAACCCGGGTGATCTGGCAGCTATCCGGGCAGGTATGGATAAATACAGGGCGCTTCAGAATGATGTTGAAAAAGACTGGAAGATTAACTCATTTGATTTCGAATTACTGGCTGATTTGCACCTGAACGCAGGTGGCATTGAAGATGCTATTTCATACGATTATACAGAGCCCGGCAGGGTGATACTGCCCATCATTGCTTTGCTGATGGTTTTCATGGCCTGCTCTAACTATATCAATGTAGCCATTGTGTCATCTGCCAGGCGCCTTAAGGAAATCGGGGTAAGAAAGGTAATCGGAGCCAACAGAGGCAAAGTGATAGTTCAGTTCCTTGCTGAAAATGTACTACTCACCTTTTTTGCCATGCTGGTGGGCATCATTCTGGCCTACACACTCTTTTTGCCCTGGCTTGCCGGTCAGGCAGCTTTGCCGCTGACGCTGTCTCCCACCGACCCGAACTTATGGCTTTTCCTGATATTCGTTTTGCTACTCACAGGTCTGGCTTCTGGCATCTACCCTGCCCTTTACATCTCGAGATTCGGGGTTACTCGTATTTTCAGAGGCTCTGTTCGTTTTGGCAAAAAAAGCCTGCTGACGAAAGTATTTCTTGGTTTTCAGCTGGTAGTAGCCTGCATCACCATTACAGGAGCCATTGCCTTTACACAAAACACCCTGCACATCAACTCGCGAAGCTGGGGCTATGATCAGACGAGTGCTTTATATACCAGTGTCACGGATAAATCAGCCTTTGATCAACTTTATGCTGCCATGAGCAAGAGTCCTCATGTGAGATCATTGTCGGGCTCAGGTGACCACCTGGGGGTAGTGAAGTCACAAGCTGTATTGCGATTACCCGACAGACAGTATGAGGTAGATCAGCTTTCAGTAGATGCACAGTATCTGGAAACTATGGGCCTCAACCTTCAGGCAGGTCGTAATTTCAAACCAAACCCTGACAACGACAGGCAGTCTGTTATTGTTAATCAGACACTGGTTGAGAATATGGCCTGGGCCAACCCATTGGAGGAAACTATCACCATAGACAGTGTACGCTACCAGGTCATTGGTGTCATAGAGGACTTTCACTTCCACAGCTTCTATTCCACAGTTAAACCCACACTTTTTAAAGTGGCCGATGAGCAGAGCTATCGCTTCCTTTCTGTCAGGGCCCGGCAAGGAGGTGAAAAAGAAACTTATGCTGCCTTAAAATCCGAGTGGGCAAAACTCTTTCCAGAGGTACCATTTCAGGGAGGCTATCAGGGAGATGTCTGGTTGGGCTTCTTTGAAGAGGTTGATATTCAGGAGAGGTTTATGAAAGTGATCGCTTCTATCGCCATTCTGCTTTCCGGCCTTGGCTTATATGGTCTTGTTACACTGAATGTAGCAGGCAGAACAAGGGAGTTTAGTATCAGGAAAGCGCTGGGGGCGGGTATCAGGCATATTGGTTCCAACATCCTGCGTCAGTACCTCATGCTATCAGTAATTGCCCTGGCTATTGCTGCTCCCATAAGTTACACAGCCATCAACGCCAATATCAATATGCTTTATCCAGACCCTATGCCCCTGACATACACTGTGGTGGGCCTGGCTATGGTGTTACTGGTTTGCATATTACTGGCGGTAATCTCAACCCAGATCAGAAAAGTATCCAAATCTAACCCGGTAGCCGGTTTGAGAACGGAATAATATTGAGTGTCAAGCACTAGCCGATATGAGCCATAAGATTCACATACCGAAGATCCCGCATGCCTTTTTCCGGTGGTATTGCAAGAGCGATCGATATGAGGAGCTCCATGGCGACCTGGAAGAATTTTTTTATGAAAGAGTAGCTGAATCAGGCCCGGTCAAAGCCCGGCTCCTCTATTGGCGCGATGTTATCCGTTGCTGCCAGCCCTATGCCTGGAAAAAACCAGGTTTTTACTCAAACTCAAATATTGTCATGTTTAAAAATTATCTCAAAACCTCTATCAGGAGCATGGTACGCAACCCCCTTAGCTCCTTTATCAATGTATTCGGTCTGGCTGTCGCCATTGGCGTTTGCATTGTGGTGTATTCTATGGTGCGCTTTTCTCACAGCACAGACCAGTTTCATGAGCATAAGAATGAGGTCTTTCTGACCACTTTTGATGCTGATCGGGATGGCAGAACCTCACGATATGGCTTTACCCCCGCTCCTCTGGGCAAGGCCCTGCGGCAGGACTTTGCCCAGGTAAAGAAAATGGCACGTGTTAAAGATGTGCCCGTGGTTGTGAAACAGGACGAAAATGTATTCCATGAAAGCATAAGACTTACCGATCCTGACTTTTTGGATATGCTCACTTTTCCGTTGAAGTGGGGCGATAAAGCATCTTTGGCTGACCCGAACAGTATCGTCCTGAGTGAGCCCATGGCCACTAAGTACTTTGGTAAGGAAGAGCCATTGGGCCGCGAGATACTGGTGAAGTTTGGTGAGAATGAGAAAAAGCTCTTTAAAGTTACCGGTGTGGCAGAGGCCTTTCCCGCTGCCCATGCCATCAGCTTTGACTTTCTCATAAACTTTGAAAACCACCATCAGGCCCAAAGTGGTTTTGATGCCACCAACTGGGCAGACTTTGTCGGGGCTACCCTCATTCAGCTGGACGATGCCGCTGCCATTTCCATGATTCAATCCGGCATGGACCGCTATAGGGAACTTCAAAATGCAGTAGACAGCGAATGGAAGATATCCGGCTTTGGTTTTGAATCTATAGAGAGTCTTCACCGAAATTCCTCAGGTATCAGTCGCGATATTTCCATCGATCAGGCAGATGAAATTCTGATCGGCCTGCCGGTTATGGGCATCTTCATGCTGGCTTTGGCCTGCTTTAACTATATGAACATGGCCATCAGCTCTTCCACCAAAAGATTGAAAGAGATTGGTGTTAGAAAGGTAATTGGTGCCAGCCGGGGTAAGGTGATCTTTCAGTTTTTAGCGGAGAACATTCTTCTGACATTTTTTGCCCTCCTGCTGGGGCTGGTGCTTACCGCCACCGTCTTTATGCCCTGGTTTAGTGAAATAGCCGATGCCCCACTGACTTTGAGCTTATTGGATACTAACCTTTGGGTGTTCCTGGTTGGCATCCTTCTATTGACCGGACTTGTCTCGGGCTTCTATCCTGCCCTGTATATTTCGCGTTTTCAGGTAGTTAAAATCTTTAAAGGCACGGTCACGTTTGGTAAGAAAAACCCCATCATGAAGACATTTTTGGGGGTACAGATGGTCCTGGCTTTTGTCTTTATCACCATGGCTGTGATGTTTAAGCAGAACTCTGATTTTCAGGCAAAAAGACCCTGGGGTTATAATCAAAACGGGGTCATTTACACAGCTGTTCCCAATCCGGCTGGCTATGATCAGCTCTCTGCTGCCATGTCTCAAAACCCCAATGTATTGTCAATTTCCGGTTCCGGAGACCACCTTGGTAAGAGTATTTCAAGTGCTGTAGTCGGCCTGGCCGATCGTTCTTATGATGTACAGAGAATGTTGGTTGACCCTGGTTATTTCGAAACTCTGGGTATTCCTGTGGCTTCCGGAGCTGTTTTCAACAGTCTGCCTTCAGGTTCCAACAAGGTGCTGGTCAATGAATTGTTTGTGAAAAGCACCCTCATGGATGAGCCCATAGGCCAGCTGTTTAAAATCGATAGTGTACAGTATCAGATCGTTGGGGTGGTCAAGGATTTTCACGCCTTTAATTTCTATTACGAGGTCAAGCCTATGGTCTTTCAGGCAGCGAGCAAGGCCGACTATCGCTTTATGTCGATGCGCGTAAACCCGGGTTCAGAACTCAAAGTATATGAGGACCTGAAAGAACACTGGGCCACTCTTTTTCCGGAAACACCCTTTCAGGGAGGCGAGCAGGTGGATCTATGGGCAAAATTTTACCAGGACCTGGGGCAGATGAAACGTTTTACCCGTACGGTCGCCTTTATAGCGATCATGCTGGCAGCCCTGGGGCTCTATGGTCTGGTTACACTCAATGTTTCCGGGCGCATTAAAGAGTTCAGCATTCGTAAAATCCTGGGGGCAGGCCTTATGAACATTGGCCGGACGATTAGCCGCCAATACCTGGTCTTGACTGTAGTGGCCTTTCTGCTGGGAGCCCCTTTGGCTTATATCATGAATATAGGCCTGGTGAAAATGATGTTTGCTTATCCATTGCCTCATGGTCAGTGGAGTGTGGCACTGGCTTTTGTACTGTTGGTATCCGTGATGATGATGGTCATTGCCACCCAGATCAGAAGAGTGTCAAAGTCTAACCCCGCAAGTGGCCTCAGGGCTGAATAAACAATCTATGAAGAACACCCGGAAAGTACCCGCTCTGGCCCATGCCATTTTTAGATGGTACTGTAAGAACGACCGGTACGAAGAATTACACGGAGATCTGGAAGAATTCTTTTTCGAAAGAATTGAGGCATCGGGCCCGGCTAAAGCCAGGCTCCTTTACCTCCGGGATGTCATTCGCTGTTGTCAACCATACGCCTGGAAAAAACCAAAACTCTTTACTAACGCTCATATCATCATGTTCAGAAACTACTTTAAAACAGCCCTCAGAAGTGCTTTAAGAAGTCCTCTAAGCTCCTTCATCAATGTCTTTGGCTTGTCTATGGCCATTGGCATCTGCATAGTGGTCTATGCCTTTATGAAAAGAGACTCGGATGTTGATCGTTTTCATGAGCATAAAGACAGTGTTTTTCTGGCCACCTTCTATGCCGACAGAAACGGCTACCCCGAGCAATACGGTTTTACCCCGGCCCCACTGGCCAAAATGCTTGAGCAGGATCAGCCCCATATCACAAGGGTGAGCCGCATTAAGAATAGCAACGTGGTGGTAAAACATGATGATCAGGTTTTCTATGAATTACTAAAACTGGTTGATCCCGAGTATTTGGAGATGTTCAGCTTTCCACTCAAATGGGGAGATGCTGCTTCTCTGAAAGATGTAAACAGCGTGGTCATCAGTGAGGCGGCCTCCATTAAATACTTCGGACAAGAGAATCCGCTGGGCCGGGACATTCTGATTAGGTTTAATAATGGAGCTAAGAAGTATTTTAAAGTGACGGGTGTAGCTGAGGCTTTTCCCGAGGCACGCATTATTGATTTTAGCTTCCTTATCAACTTTGAAAATGTG
>DIYF01000015.1 GCA_002427745.1 Roseivirga sp. UBA6061 | reverse complement strand
CACAATGTTAACTGCCATTGGCCATTCGCGAAGTAATGCAGGTGACCTTTCTTTATCAATAGTGGAGATGTTATATTATTGTGATAAAGTTGCCCCGTACCGAGCCCCTGGGGCAGTTTTGGGGTATAACGCGCGGTGAACTGAGCAATGGCATTTAAACCTATATTGGATTCTAACATAGAGGTAATCCACCAGCCAATGTCCATGGCTTCGGCCACCTCAATCCACTCCTCGCAGGCCCTGATTCCTCCCAATAAGGACGGTTTGAGGATAATATACTGAGGCTGAGTTTCTTCCAGTAGTCGCCTCTTCTCTTTATAGTTGTTAACACCTATCAGTTCCTCGTCCAGGGCAATGGGTAAGAGCTCTGCATGACAGAGATCGAACATCAGGTCCCGCTGTCCCGGCTTTATCGGTTGCTCGATGGAATGAATGCCCAGGGAAGCCAGGGCCGTCAGTTTTTCCACTACATCTTTTTCCGTAAAAGCTCCGTTGGCATCCACCCTCAGTGTCAGGTCTTCAACCGAGTAGTTTTCTCTGAGGTTTTCCAGCAGCTGGTACTCCGTTTCGAAATCAATCGCTCCCACCTTCATTTTGATGGTGTTGAACCCTGCTTTGAGTTTTTCATCAATCTGCCGCTGCATAAACTCCTTATCTCCCATCCAGACCAGTCCGTTAATGGGGATGCGTTGCTTTCCTTCATAAAAACTTCCCGGAAAGATGCTATAACCTCCCCCGTTCCCGAGGTCGAGCAGCGCGGTTTCTATACCAAAGCGCATCGAGGGCATATCAACCGGGGTATTAGCTGACACGAAATCCAACACATATTCTGAGGGAATATCCAGGCCTTCAAGATGATCCAGCACGGCCCGTAGCTTTTTGCCGTAATCTTCACTGTAATCCATACTCAGTCCCTTGAGCGGACTGGCTTCTCCCCAACCTATGGTATATTCTCCATCGGTACGAACGGCTCTGATCAACCAGGTTGGTTTCTCCGTCAGGCTGCCTCGGGAGGTTCCCGCCTCAAACCGGAACTTCAACACATAAGGGATTAGCTCGAAACGGACTTTCATGCCTGTCCTAAGAGACGTTTCACATACTTGCCGACTATGTCGAACTCCAGATTTACGGCTGTACCCACCTCGAACTGATTGAAATTAGTATGCTCATAAGTATAAGGAATGATGGCCACTCTGAATTTACCAGGCTCGGAATTGAAACAGGTAAGACTGGTGCCATTAATACAGATTGAGCCTTTTTCCACAGTGACATTGCCCTGAGCCGTGTCATATGCAAAGTCAAAAAGCCAGCTACCATCTTCCTCCTGTATATTGGTAACATGCCCTACCTGGTCTACATGTCCCTGTACAATATGTCCGTCAAAACGACCATTGGCTACCATGCAGCGCTCAAGATTTACCTGAGTGCCTACTTTCCAGTCTCCCAGATTGGTTTTTTGTAAGGTCTCATCAATGGCAGTCACCGTGTGTACATCTCCTTCCAGCTTTACCACGGTAAGGCAGGTTCCGCTATGGGCCACGCTCTGATCTATCTTCAATTCAGGACTGATACTGCTCTGGATGGCAAAATGAACATTGCTGCCCTCTTTGGTGATGTTCACTACTTCCCCGGGTACTTCTATGATTCCTGTAAACATATGGTCTTCAATTGTGACCGTAAAGCTAAAAGAATAAGCTTATTTCAGCAGCTTAAACGACCTGGGATTTATACCAGATTTTTAACAGCATTGTTTTCAGATTATCACGCCAAGTCTCAATCCAAATTGATAATTTCGCTGGGCCAATGGAAGATAGTTACAGACACAAAGGTATGCGCAGACAGCTGGTAAAAGTGGTGCGCAGTAAGGGCATTCAGGATGAGAGCATTCTCGCAGCCATAGGCAAAATTCCAAGGCATTATTTTCTAATGGACAGTGCCCTTATGGAGCATGCCTATGAAGACAAGGCCTTTCCCATTGGCGAGGGACAGACCATTTCCCAGCCCTATACGGTTGCCTTTCAGACGGAGCTCTTACAGGTGAAACCCGGTGAAAAGGTGTTGGAAATCGGAACAGGATCGGGTTATCAGGCCATCGTATTGATGGAAATGGGTGCTAAACTTTATACCATTGAGTATCAGAAAAAGCTGTATGAGCGCACCCGGGTCTTTTTACCACAACTGGGTTATAAAGCCAATTTCTTTTACGGTGATGGTTCTATGGGCCTTAGGCGTTTTGCCCCTTATGATAAGATCATTGTAACGGCTGGCGCCCCTACTGTACCGACAGCCCTGATCGATCAACTCAATATTGGTGGCATGCTGGTGATCCCCGTGGGCAACGCCAAAACACAAAAGATGCTACGGCTTACCAAAGTAGCAGCGGACAAACTCCGGAAAGAAGAATTCCATGACTTTAAGTTTGTACCCCTATTGGGTGAGGATGGATGGCGGAATAGTTAATCGGTCCATGGTCTATAGCTCCGTCAGCACCGAAGGTCAGACGATAGTACCTTATACAGTCTGGTTATCAGTTGATCGGTAATTGGTTGATTGGTGGGAAGGTCGATGGTCAATAGTCGATAGTCCATGGTCTATTGCTCCGTCAGTGCCGAAGGTCAGACGGTAGTACCTTACACATTCAGGTCATTGGTTGATTAGCTAGTTAGTTAATTAGTGGGTAGGTCAATAGTCGATGGTCCATGGTCAATAGCCCCGTGGTGACTTATACAGTCAGGTC
>DIYF01000129.1:27908-33203 GCA_002427745.1 Roseivirga sp. UBA6061 | reverse complement strand
TCATCACTGATTCCGGTGATCACCGGTTTAGCCGGTGCGGTGAAGTCTGGCGTCAACTTAAACGCATCACTCGAAGGACTACGGTTACCTGCCAAATCAACAGCTTCTGCCGTCAGGTCCACTGTAAGCTCTATCAGAGTAACATCAGTAATATCGAGTACCCAATCACCATTGGCATCCGCCTGGGTATTTCTCAGAGGACCAAATTGAGTAGACACCTCGATGATTGTATTCGGTTCAGCAGTACCACTTACGGAGATATTCTTATCGTTGGTAACACCATCACTATCACTTGCTCCGGTGTCATCCGTGATCCCCGTAATAATTGGTTTTTCAGGGGCAGTAAAGTCAGGCGTTAATACAAATATATCACTGATCTCACTGCTATTACCTGCTGCATCTACTGCCTGTGCTGTGAGATTTACCATAATCTCTACCAGGGTAATATCTGTGATATCCAATATCCAGTCTCCGTTTCCATCGGCCTGGGTCTTCCTGATGGGGCCAAACTGTGTGAATACTTCCACACTTGCATTCGCTTCTGCTGTTCCGCTTATCGTAATGTTCTTATCACTGGTAATGCCGTCACTGTCGCTTGCTCCGGTATCATCACTGATTCCGGTGATCACAGGCTTGTCCGGAGGAGTAATATCCTCCTGAACATCTGTCACGGTAACGGTTACTACAAAGGCATCACTGCTGTTCTGTGCATCATCGCTGGCGTGTATTTCGACTTTGTATGTATTGTCGTTTTCGCTGTCCTGTGGATTTTCGAAATCCGGTGGATTCAGGAAGGTCAAAATACCCGTAGTCGGATCGATGGTAAAGAACTGAGAGTCCATGCCCTGTCCCAGACTATAGGTGATCATTGCCTTGCTATTGGTATCTGTTGCCATGGCCGTGTAAACCGTACCCGTGCCATTCTCTGCAAAACTGGCAGCTGTACCTGATTCAAAGGATGGAGCTGTTTGGTCTTTGACTGTAATGGTAAAGGCCTGTTGTGCCGTTCCTCCATTACCGTCTGAGGCATCCAACAGTACCGGATGGTCTCCTACCTGATCTGTAGGATCACCGATGAGCACGCTTCCGAATACTACTTTCCGAATCCTGACCGCCTCTGTTTCTGCCAGGTAGATATTACCAAAGTCATCAATGGTAATATCGAAGGCTGAAGCAAACTGGGCATCTGTACCTGTACCATCAGCTGTTCCGGGTTCTCCCCCACCAAGTATAGTCTGGAGCACTCCCCCTGAAGTAGCCTGCAAGACTGCCGGGGCTCCAAAGAATCCCTGGGTGATGTAGAGGTTATCTTGCTCATCAATTGTAAGTCCAACGGGAATTCCCGCAAAAACCGCATCCGTACCGGTACCCATAGCCACAGGACCAATACCAGAGTCAGGCCCTGGTTCACCTGATGCGAAGTCGATACCCTTACCGATAAACTGACTTACCACGCCTTCCGGAGTGATCTTTCTGATCATCGCATTGAAAGCATCCGCTACATAAAGGTTACCGTTATGGTCTATATCAATACCCAACGGCCCGTTGAAGGAGGCTTCCGTACCGGTACCATCAGCGAAGGTACCACTACCGAATCCGCTGTCACTACCAGAACCTGAACCTGTACCAGCTCCAAAGCCGGAGCCTGCCAGTGTGGTCACTACCCCTTGCGGGTCAATTTTTCTGATCAGGTGATTGTTAAAATCAGTGACGTAAAGGTTACCATTATCATCACTGGTCATACCATAAGGCTGATTGAAAGTAGCACTGCTACCAGTACCATCAAGCATTCCCGCAGAGCCGCTTCCTGCAAAGGTGCTCACGACACCAGCCGGGGTTACCTTCCGAATTACATTACCGAAGATCTCCGACACGTAAAGGTTGCCCTGATCATCAAATGCCAAACCTGCCGGGAAGTTAAATGATGCGCCTGTTCCGGTTCCATCAACCGTGGCCTGGGTTCCATTACCTGCAAAAGTGGTTACTACTCCCTCAGGAGTAATCTTTTTGATAAGACCTATTCCATCAGCCACATAGATATTTTCATTGTCATCTATCTCAATGCCATAAGGAGCGGCAAACCTGGCTTCGGCACCTGTACCATCGGCAGTACCTTCTACTTCAGGACTACCTGCAAAATTAACAGCTGCAAAAACTCCGTTTTCAAGGCTTAGCCATGAAGGCAAGGTGGTTCCGGCCACGTTGACATCATGATCATCATCATCCGAAGTTTCTATCAGGTAGAAATACAATTCATCGTCTCCTACCATGGTCACCGGACCAGAATCAAATTCCGGATCACTGTTCGGTGGCTGAGTTACCGTAGTACTCTGACTGGCCGTACAACCATTGGCATCTGTTACGGTGACGGTATAAGTACCGGCCTGCAGGGAGGTCTGACTTGCTGTAGTACCTCCATTACTCCATATGTAGCTGTATGGCTGTGTTCCACCTGTTGGTGTTGAACTGATCTCTCCGTCAGCATCATTGAACCTGGAGACGTCCATATCCGTATTGGCGTTGGCCGCCAAAATATCAGGCTCCGTTACAGTACCCTCAGCTGTAGTGGTACAGCCGTTATTGTCTGTTACAGTTACCGTATAAGTACCTGCTCCAATGCCCACAATACTGGAGGTGGTAGCGCCAATATTCCAGGTATAGGTATAAGGACCTGTACCTCCTGTCGGAGAGGCTGTCAAACCTCCGTCCGTAAAGCCATTACAGCTTATCGTTTCATCAAAAATGGTCCCAAAACCATCGTCAATTGTAGACCCGGCTACACTGGCCGAAAGTGCTGATGGTTCCGTAACCGTACTACTACTGGTAGCGGTGGCACCATTGTTATCTGTTACAGTGACGGTATAAGTGCCAGCAGTCAGAAAGTCGTTACTGGCCAGTTTTCCAATAGATGAAGTAGTGCTTCCCGTGCTCCACAGATAGGTATAAGGCATAACACCTCCACTGGCTGAAGCCGAGGCTCCTCCCCCTCCATCACCATTACAATCAACATTAAAGTCTACTACGGTCTGTGCTTCCAGTACAGCCGGTTGCGTGATTTCAACCTCTGCTGTAGAGGGCCCGCAACCATTGGCATCTGTTACAGATACAGTATAGGTACCTGCAGCCAGGTTCGTAATAGTGGAAGTCGTACCTCCGTTACTCCATAAATAGGTATAAGGTGTGGTACCTCCTGTGGCCGAAGCAATGGCCTCTCCATCACTCAGACCATTGATGCTCACAAACCTTTCCGGAATAGCTGCCGCCTGTATGGCCACCGGTTCTGAAATGGTCTTAGAATCTGTTGCAGTACAGCCATTGGCATCGGTGATCGTCACCGTATAGGTACCGGCAGCTATCTGCCCGGTGCTCGCGGTGGTAGCACCATTACTCCAGGCATAGGTATAAGGAGAAGTTCCTCCTGTAGCCCCGGCTGACATCTCTCCATCTGAAGAACCGTTACAGCTGATCGAAGATACAAAACCTATGGTTGGAGAAAGCGCATCCGGCTCAGTTATCGTACCCTGAGAAGTGGCAGTACAACCATTGGCATCTGTCACCGTCACCGTATAGGTGCCTGCTCCGACTCCTACAATCGAACCGGTGGTTGCTCCGATACTCCACAAATAGGTATAAGGTCCTGTTCCGCCTGTTGCATTCGCTGCAAGGCCTCCATCCAAAAATCCGTTACAACTTGCTGTCTCATCGTAGAACTCGTCATCAACCTCATCTCCATCGAAATCAATCCCGAAATTGGCACCTCCGACATTGGCCGTGAGTTCAGTGGGTTCTGTGATAGTGCTGCTGCTTGTCGAGGTAGCACCATTGGCATCCGTTACTGTTACTGTATAAGTACCAGCCGCTGAATTAGTGATGCTGGCGTTCGTGGTACCATTACTCCAGACATAGGTGTATGGTTGGGTTCCTCCTGTAGCCGAAGCAGTCGCTCCTCCATCGCTATCTCCATTACAGTTCACATTGGCATCTACTACAGAGGCTGCTGTCAGCACAGCTGGTTCAGTTATCGTTACCTGATCCGTAGCCGGACCACAACCATTGTTATCAGTCACTGTCACGGTGTAAGTACCCGCTGGCAGGTTGGTAACTGAAGCATTGGTTGCTCCGGTACTCCATAAATAAGTATAAGGTGGTGTACCTCCCGAACCAGCTGCCGTAGCTCCACCATCACTGCCGCCATTGATACTCACATTCATGTCTACTACACCAGTTGCACTTAAGGCAGTAGGCTCTGTTACCGTGCTACTGCTGGTAGCCGTGGCACCGTTGGCATCGGTTACGGTTACTGTGTAAGTACCAGCCACCAGAGAATTGTCATTGATTATTTTTCCGATAGAAGATGTGGTTGCTCCCGTGCTCCAGGCAAATGTATAAGGAGGAACACCTCCTGAGCCCGCAGCACTGGCTCCCCCACCAGTACCACCATTACAGTCAATATTAAAGTCCACTATGGAGAGTGCAGAAAGCACAACAGGTTCAGTGATCGTTACCTGATCCGTAGCCGGACCACAACCATTGTTATCAGTAACTGTCACGGTGTAAGTACCCGCTGGCAGGTTGGTAACAGAAGCATTGGTTGCTCCTGTGCTCCATAAATAAGTATAAGGTGGTGTACCTCCCGAACCTGCTGCCGTAGCTCCTCCATCACTGCCGCCATTGATACTCACATTCATGTCTACCACACCAGCTGCGCCTAATGCTGTAGGCTCAGTAATTGTACTTGAAGAGGTAGAGGTAGCGCCATTGGCATCCGTCACAGTTACGGTATAAGTTCCGGCCACCGAATTAGTAATACTCGCATTCGTTGTTCCATTACTCCAGACGTAAGTATAAGGCTGAGTTCCTCCGGTAGCAGAAGCAGTTGCTCCTCCATCACTACCACCATTACAGTTTACATTAAAGTCTACTATCGAAGCTGCCGTCAGCACTGCCGGTTGAGTAATCGTCACCTGATCGGTAGCAGGACCACAACCGTTGTTATCAGTAACTGATACAGTGAATGTACCGGCAGGAAGACCTGTGGCTGTAGCTGTAGTAGCACCTGTATTCCAGGCATAGGTATAAGGTGGCGTGCCTCCCGAACCGGCTGCTGTAGCTTGCCCATCGTTGCTACCATTAATACTCACATTCATATCTACCACTCCGGTCACACTTAGTGCTGTAGGCTCGGTAATCGTGCTGCTGCTGGTAGAAGTACCACCGTTGGCATCCGTGACTGTTACTGTGTAGGTGCCGGCTGGTGAATTGGTAATGCTTTCGCTCGTAGCTCCGTTACTCCAG
>DIYF01000129.1:0-27829 GCA_002427745.1 Roseivirga sp. UBA6061 | reverse complement strand
CATAGGTATAAGGCGGGGTTCCTCCGCTGGCTGAAGCACTGGCTCCACCATCACTACCTCCATTACAGTTCACATTAAAATCAACCATAGAAAGAGCTGTCAGTACGGCTGGCTCGGTTATCGTTACCTCATCTGTTGCAGGACCACAACCATTATTATCGGTGACACTTACAGTATAAGTACCGGCAGGTTGACCTGTGATAGTTGCAGTTGTTTGCCCGTTATTCCAGCTATACGTATAAGGTGGTGTACCTCCCGAACCGGCTGCTGTAGCTCCTCCATCATTGCCACCATTGATACTAACATTCATGTCTACCACGCCAGATGCACTCAATGCTGTAGGCTCAGTAATTGTACTTGAAGAGGTAGAGGTACCACCATTGGCATCCGTCACAGTTACGGTATAAGTTCCGGCCACAGAATTAGTAATACTGGCATTCGTGGCCCCATTGCTCCAGACGTAAGTGTAGGGTTGAGTTCCTCCGGTAGCAGAAGCAGTTGCTCCTCCATCACTACCGCCATTACAGTTTACATTGGCATCTACTACAGAAGCTGCCGTCAGCACTGCCGGTTGAGTAATCGTTACCTCATCTGTTGCAGGACCACAACCATTATTATCGGTGACACTTACGGTATAAGTACCGGCTGGCAAACCTGTGGCTGTAGCTGTAGTCTGACCGTTATTCCAGCTATATGTATAAGGTGGAGTACCGCCAGAACCTGCTGCCGTTGCTCCTCCATCACTGCCGCCATTGATACTTACATTCATGTCTACCACGCCAGATGCACTTAATGCTGTAGGCTCAGTAATCGTGCTGCTGCTGGTAGAAGTACCACCATTGGCATCCGTGACTGTTACTGTGTAGGTGCCGGCTGGTGAATTGGTAATGCTTTCGCTCGTAGCTCCGTTACTCCAGGCATAGGTATAAGGCGGGGTTCCTCCGCTGGCTGAAGCACTGGCTCCACCATCACTACCTCCATTACAGTTCACATTAAAGTCAACCATTGAAAGTGCCGTGAGCACGGCTGGTTCTGTGATCGTTACCTCATCTGTTGCAGGACCACAACCATTGTTATCAGTGACCGATACTGTAAATGTACCTGCGGGCAGACCAGTGATGGTTGCTGTTGTTTGCCCATTATTCCAGCTATAGGTATAAGGTGCTGTTCCTCCTGATGCACTGGCAGTAGCTTGCCCATCGGTAAGTCCATTAACGCTTACGTTCGAATCAGTAACAGTACCAGCACTTAGTGCTGTAGGCTCTGTAGTTGATGCTGTTCCCGTAGCAGTACAGCCATTAGCGTCTGTGACGGTTATGGTATATGTACCTGCAGGCAAACCGGTATCCGTTGCCTGGGTATCCCCGGTATTCCATGTATAAGTATAAGGACTGGTTCCCCCCGTTGGAGCGGCTGTTACACTACCGTCAGAGCCTCCATTGCAACTTACATTAGATGCCGTACTGGCATTTGCAACCAGAGCATCGGGTTCTGTTACCGTACTCTGGCCCGTAGCAGTACAGCCATTAGCATCTGTAACTGTGATAGTGTAAGTACCGGCAGGAAGTCCGGTATCTGTTGCTTGGGTATCCCCCGTATTCCATGTATAAGTATAAGGACTGGTTCCTCCTGTCGGAGCTGCCGTGACACTTCCGTCCGAACCTCCATTGCAACTTACATTAGATGCCGTACTGGCATTTGCAACCAGAGCATCGGGTTCTGTAACAGTACTTGAAGATGTGGCGGTCAGTCCATTAGCGTCTGTAACAGTAACTGTATAGCTAAAAGCTACCAGTGAATTCGTAGTAGCTGTTGTGGCTCCGTTGTTCCAGCTGTAGGTATGGGGGCTTACCCCTCCTAGAGCTGAAGCTGTTAAACTACCATCTGAAAGGCCGTTACAACTCACATTATTATTAATAGCACTGTTAGCGAACAGAACAGTGCCATTCAACGGACTTCCTGTGTCACCATCTGTATTGGTGAAAGCCAGGGGGTCAGCGGTCGCATTATTCTTTTCATAACCTGTAGAACCTGAAACATCATTACCATCGCGCACTATACCAGGAGAAGCTTTAGAACCCCATGTGGTAGGGGTATTGGTAGCTGTAGATATCCAGGTGGCCTTTCCTTCTGACTCATCATCGGCATAGGCCAATGACCAGATCACATTATCACTGGCATCAGTCAAAATCAACTCATCTGTAGTATTAGACATGGTCAGGCCGCTCACTTCCAGTACATTGCTTACTGCGTTACCTCCGAACCAAATACTCTCAAAGTTTGACTTATTCTTCGCTACAATCACATAACCTCCTGCCGGTATGGTAGTAGAGGTCGAAGTGATCACATCGTCATCGGAGTCCTCATCCTTCAATTTGAATCCGTTGATATCTATACCGGAACTACCGTAGTTATGGATTTCCACCCACTCTGAAGTACTTTCTGAGCCAAATGGATTAGCTATAAATTCACTGATCATTAATGAGATAGGCGGATCAGAAAGTGTGGCCTGTTGTACATCCGGACCACAACCATTGGCGTCCGTAACTGAAACCGTGTAGGTACCTGCCGACAACCCGCTAATTGCTGCTACCGTTTGTCCATTGTTCCAACTGTAGGTATAAGGTGCTGTCCCACCTGAACCAGCCGCTGTAAGAGAGCCATCAGAACCTCCGATGGTGGTAGGATCGCTTTGATCTGTAATAGAAGTTCCCAGGGCCGAGGGTTCTGATACCGATGCACTTTGAGTAGTAGTATTTCCCACGGCATCTGTAACCGTAACCGTGTAGGTACCTGCCGGCAAACTGCTAATAGCGGCCACGGTCTGGCCGTTATTCCAGCTGTAGGTGTAAGGTGCTGTACCATCTGATGCAGAGGCTGTTAATGCACCATCTGACTGTCCATTACATGAAACATCCGTGGGCGTACCAATTGATGCTGATAGAGGGTCAGCAGCTGTTAACTCATAAGCTCCAATATCTACTGTTCCGTTAATTCTGGAGTTCCCTGCAAGGTCAAGTGTGATACCTGAAGCAGCGGAATTGGTCCCCATATCTATTGCATTGGATGCTCCGGCAGCCAGACTATAATCATCACCAGCTGCATCCGAAAAAAGTACCGCTGTTCCATCAATACTAGTGGTTTGTACTACGCTACCTGAAAGTGATGTATCAATATCCCCACCATCTGTGGCTGAATTATTCGTTGCAATGCTATTTTTGAAATTAACTGTAGCAGAAGAAACGCTAAAAACACCAGCTCCAAAAGCACCTCCGGTACCAGAATTCGTCACTGAATTGTCAGTAATGGTACAATTGATCACATCCACGGTTGAGTTTGAAGTAGCTACATAAATTGTACCTCCAGCTCCATTAGTATTATTTGCCGAAATTGTATTTTCATAAAACAGGGAATTACTAATGGTTCCGTCTGCGGCATTCCGAACATGTACAATCCCGTGAGTATTCGTTGTCGAATTGTTATGTATGGTACAGTTTCTTACTGTCAGCGTCCCAGTAGTTCCTTGCTGATGCAACACATTCCCTATTTGCGTTGAACCCGTATAACTGAAATTCTTAATGATCAGGTTTTCTACAACAACATCTACAGAAGCATTGTACACAAGAAAAACATCCGTTCCTGTACCATCAACCGTGATATCAGCAACACCATCTCCGTTAGCATCTCCATTGATGGAAATTGCTCCATTGGCACTGGTAATTAAACCTAAGGATGTATCAAAGCCAATAGTTCCTCCCGCCATACCAGATGTAAAAACAATCTGGTCATCACCAGCCGTACTGTTAGCAGTAAGAATTGCCTGGTGTAAACTACCTGCGCCACTACCAAGTGTGTTTGTGACCGTAATTGTAGCTGCCTTTGAACTTTGACTAAATTGCGTCAGCAAGCCACAAGTGAGAATCACCAAAAATAGTTTTGGCAAAAATTTACGGACTCTCATTGTCTCTTTAGAGTTTGATACAAGAACAGGGAAGGTATTGGATAAACAGAATACCGTCAGAAGTTTTCTCCTTCCGGGAACAGAAGGAATGTCTGATGAGGATGAAAGGTTCGACATAGAAAAATAGCAATGGTGTATTAAGCTTACAAAATACACTTGCTTAATGGTGATTACAACTTTCTAAAAGGCTCTATGCAGATCTCCGAATAGCCTCCTTAATAACCAGCTTTAACTTATACCATCCAGACTCAGAATAGCACAATTCTCTACCTGCAAATCTAAATCTGATTTAGTTCGGCAATGGTTTTGATCAGCGTTAAATTATTGTGAAGAATCCCGATTATTTTTGTTCGGAACTACTTCCAGCTATTGTAAATGAGATTACCAAGCATCTCGTAGCCCCTGGCACGCATATGATCATCGAAGTCCCAGTAGAGATGATTGCGCTGATCCTCCTCTCTTTTCACAGGCTCAGTCAGGTCGTAAAAAGGGAACCCCAGTTGTTGACTTTCCTGAGCGAGAACTCTCCTGTGGAGCTGATAGGTTTCCCCTGTGAGTGAAAGATAATCCGGGCAGTTGACCAAGCAGGCCTGCCGTTCAAACTGATAGTAAAAATCCGTAATCTGACTTCTGCTAGGGATATAAAACACGGTCAGTTTCGCCTGTTGTTGAGCCAGGAAATCGCGAATAAACCTGAGCTTATCACTGATGTCAGGAGTCGCTTTCAGAAATTTCTCTTCTTCCAGTATCCAGTTGGTACGAAAGAAGTTGAATTTGCCAAGTCTCATCTCTCTGGCGATCCTCTGTGACACCTGCTTGCTCAGCTGAGGAGAGTTGTAGGTCCAGGGATTTCCGGGTGCGGGAACAGGCTCATGAAAAGGTCTCACTTCCCTGTTCCAGGCAAAAGGTATAGGGGCCTTAGTGCCCATTTGACTGATCACCTCCAGCACTCTGGGTTTCCATGGGCTGTGATACTCAGGAGTCAGAGGCTTAGATGGCTGGTAGGCTCTTTGGAAAGGAATATCATTGGCGTAAAGCACCAAAAAGACCTCGTCTGGTTTAAACACAGGTACAGCATCTACCAGAAACTTGATGTATTCGTTGAGCCCTATGCCCATCATCCCACAATTGAAAACATCGTAGGATTCACCATTCGCCTCGGCTGCGCTCAAAAAGCTATCGGTAATTCGCCCGTTTTGAGGTGCCATCATACCTTCCACGAAACTGTCTCCTACAAAGAAGATTCGCTTTCGCTTGTCCTTATCTATCTTCCACTCCTTATCCCGATAACCATATCGGTTGAAGTCATGTACAAAAGCTTCACTGGTATCCAGCGAAGAGCTCCAGGTCATTTTGATATTGCGCAAATAACCGGGGCCATCTGCACCAATGGGATCAAGAATCTGGTAGTTGATTCGGTTAAAATTGCTCAGTTCAGGTAAAGGGAAAGCCATACGCAAAACCACTTCCTGAAGCACAAGAAAAATCACAAGAGATACGAGCAGGCCGCTCCACTTACCCGACTTCTTCTCAGACGGTTTTTCATTATTACCCCCCTTAACTTTACTATTCTTAGTTTTTTCTGAAGTCATACCTGCCACTACAATTAGCCGCCAATATACTGGTTTAAAATCCTATATTTACCCCCCTCCAAAACAGCATGTCAAAAAAGAAAAAATCAAGAGGGCCAAAGATTTCCTCCCAAAAAGTTCCTCAACCGGGATCTGACAAGGGAAAATGGAAAATGATGCTGCTTTTCCTCTCTGTAGCTTTTGTCTTGTATGGCAATACTCTTGGGCATAATTATGCATTGGACGATGATGTTGTTTTCCTGAAAAACCAGTTCGTACAGAATGGCTTTGCCGGCTTTGGCGATATCCTGAGTAATGGGTTTATCACAGGGTTCAATGGCACGAATGACCAATCCTATCGTCCGTTGGTGTTGATTGCTTTTGCAACGGAACACGCTGTTTTTGGCAATGTTCCCGCTGTCGGTCATCTGATTAACCTTTTGCTCTATGCCTGCTGCGGCTTTCTGGTATTCAGGCTCATGGAGCTGTTTTTCAAGGAGGCCAATGTATGGGTGCCTATACTCATTGCCCTACTGTTTATGGTCCACCCGGTACATACCGAAGCAGTAGCCAATATCAAAGGGAGGGACGATATTCTTCATTTTCTCTTTGCCATCGGGTCTCTGTATTTCCTGATGAAATATGTCGACAACCGTGACAGGAAACAACTTATCTGGTCAGGGCTCTCCTATTTTGCAGCGCTGCTCTGCAAAGAAATGGCAGTAACATTTCTGGCGGTCATTCCTTTGACACTTTGGATGTTCAGCGACTGGAAGTGGAAAACTATTGCTGTACAGACAGGAATGTATGCCGGAATCTTAGGCCTATATTTGCTTATCCGGTTATCCGTGCTTAATGGACTCACATTTGATGAAGACATGCAGATCGTCAACAACGGTCTGGCTGCGGCTACTACAGAAACAGACAGACTCGCCACCGCTGTGATGATTATGGGCATGTATGTAAAACTACTGTTCTTACCACATCCGCTTTCCTGGGATTATTCTTTTAATCAAATACCCGTTGTGGGACCAGGCAGTTGGGAAGCCCTTCTTTCAATTATTCTTTTTCTGGGACTTGGCCTGGCGTCTATCAGATTGTTTATAAAGAAAGACCCGCTGGCCTGGGGAATCCTGTTTTTTCTGATCACCATGTCTATTGTGTCCAACATCTTTATCATGTTGGGAGCGACCATGGGTGAGCGCTTTTTGTTTACCCCTTCCCTGGGCTTTGCCATGATACTGGTATTGCTGATAGCCAGGTTGAACAAATCAGAGCTCACAAGCCTGGTTCTCATAAGAAAGAAACCTTTCGTTATTCCCATTGGCATAGTGCTTTTACTCTTTTCTGTGAAAACGATGAGCCGTAACACGGTTTGGAAAGATAATCTGAGCCTTTATGAATCTGGTGTGGTATCTGCACCCAATAGCACACGCACCTGGTCTGCCCTAGGCACAAGCTATCGCCTGCAGGCCGAGGCCAGTCAGTATCCTTCCGAAAGACAATCACTTTTTAATGAAGCACTTCGCTGCTACCGGAAGAGCGTGGAAATTCTGGATGACAATTTTGAAAGCTGGTATAATATGGGAGTGGTATACAATCAATTGGGAGCTACTGACAACGCACTGGCTACTTTCAGAAAAACCGTGAGCATCTCCCCTTCTTATGCCAATGCCTGGAACAATATCGGGGTACACTACTTTGGAATTACCCAGTACGACTCTGCCAGGGTAAACTTTCAGCGGGCCTATGACCTGGCTCCCAGTGATGCCAATATTGTGTCCAACATGGGGCTGATCCATCATAATCAGGGAGACCTTGCTGCAGCTATCAACTGGTATCTCCAGGGACTTCAACTCGACCCGAACAACAGAAATACAGCAAAGAACCTGGCACTGGCATACCGCCAGAATGGAGAACCCGATAAGGCTGTACCTTACGAAAACCTCTCAAGGCGACCATAATGAAGATAGAAACAGTACGCTGGGTAGATGTGAATATAGGCCGGGTGCTTTGCTTTCTTCTGACCTTATGGAGAAAGCTTATCTTACTTTTTGGAAAGCCTGCGCCCAAACGTCCAAAACGTATACTCTTCATCAAATTTATAGAACAGGGAGCCACAGTAATCGCATACAGCGCCATAAAACGAGCCATTGATGAAATAGGCAAAGAGAACGTTTATTTCTGTGTTTTTGAAGCCAATCGCCCCATTCTCGATCTGATCAACGTCTTGCCGGATGAGAACATCATCACCATAAAAGACAACAATCTAAGCTCCTTCGCTCTTGGCTCTCTGAAAGCACTGATCCGTATGCGCAGGTTGGGGATTGACACTACCGTAGACATGGAGTTCTTTTCCCGGGCCTCTGCTATTTTCGCCTACCTGAGTGGAGCTCGGCAGCGAGTGGGCTTGCACCGATACACCAGTGAGTATTCTTACAGGGGAAAACTGATGACACATGAGGTGCAACACAATGCTTACCTCCATACTTCAAGGGCCTATGCTCTGCTGGTCGCCTGCCTTTTTCAAGAGAAACAGGAAACACCGGCTCCTAAAATGGACAAGAGACTACTTCCTGTTGATATCCCGAAATTTCAAGCCGATAGCTCCAAGGCTCTGACATTTCAACAAAAACTACAGAGCGAAGCAAAAGGCTGGCCCTATACCCAGGTGATACTGGTCAATACCAACAGTAGCGATATGCTGCCATTGCGAAGATGGGAGCTGGAAAAGTTCACCGAACTTACCAGGAGGTTGCTGGAGACCCAACCAGAGGCCCTGCTGGTACTGACCGGAACAGCAGAAGAAGCTCCCAACGCAGAGAGAATTCAGCAAGAGATTTCTTCAGAACGCCTGGTTTCCATGGCTGGCAAAACCAGCATGGAAGAGCTTCTCTACCTGTTTGATATGGCAGATTTGCTGATTACAAATGACAGTGGTCCCGCCCATTTTGCCAGTATGACCCAAACGCAGGTGCTTGTGCTTTTCGGACCAGAGACCCCGCAGCTCTACGGACCTGTTGGAAAAAATATTCATATCATCTGGAAAGCGCTGGCCTGCTCTCCCTGTATCAACGCAATCAACCACCGGTTTTCGCCCTGCAGAGATAACCAGTGCATGAAACAAATCACGGTAGATGAGGTGTTTGACGAGGCCATCAGCATACTGAATCATAAAACGTCCCTGCTGCCACAGCCTGAAAAGGTGGAAGAAGAAACCATTTTCGTTAACTTCAAACCAGACTTTCCTACACAGTCCTGACCCATGTCAATCTCCAGCGATTTTTATTCCGGAACCAAGGCAAAACTGCTGCTTCTCATCGTACCGGTGCTGGTTTACGGCTGGACCGTAGGTCATCACTATACAGTAGATGACCTTGGCATAATCACCGAGCACAGACACGTTCTGGCCGGCATTGACGGTTTAGGTGAAATCTTCACTACCAACTACCGCAACGGCATCAACAATTTTAATGACGGGCTCTACAGACCTTTATCACTGGCGGTCTTTGCTGTTTTCGAGAGTATTGCTCCCGGCTCTCCGGTTCCGGGGCACATTCTGAATGTATTGGTTTATGCTCTCCTGGTACTGGCTATATTTCACCTTATCAGGTCTCTTCCCATACCGCAGCCGGAAAGACTGGCTTTTTGGTCTGCTCTCTTTTTCGCGGTTATGCCCATTCATACAGAAGTGGTGGCCAATATCAAAAGCCTGGATGAGTTGCTGGGCATGACCTTTGGCATAGTCTGTTGCTTGTACTTTGTCAGATACCTGAAGGAGCAAAAGCCAATTCAACTGGGGTTATCAGGTCTTATGCTCCTTCTGGGACTTTTTTCCAAGGAAAGCACCATTACCTACCTGGGAGTGATTCCGGTATTGGTTTACGTTTTTTATCCTCAGTATTCCATAAAAAAAGCACTTGTTGCCTATACTCCCCTTCTGGTCGTTGCCGGTTTATGGCTACTCATTCGTCACAATGTCATGTCATCCATGCCTGCCCTTGACCCCGGAGTCTTTGGTAAGCTTAACAATCCTCTGACTGAGCTCCCCGCCTATGGAGACCAGTTGGCCAGCGCTCTCAATGTACAGCTGATGGGACTCAAAAAGCTCTTCTTCCCCTACCCTCTGCTCCATGACTATTCCTTCGATTATCTTCCCGTTGTAAAACCGGCAAGCGGCACAGGCATTTTGTTGATACTGCTTTTCGCTGGATTGATCGGTGTTACGCTTTGGGGAGTGTATAAGCGAAAGCTATGGGCTTTCGGCCTGGCTTTCTATGGCATTACCGTGAGCCCTGTTGCCAATGTCATTTTTCTGAACAGTACCATTTTCGGAGAAAGGCTCATGTTCACGCCTTCGCTCGGAATTGCTCTGACGGTGGTATCCCTGATGACGCTTCAAAAGCGCTTTTCTTACCAATGGATAAAACTCGCTTACCTTCCGATTGCCATTTTTGCTGTAATGAGCTTTATCCGCCAACTCGACTGGAGAGATAATTACACCCTGTTCAGTGCTGATGTATATCACCTCCCTACCAGCGCCAGAGCCAATCATAATTATGCCACCGAGGTGTACTTTAAATACAAAACAGACAGACGGGAGGACCTGAAGGACGAAGCCGCTTTTTATTTCACCAAAGCCACCGATATCTACCCTGACTACCTTGACGCCTGGAACAACAAAGGCACCTTGCACCTCTTCGCACAGGAATTTGACCTGGCAGAAGAGGCCCTGCTCAGGACTATTTCCATTGAGCCCAATTATGGTAAAGCTTATTTTAACCTCGGAGTCACCTATCAGGAAACTCAGCGCTATCAACTGTCAGCACAGTACTACCAGCTGGCCATAGACAAGGGCCTGGGAAATGCAGATTCCTATTACGGGCTCGGGTACTCACTTGGGTTTCTCGGCCGGAAAGAAGAGGCCCGACTGGCGTTTGAAAACTGTTTACAACTCAACCCCAACCATGCCAATGCCTACCTACAGCTGGGCAAAATCTTTGGGGAAGCCGGTCAGATTGATGTGGCCAAGAGCTATTTCCAAAGCTCATTGCAAATAGATGATCAAAGCCTAGAGGCCAATTTTTATCTCGGCATTACTTTTTTGAATGAGGGCAATTCGACAGAAGGTTTAAGGTATCTTCAAAAAGCCCAGCGTATTTCACCCGGCTACAATAATGTCGATCAGATTATAGCGAGTGTTACCGGTGGCAACAATGACTAGTGCAAGGCAAAGTACAAGAGCAAACCCCGTTTTCTGAATGGAAACTGATGAAATCCAATCCGCACCTCTTAGCTGCATAGCCTGTGGAGATACCCATCTGGCAAATGCCTTTACAGCAAGAGACATACATCAAAGATCATTTCGATTTCTGACCTGCCCTCAGTGCGACACCTTACAAATTGAAAGTGTGAATGAAGAGCTACTCCAATATGCTTATGCAGAGAGCTATTATGGCGGTAGCGACACCAAGTTCAAATGGCCGTTTTCCAGCCTTTTCGACCTGGGGAAACAACTGGCAGCCCGAAAAACAAGTAAGCTCATGCCAGATAAACAGGTGCCGATATTGGATGTGGGCTGTGGTAAAGGCGATTTCCTGGACAAACTCCAAAAACTGGGACATACGCATCTCTATGGCAATGACATTGAAAAACCTGCCAGACTTCCTTCTCATATTCAATGGGTTTCAGGGGCCTTCCCCCGCTTGGAGGCTACCGGTGATCAGCAGTTTGGCCTGATTACACTAACGCATGTATTTGAGCACATACCCCAGCCTGTCAAAGCCATTGAGCAACTATACCAGTTATCTGCATCAGGCGGTTTAGTGCAACTGAGCCAGCCCAATATCAGGAGCCGACAGGCACAGCAATATCAGGAGGCCTGGCTGCATCTCGACCCTCCGAGACATTTACACCTTATTCCCTCCGGTCAGCTAAAAAAGATGTTCTCAGAAGTGGGTTTCGAACTGGTCTCCGAAACCTATAAAGCGCCTCTTTACAATCCCTTCGGTTATCTGCAAAGCTGGTTGAACAGGCGAATCGCACAGAGAGACCTGCTTTATGAGTTTTTAAAGAAAGGTGGACAGGTAAAAAGCCTGAAGCAGTTTTTCCAGTTGGTGTTCTCTTTTCTGTATGCCGGTATCAGCTTCCCCTTCTACTTTATTCTGGACAGATCAGAAGCCAGGAAAGGTATCTCAGGCACCGTGGAATTTGTATTCAGGAAGTCCTGATCTATTGCTGATTTGCCAGCTCACGATAGTACTGTGCCTCTTCTGCGCGCCCCAGGTTCTGGTAACTGAGTGCAAGACCTGACAAGGCCTGCTTATCATTGGGGCTTACTTGAATGACCCGCTCAAAGTAAGCAATTGAGCCCGCGTAGTCCCCTGAAATGGCGAGGGCTGTGCCATAGTTTTTCAGGTAATCCAGATTGTCTGGTGCCAGATCGATGGCCCTTTTCAAAAAACGCAGGCTGCTGGAAATATCCCCCATGTGCTGACCATAGATGGTTCCGATCTGAAAATTCAGGATGTGGGAACCCGGCATATCGTCTACAAAATAGAGTCCGAAATTCAGACGATCCTGAGGGCGGTAACCCTGATTGGCCATGATGATCTCTACATTCCTGATAGTATAAGAGTCACCCGGGTTTTGACGAAAGACTTCCCGATAGGCATTAACCGTATTATTGTTTATGCCATCTCTTTCCAGATAGGACTGGCCCAGAAGTCGATAATTGTTAAGCTCAGTCGGTAACAGACCGATACCTTTTTCCAGGTAACCAATGGACTGATTCAGTAAATCTGCTTTCTCCTGCGAATCGGTCAGGGTAATGGCCCTTTCCAGCAACATCCCTCCTCCTGCCATCAGGCTCTTTATACTATTGTCCGAGGTTTTGACATCCGTAGTAAAGAGAGTGTAGTTGTCTTTCCAGGCAAAACTGCGATTGACGGTTAATACCGCAAAAACTGCGACAGGCAACAGCGCCACAGCCCAACGGGCCTTTACCGGCACTCGCTGGGTAATCAGCAGTGCGGCCAGTACACAAAAAGCAAGAGATGGCTCAAACATAAACCGCTCGTTCATAAAGACACCAATGTTGAAAAACAGATTGGATGAAATGGAGAAAGTAGCCGCATAGAAGATGACCAGGAAGGCATATACCGAACGCTTCTTAAACCCTCTGAAAGCCACTACGACCAGCGCCAAATGGACAAGGAGTGAAAGAATGGCTTCAATACTCAACAGCTCCCTGATAGCAATATGGAATGGATAATAGTCATAAGTCAGTGGATAGGGAACTATCAAAAGCTTGAGATAGAGCAGCCAGGTATATATCGTGGTCCCCAGTTTCTCGGTAGCCGTACTATTGAGATAAGGGTCATTGAGAAGGGTGGTACTTTCCACGCTTTCAAAGCCCTGCAAGGCCCATGATCTTAATGCAAACCAAAGTATAGCCGGAACCAGCAACGCTACAAAAACAGGTAATACCTCACGCAACTGCCTCTCCTTAAAAAAGTAATGCACCAGAGGGATAATGGGCAGGAAGGTGATGGCACTCTCTTTGGCCAGTAGCCCAAGGAAGAAAATCAGGCCCATCCACACCAGAGAAAGCTTATCTCCTTTAAAAAACCTGAATGACATAAGCGTGGCACCCGCGACAGCCATCAGCCCGAGAATCTGATCTCTCCCCTTTATGTTGGCCACTACTTCCACATGCAGGGGGTGAACGGCAAAAAAGAGCAAAGCCAGAAAAGTCGTATTCAAAAGCCAGTGCTTCGCTTCGCAAAGCTGTCTCAGCACCTTGTACATAAGTAGCAACAAGAGTCCGTAAAGCAGCACATTCCACAAATGGCTCAGGGCCGGATTAAAGCCATAGACCGCATACTCCAGACTATAGGTAATGGGTGCCAGAGGTCGATAACGCCCCCCTGTGAGCAGGCTCTTCTGTTCTCCGTAAAAACCAACCAGCGATTCTTTGGTCAGGTGATCCCATATACCTCCCAGCCCTTCTTTTGTAAAAGAATTGTCCGTGATATAAAGGGCATCGTCCAGCGCATAGTCAAAAGACAATGTGGCTCCATAGAGCAGAAAGGGTATGATCAAAAGCACACCTTTTCTTATCAAATCGGCCTTATGCTCTGCTATCATTTTCTTGCCCAGATGTTATATTTCAAAACACAATAGATGGCATAGACACCATCGCGCCAGTTGATTTTTTTACCCTCCGCATAAGATCTGCCATAATAGGAAATACCCACCTCATAGATGCGCACCCCTTTAACACGCGACAGCTTGGCCGTAAGCTCAGGCTCAACACCAAAGCCCCTTTCTCGAAGCCTGATTCCCTCCAGGTACTCCCTTCTGAAAAGTTTATAGCAAACCTCCATGTCAGTCAGGTTCAGATTGGTAAACAGATTGGAAAGAAAAGTAAGAAAGCGATTGCCCAGATAATGATAAAAATAGAGAATCCGATGAGGCTGTCTGCCTACGAAACGAGACCCGTATACCACATCAGCAAAGCCTTTATTCACGGGTTTCAGCAACCTGATGTACTCCTCAGGGTCGTACTCCAGGTCGGCATCCTGAATGAGCACAAAGTCTCCCGTAGCTTCCTGAAAGCCTCTGTTCAGCGCTCCTCCCTTGCCCTGGTTCTTTTCCAGAGAAAAGCTTTTGACTGGCAGCTCAGGATGTGCGGCCATGAATTCGTCAATCTGCTCCTGCGTATTGTCCGTAGAACAATCATTAACAACCACGATTTCTTTTTGCCAGGTATCTCCTACATCTGCCCCGGCTACAGCTTCGAGTACCTGAGCGATATAGCGTTCCTCATTGTAGACGGGGATTACAATTGAAAGCAGGTGAGTTGACACAAAAAAATGTTATGGTTTGGTGCTATACAGAAAGCATCCAAGATAAGGAATCTGCCTGATTAATAGACAAGCGATTAAAGAACAATCAGCAGAGTTTTTTGACCTCAAACAAGTAAATCCAACACAGCTTCTGTTTCTGACAAATAACCCTATAGCCGCCTCAGCAAACAAAAAAGGCTGTCTCAAAGTGAAACAGCCTTTTCTATTACATATTCAACTCTTAGCGCGTTACAAGACCACCCTTGGCACTGTCTACCGTGATGGTATACTTACCGCGACCACTGACAATCCAGCGCACTTTTACAAAACCATTACCGGGAATATTTCTTACCCTCAGTTTTGCCGGTTCTACCTTTTGTTCGCGTGTTACACCAAAGTCTTCATTGTCTACAATCATACCGGCCTGTACATCAACACCTGAGATGCTTATATAATCAGGACGCTCAATCTTATACTTCAGGTCCTGACTGGCGTGGGTAGGCATAAGACGATCATTCTTAATCACAGCCGTGATCTCTTTCAGACCTCCGCCCAGATCTTTCTCCTTTACATCTGCAATACTGAGGTGTGGCATATGATAGGCATGATACAGAGTAAAAGCCATATTACGGTGTAGCTCCTCTTCCAGCAGAAAGCCAGGGGTGGCTCTGCCGAAGTTCTTTTTAAAGCCTCCTATTTCTATCTCGCCATAAGTAGGGTGAGTGAAGGGCTTCCAGGGTTCAAAAGCGTCTCCCATCAAAAGCTCCTGATCAACCTCGTAAGAGAGATTTCTTCCACCATTGTTATTCTTGTAATAGGCGAATCTGGTGAAAATCTCATTAGTGAAAGTATAAATACCTCTGCTACCGTAAAACCAATCCAGCTCCCCGCCAAACACAGAGTAGAGATCTTTGTAAACAGTGAGATAGCGGTAGCCTGGCATCATCTTCTCCCCTTTGCGACCAATCGCATCGTAGATTCTCACATCAGCACGGTTATAGGTAGACAGGTCTTCCTCAGCACCAGGTCCCCTCAGAATCATACCGCCTGAGTTATGATAACTCTGACCTCCGGCAATATTGGGGTGAGCCAGTACAAAGTCTGCTACATTTCTGTTTTCAGGAGCACTAAAAGGATATTTGTAAGCACCTCGCTGAATATAATCCGGCTGCCATTTCCATCCCCAGTCACGGTTAGGGTCATAGTAACCATGCGGATCTTCATTTACTCTGCCGTCACCATCATTGTCTATTCCCTCCTGCCCCAGCATCTCATAGCGCTGCACACCGGCCGGTACTTTATCATCCACACCGATGGTTATCATTTTACGCGGATCCTGCGGATCGATAATCAGGTTACCCGTAGCGCTCTTTCTTCGCATCTGCGTGATGGAGCCGTTACCATCTATATCGTCCGGTAAATCCTCATCTATCAGGCCATCACGGTCATCGTCCAGTCCTATCATACCAGCTCTGGGTGAGCTTCCGGTATTAGGCTCCTTCATGTAGTTATTCCGGGCGTCAGGATTGATCGTAGGTGCAATGTAGAAGATACGCTCATCCAGCATTTCCGTAATAAAGTCCACGGTACCATAGTTTTCAGTAAGATACCAGGCAGTGTATACAGAAATCTCACCTCCCTGAATCTCATTGGAGTGGATGTTTCCGTCAATATAGAAGCCTGGCTTCCTGTCAGGGTCACCCTTACTAAAGTTGGTGATTTCCATTAAGTACATTTCACGCCCTTCATATGATTTGCCAATGGAAACGCGTTTCACCAGGTTAGGGTAAGCATCAGCAATCTTTTTGGTAAGAGCATCCAGCCCCTCTGCCGTGTAGTATCGGTTAAAGGATATCTGTACTTTGGGATTATGAGGGGTACCTACGGCTCTGAATACTTCATCTGCGTTTTGTGCCACAGCTACAGCCGGTAGCATGAACCCCAATACCAGCGCAGCAGAAAATATGTTTTTGATCATTGTTTTCATCAGTCTGTTTATTTGAGGTTTACACTAACTTTATCACTTCCTGCGTGGGCAACACCTGCCTCAATTTCTACGCTTCCCTTGCCTCTGATCAGCCAGGTAAGTGTTTGAGCGCTATCTCCACCAACACTCGGGATCAGTTGTATCTTCCTGCCGGAAACCACTTCCTGACCACGTCCGAGCTTAACTTCTACCTTGATCCTTCTTAACCAGCGCGAACGGGCGCCCATTCGGGAATGAGTCGGTAAAGTCCCACCATTGTAGAGGTCTACTGTAACACGGGTCATGCCCTTTCCGGCTTCTTCCACCTTCAGGTTAACCAGTTCCAGGCTGGCCTGCATAGCAGCCAGATCCACAATAAAAGCCGTGTGCTTATCTGCTGTCTCATCTATCATAGAAAGTGGCGGATTAAGCATTTTGAATGGTGCGATTCCTCCTACTTCCACTTCCTGACCAGGAAAATCCGGGTGGTCCAGTTTTTTCCAGTCCACGAAGTAGTCTGTCTGGTTCTCCTGAGCTGCCCAGCGCAAAAAGTTCACTTCGGCATTTTTATCCTTATTGGGCTTCATAGTCGAATCTCCCTTCACAGTAGGAGTCCACCAGCCCGGTGTACCAAAACTCAATCTTCCGAAGTGAAAATAAGCCCACTGGAAAAAGTCGCCACCCTGAGCCCCTGATCGCGGGGCATTCTTCATGCCTACAGCTTTGTTATAAGCATCTGACGCCAGCTTATTGATTGCATCATCGCCTCTGAGAATACTCGTAACCACACGCTTTGAAGCTCCCGCGCGGTTGTACTTCCAGGGGCTGGCCAGGTTATTTCCCGGACCGAAAGTAAAGATGCCGTAGATATTCCACTTGGTGTAAAGAATATCCAGCATGGCGCGGTTCTCTAACTCAGAAACCGGGTGCTCTCCTGAACCTGGTGTGAAGTAAGGAAAAGCGTAGGTCTGATTCTTATTGAAATGAACGCCACCTTCTCCATCTTCGTTAAAGGCACCATCCCGGTCATTGTCACGACCCTCGGTAAAAAGCTTATAGCTTCCCTTTTCGCCTTTAGCACGATTCGCTTTGATCATTACCCTGTCATCTGCCGGATGCATCATCCAGTCACCGGTAGGGTCCTTCACACGCATCATAGTAATGATCCCGTTACCGTCAAGGTCGTCAAAAGGATCCTCTCCCATACGGCCATCCCGGTCGTCATCAGTAGCTTTGGCATTACCGCTACGCTCATATTTCAATGAGGCGAAATACTGCTCCGTAGCATCAGGGCTCATATTGGGGAATACATAAAAGGTAGTACTCTCCAGTACATCGCTATGATCTGCCAGGATCTTTTCGGCAAATCGGGTAGCCATTTCAACACCCAGAAGGTGTTTGCCGTCTACCCCTCCTACTACTGCCATAGCTGGCTTATTGTCTACATCACCGGTGCCCAGCGTAAGCATCCATACATCCTTACCACCTGCTGTCCTGGTGATGGATTGAAGACTGGCATTTGCCGAGCTATTGGCAAGTGCTCTGAGTCTTTGTGCGAGTTGGCTCGCATTGTTGTAATCCTGCGCTACAGAATGGGTTACCATTCCAAAAAAAGTAAGGCACAGGCACAACCAACGTAAATATTGTCTTTTCATGTAATTTGGTTTTTGGCCAGTTTTTCTATCCCTCGATGATAAGAAAAATACGGCAGTCCGCATGCTACTCATTGGTATGATGGTCACCCCCTTTTTGTGAGTGGTATAAAGGGTGGTTATATGGCATGACAAGCAAACTCCGGAATGTAGGCCAGATCTTCTTTTTGCCAATGAGCCATGAGATAACAGGTCAGGCTCGGTCTCCACAGTACGTCTCCGAATATGTTAGGTCCCCATCTCCCCCTGACTCTAAACCAGACCTGCCTATGGATTGCGGGCTTCATTACACTCGGTTTTGTGATGATTCGGTTGAGATACCGAACAGGAAAAAGTAAGCACTGAAAATCGCGCTGATAAACTGGCCCAAAATGTGCTGTGATGTACAAGCTCAGAGCCATGCATAGCATCATCTTTCAGGTATTTTGAAATTTACTTCCGCTATTTTGATATATCGGAAAATATTAAATTTCTTTATCATCACAGGACTTTTCGATTAAAATCAATGAAAGCCATCTCAACCATCACCTTCGCACTCTTCTTTACGGTCATGCTCAGTGCACAGAACCCGGTACTTGACAAGTTGAGTCTGGCCGAAAAAGCGCAGAATCAGGCTCAATTCAAAATGGCCGAAAAGCACTTGAAAGAAGCATATCAGCTCATCGAAAAAAGCGATGTAAAAGATAGCCTGATATTCCATACAGAACTGCGTCTGGGCAGGCTCTTTCTGGTCACTTCAGATTTTGAGAAAACAGAACTTTGGCTTGATAAGGCCCTGAAAAGCAATGAACTTCTACACGGACCAGACCATATAAGTGCAGCAATTCCCTTAAGCCTCATAGCTAAAATGCACAACAGGCTATATAACACCGACAAGAGTAAAGCCTATGTAGAACAGATGCTTGAAATCTATTTGCATCACCTGGCACCCGATCAGCTTTCTGAAGCTAAAAATGAAAAAGAGCCAACCCTCATCGATACTTTCATCCGCCAGGCACTGGAAACAGACCTGCTTGACAAAATCCCCGAGGTGGCAGCTACGGTCGGAGGCGTTACGGTGAACTTACTTTTACAGCTCAGTCGCCTGACCGATGCAGAAAAGCTGCTGCTCAGGCTGCAGCCCCTATACAAAACACGTAATGAACCGAAGCTCCTGGCAGCCACCTATTCTAATCTGGGACAAATCTCTGAAATGCGTTATCAATATGCTCTGGCACAGGAGCAGCAGCTAAAAGCTATAGCGGTATTTAAAAAGGGCACCGGTGTACAGGACAAACTCTGGTTAGCCAATATCTGGAGAAAGATGGCGCGTAACCAGCGGGGACTGGGACGAAGTGATAGCGCGATTGTCTACTTCAATAAGGCTCTGACTATCTATGAAGACCTCTTCACCCTGCCAAATCAGTCCATTGCCAGCACATACAGCACCATGGCCTATGATCATCTGGTCCTGGGAAACTATGAAAAAAGCTTTCAATTCATTGATAAAGCTTTCAGTTCAGGAATTACTGATAAGCTTACCTTATTACATACCAAAGGCCTTTACCACTATTACCTGGGGCAGGTAGAAGAAGCCGCTTTTACTTATAAAAAGGCCCTCACTTATGCTCCGGATAAGTATCACGCTAACAAAGCCAATGTGCTTACCGAGCTCGCTAACCTTCTGCGTTTCGATCTGAGAATGCCGGATTCCGCGCAAACCACGATAAACCAGGCCATTGCAGTTAATACCGGCAGAGACATTATGCCGGACCTTCGTAATTATGACGATTTCGAATCAAGTCCCGACCCCATCAATCTGTTGAATACGCTGATCATGAAAGCCAATATGCTCACGAATGATGCTTATGAAACCAATGACTTCTCTATTCTGGAAGAGTGCATGGCCATACTTGACCTTGCCGAAACACTGATTGGGTACCTCAGACTGCAGTTTATCCTGGAAGAAGACAATATCACCTTCTCAGACATCATCAGAGGTGGCCTGGACGCTTTCCTTTCCGCCTATACGGTAGCTTATGACCAAACGGGAGATCAGCAATACCTTCACAAAGCCTTTGAGTATTCTGACATGAACAAATCTCAGGCACTCCTTGAAGCACTGAAATCATCGACACTTCTGGCTGAGCATGAAAACTCACTTCTGAGTCAATGGGCCACCTTGAAAAAGGACATCAAGTATCAGGAAACCAGCTTACAAAACCTCAGAATTCAGGAGGACGTTGCCGCAGGTCAAATAACAGACAGAGAAAAGGAGATTGAGGCCTCACGAGATCGCCTCGCAGGGTTATTAAAGAAAATCACGAAAGAAAGCGGAGGCCTGGTGAACTACATATCAGATAACATCAGAAAGTCCAAAGCGGAAGAGCTCCAAAAGTACCTTGGCAGGAATAACAGTGTGGCAATCCAGTACTATATCAGCTCTCTCGGGGTTTACCAGTTCCTGGCTACTGAGGACTCTATCAGCTACAAGGCATATGCCTGGGGAGATACACTGGAAATAGCGGTAAACCAGGTGGTAGAATACATTGGCACTAATGAAACAAGCGATACCCTTGCCAATCAGCAGTTTCTGAGCAATGCCCATATGATTTACAATAAGCTATTTGAAGTGTTGCCCGATAACGTTTATGAGGACAAAGACCTGATCATTATTCCGGCAGGTTATCTTTCAAAACTACCCTTTGAGGTATTGCTCACCGATGCTGTTCAGACCCGGGATGGTGAAATTAACTTCCAGGCACTGCCCTATCTGATAAGAGAACGAAAAATTTCCTACGCCTTCTCCTCCTCTGTGTTGATGGAAAGCATCTCCCGGGAAGTAGCCGGTGCGGGGAGTAAACCTCCCACCGCCTGGGCTCCCTACTCAGATGCTTCAGACCTGAGTGATATACAGGCTGAAACCTTCAGAAGCAGAAAACTTGATAAGCTGAAAGGTGCTGCCCGGGAGGTCAGATCACTGGCTGATAAATTCAAAGGGGAAATCTACATGAACGAAGCTGCTACCGAGTCGAATTTCAAATCATATGCCCAGGAATCGGACATACTGCATATCGCCACCCATGGCATAACCAATCGCGACCAGCCTGAAATGTCTTATCTCGTATTTGCGAATGAAGAAGACAATTCAAATGATGGATACCTCCACCTTTTTGAGGTCTATGATATGCAGATCAACAACGACCTGACCATTCTCAGCGCTTGTCAAAGCGGAGACGGCAGCAACCTGCAGAGTGAGGGAGTTATCAGTATGGCCAGGGCATTTACCTATGCCGGGTCCAAAAGCGTTCTGATGTCTCTGTGGCTGGCCAATGATAACTCCACCAGCAAAGTCATACAGGATTTTTACACCCACCTGGAAGACAATAAAACCAAGAGTGAAGCCCTGAGAAGCAGCAAGCTGGCCTATCTTGAATCGGCCAATAATGTATCGGCCCATCCCTTCTACTGGGCACATCTGGTGATTAGTGGTGATCAGGCTCCCTTATCCTCATCAAAATTTCCGTCAATGCTGATACTGGCAGGTCTGTTTTTCCTTATTCTTTCTTACTTTGCCTATACAAGAATCAGGACTTATCAGAACTCTGCCAACAATCGTTAATGCAAGAAACCGAAGCCTGTCTACCCATTCAATCATTATTAATTTACTAAAGGTGAGAATAGCCCTGTTAATCTGTTTTTTAATTCCTCTTATAGCTAGTACTCCAATCAAGGCACAAGAATCCGTCCATGAACTCCTGGGGCTCCCAAAAGTGGATAAAGAGCCTGTTTTTAAAGGAGGAAAGCGAGCATGGAAGAAATTCTTAAAATCTAATTTAAAATACCCCGAAAAAGCCGAACAAGAAGGTATTGAAGGCAAGGTTTTCTTAGCTTTCAATGTTATCAAGGATGGAACTGTAACACGTATAGAAGAGATCAGGAGTCCGGACGCAAGACTGACCAAAGAGGCTATTCGCGTTATGAAACTATCTCCTAAATGGGTTCCGGCAGTACTCAATGGAGAAAATATAGACCGGCCAGTTTTTATTCAAATAGAGTTTAAACTGAAATAGTACGGGCAAATGATTTTCCAATACCGGATTGGTAAGACACCTCTCCTTCGCCATTCCCCGGTTACGCTTATCCGTTCCCGGTGCCGTTCACTCAGGAAACCCAACTCAGAGGCCTGAATCCGCGATTATATGGGTGTAACTCATAAATATCAAGGTCATGTCTACTTTTACTTCATCCGGTGCATTTTCAACATTATCAGCCAATAATGCCCAATTGTATAGCAGAAACAACAACGCTTTTGCCATACATCAAAGAAACAACTTTATCAAAATCAGGAGTCCGAAGGTTCAGATTCAGAAACTCACACAAAGACAGAAAGACCGCATTAAGGACAAACTCAGACACTATGCTTCCGATGAGAAACGTGGTGTGCTGATTACCACAGCGCTTTCACTATCGATCACTGCCGGACTGGTCCTCCTGGCAAATCAGGCAATCACACTACTATAATCGAGATCCATAAGCCGGGTTGTGGTGACCCGGCTGGTCCTTCACTCACCGGAACAGGCGCTCATGCATTAGTAATCAGTACAAAACTTATCGAAACAATGTCTTTCCTCACTACCACCGGTTTTAAAATATCAAAGAGAAGCAATATGCGACTCAACCATAAGAGTGGCGGGGCTTTTGACATTCAAAACAACAACGGCTTCATTAAGCCGCATGGATTAAAAAACATAGTGAAGCCTTTGGGCCTGAAGCAAAAGGCATTGATAGCGAGAAAAATAAAGCGCTATACCACTGCCGCTAACAAAAGGCTCGTTGCCGCTATGGTACTTACCCTCTGTATTTCTGCAGGACTCATCATCCTGGCCAGAGAGGCAATGACTTTATTATGATGAAAAAGCCGGATATAACCACCGGCCCTCTCCACTCCGAAAACCGGCCAAAGCGACACAGGTCGGTTTGAAAAGAGAAGCCCGGGACTGCCTGAACAGCCCCGGGAATCATTACTACAGATGCTTCTCCTTTTTCCTTCCTCAGGTCCCTACTCTTTGATAATGCGGATTCCCGATTGATCTTCAATTCTGGCCATTACTGCCCAGCCACCGAAGCTTTCCGATACGGCTATCCACAACTCGTTCCTTCCCTTTTTCAAGGGCAGATAGGCATCATCAAAAAAGCCGATCGTACCCAGGTGTCGATAGTCCTGAGACCTGAAATTATTCTGGCTGCCGGCTACCGCCTTGTCATTCAGATAAATAATGCCCCGATCGCTCACGCCATAGCTCAGCCGCTTTATTTGCCTGCGATCTGACTCAATGATTACCCTGGCAAAAACGGTGTTGGTAGGCGGTGTCTTATCAGCCACTCTGCTCAGGTTCACAAGCCCGGCTTCTTCCACAGTCAGGTCTGTCCACCCCTCAACAGCCTTATGCCTGGCCGTTAACTCTGACACTCCCTCCAGAGAGTTCTCCGCAAAAGCACTCGAAACAGACCAGCTTTCAATGACACCTTTGGCAAGCTCCACTGCAGGCTTCATGCGTCCCTTCAAAACCGGGCTGGCCTGTTTCGTGACTTTCAGATTGGCATAGCGAAAAGCAGACGGGCCTCCTGCTCTGAAAACCAGGCCACCTGTTTTGGGTTCTCTTTTCAGTTCCGGTATCACTATTGCCGGCTGGTCCATATCGTTGATATAAACCTCTGCCCTCCTTTCTGCCACCACCAGTTTGATCTGGTTCCATGCATTCATTTTGTAGGCAATAGGGGCACTAAACCGGTTTCCTGTATACAGCTGCCAGCCACTGGTACCGTTGAAGACGGGAGTGTACTGGTTGGCATCCGGGTTGCCTGACTGATGGGGCCTTATGTAAAATTCTTCCATATTCGCAGCATCCTGCACCCTGAACCCGATGCCGGGAAAACCGCGTCTTTCTGTCACATACAGTTCATACTCTATCGTACCGGTAAAGAATTCGAAGTCTTTTAAACGCGCCTGGCCGTTGAACATATAGAGGCTGGGTTTGCCCTCAAACCGCTCCACGATCGATCCGGCTGCTGTAATCTCCCAGCGGTCGGTACCAAAAGGAAATTCCTGCGCCTGTGCCAGCACACTGAAAGAGAGAAAAATGGATATAGGTAATAATCGTAATTTCATGGTGTCAACAAATTATGTGTTACTATCTACGCCATTTCTCTGCCAGTGCCTGAAAACAAGCTGTACAAAACCATTCAAGGCTGTGCAACCTCATTCTAACAAATGAAGTATTTAGATTTGTGGCCCATTCACATCGCGCATGAACGAACTTTGTCTACAGGATTGTCTGCTCTTAATTGAGAAAAAACTGAACTGGGGCTCCAGCAAAGACTGGTTGAATCAGGACTTTCAATTGCTGAGCGACCGTATTTTTGAGGAAACCCGGGTACGGCTGAGCATCACCACACTGAAAAGGGTCTGGGGCAAAGTAAGCTATAACAGCGCTCCGAGTATTTCTACTCTGAACACCCTGGCCTTATTTCTGGGACATGAAAACTGGAGCACCTTTAAACAAAACCACCAGCCGGCTCAAAAACACAAAGAAGTAAAAAGGAGTGCTTCCTATGCCAAACCACTCGCGGCTGTAGTATTGGTGCTGCTGGCAGCCTGTACGGTGATCTTACTCGCATCCGGCAGCAAAACCGTCCCCGTCTCCTATTCAGCAGAAGAAATAGACAAAGTGCAGTTCAGCAGCGAACCCGTAGCACTGGGACTCCCCAACTCCGTGGTTTTTAACTACGACTTTGCCGGCATTAATCCCGACTCCTGCTTCATTCAACAATCGTGGAATGATGCACTCACCTTTGAGGTCGATAAAAATGGCAGCGAAGCTTCAGGCATTTACTACTACCCAGGCTATTTCAGGGCCAAGCTCATTGCCAATAATCAGATACTCAAAGAACATGACATCCACATCAGAACAAATGGCTGGATGGCTACCATCGGCAATGGTAACAGACCGCGTTACCTCTATAAAGAAGATCTGCAAACCGAAGGTGAATTAAAACTGAGTGATGCCATTTTCAACGAGCTACACGAATCAGAAGCAAGGAATGCTCCGCTGCTTACTTTCAATTTCTTTGATGATTTCGGACAGGTATCCGGTACAGATTTTGAATTTGAAACACGCTTCCGCCATACCTACCGCAAGAGCAACGGTATTTGCCAGCATACACGCGTCCTCATTCATGGAAAAGATGGTGTATTGATCATGCCTTTTTCTATTCCCGGCTGTATCAGCGACCTCCAGATTTTTATGATGGGCATGACCATAGACGGCAAATCAAATGACCTCTCGGCCTTCGGAACGGACATCCACAACTGGCAGGATTTAAAATGTATTTCTAAAGACGGTCAGATTCAGATCTATCTGAATGGTGAAATGATTCGTGAATTCACCGCTCCGGCCAGTATAGGAGACGTAGTAGGTTTTAAATACCGCTTTGCAGGAGCCGGAGAAATAGACTATATAAGACTCACCGGTAGTCAGGGTTTGGCACTTGAAGAGCACTTTCCTGCACGATCAGCGGAATAAAAAAACCGCCTCAGGAGTAATCACTATACGAATTCTCCTGAGACGGCTTTTCTTATCGTCAATGGCTGGCGCTATTCTGTTTCAGCACCCATATAAATGGCATTAAAAATCAGCTTGTACGTACCTCTGGGCTGAGCTCTGAACTGAGGCCTGAAACCAAACAGTACCATATCACCCTGACCATAAGGCAGGTGTACCATGGCACTTCTGTTTCTCAGGTATCTGTTCTCTCCCATGGCCCAGCCACTCATCAGCAGGTTTTCAGAGGCATAAGTGGCCACTTCATTCACTTCAGCCTTAGGGGCATCCGCAATTTTCTCAGTGCCACCCTCCCCTGATTTACGCTGTGTCACTTTCTGAAAAGCCCGGCTGCGGTTAAAAGAAGCCGCTACTTCTTCCTGCATACCAAAAGCCAGGCGGTTGTCTGTATCTACATTCATCCGAATAAGTGAGCCCGGTATAAAAAACTGGCTGGAAGACAGATTGGAAATCACGTTCCTCACCGGAAGCCCGAACTGCTCAATCGCCATATCACTGGCAGCATCAAAGAAGATGACCATACCACCCTTTTCAGCATAATCTTCTATGGCCTTGACACCATTCAGACCAATGCCTCCTGTAAACTTTGAGGGCATGCTGTTGCGCCTGTGTCCATGTACAATGCCATTGGGGCTTTGCGATGGAAAAATGATAGCACTATAATCGCGCAGGTTGCCCTGCTGGATATCCTCATTATGAAGTGTATCAATATCAAACTCAAACTGCTCCAGCACCCAACGCGTCCAGCCCTCATCCATATTGGCCTGCCATGACTTATAAAGGCCTATTTTAATCCTTTTCAGCTCTTTGGCCTCTACCTGTGTTTCATACTTGAGTTCTTCAAAATTCAAGCCCAGTTCTTCGCTCAGCTTCAACAGGTTATTCTTCAGGTTGCGTCTTTTCTTCACGATAAAAGCCCCTGCACTATAACCCTGATGATCAGCAGTGATCTGACTCACCGTAAAGCCGTTTTTCTGGAGACGGTTTACAGCCAGGGCACTCAGGTTATCCTTGTTTGAGAAGATAAAAGCACCGTCTGATTTTCCGCTGACACCACCTTCCGGAGCCTTTACCTTTTCAGTAACACGATCTGCTGAAGCATTAAAAGCGTCATCTACTCTGTCAACAGTGACCCCCATCTGCATAGGCAATGTCCAGCCCGCCAGATCGTAAGGGGGTTGTGGAGGTCCTCCGGGATAGAGAAACTGATCCGGATAGTCCTGCTTCTCCATCAGATCAATGAGATAAGGTCTGAAAGCCTGTGCTCCGTAAAGAATAATGGCCCCGGCCTTATAGCTCTTGCCTCCTGCCGTAAAGTTGCTGGTGGCCCTATGTGCCTCCAGACCACCCTGCAGCAGTATGTTAGTGAGGTTTCTCGCCTCACTGGGGTTCCACTGCTCAGTAGGAATGATATAGGCAAAAGCTCCCTTTTCGCTGTTGATCGCATCCCTGCCCATATCATAGATATTGTAAAGGAACTCATCTGTTTTATCTGCTGCCAGGTCCAGGGCCGCCACAGAAGACTCCAGCATATAGTCCACTGCATCTCGGAAGTGGGACTCCCCTCCTTCCCATGGATATGGATAAAAGATCTCAGTTCCGTCAGAAGGTTTTCTGGCTACATTCTTAGGCTTGCGCTTAGGGTCGTAATACCTGGGGGTAGGCGTGGCATGAGCCACTTCCGTCAATATACCTATCTGATTATGATAGTAAGGTGTGGTGCGCATACCTCCATTCCAGAACATACTGAAAGAAGTACCCGAGATCACTCCCGGCATCTTTTTCATGGCAAAACGATTGGCCATGGCCGTTCCTACCAGGTTTACACCAGTCGTTACTCCGGGATGAATATTCGGATTGACCGGGCTTCTGAAAGGGGGAAGGAAAATACGTGCCCAGGCGGGAGAAGTCTGGTGATGGTTATGTACAATCTGCGGGTACCATTCATTGTAAAGAATATTGGTAACGGCCTTTGTCTCAGGCATGTTGTTCATAAACCAGTCACGATTATTATCATGACCAACATACTTTTGGTAGAGAATCGGGGGGCCGGTGGTTTCATAGGGCGTGCCCAGGTTCTTTCTATACCAGTCTACCACAATGTCTACACCATCAGGATTCATCACCGGCATGATCAGCGTGATTACATTCTCTCTGATCTTCTTCATCTCCGATGACTCTTCTGACGCCACACGCCAGGCCAGTTCCGGAGTCATCTGTGCTCCG
>DIYF01000031.1 GCA_002427745.1 Roseivirga sp. UBA6061 | reverse complement strand
GTTCAAAGAGGCTGTCTCAAAAGCTAAAGGAACCGTCATCACGAATGCAATGAAGTGATCTCAACCTCGATTAGGAGGGTTATGAGGAGATTGCTTCACTTTGTTCGCAATGACCGATCACTTTTGAGACAGCCTCTTTTTTGTTGTTGGGTAAGCTCCTGAAATACGACTGCTCCTGAAATCAGGCTTGAAGGCAGGTGCTTCATAGCCCGCCAAAGCTGCACTTTGACTATCTTTAAGTAAACCTGCCGGTCGGGCAGGATTAAAACCAAAGACACAGCTTTGGCTACCGTCTGTGTGACTTGAAAGGTCAGTGCCCTAAAATCCCGCACTACTCATAGCCGAGACCGTAGTGCATATCAAATACGAGGAATGAGAACTTATCCAGAAAACACAGAAGCGCTTAAAACCAAACACAATTTTAGCTTCCCAATAGATAAAGTAAAATTAGAGCTCATTGAGAGCAACATAATTCTACGCCATGATATTGCATTCCTCCTTTTAAAAAACAGAATTCTAAATTCGTTAAAGAAAGAAAAACTCTTCGTAAACAAATTATCTAGCGAGTCATTTTTGGACAAAAAATTCAACCAATCAGACAGACTTAAAATTTATAAAGCTATCAAAAACCAGCTTCCTCAACCAGTTAACAAGAGTGCAAAATCGAGTTTATATTCTTTGTTTCATTTAGCTGAAAAACCAAAAATTGACACTAGAACATCAACTATTAAAGAGTTAATTTTTGATTTAATAAAGCAAAACAGATCAACTATTAAGGGGGAATTTGAGACGTTCTTCAAGCAAGATATCGATAACCTGAAATAATAAAACGACACTACAACAAGGGCTATAAGTCATAGCCCTACCTAACCAAACCGTTACTACGCCTTATAACCAGACCGTTGTGTGGCATTTGAAAAAAGATGACGATAGACATTCCTCCTCCTCGTTTACAAGGGGAGGCAGCTTATTAACTCAGGCCACAAGTTCCTGTCAGGCCTTAATCCCATTAAACCTTCACAAGATCCCTTAGGGAAACCTCCAGACCATTGGCGATTTTTATAAGGGGAAGTAGTCCGGGATTCGTCTCTTCATTTTCATTCATATAGAGCTGTGTTCTTCCTATCTCGCAATCAAAGGCAAAGGCTTTCTGATCAAGCCCTCTCTTCCATCTCGCCAAAGCTGCGCTTTGACTATCTTTGAGTAAACCTGCCGGTCGGGCAGGATTAAAACCAAAGACACAGCTTTGGCTATCGTCTGCGCAACTCGAAAGACAAGTGATTTGAAATCCCGCACAACACATAGCCAAACAGCTACCATCAATTTCTGTTCTTCCCGGGTTTGCAACCCTTGTTGAGATATATAGTCCTTAATAGAGAACGTGAATTGCTCACTGAGTGCTTATTTAAGCGTTGTAGCCAATATCTAAAAGGGGAAGAAACAAAATGAACAAAATAGCCCAGGCATTGATGTTTATACCGATTTTATTCGGTTGTACATCCAATTCTGAAAACTCCGGCAGTACTAACACTATTTCGAAAGCGAACATTGAGTTCAATATTGGTGCTGCACAAATGGTGATCGACATTGCACGGGATATTGAAGCTGGAAAAGCTTTGGACGAAAATACATGGGATGATCTCTTTAGCAGCCCCGGTTACAAAAACTATCTGGTCTATAGGGATTCTGTCTGGAAAAAAGACTTGATCAAAGAAGCCATGTTTACTGTTTTTGATGCTTCAAATTCGTCCAGGCTGGATAGTCTGATGAACCTTACAGTCAAACTTGATAAGAATTTTATGAAAGTATCGCTAGTCCATAATTTCCATAGTATCAAAACCAATTTGGATGAAATAGAAAGCTATCTGGAAGAAACAGACTTTAGCAAGATTTTTACGAGGGCTGATTCACTTGCCCGGGCCTATCTACCAACACGCGCCAGAGAATCAGCGGCTGATCTTTATCCAGTTTTTGTTGTCGTTTCTGATCCCGATGGTCGCGTTCAGGATAAATCAATAATTCTTGATCTTAATCTTATGTTTGAAATGGGTACCGATGGGCTAATAGAGTTTATAGCTCACGAATTTCATCATAACTACAGGGGACTTGTGAGCACATATGATACCCCCTTAATGGAGGAATTGAACAAATTACATCAGGAAGGCATCGCAGATTTAATAGATAAAGAAAAGCCACCTGTAGAAAGGTTGGGCTTCTTTTCTAAATCGATTACGGACACGTATAATACCGATTATCTGAATACCCCCAATAATCTTCGGATGTTGGATTCACTGGTGGTTGGTTACTCAACGGGCGAAATTGATGAAACAGTTTTCAATGATAGAATCAAGGGTTTTTTCAAGTTTGGAGGGCACACCTCTGGAATCTATATCTCTTTTTTAATCAATGAAACCATAGGAAAAGAACAACTTATTGAGAGTTATGATAATCCTGTTGAGTTTCTATCCATCTACAATTCTGTGGCCAAAGGCCTGAAAAATGAATACATATTTTCAGATGACTTTATGGATTATCTCCGTGAGCAAGAAGCATTGGCTGCAGCAAAGGCTGAAAATGAATATAAGAACTGAGTCCTTTGAAACGTACCTACAGCCATGAAACTTGACAACCTGTCAAGTGAAACGCGTACTCAATTTAGCCAAACCGTTGTACCCACCTCCTCTTTAAGAGGTAGTTCAGCGCCCCTGACATCAGTTATGATATCAATGGATGAAGGACATGGACAAGGTGTATAACCTGGCTGCGCATACAGCTCACCTCTACAACTTTATAGAAAGTGTAAGAGAGGAAGAAAAGCTGAACTATGATGCGATCAAGTCTTACAAATCAGAGGTATGTATCTATAAGATCCACGAGGCGATCAATGCCGGTGGTAACCGCATTAAGATCAAAGCCAGCGAGTACGAGATTTAGGTTGTAGCCCAACCGAGTTCAAAGAGGCTGTCTCAAAAG
>DIYF01000059.1:975-3105 GCA_002427745.1 Roseivirga sp. UBA6061 | reverse complement strand
TTACCCCTCCGGCCTATAACGGCTGGTAAGCTTAACATATACACTATCAACTAAGCTCAGGGCCTCAGATGAGGCTCTGAGTTTTTGTTTTGTCTTGGTTTTTAAAGACTTACCTCAGAGTTCTCCGCGAGTAACTCTGAGGGGTCTGCGAGTAACTCTGAGGGAGCTGTGGGTAACTCTGAGGGGACTGTGGGTAACTCTGAGGGGGTTGCGAGTAGCTCCAAGGGGGGAAGAGCTCTAAGGGGTTTGCCAGTAATTCTGAAGGACATTACCAAATTGGACCTGTGTTTCTATTAGGCTTGGGAAAGGTCTGTACCGAATATACCTGACCGGCATAGGTAATTGATTTTTAACATGTCAAATGAGTATTTTGCACAATTCGACAAACAAATAAATCAACAACCTCAAGTTCTGTTATGAGCAAACCAAACCAGGAAGCAAATGATGAAAAAGCTCCACAAAAAAGCATAAAGGACAGATTCATAGATGGTTTTGTGATCGTTGTACTGGTTGCTGCCTCAACGGCCACTATCGACTACCTGAGAGATAAAAATACAGCTGCTTTTACACGTGACAATAAGGCCTATCTTGATAGTGTACAAACGGATAACAGGGTGTTTCTAGACAGCATGGTGAAATTGAACAAGTTTCAGTATGACACTGCTACACGTAACCTGATTGCTCGCCAGGAAAAAGCCATGCTACAGTTATCAGGTAGCATTGAGCGCGAAAATGAGATTAACAAAATCAAAGAGCAGCTGACAGCTGACATTTCAAAAATCAACTCACAACATCAAAGGCAAATTGAGTTACTCATAGAGGGTACACGACAACAGCGTGAGAAGCAAATCAGTGAGATCCAGCTGGATTTTGTGGGAAAACAGCTTTCGGAGTTCTATTGGCCCATTTATTCCAGGTTGGAAAAGCGACAATCTCTGAAAAGCAACAGTGAGGGCACCTATATTAATGACCGTATTGATACACTCCTGCAATTAAAGAACCACCTTGAAATAATTGATATTCTGGAGACTAACATGCACCTGGCTACTCCCGATGAGGATTTCATATCAGCATCGAACAAATACATAGAATATGTCGGTTTATTCGAGTCCTTTAAGAAGATGAAATTCGTCACTATTCCCGATGAGTTGGACCTGGTGTTCCCTGACCAGTTTTACGATATAGTGAAGGAAAGGACTCTTGCACTTCAACAGTTTTACAACTCCAATTACCTTAACAGATATGGTATGAGCCAGGTTTTCGACAGCCTGCCTCAACCTGACCGCAAAGTGCAGAACATTGTATCTCTGAGCAAAGTCACTGGCCCCAGGGACGTGTCGGACACGATCATCACGGTTAAAAAGTCCTGGAACGATGTTTCTTTCTTTAACAAAGTGGATGAAAAATTCCAGATTGTGTTTTTAGAGTATATTCCAGGCAACAGTCTGGGCTATTTCGATTTTCAATTTGTTGACAATAATGGCAACATTAAAAACAATCGCCAGTTTGTCAAACCCGGAGAAATGGTCTGGGTAGACAGTCCGCCAAGACACTATCAAATCTATTTTGAGGAGGTTTATAGTGTCAGAGAAAAAGTAGTGGGGCAGCTGTTCAAAAAAGATCGCATCGTGGCCAGGTTCAGACTGAAAAAGTGGTAGCTCCACCTTATAGCTTTCCCGTAGATTCAAGTACATCTTCCCGAACATCTGTCGCCCGGTAGAGAACGTAAAGAGCCCCAGGTCTAACAACAAAGCAATCCACGGTTTTAATCGCCTCTCGACCTCAGTCACTCGGTTTTACCGAGTGACTTGTTATAAGGAAGACGCCTCTTACCTCAGAGTTCTCTCCGAGTAACTCTGAGGGACCTACGAATAACTCTGAAGGGGCCGGGTAAGATGAGTATCAGGCAGACCGTGTCACTTATGGTACACAACAAACTGGTAGCAGAGCGAAACCATCCCTCCCTTTTTCAAATTAATATTGAAAACACTTCGAAGAAAGCAGAGAACGTAAAGAGCGCCAGGTTTAACAACAAAGCAATCCACGGTTTTAATCGTTTCTCGACCTCAGTCGCTCGGTTTTAACGAGTGACTTGTTATAAGGAAGACGCCTCTTACCTCAGAGTTCTCT
>DIYF01000059.1:0-921 GCA_002427745.1 Roseivirga sp. UBA6061 | reverse complement strand
CGCCTCTTACCTCAGAGTTCTCTATGAGTAACTCTGAGGGGGCTGTGAGAATTCTGAGGGCTATGCAAGATGAAAATCAGGGTGCTAGTGACTCTGCGAATGATGGGCGGGGGTTTAACCTTTGCCCTACTTTTCAAGGACTCACCCCTTTTTCTTAATCGTTATGGTATATGATCTGCTCTTTCGGGGAGATTTCACTTCTTCGTTCTTTTTAGCTGTGGTCAGGTGATACCGGACTGTCTTCACCCCCTGTGGTTGTGGCTTTGGTTTAGCCTTGGGTAGCCTGAAGTCAATTTTCAGCTTTTTGTGGGACATGGTATTGCGCCCCGGGTTATTGGCTTTTTCATAAACCAGCGAATTGATCAGGCGAATCACCTCTTGATCACAGCCATGCCCTAAACCTGAAATGATTCTCACATTTCTGATGCGCCCCAGTCCATCTACATCATACGCTACCTCTACCGTACCTTCCACCTTTTTAGCCAGAGCTTCTTCCGGATACTTCAGATTAGTAGCAATGAAGTTTTTAAGGGCTTCCATACCCCCCTTGTATCGGGGCAGTTTAAGTGGCTGGTCTTTTCTGGGTTTGGACATAAGTGCCCTTCAAGTTACTCATATCTCAAAGACTTCACAGGATTAGCCCTGGCAGCTTTGATAGTATGAAAACTTACGGTAAACAGGGCAATGAAGGTAACCAGCAGACAGGCTGCCGGGAAAAGCCATAACTCTATCGCGATACGGTCTACAAAAGAGTCCAGCCAGCGGTTCATCATATAATAGATCAGTGGCCAGGCCAGCACATTGGCAATGATAATAAGCTTGATATACTCCCAGGAGAGGTTTTTGAGAATATTGGGGATAGAAGAGCCCAGGACTTTCCTGATACCGATCTCTTTAGTCTTCTGTATTACCGTATGGGCC
>DIYF01000017.1 GCA_002427745.1 Roseivirga sp. UBA6061 | reverse complement strand
AGATAAACACGATCCTCAATAGCGTCTGGACAGGACAATATGCCACCGCGGCCAGTCTTGGGGCCATTCAAACCAAGGCAGACCAGAATGAAACGGATATCACTGCGGTGCAGTCAGACACTACGACTAACACCGAAAAGTTATCCACACTATCAGGCCAGGCAGCTGCTGTTGATCACAATACTGATGGTATTCTGACATTGGACCTGGGCACAGCCAGGCAACATCCCGTGAATATGTCTGCGAATGTGACTCAGCTCAACCTGAATAATGGAGTGCCCGGGCAGGCTTATGTGATCAATATAGCCATCGATAATGTGGTCAGAACCTTTGCTTTTGCTCCGGCTCTGGATGAAAGCGACACGGTAGGTAATTACAATGCCGGTGACCTGGTTACTCACCCGAATGGCAGGGTTTACAAGGCAGCGGCAGGTCAGAGTGGACTGCAGGGTGCCCAATTCCAGACAGGTCTGGATGCAGGCCATTGGCAGCTCTATATCAGACCCCACAATGATAACGGTTATTATCCGTCTCAGAATGATGAGGACCTTTTAAGAATCGAATGCGTGGGCACAGACTACTTTAAAATAACCCCTCATTATGGCAGTTAATCACATTTCTCCGGACAAGGTAGTCGGCAGCTTCTTTAACAGAGCCAGCCGAAACGCAGATATCTCAGGTAACGTGCCCTCTGATCATTTGGTAAAAGAGGATGGACGTATGGGAAGACGTATGGCTGATAAGGTGAAGATTCAGGATGATATTCAGTTCAAAGGAAGAGCTTTCCGGGGGAATGGCAGTACCATTCAGGCCGAGAGCGTTTCAATAACTCCTGGTTCAGTGTCTGAAGTAAGAATGAAAGTTGTTTTCAAACTCAATGATCTGTCCAATCAGACAATTTGCAGTTGGAATGGCAACTCTACACAATATGTCATACTGAACTTAGATGGATCTGGCTTCTTTGAGGTTACCCGTAGAAACTCAGCCACACAATACGACACACTTACTACTACCACTGGAGTGTTGGGTCATTGGTACGAAGTAGACCTGACTATAACGTCAACGAGTTTCACTATTAGTATCGATGGAGTAGTAGAAGCCCAGACAGCATTACCTGTGGCTGCACCATCACCCAATGGTTCTTTTGTCCTATGTGGATTCAGAACAGCCACCGGGGCAAACTCCACAGCAAGTATCGCTTCTTTTAAGGGCTGGCTGGACGGTACAGAAAAATGTGATTACCTGATTGAGGAATCTTCAGGAAACGTTTTGTACGACTATTCTCCCGGTGCCAATCATGCTAACATAATTAACACAGTAGACAATACTCATTTTCATGAAGACAGTGGTATTCCTTATTCCCACCTTAACGAAAAAGGCTATAATATAGCTGGTCCATCCTATTTTAAAAATGCTTACGTAGCCGATGATCATGCGCAAAGAACTCCTGCTTGGGCTAGTTTTATGGCCGATGCAGACTTTTCTGTCGCGTTTACAATCAACGTGTCTACTCGGCAAGACGGTAATGTATACGATATTATGTCGAACTCCGGTGGTATTAGCAGTGGAGTTTATATACTCATTACCGGAGGTAAAATTCAGATCACCGTCACTAAATCTATTTCAAATACGCGCACGATTACATCTCGAGACCTGAGAGATGGTCTGGATCATGATGTTCTAGTGGTTTATGAGGCCAGTTCTTTACAGTGTAGAATCTATGTAGATGGATTGGAAGAGTCTTATGGAGCGCAGGTAACGGGAGTAGGAGTTAATCAGTATAATCCTAATACTTCCTGGGTAATAGGCAAGTATAAAGCTAGTGCAGCAGATAGGAATTTTACGGGTTATATTAAAGCGGTTTCTTTTTATAACAGTGAGCTGACTCCTGCAACATTGAAAACCGGAAACCCTGTCGCTCAGCCTCAGGTGGCTTCTGATGGAACGGTTACTGATCTGGTAGGAGGAAGTACCTGGACGAGTAATAACTTAGACAATACTGATCCGGTTCCAGCTGACAGCACTGGTTTATATGATACACAGGGGCATAGGCTATTAGATTACCCTGGACGACTCGCTCCCAGACTGCAGCTGGCAAATGCACCATGTGTAGTTTTAAATGGAACGGACCAGTCAATAAGCTTACCTTATGAAACCCAGGTGGCTGGAGATCAGGACACCACCTTTTGGTTTAAAGTTAAAATAGACCCCGGATCGGGAGATTATACAGTTTTTGGGTCAGGCGACCTGAGTTTATTCAGATGGTCTACCTCGGATACAACAATAAGATTGCGAGGGCATACTAATGGCGCAGAGAGTATAATGACTTTCTCCCACTCCATAAGAACAGGAGAATGGCAGGACGTAGTACTGATCAGAAGGTTTTCTGATTCTAAATTTACTTGCTATATAAACGGGGTTCAAAATACGGAAGGATACATTTCTGTAAGCAGTGGGAACAGCTTTAGAATTGATTCGCTCGGGGAGGGTAGCACCAGATGGACAGATGGAGAAATTTCTTTATTTGGTAAATGGTTCAGATCATTTAGTCTGACTGAAATACAGGCCTTATCCACACAATTACCTTCAACAGATGGTGTAGAAGATTTATACGTTTTTTCAGAAGGCAGCGGATCAACGGTTTACGATGTTTCCGGCAATAATAAACATGCCACTATTGTCAACGCCATTTTACCCGATGTATGGGGGAAACAAAATGTCTTCCATTATAACTTCTATAAAGGTTTTATAAAGTCTTTAAAAGACATGGACGGAGTCGAAGCCTTCTTCGATTTCACCGATATCAATTCATACACCTTCGATGCAAATGGCCAGATCTCTAGTGTCAGAGATGCTGCAGATAATTATGAACTAATAAATACTCATGCAGATACAAGGTTTGAGAATGGAGCACTCACGCTTGCGGGAAATCGTCTGAGCATAGAAGGTGACCATTTCTTATCGACTCTGAACAGTTTTGATATTTTCATAAGAGGTGAATTTAAATTGCCTTATTCCAGTCAAACTGATTTCCTGGTGGTCAGTAATAATACCAATGCGGAAACCTGGACTATCGGTAAACATCCTATTTCGACAATTCCTAATGTTTATTATGACGCTGCCAGTGCTACTCCGGCATACAGCGGTAATATAGAGGTAACTCAGATCATTTTAGATCAGGAAATTGGTTACAATATCAAATACGATGGTTCCAATCTGCATACTGGAAGAGATACCAACAGTTTGACAGATCATGGCCCTACCAGTAAGCCGGCTGATAACCCACTCTTGACCAGGATAGACTTTGGAATCGATGGTAGTCAGAAATACCTCATTGTCTTCAATAGAAATGTGACAGATCAGGAAAGACTCTTTGTCAACGCTTTTATGGAATCAGGCCTGGCACCGGCAGGAGCAGTCAACGGAGTCATTGATCAGAAGGGTTATGAAGAAACCAATCAGTATAACGGATCTTCAGATATCCGCTTCCCTGATATCCCTGAGATACCATCCAATTTCAGGGGGAATACCTATTCCCCGAAAGAATTGATAGAGGAAAATATTTATCATAAGGAAAAGAGAAGTTTCATCCTTTCCCGTGATTTCCTTTCTCGTTCGGAAGTGCTTGGCGGTGTGGGGTTACATCCCAAAATGAAGGAGCTGATAAACCAGGGCCTGACGGATGGACAATCTATTGTGGCAGCTAACAGCCTGCTTTACAGTATTGAAGAAGACTTTAGTTTAGAAAATGACTTCTATGCCATTTATCCTATGGTAGGTGAAACGGGTGCACAATTGCGGGTAAATGTCCTGGACCCTGCGAAGTCACTGGTAGAAGGAGGTGTTCAGCCGGTATATTCAAAAGATGGCATTTACCTGCCTTATACAACTGATGGCACTTTTAGTGGAATCAGGCTTATCGCTCCGTATTTCTTTTCGGAGGTCACCTCTCCATCGGTATGCTGTCAGATGGCATATCAAACCCTGGATAGTTCAAGTCCTAACTTTGCAACAAACGACTGGACATATTGGGGTTTTACCAATCAGCCCCCGGATTGGTTCAGAGTTTCTCGATTCAATGGAACAAAGTACTTTCTCAGGCTGCAATCCACCTTGCCGGGCTTTACTTCTTACATAGACAATGAAGAAAACTTCCTGGCCATTAGCCGTCAGAATGGGGATGATACCTGGAAATTCATGTATGACGATACGGTTCAGACCCTTACTGCAGCATTCAGTACTACGGTGGGAGACCAGATTCGCCTGAGAATAGGCGGGGCTAACTATGGCGGGACTGAAGGTAATGTGTACGTAGGCACTTTTAAGTTCTTTGCGATCGGTAAAAGAAACTTCACCCAGGCAGAGCTGGAATTGATGAGAGAGAAAGTAAGGAAGTTCCAGAGTAATATGGGTAGGGTATAAGAGACAGCAGGTCTTTAACCCTTAGCTGTAGATCACTTATCCGGCTTTCTGCTGAGCCATTTATCAGAAGCTATCAAGAGAGCAGTATGACCATTGGGTTACTCAGGCCATCAAGACCTGATTCTCAGTGTGCTCGGCTGCCTCCATATGATGGCATAGGCATCAGTGGTTCAGCCCAAAAAAGATTTATCCAATTCTAAACAGTTCATCATAATGTCAAGAACAATCAATGAAATATATACACAGATCATCACTAAAAAAGATAGCCTGGAAGACCTTGATGGTCTGGGCTATGCAGGTGATGACACAGAACTGCTGTTACAAGATCTGAACAGTAGTTCCAAGGTAGCCGTCTGGAGACTTTGGGCCTACATCACGGCCGTTACGATTTACTTTCATGAGAAACTCTGGGATCTCTTTAAAGCGGAGGTGGAAGAAAAACTCAAGGCCATTCCCGGCACAGATGCCTGGCTGGTAAATGAGTGCAAAAAGTTCCAGAATGGGGACACGCTTTTCTTCAATAGTGATGGTACCTACGGTTATGCCAGTATTAAACCCGAAGATCAGATTGTCAAGCGGGTGGCGGTTACGGGCAATTTCGGAGCTAGCGTGGTGAAAGTAGCCACGCAGGATGAAGAGGAGGGGCCTCTGAGAGCGTTGGAACCGGAAGAACTTACTGCCTTTCAGGGCTACCTGAATCTGATACAGTATGCCGGTTCATCGGTAACAGTTGTGTCCAATGACAGTGACCAACTGAAGTTTTCGATTGAAGTATTTCACAATGCTCTGGTGCCCTTGTCCACATTGCAAGTGAATGTTCAGAATGCCATCAATGGATATCTGGCAAACCTGGAGTTCAATGGATCTTTCAGAGTCATCAAACTGGTTGATGCCATTCAGGCAGTAGAAGGTGTACTGGATGTGAGTACTCATAGCATTCAGGCTAAAGCGGCAGATGCTGCTGACTTTATAAATGTTACCAGGGTCTACGAGCCTAATAGCGGATACTTTCAGGTTATTTCTGACCTGAACGATACAGAGGTATTAAAACTCAGTGTGGAATGAAATACGATTTTGACATACCTAAATTAGTAGAAGCCACCATCCCGGCTTTTATGAGAGGTGTCCGGCAAGTCGATTGGCTGACTGCACTGACCCATCCGGTTTCATTTATCCATAATGCTTTTTCAAACTTTATCAGTGATACCAATAAAAGGCTCAAATGGAACGGTCAGAGTATTTCGATCAAGTACCTTTTACAAGATAAATATCCCGGGAACTTCGAGATAATAAACCAAAACCTGACGGCCCGGCCCTTCTTTATATATGGGTCGGGAGATACCAGAAATCCCAGTGTTTTTAACTCAGGCAGCCCGCTTAATCCTGTGGCAAGAGAGGTAAATGAATTTGACCCGGATGCCGTGGATTTTATCATCAATGCACCTGCCATAGCGGTTCCTGATGAGCCCACCAAAGATGAAGTGGTTGCTCTGGTGAAGCAGTACAAACTACACTCCAAACGATTCAAAATAAACATTGCGTAATGAAAAGAAACGATTATTCAAATTATAACAGAGGCCAGGAGATCAGTGGTGTTACTTTTCAGCAACACCAGAACCAGGTCATTGAAACACTCAATTCTGTGATGCTGTCCTTAGGCCTGGATGCCAATGAGAAAACAGCACTCTGGGGATTGCAGAACAGCGGAAGCGGAAGCAGCTATAACATTTCAGCAGGAGCCATCTTTACCCAGGGAGAGATATTTCTGGTAGATGCTTTTTCCGGTACCAGCTCCACGAATGTACCGGTACTCAATCCGATTACGCTGGAAGTAGGAGATCCGGTGAGATTTGCTGACGGATCCATTGAGGCAGTTCATAAAGATCATAAATATGAGATCAGCATGGGGGCAGAAGATTCAGGAGATGTCAACTATGCCGATCTGAAGCAACTGAAGGATGTACTTGCTGTAATGCTGGATGTAGATGCCAAACTCAACACTTTCAAAAGCGAGATTGTTGATGGAGCCAGTGAGGGCTTTGATACTTTGGCTGAACTTGAGGCTGCCCTTGCTGCAAAAGCAGATCAATCTTCGATTACACAGCTACAGTCTGATATAACTGCTGCCAATACGTATACTGACACAAAAGTAGGAGAACTGACAGCAGGTGCCAATGATCTGGACACCTTAGCCAAGGTGGAAGAGGCCGCAGAGGGCTTTCAGACCGGAGGGGCAAGCTGGCAAAATACCGGAGCTATTATGGACTATGCGAACCCGATAGTTACGAGGGTCTTGAATCACAATGACATACTTCATTTTCATAATGCTGATATTCCTGCTGCTCGTTTGACCGCTTCCATTGAAAAACCAAGAATCGTGAAACTCTTTTGTGATTTTCATTATTCGAAGCAAGGACCTGATAATGACTCCTTCACTATCATTCTGGTCTATAGGGAAGTGGGAGACAGCGTTTGGCAATCTCTCAGAGGCAAAGGGCTTTTTGGAGATGGAAATATAAAACACTGTGCTATGAGAGCCCATTTAGAACTGGTGACACCTCCTGCCAATAATCTACAGTTCGGGTTAAAACTCGTTCATGCAGGAGGTAATCTTTCAGCTACCATTTCCGCTGAAACTGAAATTGAGTTCGATACGATCTACTAAGAAATAGTTTTGAGTGGGTTGAGTGCCCTTGTCTGAGCGATCAGGCAGGGGTTTTCTTATTGATCATCACCCGGGATTCAGGGAGGTTTCAAAGAAACGGAGGTTTTTTTCGAGGTATTTCAAAAAGTTTGAAACCCCGGTTTCTGCATTTTTTGCCCAAAATGCACCGTTTTTGACCCCTGTTACGACAAGCTTACATCTTTTGTGACAACTTGTGACATTCCTTTACCCTCCCGTGACAAACCTGCCGTGAAAGCCCCGTTAGTTTGAATAAGTAATCGCAACAAGGTCTGTAGCGAAGACTTATGAAGAACTCAAAAACAACAACAATGAAAACTCAAATCACAAAATTAATGGCAGCTGCTTTGTTAATAGCAGCTTCATTCAACGCAAACGCAACAGACGCCAGTTCAGAAAGAAGTCTGAAAGTATCAGCTAAAAACAGTAAGGCAGTTGTCTTGCAACTGGGAGATTTACCAACAGGCACCAACATTACCATCTGGAATGCCGAGGGAGAACTGCTTTTCAGAGACAATACCAACGAATCAGAATACGCCAAGGTGTTTAACCTGAAATCACTGGAAGAAGGTGAGATCTACCTGGAGATTGAAAGTGACAATCAACTCGAAATTCTCCCTATCGAAGTCACCTCAACATCGGCAAAAATCAAGAGATCGGCTGAAACCATCATCGAAAAGCCGGTAGTAAAGCAAACCGAAGGCGCTGCGAAAGTATACTTTGGCCAGAATGGCTCAGATATGAAAGTAACGCTCTTCGATCAAAGAAACGACATCGTCTACCGTCACAATGTAGCAGACGGAACAGGCAGTAAGACATATGACCTGTCAAAGCTGGAAGCTGGAGCCTATAAATTCCAGTTCAGTGCCAAAGGCAGAACCTTTTTTCATACAGTCATCCTGAATTGAGAGTGCAATCAAAATAATGGAGGACGCTATTTTTAGCCACCCGGACGGGGTGGCTTTTTTTATGCCCTCTGTCGCAGGCCCTCCGGTCCTGTGACTAGCCCCCTTAGGGTCTCTCACGGAGGGCCCTAAGGAGTCACATTCTCTGGTAGATTACCCTAAGTCTCAAACCACGCCCTCCCTCAGGGTCTCTCGCAGAGTACCCTGAGGAGCCACCATTGCAACAAAATCACCCCGGTCCACTGCCAGGCTTTTCACTCGCAAAACCCTCAGAGTTATTCTCCGAAAACTCTGAGGTCCTTACCCTTTCATGTCAAAATTCTGCAATCGTTTTCCGCTCAGCCAGGCTTTTCCGCGAGAGCTGCTGTATCAAAGGTGTATCACAATGGGTACACTGCTGTGCGAATGTGTACACTTTTAGTGTTAAGGTAGTGTTAAAAAATATGTAAATACTTGATTTTCAGTAGTTTGTATTTTTTGGCACACCCGTTGTAATTAAAGTGGCAGGTCAGTTGTCTTGGTCGACAACTTTTAAAAGTCATCCGGGTGGTTCCGGAAAATTCAAAATATAAAACAACAAGGTCATGAACTCTATTATCAACAACAACATCAACGTAATCAAGAGAAGATTCATATTGGCAATCGGCATCTTGGTAGGAATTAGCACAATGGCTCTGGCTACTCCCGTAAAGGAAGCAGACAGATTGACAAAAGGAGAAGCAAACGAGCTGATCCTGCAGGTAAAAGACGATCTGAATATCGAAGAAGAGACGTTTGACTTCGAGTTTGACGAAGAAGGCAACATGCTCAGTGCTCCGGTAAAAACGATCAAAATTTACGATGAAAACAACGTGCTGTTACTGGAAGCTCCTATTAAAAAGGTCGAGGAGCTGAACAACAAGCATTTAAGCAGACTGATCAATGCCAGCGATTTTCTGATTGAGAATCACAACACGGCATACTACAGATTGCATCTTAAATAAGGCACCAATACTCAACACAACCAACAAAGGGGTTCTGCGCAAGTGGAATCCCTTTTTTCGTGCTGACTTCCCCGACAGCGTGGTCACTTAATATCTATCCGCCATCGCTTGAGTTTATACCGTCTGGGCCGGCTGCCTATAATGAGTGGAGGAGCTGAGACGGCCGTGAGTATTCCTGCAAACTCAAGCCCTTCGAGCGCTTTTTCACCGCCTCCTACTGCCCAGATCAGCGGGGTGGCCCCCAGGGTCATGGCAGCTCCGAATGCCACATAAGCGAAGGGCTCCAGCCAGCGCGTGTCTCTGTAGCCAAAGTCAGATATCAGCTCAATCTCATCAATGGGTAGAGTGACCAGTGAGCTGTCATACTGCATAAGCACAATTTCAGATCTGTTGAAGCTTTGAATTCTGCCCGTATGCCGTGTTTTGTCTTTCAGCTTGTATCGAAGTATCTGGTCGGGAGATATCTCCACTTGTTTTTGAGCACGTCTTTGATGCTGCAATACGACTTTACTCTGAGCCAGTGAGGCGGAGGAAAGAGCGAATACTAAGAGTGATATCAAAAAGCCTTTCATACCTCAATGATCTAAAATGGAATTGATCAGGTTGGCCGTTTCATCAGGTTGTTCCAGTGGGAAGAGATGTCCTCCCGGGAAAGGTATTAGTTCAAAGTGGGGGAGAGCTCTTTTCCACCAGGCTACATCCGATCTCCAGAACAGATCGCTGGTTTCTCCATAGATCATTTTTCCCTTTAACTGCCGCAGTGTTTTGGGAGCACGGGTATGGGTTGAGCGAAAGATCTCAATCTCGGTTTTTTTTGAAAAAGCCAGCTCAAGTCCGCCCTGATCAGATGGTTTCAATCCATGAGTAAGGTAATCTTCAAAACACTGAGGGTGAAAGACCTGGAAGAGCCTGCGCTGCAAAAAGTACTCCCTTGCCGTTTCTTTGTCAGGAAAATGATCTCTGCGTTTCAGTGCTTTGGGAGTTGGCCCCAGCTTATCTGCAAAACCGAGGTGGGTCACCAGGCGAATCATGGATCTTTTCCAGGCACTGAAGAAAGCGGGCTCTATCAGGATTACCTCTGAGAACAGATCCGGCCTTTCCGCTGCTGCCAGCATGGTGGCTACAGCCCCACTTGAATGGCCAATACCCACAACAGGGCCAGCCTGCTGCTTATCAAGGGTGCTAATCAGTTCCCTGGCGAGATTACCCAGATCGCCATTCACGGGAAAATCCCCATGTCCCAAACGGTCTATATAGTTAACCTGGCTACCCTCCATTTGCTCAAACAGGTAAGTGTAGGTGGGAGCAGGAAAACCATTGGCATGTGAAAACTGAACAGAACGCATGGAAGTCTTCAAGATAAGAAAGATATGATCTCTCATTGAACTAGTTTGCCATGAAGTTTTGTTCTCAATGAAACCGACTTTTTGTGGCACTTCAACGTTCTACCGGCATTTCAGACAGTATCGAAATCCTCACTGACTATTCTCTCCTGATATTAAAGCAGGGGATAGGCGTACTGGAGGTGGATTTCAGGAATTATTCATTGATGGCAGGCAAGGCCATATTCCTGTCCCCGGGTCAGTACTTCAGAGAAATCAGTGGCGATCTGGTCATGGAGGTATATCAGTTTCAGGGAGACAAAGTAGATCAGGTGAAGCGAAGCCGCTATCTGTTCAAGCATTTGGTGAGCCTGGGATATATTGATGTTTCTGAAAGTGGCCGGGAAGGAGAGACAGGACTGGCCATGGTGGAGGTAAATGATGATATCCTTGTACTCGAAAGTGCCATTGAAAACTGGTTAAAACTCAACCCCTTTAGTGCTTCTGACGATGAACTGGAGCTTCTCTTCGACCTGAAGGATTTTGTAGACCTGCATTTTCATGAACAACTGACACTCGACCGGGTAGCACAGGCCCTGAACCAACAGGCCGGTTATCTGAAAAAACTGACGAGAGCCAAGCTGGCTGCTACGGTCCATAAGCTGAGTTATGATAAGCTGGCAACCGAAGCCAGGAGAAAAGTAGCCTTTACCAACCTGAGTACGAAAGAGGTGGCCTACGAACTGGGTTTTGCCTATCCCAGCTACTTCAATCGCTTTTTTAAGCAAAGTACGGCCACCACTCCCGGCTGTTTCAGAGAAAGCTTCGGGGCCAGACCGGTTGACGGTTTTATCAGGGACTTTTCCAGGCTGCTGGACGAGCATTTTAAAGAACAGCGCTTTATGGGCTACTATGCAGATGCCATGTACCTCTCCGTCAAGAACCTGTCGCATAAAATCCGCTCTTCTTTCGGCCTGAGTTTTAATGAATTGATGAACCAGCGTCTGCTGAGCAGTGGTAAACAACTATTGGAGGCTGGTGAAACAGTAAAAGAAACGGCCTTTGCTCTGGGCTTTAAGGAGCCCAACCATTTTTCTGCTTTCTTTAAGACACACACCGGAACCAGCCCTTCCGTCTATTCCCCTGCATAACCCCTGTTTTACTGGTATAACAGACGTCTCTACTTTTCCAGGCAGAAGAGTCTGGACGATAGTTGACAGGAGTACCAGGTAGTGATCTATCTCCCTCTGGCAAACCTGAAGGCCCCGCGATCCAAAATGTATACACCTTAGGGCGAATTTTGTAGGCACTTTCCTGTCCGCCCGGCCCAAATTTGTTCCATCAAATCAAGACAAAAACAGAAATACAATGGGACAGAATTTAACCGAAATCGTGGCAGCAAAAAATGCCATGGTACTAAAAGGACAAATTGTAGAAGCTACAGAGAAGTACTTCGCCAATGATGTCACAACCCGCGACTTTGACGGAACCATCACTTCTGACAAGAATGCGATGGTAGCCAAAATGCAGGGCTTTGCCGGAGCCATTGCCAAAGTAAATGGCATCACACTACACAGGTCAGTTAATAATGGTGAGGTGAGTTTTGCGGAATTCACATTCGATTTCGACATGAAAGATGGTAGCCATATCCTGTGGCATGAGATCATTCGCTCCGTCTGGAAAAACGGAGAAGTGGTAAACGAGGAATACTTTAAGGCCTGATCTGACATGAAACTCAGGTTTATTTCTCCGACTCTTCATGGCGTGGTAGACTATAGTGCAGGAGCAGGTCTGATCCTGATGCCCTACATCCTGGGGCTGGGTGAGTCGCATCCCGCAGCACGCTGGCTCTCTGTTATTACGGGAGTCGCTGTATTTGTGGTGAGTGTCCTGACAGACTACCGCTATGCCATACTTCGAACGATTCCCTTTGATGGTCACCTGACCATAGACCTGATGGCGGCCACTGCCTTCATGTCCGCACCCTTTCTCTTCTCTTTTGAAGGACTGGATGCTCACTACTACTGGATCAATGCCGCAGTGGTATATCTGGTGGTAGCCTTAACAGAAAACAAACAACCCATTACAGAACAATAAAGAACAAGCAATGAAAAAGATGAGATTATTTATGTTAGCCGCCATTTTTATGGCATCAGTTTCGGCCTTTGCACAGAGCAAAACAGAATACAATATCGATGATAGTAAAATTGCCCTGCAGGGCTACAGCCCGGTGTCTTATGTAGACCTGAACCTGGCTCAGAGAGGTGATAAGGATTACATGTCTGAAAGAGGAGGGGTGAAGTACTTCTTTGTGAATGCAGAGCAAAAGAAGACCTTCGATGCCAACCCTGAAAAGTACATGCCACAGTTTGGCGGCTACTGCGCCACCGGCATTGCCGTTGGGGCCAAGTTCAGGGTAGACCCTAATAAATTCCTGGTAGATAACGGAAAGCTCTACCTCTTTCTCAATAGTATAGAAGTAGATGCCAAACAACTGTGGATGGCGGATAAGAAGGGGATGACCAAAAAGGCAAATGCCAACTGGCCAAAGCTTAAGAAAAAGGGTTAGGACCCTTGCGGGCACTCTTCATGGTGAGTGCATTGATCTGCTTAAAAAGCCACGGGTACAAAACCCGTGGCTTTTTTATTTACTTCTTGAGCTTTATTGTTTTTCCGGTCTTTGCCGATTTAACCGCAGCATCCAGAATTTGCATCACCACCATATTGTTCTCCAGAGAAGAGAGGCTTTTTGTATCGTAGGAGAGTTCCTTTCTGATCAGAGCGGCAAAGTAGGCAAAGGGATCATCTACGGGAGTTGATCTTCCCGGTATGGAGAACTTCTCTTCAGGAGAATCTTCTGAAACCCTGAGCCTCAGGTCTGAGCCATTGTCGGTATAAACTATACCCGTCTTGCCATATACTTCCATATCCTTACGGTTGATGGGCCAGTTCCAGGAAGCCTGAATGATGCTCTGAGCTTTGGGATAGGTGAGAATGATAGTCGCTTCATCGTCTACCTTAGGGTAGATATCAGGTTTGATGGTTTGGGTAACGGCTGTCACGGTAAGTGGAGCTTCGCCTTTCATAAGCCAGGTAGACAGATTGGCCCCGTAGCAGCCAAAGTCGGTAATGGCACCACCACCGTTTTGAACCGGATCGGTGAGCCAGTCCAGAAATTCCTGGTTCACCCCGATTTCCTTTGGTCCGGGATGCCCGTCATGCACCACCATTTTTCTGATCGGGCCGATTTTCTCTTCATCATGTACGATCTTATAAGCTTCGTGATTAGAGGCATACCAGGTGGTTTCGTAGTTGGTCAATAGCATAATACCATACTTTCTGGCCAGAGCCTCCATTTGCTTTGCATGCTTAAGGCTTACGGCCAGTGGCTTTTCCACCATAACATGAATCCCCAAAGGGGCGCAGGTCTGAACTACTTCCAGGTGTTCGTAAATAGTACCGAAGGCGGTCACTGCTTCCGGCCGGGTGGCTGCAATCATCTCCTCCATGGTATTGAACACGATATCCATGCTATAGCCATGCTGCTCGCTGTAGCGCTGAGCCAGGTCACGATTGGGTTCTACTATGCCCACAATCTCGATATCGGACCTTTTCTCCCTACCCAGAATCCAGTGTACATGCGTGTGGGTCAGCCCTACCACACCGATACGTACCGGCTCGGGCTTGTTTTGGGCGAAGCTTTCAATAGTGGAGGAGAGTGACATCAAGAGAAGAAATAGAATTAAGTAAGGTTTGTGATAATATGATTTCATGCGCGCGTTGATTGTGTACCCGGAGGTACTATTTCAGTGAGCTACTAAAATAGCAATTGCATGAATAAAAAGAGACTGTCTCAAAAGCCAATAAATACCGCCATGATGAAAGAAATGATCGCGCTGAAGCTCAGGTAGTCCTTGTCCTGGAGTGGGTAATTGGGGTACTCATGGGAGATGGTCTTAAGCCAGACAACCTTTTGGAACCGGAAGCAAAAAAAGGAAGAGGTCGGGCTTATAACCACTGGTGGTTCCGAACTCTTCCAGTCATGGAAAACCGACCGATAATCCGTATCTTGAACCCTTCGATCGTCACTTCAGAGATGAGTGTTTAAACGATACTGGTTCGGGTAATTGGAAGGAGGTAGTAAAACTCTGATTTCCATCTGGCCAAACTCTGAGGAACCTCGCATTTTCTCTTACCCGCAAATTTTGTCCTGCTTCATTTCTTACTTATGAAAACAAAAACGTATTGCCTTATTCTTCTCTTCACTATTTCATTTAGTGTTGATGTAAATGCGCAGAAGCGCACCGGTTTCGAAGACCCTGATTTTTCATCGCTCAATAAATACTTTACAGATTTACTTAAGAAAAACAATATAGTGGGCGGGCAGCTGTGGATGCTGAAAGACGGAGAAACGATTTTCAAAGATGCATATGGGGTGGCCAATATTGAGAAAAACAAGCCAATGGATGAAAGCGCCATATTTCATTGGGCATCAATCACCAAAACTCTGACAGCCATAGGTATCATGCAGCTCAGGGACCGCGGACTTCTTTCTTTGGAGGATAAGGTGACTGACTATTTACCGGAGCTTAAAAAGGTACACAACACTTATGGTAGTATGGATGATGTCACGATCTATCAATTAATGACACACACTTCCGGATTCAGAGGTTCTACCTGGCCATGGCGTCAATATGATTGGCAACCCCTGAATGCACAAACCTGGGAACAATTAGAACATACACTCTCCTTTTCAAAAATTCATTTCAAACCCGGATCAAAATGGATGTATTCAAATCCGGCTGTGACATTTCTGGGTAGGATAATCGAGATATTGACCAACGATGATTTCGAGTACTATATTCAAAAGAACATCTTTACCCCGCTGGGCTTGACTGAAAGCTTCTTTGATCATGCGCCCTGGCACTTACAAGACGAGGTGGCGCAGAGTTACCTTTTTGATAATGAAGGGAATAGGAGTAAGGCCATATTTGACCTGGATACAGAAGTAACCGTTTCGAATGGTGGACTGAACAGCTCTTTCGGTGACATGAGCAAATACATTAATTTCCTGCTCGACTTTGATGACAATGGTTTATACGAAAAAGTACTTAAGCGCTCCAGCCTGGAAGAAATGTTCAAACCCCGTGTCAAAACCGGCAGAGACACTGAGTATATGACTGAGTGGCAATCGCTTATGTTTTTTATGGAGGATTTTGAAGGGATGAAAATCAACGGTCATAGTGGCTGGCAAAATGGTTTTCATACGCATATCTATTTCGACACAAGCAAAAAAATAGCATTTATTGTAGGTTTTAATTCTACAGGCCCCGATAACAGGGCCATGGACAGACAATTAGCTAACCATATTTTTAGAAATTACTTCAAACTGCTTTATGAATAAAACTGATGATCGGCTGAGTATCTTTCAATCGAAGAAAAGAGCTTCACTGGCACCACTGAATACGCCTATAGAAACATGTAAACGTATTAAAACACGCTACCCAGAATTGCCTAACCTCTTTATAAAGCGAGACGACATGATTGGTCCGTTGGTATGGGGCAATAAGCTGAGGAAGTTAGAATACTCATTTGCAGAGGCGATAGCTTCTGGTTGTGATACCGTTATTACCTTTGGAGGTATTCAGTCTAATCATGCGCGTATTACGGCTCAGGTTGCCAGAAGGCTGGGGCTGCATTGCGAATTAGTGCTTAACGGAGACAAGCCTACTAAAAACACAGCAAATTTCCTGATCAACGATCTGATGGGAGTCGCCATTCATTTTGTGCAAACAAGACAAGAACGGGATCTGAAAATGAATGAATTAGCCCGACAACGCGAAGCGGAAGGCCGAAAGGTCTATAAAATCCCTTTGGGCGCGTCAGACTCCACAGGGTCATATGGCTTTGTTAACGCATTTCAAGAGATTGTTGAGTTTGAGCAGAAGAGCAAGACTCAATTTGATTATATAATACATGGCTGTTCCTCGGGAGGTACCCAGGCAGGGCTAGTCCTGGGGAAACAATTATTCAATAGAGATAATCTGGACATAATAGGTGTGAGTGCTGATGACTCGGTAGAAGACATTACCTCCTATATTATGAAAGCCGCAGCACCCATGCTTAAAGAAAACAACCTTTCTCTGGAAGAGTATAAGGAGGCCATACAAGTTGATGTAAGTCAGATTGGTGATGGGTACGGCATTCCAACTCCTCTTTCTAAGGAAGCCGGAGAGGCATTCGCTGAATGTGAGGGGATTTTGTTAGATCAAACCTATACAGCTAAAGGTCTGGCAGCCATCATAAGTAAAGCCAGACAAGGGTTTTTTAAGCCTTCCGATAATATCCTGTTTTGGCATACAGGTGGAACCATAAATTTATTCAAGTAAGAAAGGTTCGCACTAAAAAACAGATAGGGAGATAAGCGAATAAAAAGTCTTCAAAAGACTTGAGAAGGGAAAAGTATTAACGACAAACGAGTGTCATTAGGTACTGGTTTGTTACCCATAAAGGGAGCAAACACAAACCTATTGACACTACGTTGTTTTCCGTGATATCTGGTACCTGTGTCAGTCTCTGTTGAAAATGTCTTCTTCCAGTTCCTCCCATGTGTCCTGGGCGCTGAAATTTAGGTTGTTACCACGCATTTCGAATTCAAACCGACCGTCATTTCTTTCTGCAATTACGATGAAGTCCTGTGCCATGTAGAGTCTTCTCTCATTCCTCAGGGTCAGTCCGTAATCTTTAAAAAGCTGTAGATATCCGATGAGCTTATTAACTGTTATTTCTGCCTCGTTAATCTCAAGGCCGGTGGTTGTGAAGGTGATAGAGACTTTATCGCGCAGAGATTCGATGAAACCATCACTGAAGAGTTTCTCTGCCAGTTTTTCTTTCAGTTTTACCAGTTTGTCACCCCCCATAGAAGTCTTCTCATTCGGTTCCCAGTTTTTCAAAACCCTGAGTCCGCTTTGATCAAGGGTGCCGTTATTGGCATCAATCAGGAAATCAGTACGCTCCATGACGGCCCTTCCCTCAACGGCAATATCTCCGCCATCCATGACCAGGTGAAGTCGATCCACATCCACACCTACATCTACAGACCCTACTCCCAAAGCGTTCACCTTCAGTGCATCTCCCGTTATCTTGCTCTTACCCTTGAAAACTCCGGAATCGTCAACAGTGATACTTGTCAAAGCAGGACTGCTCACAAACACCTTGATGGACTCTTCATTAATAGCCTTGTCAGGATGAGTGTATACCCATAGTTCTCCATCCTTTACCTCTGTAATCACATCTTCTATGTCCATGCCCGATACGGCCAGCTCCAGATCTTTGGCACGTCCCTGAGTGTAATAGACTACTGCCAGGCCTGATACCTTGATTTTGTCAAAAGCTGCTACCGGCCGGTTTTCTGTAGCCACTTCATCTGATTTGGTATTACCAAAGAGGGCGTATTGGCCCAGATCTTCTTCGAACACCGTGCCGATAATCTTCTCTTTGTCCAGCATACCCTGAACACTGCCGTTAAAGTTGTCTTCTCCGAATTCACCCACAAAGATGAAGTCGGTACTCATCAGAATTTTGAGTCCCGGACGTAATTGAACACCGAAAGTGCGAAACAGCTCTTTATACCTTTCCTCCAAGGCCGGGGTAAAATTGCTGTTGCGATTCACCCGGAAAGGGCCGGTACCTATCACCATATTGACATCAGATCTGTTATTTTCTACCTGACCATCACTTACCAGGTAGCGATACAGTGTTCTCTTTAACTTATCAATTTTCAGAGAGTTCAGCTCAACCGGAGGACTGTCTACATCCGTATTGGTCATGGTGACTGCATTGCCGATTTTGTGGGCCTGATTGCTGTCAATATCCACTTCAGGTTCTTCTTTGGTTAATAAGAGGGCAGAACGGGTATTGCCCTCGGCATCCTGCAAATCACCTTCTGTAGAGATCATCAGGCCACCGTTGTCTCCGGTTTTCGGGGTGTCAGACGAATTGCTCATCAGGCCTTTGTCGTCATCAGAAAAGACGGTAACACTTTCTCCTTTCTTACCATTTGGCTTATAGGTGATTTTTCCTCTAATACCTTTTCCCGGATTCTTGTGCATACTATCGAAGAAAACCGTGGTGTCACGGAACGAGATGCGCATGCGCTTGCCTTTGGCTGAACCGAGAAAACCGCTTCGGGTAAAATCTCCCACCATGATAAAATCGGCATCAACCACAATATGTCTGTTGGGGCCGGGAGATATCTCATGCTTTTTGAAGATGCTTTTGTACTTATCGCGATGCCCCTTGTCCAGGGTCTTAAAATTAACACTCACCTCCGGACCTTTGAACTCAATCACTGTCATAAAAGGCTTCCTGGTAGGAATGATCTGATCATTATACAATTCCCTGATGAGCGTTCGCTTAAGCTTACCCAGGGGAACATTTACCACGTCATCTGAAGCAACTGTTTCACTGTCAGCTACAGGAGTTCTGTGAATCACCGGCTTTGGGGGAGTCGGGGTATTGCGAATTGCTGAGGAATTTCGAGACTCTGAACTGCCTTTGTTTACTTCGACTATTTCTGTAGTAGCTGCTGTCTCTTCAGTAGCAGGAGCTTGCGTTATGGGCTGTGTTTGCAGAGAAGAGGTGCTTTCATCATCACTCTTTAAGTCGGGCGTCTGAATTACCGGTACTGGCTCCGGCTGTTCATCGGCATTGTAGGCGGTATCTGTCCCGGGACCCGGAACGCTCACAATAAGTTCTACTTTCAGGGTATCATCTGATTGATCCTGAGTCTCCGGTTCATCGGTGACCACCGCAACTGTGGCAGGGCTTTCCGGCTCCTGACCAGGGAGCTCGGCTGGGCTTTCGGGACTGCTGAAATAGATCACCGCTGTACTGATGATCGTTACTACTGTTGTTGTCATGATAATTGAGTTTAAATTGATATTGAACCAGGAGTTGCCAGACGAGGGCAAGGTGGGAATCACCGTGATCATCTCCATTACCTGCTGTCTGGATAGCTCCGTAGGGGCTTCTCTTACCGTTTCAAACAGCTCATTGGTACCGTACTCTTTCATAGCGTGATTGTTTGAAGGGTTTCCAGAAGACTTGATACTGATGCGGAGGACTGGTCCTCCATTAACTGTTTCAACTTTTGTCTTCCTCTACTGATCTTTGTTTTCACTGCACCCTCGGTACTCTGCTGAATCCCGGCTATTTCCTTCATAGAAAAGCCGCTGATTTCAAAGAGTACCAAAGCATCCCGCTGCTTTGTGGGCAGCTTGTCGAGCGTCCGGTAAAGAACCTGTATGTCCAGCACCATCTCGGGTGAAACACCCTGGGCAGACAATCTTTCCGAATGTAACTCTGAGAGTGCTTCCTGATGTCGCTGCTTGCGCCAGATACTGATAGACCGGTTCCGGGCTGCGCGAATCAGGTAGTGTAAGAGTTGGTCCTTATTCTCAATTTTCTCAAATCGATGATAGGCAGCTACAAGCACATCCTGCACCAGGTCCTGCACGTCCATTTTACCATAGGCCAGCGCTGAACAATAGCGCAAAAATGGATCGTGGCAGGCCTCATAGGCTTTCATAAATGCTTGTTGTTTCTGATCTGCCATAAAACTAAAATAAGGATTCCTGAGGGGACAGTCGCCTGAGTAGTGGAAAGGTTACACAGGCTTTGAAATTTTTTTCAGCCAATGGTATCTCGGCTTTTTGATTGAGTTAATGCTGCAAATCAGCGAGCGGCTTTTGGCACAAGTGTAACCAATCGTATTTCCCTGTTGTCTATTTGTTTTACAAGCATAGATATAATAGATTTGATCTATGTTTGTAAATGAAATAAAATGGGAACGAAAGGAACTTATATAGGGGAGTTGGAAGAGTTGGTACTACTCGTGGTAGGTCTTCTGTATGAAGGAGCCTATGGCGTATCTGTACTTAAGGAGATCAAGGAGCAGACCGGGCGTGAAGTGAATATCAGTGGTATTCACTCAGTGATGAACCGACTGGAAGATAAAGGCTTGCTCAGATCTGAAATGGGAGGGGCCTCCAATACCCGTGGTGGCAGACGCAAGCGCATTTACTTCCTTACGGCTGCCGGAAAAAACACGCTCGATCAGGTCAGGTCGGTGCGTGAGAAGCTGTATACCCAACTCACCTCTCTACCCAACTATCAGTTTTCTGCATGAGCCAAAAAACTCCGATACCACCCAAATGGCCTGACCGATTTCTCGGTTGGTACTGCAGTGACCGGGTAAGGGAGCAGGTGCAGGGAGATGCCCATGAGCTTTTTTACTGGAGACTTGAGGATAAGGGTCTCAATCGGGCACGCAGGGCCTTTGCCTGGGATGTGGTCAGGCTTTTCAAATGGTCAAACATCAAACGAACGAATTATCAAAAACTCAACAATATCGCAATGTTCAAGAATTACTTAAAAATCGGTCTTAGAAACCTGTGGAAGCAGAAAATGCCTTCCACCATTAATATTATCGGTCTCTCACTGGCAGTTGGTTGCTGCCTGGTGTCCTTCAAATGGATAGAAGCCAATCTGGTGAAGGATCAGTTCCACGAGAGAGCTGAGGATACCTACCTGATTACACCAACCAGAAAGTCAGAGGATGGGAATAAAATCAGGTATGGCAAAGTGGCCATGGCGGCTGCCGATATGGTGGCAGAAGAGGTGCCCGGAGTAGAATTTGTGAATCGCTATGCCTTTGGTTACGGGCAGGTGAAAGTGAAGAATGCCCGCTTTGGCAACACCTTTATCTTTACTGATCCTACTTTTTTTGATGTTTTCTCCTATAAGATTATCCATGGAGATAAAACAGCCCTGAATGATCCCCGGTCAGTCGTACTCAGTGAGTCCAATGCACTGGCATTCTTTGGAGATGAATATCCGATTGGCCAGGAGCTGAGTCTTAAAATCAATGGCGAGGAGAAGTTCTTTGAAGTTTCGGCTGTTATTGAAAATGCACCGGACAACTCATCTATGAAACCGGGCCTGCTGCTCAACTTCTCATTTCTTGAGGACTTCGCAGACCCACTGACCAAAACTGCCTTCACCTTTATCGTTTTGAATGAATCGGTTGATCCTGCATCACTCACTGCGAGTCTGGACAGGATCAGAGAGAAAAAGAATGCTCTCACACCTAAAACCCCCTACGAATCCATTAGCCTGGAACCCCTGGTTACAATGGCCAAGAATGGAGAAGATATCGCCAATGGTTTTGGAGGAAGGCCTCCCATGGCTCCATTTATCCTGCTCACCTGTATAGGGGGCTTCATGCTCTTGTTAGCCACGTTTAACTATGTGAATATCGCCACGGTGATGGCCATGAAGCGGGTAAAAGAGATTGGGGTGCGCAAAGTGATCGGTGGTCGCAGACAGCAGTTGATTGTTCAGTTTCTGGTAGAAAACCTCCTGTTGTGTACTCTGGCACTGGCCGTGGGCTGCCTGCTGGCATCGGCCTTTTTTATTCCCTGGTTCAACAACATAGCAGGGGGCGATCTCAGTCTCGACTTGCTGGGACACAGAAACCTCTGGTGGTTCCTGGCAATTCTGCTCGGTTTCATCACACTGGTGTCAGGTGGCTATCCCGCCTTCTATATTTCATCTTTCAAGCCAGTGGCTATTTTCAGAGGAAGCAGTGAGAAGGGAAGCAAGAGAAGATTAACGGGGGCTCTGCTCACCTTTCAGATGGTGCTGGCCGTTATCACCATCGTTGCCGGAATTATGTTTGTGCAAACCAACCGCGTGAATGAGTCGCGTGACTGGGGATATGATCAGCATGACAAGCTCGTGCTTTATATTCCGACAGGTCAGACATATCAGACCCTGTCCACAGAACTCCTGAAAATGCCGAATGTAGAAGATGTGGCCGGTAGTCGTGGTGTTCTGGGGCAATCCATCAATTACAAGAAGGTTGACCATAACGGCAACCGCATATTTGCACACATTCACCGCTCCAATGAGAACTTTCCGGAACTCATGAAGGTTCAGCTGAAAGAAGGTGCTCTCTTTAACAAAGATGCTCCTACACAGAACCAGAAATCGCTCCTGGTAAATGAAACTTTTATGAACCGCCTGCAACTGACCTGGGAAGAGGGGCAGACAGTGGTTATGGACAGTACCAACTTCAGTATTGTCGGGGTGGTAGAAGACTTTCACTTCTCTAACTTCAATGAGGTAATCCAGCCGGCAGCTTTTCATGTGGCTGCAGATTCTCTGCTTACCAACATGACCCTTCAGGTGAGAAAGGGCACAAGCCTGGAAATGAAGGAGAAAATTGAGAATACCTTAAGTGAGCTGGACCCTGAGAAAAATCGTTATACCGTGGGCTTTCAGAATGCCGTGTTTGATGAACACTTTAAAGAAATGGAAGGCATCAGCAATATTATGCTTTTCACTGCTTCACTGGCGATTTTGCTCTCGGCCATGGGGCTTTTCGGGCTGGTTTCACTGAGCATTTCCTCCCGTCAGAAAGACTTTAGCATCAAAAAGGTATTGGGAGCCAGTCTGCGTCAGTTATCTGCCGATATCTACAAAAGGTTTATCCTGATTCTGAGTCTTGCCATCATTATAGGCGGCACAGTGTCTGTCTTCCTGATTGGTATGCTGCTTGACTCTGCTTATGGCTACCATGAAAATATCGGAGTGGTTCCGCTAAGCCTGGCGGGAATCATCCTGCTGTCGGTAGCAGCCGTCACCATCAACACCCAGGTGAGAAATGTCAGACGAATGAATCCGGCTGATACGCTGAGATCTGAATAATCGGGAGATAATCGCATATGAGTCGCCCTGCACCTCCGAAATGGCCTGACCGTTTTCTTGGCTGGTATTGTAATAACCGGGTAAGAGAGCAGGTACAGGGTGATGCTCACGAACTTTTTTATTGGCGCCTGGAAGAGAAGGGACCGGCTGCCGCTAAAAGAGCTTTTGTATGGGATGTGATACGACTCTTTAAATGGTCTAACATCAAACCCGTGAATGATGAGAGAGCTCCTGATCATATGGCCATGTTCAGAAGCTACTTTAAAATAGGGCTTCGCAATCTATGGAAACAAAGAATGGCATCAACCATCAACGTGATAGGTTTATCACTGGCCATTGGCTGTTGCCTGGTTGCCTTTAAGTTTATTGAGAGTTCTCTGATGAAAGATCGTTTTCATGAAAATGGCGATCGCATCTATATGGCTACACATTCCGCGTTTGTAGACAACCAAATGAGCCAGTATGGTTACCTATCTGAGGAGGTAAGCGAACTGATGCGCGAGCGATTTCCCGAGATCAAACGTGTGATGAGATATGCTTCTCAGGGCGTTTTGGTAAAGAAGGGAGAGGACAAGATTTTCTCGCATGCTGTGTTTACAGATGATGGGTTCTTTGAAAGTTTTTCATTTCCGGTTGTCAGTGGTGACATCAATGCTTTGAGCAACCCACGGAATGTGGTTATCACAGAGAATACAGCGCTTCAGTTTTTTGGAGATCAAGACCCGCTTGGCCAGATTATTACCCTGGATGTCAACAATCAGGAGGAAGACTTTATTGTGGCCGCTATTTGCAAGGACTCTCCCCTGAGTTCCAGTATCAGGCTAGGGGTTATTATGAATCATCTCATACTCCGTGAGGGCGAGGAACCCGGGGATTTTAACTCCGGGGTTCTGGTTGAATTGGAAGCAGAGGTGCGTTCAGAGTCTCTCAGGCCAAAACTTCAGGCGCTGGCAAGGTTACAGCGAGATCTTGGCCGGGAGCGGAAGTACGAAGGTATAGAACTGGTACCTCTTAAATCTATCAGTAGCAGAGCCAATGAGATCAGAGGTGGTATAGGAACTGCTCCGGCTATAGCGCCAATCATATTACTGGCTTCCATAGCGGGCTTTATGTTGATTCTGTCCACCTTCAATTATATCAACATTGCTACCTTCATGGGGGTCAAAAGGGTAAAGGAGATTGGGGTGAGGAAAGTGATTGGTGGCAAACGCAGACAACTGGTTGTACAGTTTCTTACCGAAAACCTGATAGTCTGCACACTGTCCGTAGGCTTGGGGTGTTTATTGGCTGCCGGTTTTTTTCTGCCTCAGTTTAGTCTGATTTCCGGAGCCACATTTACGCTTGATCTGTTGCATGACCGCGAACTGTTGCTCTTTGTTTTGGGTCTGCTGGGCTTCATTACTTTGGTATCCGGTGCTTATCCGGCCTTTATCGTGTCAGCTGTCAAACCCGTTAACCTTTTCAGAGGAGGGGAAATGCCTGGCGGAAAGAAGCGCATTACGAGCTTTCTCTTGTCTTTTCAATTCACCCTGGCCACCGTCACCATCATAGCGGCCATTATGTTCATACAGACCAACTATGTCAATGAAAGGAGAGACTGGGGTTATGATCAAAATGATAAGTTTGTCGTAGGCCTGGGGCCGCAGGTCTATCCGGAAATGCGGGATAAAGCACTGGAGCATCCTGGTGTAATCGCGGTGGCAGGCAGCAGAGGAACCATTGGCAAATCCTATATCTCGGGCCGGGGCCAGGTGGGTGAGCATTCAGCACAAGTTGAGGTACTGCGCGGAGATGCCGGTTATGCCAGGCTTTTGGGCTTGAAACTCAAAGACGGAAGGTATTTTGATAAAGAACTTAAAGGCGATGTGAAGTCTTCCATCATGGTCAATGAGGCATTTATGGAAGAGTTTAGTCTTAGCTTCTCCGGAGATAACCTGGTGCGAATAGATAGTACTAATTATCACATCACAGGGGTACTGGAAGACTTCCACTATCATGCCTTCGATGAACGCATTGGCCCTGCTGTAATGCATCTTGTTCCTGATAATGAGGTGACACATATGACGGTACATACCACTAATGGGGCTCTGGCGTCTGTAGAAGCGATCCTCAGGAAGGCATGGCATGAGACTGTAGGGGAGGAAGAATTCTACAGCTACAGGCAGTCAGAGGTGTTTGACGGGTATTTTAGTGATGTGAGAGGGGTGGGTAATATTATACTTTTTACCGCGATCCTGTCCATTATTTTGTCCGTCATGGGCTTATTCGGCCTTGTGTCATTAAGTGTTTCTTCTAAAATCAAAGATTTCAGCATCAGGAAGATTCTTGGGGCAAGTGCGATTCAGTTATCAGGGGATGTATATCGAAAATTCATTACAATCCTTGGCTTTGCTATAGTTGTGGGAAGCACATTAGCGGTCTTTGTTATCAGCATGTTGCTGGACAGTGCCTATGGATACCATGCTCCCATCAACCTGTTGTCCCTGGCCCTGGCTACCTTGATTCTGTTGGCTGTTGCAGGCATTACCATCAACACCCAGGTGAGATATGTCAGGCGCATCAACCCTGCTGAGACGCTCAGGTCTGAGTGATTATTCCGGCAAAGTCTATTCCAAAAGCCAGGTGGTCCCAAAAGAGGGATGGTATTCCTTTTGAGACAGCCTGGTCTTACTCATGAAATATAGGGTCTGGCTACCCAGGGAGAGAAGGGCCAGGGAATGGCAATCAGCATAATCAACAAGGCGATAGAAAAGTAGATCAGCATCGTTTTAAATTTATCCAGATCGCTTTCTTTCCTCTTCGCCTTTGCTGAACCTACGGTAAGCACAACAATGGCTGCTAACATCAGTATAGGGTGAAAAAGCCCGAAAAAGGCAGTTTGTGAGGTTTTGAGGGCTGCCAGAGGTTGCTTCATAAAGAGCTGAGATAGCGGACTTAGCCCATAGAGGGTTACCCCTAGCATTAGCTGAACGTGTGCGATGGTGGCGGTCCAGTGCCGGATGTGATTATCATGAGCTGAAAATGCCAATCGGTACCTGTATCCGCGAAATGCACGAAAGATGGCATATAGCAGACTGAGCAGTACGAGCCATCTGAAAATTGAATGAAAAGAAAGAAAAGTGCTGTACATAAGGCTTGCGTTTCAAATACGGGTTTTGATATCGCAAAACTGATACAGAAACAGGGTAGATGTTAGGACGGATGATGCCTCTTTCAGGACCTTTCAATCATTTTTCTGAATTCCATCGGGCTTTGCCCCGTAAGCTTTCTGAAAAACCGGCTGAAATAAGACTGATCCATGATACCTATTTCCGCAGCTACCTGGTTTATAGGGAAGTCGGTTTGATACAATAGTACTTTGGCTTCCAGGATCAGCTGATTGTCGATCCATTCTGAGGGTGAGACTCCTGTAGTCGCTTTAATTACTTTATTGAGATGATTGGGGCTTACATTCAAAAGTGAAGCATAATCCTTTACCTGATGCAGCGTATTGATGTACTGAGATAGCAGCGCTTTGAATTCAACGGTGAGGGTAGTGTACCTCGAGGCAAAATCAATGTATTGTGGCTGGTAAACCTGATTGATTTCCGCCAGTAAGGCCATAAAGTAGGGGTGCAGCAGCGCTGTGTTATGAAGACCGTTTTTTTGATACAAAGAGAGCATTCTGCTGAGTATCAGGGCTACATGCGGGGCTGCATTTTCAAGTTTTACATAAGGGTTTCCGTAGATTGACAAAAACTCCAGCCCCCTGAGAAGGTCGGCTTGCCCGTATTTACCGATAATAAAATCTTCGTGAAAATTGCACAGGTAGCCTGTATTCACATCAGGATTCTCAAATGAGAATATCTGTCCTGCCGGCACAAAAATGCATTCATTCTGGTGAATCGTATACTTTTCACTGCCTATGGTGATGATCGCTTCTCCGGTTGAAATATAGATGAAGGTATGGGTTGTAGACCGACTTGGAGGAACGGGTAGTTTGATCAGCGGTAGCATCTCTTCCACCTTCACGATAAAGAACTTCCCAAAATCTGCCCTGAGCATATCAGGTGGAATTTCTTCCCCTTTCATGAATTTATCGCGGAAGCCTTCAGTAGAATATGTATTGATACTACTCATCTCGGCTCCAAAATAGAACAATAGCGTTGAGATTACCTATGCCAGTGATGCCATTGGCACAAAAACCTTTTTTAAGCTATGCTAGTCTTTGATTTTAACCGGTATGGACTCACCCATCATGATGTTGGAGCCACCCAGTTCGTCAAGGTTGATATCCAGCTCGTCAGAGGTACTGATATCAGAAAGGTCAACTTTTAACTCATCAGAGGTGCTGATATCCGCGATATTGACCTTGAGTTTATCCCAGGTGCTGATGTTTTTAATATTCACATCCACTTCTTCCAGAGGGCTGAGTCTCACCGTAATGCTGCCATCCTCATTGAGGGGTACCAGCCCGTAAGTGCCGTTGGGAGTAGTTTGACGGTCACTCCCGGCATGAGCTTCAGGAAAAGGAGAGATATGGCCAAATGAGAGTTTGATAGGGCAAATGGCGATGATACTGAGGAGTACCCTGGTGTATGTATCTGTCTTCATGATCTTTCAACTTTGAGTCTGCCAGATTGTATCAAAGTTCACGCCAGATCATCCCGGGCTTACTATTTAAAAGCCGGCTCACGAAAGGTGATGTTAATTCTACCGGTTTTGCATTGTGGGTCCTTGGGCAGGCTGTGCGTATACCTTGACTGACAGTAGTCAGCCATGCATATCAGGCTCCCGTCTGCCAGGGGGAGTGAATAAACGCGCTCTGTTTCGTTTTCTTTAAAGCTGAATTCACGAACGGCACCAAGGCTAATCGAGGGCAGGGTAGTAGCGTAGCCGGAGGTTTCCTGGTCGAAGTGATAGGGTGCAAAAAACTCACCGTCAGGATAGTACAGACACATGGCTACTTCAAACTCTTTGTTGGTAAATGCTTCTACCTTCTTTTTCAGCTCAGCCATGGGACCAGTCCAGAGGTGACTCTTGCCATGAACACTCTCAGGGTAATGGTTTTTCTGAATCAGCCGGTCCGTGGCAAACAGAATCTTAAAACTGTCTGTATTGAATTTCCGGCCTCCGACCTCGAGTGTCAACCGGGCTTTGTCCAATTGATAGTCCCGGAGCAGGGAGTCATAAAGAGTGGTAGCCTCTTCAGGAGACAGAAAATCTTCGTGATAGTTGACGATGCAGTTAAGAGGCAGTTTCATGTTTGGAGTTCTGGTGGCTAATGCGCTATACAAAGCTATTTATCCTAAGCTTAATTCCTGCTTCTCCCTTATAGAATTATCAGGTTTTTGGTGATGGCGAAAGCCCGGCTTTTTTATGTCACTTATTAGTTATGAATTGTTCCCAGTAACTTTTTATAAATTCCCCTTTGCTTGTTCCGGCCATGATAGTTTGATCCATGGGGAGGCTTTTGTTCTCACCTTCATGAGTGATTCTAATCACTCTTAGTTTACTTTCCTGATGACAGCCATCTCCATATATGGTGCCATGCTCCTGTATGTTGTGGCCTTCAAAACGGATTAATTTTGATTCCCACAGGTCATCTGCGCAGCCTTTGGAAGTATAGGAATAGAAGTATTCTGTTTCAAGGACCTGATTTGTGCTTCGGTAACCGGAGAATTCAGGAATGCTTATCAGAGAATCACTTTCCGGGTCAAAGAGGTAGAGTCTGTCCCATGATCTTTGAGAGCCCTGGGTGATCAGAACATCCTTGTACCCATCATGATTCATGTCTATTCTTCTGAAGTCAATGAACATACCGATCTCGAAAGTATCGATGATTTTTTCGACAGTCTCGTTGTCTGAGTAGCTGATTAACTTAAGCTGGTTGATGTATTCTATTGAGTCAATCTGTTGAAAAATCAAGGCATGTTTCCGGTCATAGTCGAATAGTTTTCCGATCTCGACATGGGTATAAAATGAATCTTTTACGAGAGAGTCCTGATGCTTATAAATCTCAAAGATCATGTCACCCAGGTAGGTCTGTTGTTGAGCAAGACCAGTATTCGGCCATGCCATCAGGCTTATAAGAAACAGACTGAGAAATGCCTTCTTCGTATAAGTTATTTTATTCATCAGACAGCACCCCCTGCAGCCCCTGCCACCGATTCGCCTGCTTCACCTGAGCTCATGCGTATCTTACGGTCTTTTTTTGTCATCACTTTAATCTCTGATCGCTTTACAACAGACCTTACAATGAATGCCCAGAGAAAAGGCAGTACCCAGATCAAAACAGAATTAAGGCGTTTCTGAAAAGAAGTCAGAAATGATCCGTTGATCAGTAGCTGAGTACGCCAACAGATAAAAATATGAGCCAGTGAAATAGCTGTTATGAGTATGTATGTGGTATTTATGGTCATCAACCTGAACCCAATGAAGACCTCTGACTTTCAAGGTGAGGGTCTGATAGTTTTCACGGACAAACGTGAATGCTGGTTACTGAAATTAGATCACTTAAGTCCTACTACTTATCCAAAGTCTTCGACTAAACCTTCGGTAGCTTCCAGCCATTATGATATTGAGCTCCTATCAGCGCGTTGGCCTCTTTGTCTTTACCGAAGTTCTGCTTTTCCGTATCCCAATACACCTTTCTGTCGGTTTTGTAAGCCACATTACCCATATGGGCATTGATGGCCGCTACACTGCCTGTTGAGGGAGGGCAATTGGCGGCAGCCGGGTCATTTTTCTGAATGGCCTCAATAAAGTTGCTGGTATGTAAATCCAGATAGCTGCCCTGTGTTTTCTCAGGGGGGATCTCATCCATCAGGGCTTTGCGCTGTCCATCAACCCGCTCGTCTTCCACAATCACTTCAAAACCTCCCCGGTTAAGTACCAGTGTGCCATTGTTACCGATAAAGGCAATCCCTTCTGTACGACCATAATTCCCATTGTCGATACCGGTTGCATGCTCCCAGAGCATATTGAAGTTGTCATATTCAAAAACTGCCTGCAGGGTATCTGGTGTTTCGGAGGCATCGTCAGGGTAGGCCAGTTTACCACCGGAAGCCATGACGGATTTTGGCGCCCTGGCCTGCATGGCATAGAGGGCAATGTCAATTTCATGCACACCCCAGTCAGTCATCAGCCCTCCGGCATAGTCCCAGTACCAGCGGAAATTGAAGTGAAAGCGATTGGGGTTGAAGGCCCTTTTTCTGGCTGGCCCCAGCCACATGTCATAATCCACTCCCTGAGGCGCAGCACCATCCGGTCTTACCGGTACTGGCTTCATCCAGCCTTGGTAGGCCCAGACCTTAACCAGCCTGATATTTCCCAGTTGACCACTTCTCACGATGTCTATCGCCTTGGCATAATGTGTACCACTGCGCTGCCACTGGCCTACCTGTACCACCTGTTTGTTGTATTTGCTAGCAGCTTTTTCCATCAGGTAGCACTCCTGTACTGAATTGGCCAGTGGCTTTTCCACATATACGTGTTTACCCGCTTCCAGGGCATCTACCATCATCTTGCAGTGCCAGTGGTCTGGTGTGCCGATGATAACCGCATCCACATCCTTGTTTTCAAGTAGTTTGCGGTAGTCTTTGTAGGTGGTAATGCTGTTGTCCCGGAACTTTTTGTAGTCCTCTGTTCGTCTGGCCAACACACCGTCATCCACATCGCAAAGGGCGATGCACCGCACATTATCCATCTGCAAGTGTGACCGCATATTGGACCAGCCCATACCATTGCAGCCAATCACAGCCATATTCACTGTATCGTGCGCAGCTGCCATATCACTGGCGGAGAGAATGGTGGGATAAGCAGACAGCCCTAAAGCCAGGGCTGATGATTTTTTGATAAAACCTCTTCGGGAATGCGTCATGATGATTTTTTTCAGTTGATGATCAAGGTGGTCTCTAATTATTGATACCAATGCATAGTGACTTCAGAAGTTATGAAAAAACTCAGATCAAATGCTTATCTTCTGAAGAACAAATGGTTATGAATCCGGAAAACGCGCATAAGGATATTCCAGGCAATCCCTCAACGGCCAAAAGCAGCAAGCTGAAACTGAATGACCGATCGAATGGCAAAGCACTCAAGGTGCTGAGCGAGGAGGATTGGATTTTCTGGCAGGAGCAGGGCTACATTGTCATCAAACAGGCTGTGCCAGGAGAACAGGCACGGCAAACAGCCGAATTTCTTTGGGAGTTTGAAGAAAAGAAACCGGACGATCCGGAAACCTGGTATACAGCTCCCCGGGCTGAGATGCAAATGAAAGAACTGGCAGGTACAGGCATGGTAGAGGTGTATAATCATCAGCAACTCTGGAATAATCGTCAGATGCCCAGAGTTTATGAGGCTTTTACCGACATCTGGGGTACTGATCAGCTGTGGGTGACCATCGACCGGGCCAATCTGAACTTTCCCATCCGACCCGGATATGAGTACAAAGGCTTTATTCACTGGGACTATGACCCTGCCACCAAGCCCCAAAACGTACAGGGAGTGCTGGCACTGGCCGATCAGATGGATGAAAGTATGGGCGGTTTTCAGTGCATCCCCTGGTTGTATCGGAATTTCGATGACTGGATAAAGTCTCAACCGGCAGATCACAACCCTTTCCAACCTGATATTAGGGGCCTTGAGGATAAAATCGTCAAGGTAAAAATGGAGGCCGGTGATCTGTTGATTTTCAATAGCCAACAGCCTCATGGCATCCGCCCTAATCTGTCAGGTGACAAGGTGCGGGTGGCTCAGTACATTTCCATGATGCCGGCCGAACCTGAGAATACCAGCCTGAGAAACTGGCGTATCAACTCCTGGAAAAACCGTATCGCCCCGGAGGGTTATGCCTTTCCCGGTGACCCCCGTAACTGGGAGCAGGTAAGATATGAAACCGCCCGGCTCACCGAACTGGGTGAGAAACTTCTGGGTGTAAGGACCTGGTAAGGAATATCGGAGGGATACCCTCCTGTCCGGGTTTCTCAATCACCCTCTGGTTATGATGCTGTCCCCGGACTTTTTAAAAAGTATCGAGGACGGTGTCCATGTGATTTTTTACCTCTTCTCGAACCTGACTTCTCCCAAAGCATTGTTCATCGTAAATCCGATGTATTCCCCTTTATCATTCTTTTCGAAGAGCAGGTAACCGAAATGAGCTTCGTTAAACAGGTCGGTCATCACCGGGTTCCAGGTAAGAAAAGAATGTCTGCCAATGGTGCTTTCCAGGTTGCCATTCTCTGCTTTTAAGGAATAAGTCACGTCCAGAGTGGGGGCGTAGTAGTCTCCTTCAAAAGCAGTTAGCTGCTCTGGGGTATACGCAGGCTTGACCGTTCTTACATACTCAATTTCAGCTTCATCTTCTACCTGCACATACATACAAGGCTGACCCTCGGTGTTATTCCGGAAGTCCATTTTCACCCTGTAGGGTACATTGTCCATGATAAAGGTATGTTCGCTGATAGGGCTGAGCCTGCTGGTACCAGCATCCAGGCGGCTATAGATAAGTTTACTGTCTTCGACCAGAATTCTTCTGACATACCCTGATTCATAGTTGAAATAGTCACTGGCAAAAGCGTCTAACTGCTCTGTGGTTAAGGTAATCGTTTCGGGAGTGGAAGCAGGGGCAGGCCCGGCTTCTGTCATGCCTTGCGCCTCTTTGGGAGGTAGCAGTATGGCTGCCAGGTCATATGCTTTGCCGGCTGCATTCACTGTTCCATTATTACTCAGCACGACTACGGACAGGTCTGCCTCAGGAAATCTCAGATACATAGAAGCATTGCCGGCCCAGTGGCCACCATAGCCCATGAGTGCATAATCCATAAAGCGCCCATGGTCCAGCCCGAGGCTTGAACTGATCGGAGAACCATCGTTGAGGGAACCACGGGTGAACATTTTTTCAAGGAAGGTATCATTGCCAATCCGACTTTGCTTCAGGTTCTCACTCCATAAAAAGAAATCGTCAATAGTAGAGTAGACCCTGCGATTGCCACCGCCAGTGAAGTTAAAATAGTGGTGCATTTGATAGCCGGTTCCCTCATCCGAGTAACCTACGGCACGGTTGGGTACAATCATACCCAGGTCTTCGTAGATAAAGCTGTGCTCCATCCCCAGAGGCCCGAAGAGTTCCTTTTGGGCAAATTCTCCTATGGACATACCGGTGATTCTTCTCACGATGGAAGCCAACAAGGAATAGCTGGAGTCGCCCGGAGCAAAACGACTCCCGGGGGTAAAGGAAAGTCCGTCCTGCGTCATCATTAGTTCCAGTGCTCTCTCTTCATCAAAATCCTGATTCCATGGCTTTGCCTGGGCAAAAAAGATGCGGATATAATCTCTCAGCCCACTGGTATGTAAGAGTAACTGCCGGATTGTAATATCTCCTTCAGGGTAGCGTGGAAATTCAGGGATGAATTTTTGTACCACATCATCCAGGTTGAGCTTGCCCTGGTTTTCCAGCAACACGATACAGGCTGCCGTAAACTGGGTAGAAGCCAGACCTGTTTCAAACACAGTTTCAGTAGTAACCGGAATGCGGTAGTCGAGATGGGCGAGACCATAGCCCTTCTTGAAAACAATCTCACCATCCCGGAAAACACCTACCGCGGCTCCCGGTATGTTTTGATATTCCTGAAACAGACTGTCGATTTGAGCCAGTTGGCGATCGGTAATGCTTTGTGCCTGACCGCTGACAGCCAGATTCAAGATCAGATGAGAACAGAGAAGGAGTTTGAAGAATGATGTGACTTTCATGAGCTTTCAAGGGTTTTACTACCCTTGAAAGTAGCTTAGGGTCAGCTGGAAAGGCTTTTTATTGATAAAACCGAAATGCGGATTTATAAATCGGCAATGATGAACTGCTCACTTTTTACGTTCCCTTTTAGCTGTGCATTACGCCTGAACAGCGACCATTCTTTCAAAATCACTGATGTCTGCGAGAAGAGATTCGAGGTTACGCACGTCATAGTCTACCAGCAAAGTATCAAAGCCAAAGCGTTCACCCTCAAGGGCAATGCCGGGCAGATCGTCTACATGTAAGTCAATCTTAAAGACAGGGGGGTATTTGGAAGCGCCTATGTTCATTTGCCTGAGCATTGGGCCAGCCAATTGTTCGTTGATGATGAAATCAGCTTTCAGGCCATAAGACCAAAGCCAGAATTTTATCACACGCTGAGACCGAAATGAGGTAGTATATATACCTACTTCATGTCCGGCCATTCTTAATGCTTTGAATACTGTTTTGGTACCGGCCCTCAGGGGCTCTACCTGCAGTGATTTCTGGAGTGCTGTTTTTCGTTCCACAGGGAAGCTGTTATCTCCCAGAGGAATGAGCGTACCGTCAAGATCGAATGATATCTTCATAGTCTACTCTGAGCAACGAGCATGCCATGGAAATAGTACAGGTTTTTTTTCAGAATAATTTTAGCGGTAGCTCACTCATGCTTCAAACTCTCCACCGGATTGGCATTGGCTGCTTTTAAGGATTTAAGGCTTACGGTCATCAGAGAAACCAACAGAATAAACAGGATAGATCCACCTATCACCAGCAGGCTGATATTTACCCGATAGGTGAAGTTATCCAGCCAGTAGTCCATGCCCCACCAGGATACGGGAATAGCAATGAAAACAGCGATCAGGATGGTGCGTAGGTACTGCCAGCTCAGGAGCCTGAGAATACCGGATGTAGAGCAGCCCAGTACTTTTCTGATACCGATTTCTTTCTTACGAAGCTCCGAAACATATGCTGTGAGGGCAAATAGGCCGAAAAGAGCAATCACAATGGCCAGCCCAGAGAACAGAGGAATTAACTTTCCAAGTCTCCTTTCCTGATTGTAAAGGCGACCGAATTCATAATCCAGAAACCAGTATTCAAAAGGGCGTCCGGGATATATTTCAGCCCAGAGTTTTCCCAGTTGTGCAATAGCTTCCTGCTTGTTTCCCGGACCTAGCTTCACGGAAAGGGCTCCGTTGACCTGCGTGTTGGCACAGATCACCAGGGGTTCAACCCGCTTTCTTACCGATTCATAGGCAAAATCCCTTACCACACCGATCACTACACCATCAGATTGCCCGTAGACATAGTTGATACTGTCTTCTTTCAAGATCAGCCCCACAGCCTCATGAGGAGCAAGATTCAGTTCTCTGGCTGCCGATTCGTTGATGATCAACGAATTCAGGTCATGATCTTCACGAAAATCTTCACCTGCAATAAACTCCAGATCGAAGGTTTTCGGAAAGTCTCCATCCGCATCAAACTTATTCCAGTATAAGGGTTCGTTATGGAGGTCGGGTGCGAAATATCTCGTATTAATGCGACCAAAATCACTCAGTCGTGGCAGGTGCATGCCCAGCGTACTTGACGATACCTGAGCAAAATTCTCAATCTCATTTCTGAATCGCTGAATCTGATGAGTATCTCCCATACGGGTAGTGCGAATACCCACCACAGCCTCTCTGTTAGTACCGAGTTTGCCGTTGTTGATCAGTTGAAGCTGATTGAAAACAGTCACCGTAGAAATGATCAGAGTAATGGCTACGGCAAACTGCAGGATGACGAGCATATTACGCCCCGTAGTATTGGCCCTTTCTGCTTTAAAAAACTGATTCAGATTGAAAGATTTGGTAACCTTTCGGGTAAAATACAATGCCGGAAAAGCCCCTGCAGTAAAAGAGATCATCAATACGATCGCTATGAAACCGATAAATAAATTGCTGTTTGAGAATACCTGAAAGAGGTCAATTCTCTTTTCTATCAGTCCATTGAATTCAGGAAGTAGCAGGTAAGTAAGAGCCAGGGCTGATATGATGGCAAAGAGGGTCAGCCCGGCAGATTCAAGAAAGAATTGTAGCCTGAGCTGTTTCCGCGTACTACCCAGAGTTTTACGAAGACCGATTTCCTTTTGTCGTTTGCTCGCCTGAGCTGTGATCAGGTTGACGAAATTGGTCATGGCGATAATCAGTATAAAAGCCGCGATCACGATCAGCCCGTAGATGTAGCTCATCGTAATGGGGGTGTCAATTTCCCATTTGATGGGTGGTTGAAAGTGGATATCGGTAAGTTTGGTCAGCAGTGGCTCCATAAACTCAGCCCGCTCAGGTATGGCATTGTTCCAGAACTCCTCCAGTGTTTGGGTTACCTGTGCTTTATAGCTTTCATCTCTCAGTTTTATGTAGGTATAAACCCAGCCCGGTGCCGGATTCAAAGTGATCCAGCCTCTTTCTGCTTCTCCGAAAATGCCCTGCAGGGCTTCCAGTTGGGCGATATAATTCGGTTGAAAGTGGCTGTTAGAAGGAGGGTCAAAGATGACTCCGGTTACCACAAAGTTTACAACTATGCCGTTTCTGACAAACCTCAGTGACTGGCCTATCGGGTTTTCTTCACCAAATACTTTTTCTGCAATGGACTCCGTCACCACCAATGAGCTCGGGTGAGAGAGCTGATCTTCCCGATTGCCATATTTAAGTGGAAAGTGCAGAAAGTCAAAGAAGTTGGGATCAGACCAGTATATACCTTCTTCATAAAAAGACTGGTTGGTAGCCTGATTCTCCACGTAGCCATAGGAAATCTGCATAAAGCGCATGGTTTCTTCTATCGAAGGCACCCGGTCTTTTACAACGTCTATCCACATACCCGATGAAAATGCTCGTTTTTCAACAATGCCGGTTTCACTGGTGTGCTGGTAGGAGAGGCGGTAGATGTTTTCTGCATTGGGATGATGATGTTCAAAACTGAGTTCATCATGTAAGAACAGGCCAATAAAGAAGGTGGCAGTGAAGGCTACCGTCAGACCTGCCAGGTTGATGCCATTGAGCAATCCGTTTTTCCTGAATTGTCTTCTGTTGACTTTCAGGAAGTTGCGAAGCAACCCGGGAACCATGAGGCCGGACTTACCGGAAGAGATATGGGCCAGCCTTTCGTCTTTATTGATGGCTGTGATATCCCCTAAGTTTTTTACTGCCCGATCGAAGGCTTCTTCAGGGCTGAGTCCCTTGTCCAGTCCACCTTCTATGGCATCGCGCAAATGTACCTCCAGCTCTTCTGTAAATCCATCGCTGAAATGCTCCTGTTTGCGCAGGCTTTTGCGCCAGTCTTTGATCTTCTTTTCAAGGTCCATGATGTATTAATTTGAGGTGGAGGGGTTGATAGACCAGAGTGCTTCCATGACTTCCTGCATACCATACCAGTTCATTTTTTCCTGATGCAGACTTTGTTTCCCCAACTCAGTGATGGCATAGTATTTTCGGTGTCGGCCTTCTTCAGATTGCATCCATTGAGACGTAATGAGCTTTTCCTTTTCCAGCCTGTGGAGGACCGGGTAGAGCATTCCATCTGACCATTCCAATTTGCCTTGCGAAATTTCCTTTACCCTTTGGATAATAGCGTAGCCGTAAGAAGTGCCTTCCTGTAAAATCCCGAGAATCAGAGGTTTGGAGGAGGCTGCTACAAGCGATTTTGAAAATGAGAACATACCTAATTATCGATATACATTGATAGTCTATGTATGTTACGAAGAATCTTTCAACACTATGCGGACTAATGACCAATGTCCACGGTTTCAGGACAAACAGCAGACTGATACCGATGGCTGATAGTCAGAGGTGAACCCCTGCTTTCCAATACAGACGAAGGAAGTTTCTAAAGAATGAGTAGAGAAGTCTTTACTCTTAGAGTCTCTCTCCACCCTCAGGGTCTCTCAAGGAGGACCCTGAGGAGGTTAACTGGGTTAAGCCTGATAGTCTTTCGGGCTACAATCATGCATAGTCACTTAAAAAGGACTCTGAGCACTTCATTTCCTCAAAGTTCCTCTTCGCTGTACTGAGGTTAAGAAAGCAAAGCGGACAGAGTCCGTGCAATCGGTGATGGGGGAACTGTGATCAGATTAAGGAAATAAAGGTCACTTAATCACCAGCTCGCAGTGCATTTCCGTGTGGTCTAAACTGGCACCTATCTTTTTATAGAACTCCTGAGCATTGATATTCCAGTCTGATACCAGCCATCTCATCCGATGGCAGGATCCCTCTTTGGCCACTCCCAATACACTTTCGAAGAGTCTTCGGCCCAGACCGGTTCCTCTGTATGCCGGAGACACATAGAGGTCGTCCATATACAATGATTTGCCTACCCAGGTATGATAGGTAAAGAACCAGGTGCCATAGCCCACGATTTTATCTTCTGCATTCACCGCTACAAAGGCCTCGAAGTAGTCCTTTTCTTTTTGCATCTGTTCCAGGGTATTGGTCATGCGGTCAGGCGTTTTCTGAAACTCCGCAAACTCCTGGAAGAGATTAATCAATTGAGGGAAGTCAGCTTCCTGAACCTTTCTGATGGCAATAGACATATTGTGGCTTTTGCCGAAAGTATCCGTTTCGCTATTCTTTCGCAAGCGGTTTGATTTATATGCCAAAAACATCCTGAATGGATCAGCCTTTTAAAATTTGTTCAACCGCCACATAGGCCGATTGTGCGGCTCCGTGTACCGTGGCATAATCTTCCGGAGCATACGTCTCACCGGCAAAGTAAACCTTGCCATCCAGTGACTCTTTGAGTATCGGAGCCGCGCTGCTATTATCTCCATGGGTATAGGAACCTCCGATATAAGGCTCTTTTGACCAGTTCTGTGTAACATGCTTGATGTAGTGGCGGGAAGCCTTGCCATCAAACATTTCATCCAGCTCATTCAATATATACTGAACCAGTTCCTCATCTGTGGCAATACTGGTGTACCGGGTAGAAGGAGAGCCTACACTGAAAAGACCCAGAATATTCCGGTTAGTGTCTTTACCGAATGCGGCATCATAATAGATCTTCTCACCCTCATCCCCGTTAATCACATCGGCCAGGCCACCTTCGTAGGTAATATCCGGGTAAAAACGTTCAGAAAACTCCATAAACACCTTAATACCATCGGGCATATATATTTCATCCAGTGCCGCGATCTTTGAGGCAGGTAGTGCCGGAGTAAAGTCAATGCGGTTCTGTTTCAGAATGGTCAGCGGGACAGTCAGAATAAGCCGGTCCCCTTCAAAAATATCGTTGTTGGTGTTGGTGACTCTCACTTTATCCGTGCTATAGTCGATGGCTGTTACAGGGCTGTTCAGGGTAATTCGGTTACCAATAGCCGGCATCATATAGTTGTCAAAGAAGCTGAACCAGGTAGTGCTTTTAAATTTAAGCTCGCCATAAAAGTTGGAGAAAAAATTGCGCTTTTTGAGCTTGTTGTTGTTCCATAAATACAGCGTTTCAGGACTATAATTAATGATGTCAATTTTAGCATCAACCGATGAGTCGTTGATAAGGGTTGAGAGTATGGTCGCATCCGTATGAATCCATTCTCCGCCTAAATCGATCGGGAAATCGGCAAACCCCGAAATCTCTTTCACACGCCCGCCATAAACCGGGGCTGCTTCGATAATCTCGAAATCAATACCGTACTGGTTGAGCACATAGCCTGCTGTGATACCGGCCGCTCCTGCTCCCACGATCAGCACCTTTCCTGAAAAGTTGACGTCAAACTCAGGGTAGCTGTCTTCTTCAGGGCTGCATCCCGTCAGCAGGGAGGGGAACAAGTAGGCCCCTAAACCCAGGGCTGAGCAGGTTTTGATAAATTCTTTTCTGTCCATAGTGCGGGTGTTTTTTCCTTTATTCCTGTTCATAACCTTATTCCAAATTCTAAAAGCAGCATGGTGCTATGCTCATTTCTTCCGAGAAGCCGGATGCCGAGAGCGGGCTTCAGGTACCAACTTATTTTGCGGTGAGTAGCCCAGCCGTACTCATAGCTGATAGTGGGTAGCAGAAAGTTGTCCCCGACTCTCTGGCGATCTCCGGTATTGCCGTTTCCCAGATGAATCGAAAACGACTGAAGCTTGGACTGATGCAGGTAACCGAGCCCCGCAGACCATTGGGAGTAAGCATGCTTTCCTCTTTTTGGCTTTTTGTAGCCTACTTCCAGATTAAACAAGGCATTGGTGTCGTCCCCGGGGTTGGTGAAAAAACCTAGTTGGGGACTGAACACCCATTGCCTCAATGTGTCTCCCGCCAGGGGAAACATGGTTCCAATCTTGAGCCCCGGCTGAAAACCGTAGTGGCTGAAATATCCTACCGAAACAGGAGGCCTGCCGGGAGGTTCCTGAGCTCCGGCCTGATAAAAGCCTGCGCTTAAGAAGAGTATGATCAATAGTTGTTTCATGGTGATGTATGCTTGTGTTACCCGGGTGTTTAGGTGATATCTGGTCGATACTGGTTTCAATGCTAGCTATTGCCGATCACAAAAGGATATTTAATCTATCAGCGCTTTGGGAAATCCTATGAATGGATGAACCGGGGCGGTTATTCGGGACAAATACTAGCCGAATCCACTTATGGGATATTGAGGGCTATTGAAGGGAAAACCATGACACTTTGTGTGTAAAAGTTCTCATTACCTTATTTTATGCTTATTCTTCGGGCAGATGGAAAAAACTCAGTTCAGGAAATATAGTATCAGAATACAGGTCGGTGTCTGGCTTTTGTTCTTTCTGATCATGTTTGGGGCAGATGTACCCTACCTGGGAGTTTTCTACTCCTCGCTGTATGCCTTACAGTTTGTGCTGATTCAGGTGACACAGGTTTATCTCTATTACCACCTGGTATTTCCCTTGTTTCACAGGGGACAGAAAACCTTGTTTTTTCTTCTGGTGATACCGATGGTGTTATTGTTCTCATCCATCGGCCATATTATTGATATCACCATCTTCGCAGAGTACCCTGAAGATGGCTATGAGTCTTACTGGGAATCCTTCTTATATACCTTTCCCATCTCTCTTTTATTGGTATCGGCATCCAGCGCTTATTACTTTGTGGAAGCCTGGTATCGCAATATCCGGAAGGAGGGGCTCTTGAGAAATGAGAAGCTGGAAGCTGAGCTGAATTTTTTGAAGTCCCAGATCAATCCACATTTCCTGTTTAACACACTTAACAATATTTACTCCTATGTGCAGACGGGCAATGAAAAATCGGCCTTTATGTTGGAACGGTTGTCCTCTGTACTCAGGTTTATGGTCTACGATTGTAGTGAAGAAAAGGTAGAGTTGAATAAAGAGCTGGAGGCAGTTGATGATTTGCTGGAGATCTATAAAATGAAGAATTCAGATCAGCAGAATATTAGCCTGAATATTTCAGGCGTAAAGGGGTATCATTTGATCGCTCCGCTGATCATCGTTAACCTGGTGGAGAATGCCTGCAAACATAGCGATGCGGTAAGTAATCCCGCGGGTTTCCTGAAGGTAGATTTGGAAGTAGATGAGGCAGACCTTTGCGTTTGTGAGATTTCAAATACCGTAAAGACCCGAAAGGGTCCGCAAACAAAGTATGGCGGAGTAGGGCATGAAAATGTGGTCAAACGCCTGGAATTACAGTATGGGGATGATTATACCCTGGAGAATGAAGAGAAGGAGGGAGTTTACCGTATCAGAGTAAGCATGCCACTGGAAAGGAAAGTATAAATGGAAAAGCATTATAAAGTACTGATTGTAGATGATGAGGAGCCAGCCAGAGACCTGCTGCTCAGCTATGCAAAGAAAATGACGGAACTGGAGGTAGTGGGGACAGCGGGCAATGCATTAGACGCCAAGCGAATCATTAATAAGGGAGAAGTTGATATCCTGCTGACTGATATCCAGATGGATGACCTGACGGGTATTGACCTCGTAAAAACCCTGAAGCACCAACCCGTGACCATTTTTACCACGGCCTATTCAGAATATGCGCTGGAAGGCTACGAGCTGGATGTGATTGATTACCTGGTGAAGCCCATTTCTTTTCAGCGCTTCTGCCGCGCCATTGACAAGGCGATTGAATTGATTCAGTTCTCAAAAGAAGAACCTGTTGCTAATCTTAAAACTGACCAGCCCCCGGAAACTGCCAGAGCCTCCGACTTCTTTTTTGTAAAGACCAACCGAAAGATGGTTAAGGTGAAGTATGCAGAAATCCTCTTTGTAGAAAGCTTCGGTGAGTATGTGAAGCTGCATACTGAAAACGATGTATTGCTCGCACTGCAAACCACCGGTTTTATGGAAGAAATGCTGCCATCGTCTGACTTTTTCCGTATCCACCGTTCCTGTATTGTCAATATCAATCGTATAGAAGAGGTAGAGGGTAATATGGTAAAGATTGAGCAGCATACGCTGACCATCAGCAAGCGCATGCGCGATGCCTTTATGCAGGCTTTAGGCACGAAAGGCATAATTTAACGGCTAAGAAACCAATTTCATCAGCTTGTAAAACTGTCAATGCAGATGACCATCACTCCAATAGGAATGTCCATGCTGGTTACCTCCAAAGTCTCCGTGAATTCCATGCAGAGGAGCTTCTGCAAAAAGGTATAATGCCAGGAAGAGTATTCCTGCCAGAACCAGTTTGTTTTTTGATATAGGGAACAATCTACCACCTTTTATCAGATGAATAATCCCCAGAAGGACCGGTACAAACAATGAAAAAATCTGGAAGAAGAATTTAAACGGGTAATACTCGTGTTCCAGTGCATATCGAATGAGATCGTAGTCATCGCCATTCACTATCTCCAGGAGAAATACAAATGCAATTAAATATATACCAAACAACCTTACAGAATTTGATCTTTTAAGATGAAGAAAGATCAGCGTGAGGGTCAGAATATTGACTGCTGCGAATACGCCTATTGCCATCATAAGTTTGTTTGGATAACGATAATGCAGTTTGAAAGTTGACCCTGTCGTGAGACAGCGTATAGCATTTAAAAGAAGAAGGAATTGAAATCGTAATCTCATATAGATTTTTAGTGGGGTATATAGAGATTCTCTTAGCTTCGCGATCTCAATGATCAGGAGCGCCAAAACCATAGCTGTCTTTTTAGGAATACTCGGGGTTGTACTGTTCTCTGCTAAAGCCGTGATGGTGAAGATGGCGTATCAGTATGATATTGATCCCATTCCATTGCTGCTGTTGAGAATGCTCTTTGCCTTACCGTTTTATGCTACCCTGACCATCATTCGTAAGCCTGCTCATCCTGAGAAGATTGTGAGGAAAGACTATCTCTGGATCGTGGTTTTTGGGATGATGGGATATTTTGCTGCCAGCTATCTCGACTTTTTGGGTTTACAACATATCCAGGCCAGTCTGGAGCGGATCATTTTATTTCTGTATCCGACTGTGGTGCTTTTTATGTCCAGGATTTTTCTGAAGAAGGCGATTACGCGGGTACAGATACTGGCGATCCTGATTTCCTATCTGGGCATTATCATTACCTTCTGGGGAGCCGTTACCATTGATGGTAGTGATGTAATTCTGGGAGGGCTTTTGGTATTTGGCAGTGCGGTGACCTATGCCGGCTATCTGGTGGGCAGTGGCTGGCTGATTCCAAAGTTCGGTTCAGTCACCTTTACTTCCTACGCCATGACGGTGGCGAGCCTGAGCATTATCCTGTTCTATGCCTTGACCCAGGATATCAGTGAGTTGTGGCAGTATGATATAGCAGTGTATGGGATCTCCATAGCGATGGCTGTATTGTCCACGGTGATTCCTTCCTACCTGATTTCTGAGGCTATCAAAGTTCTAGGAGCGCCCAACTTCTCTATTATCGGCAGTCTCGGGCCGGTTTCTACCATCATCCTGGCCAATATCTTTCTGGATGAGCGTTTATCATCTCTACAGATTCTGGGCACCCTGGTGGTGATTGTCGGGATCTATGTAGTCTCACGAAAGAAATAAACTCTGTTTGGTTAATGGTGCTTAGTTATTGGTTAATAGTCTTTCCAAGCACTCCCCACCTGATCCCTGATAGCTTGCCTCCAGACCTGACACCGTCTGACCTGCGGTACTGACGGGGAGAACTCGATACTTATATTACCCCCACTGATTACTGATGCCCGATTACTGATAACCTGCCCCTTAAAGCTGATACCGTCTGACCTACAGTACTGATGGGAGATAGCAATTAGGCTCACAAACATCGCCCGTCTGACCTTCGGTACTGATGGGGATTAGATACTTATGCATTCCCCCCACTGATTACTAATAACCAATCCCTGATAACCTGCCCCCTAAAACTGATGCCGTCTGACCTGCGGTGCTGACGGGGATTACTAATTCGGATACTTATGCGTTATCCCCCTGATTACTAATAACCGATCCCTGATAACTTGCCCCTAGATCTGATGTCGTCTGATCCTTGATGCTGACGACAGAGAGCAATTGAGCCTGCAGACTTTACCCGTCTGATATGCGGTGCTGACGGGGATTGCTAATTCGGATGCTTATAAGCCACTCCCCCTGATTACTGATAACCAATAACTGATAACTTGCTTCCTAAAGCCGATGCCGTCTGATCCTTGGTGCTGACAGGAGAGAGCAATTGGGCCTGGAGACACTACCCATTATACTGACTCATAGTACGGGCCACACCGATCGTGCAGAAGCCCTGGATCATGTCAATAGCCTTATCCATGATAAAAGGAAGCTCATCAAACTCTTTTTGGGTAAAGGGGCTGAGTACATAATCTACCTGGCGGCCTTTGGGAAAGTCATCACTCACGCCAAATTTGAGCCTTGCGTAGTTTTGCCCACCCAGCAACTGCTCTATGTTTTTCAGTCCGTTATGTCCTGCACTGGAGCCTTTGGGACGCATCCGCAGCTTCCCGAAGGGGATGGCAATATCGTCCACGATCACCAGTACATTTTCGATGGGGATTTTTAATTCCGTCATCCAGTGTCTGATGGCCTTACCACTCAGGTTCATATAGGTGGTTGGCTTGATCATATGGATGGTACGGCCCTTGAATTTAAAATCAGTATGATAGGCCAGCCGACTCATTTCAAACTTCACGTCCTTTTGATCTGCCAGGCGATCGAGGGTCAGAAAGCCAATATTGTGGCGGGTGAGTTCGTACTCTGGTCCTATGTTGCCGAGTCCGGCTATCAGGTATTTCATGGAATGCGTTTAGACAGGGTGAAATAAAAAAATCCTGCTCATTTCTGAACAGGATTTCTTAAATATTATCAGGTAAGACTTATTCTGCTGCTTCAGCTTCTTCAGCTTCCAGCTCTTCTGCAGATTTACCTCTGAGTGCTCTTGGAATAGCCACTGACGCAATAGTCACCAATGGACTGTTCAAAATAGTGTAGTCACCTTTAGGTAGTTCACCTACTTTTGTTGACTTACCTAATTTCAGCTCAGAAATATCAACGGCAATGTGGTCAGGCATATCTTTTGGCAAAGCCTGAACAGATAATTTTGGCTTTTTGATAGTCAAAGCACCACCATTGGCCACACCTGGAGAAGTACCTGTTGTTTTAACAGGAATGTCCATTTTGATTTGTTTGCCTTTGAATAACTGAAGGAAATCAGCGTGTAACATCACCTCACTTACCGGGTGAAACTGTGAATCCTGCAGGATGGCTTCAACTTCGTAACCTTCAATGTTCAACTTAACGAACGCAGGCTCCGGAGTGTATACGATGTCTCTGAATTGGATGGCGGGTGCATAAAAATGAACTTGCTCGCTTCCACCATACAAAACGCAAGGCACCTGGCCCTCATTTCTGAGGCGTTTTGATTCTGATTTACCGAGATTTGCTCTTTTATACCCTATAATCTCTACTGTTCTCATAATGTATATGTATTAAATAAATAATTTACTAATGGATGCATCCGTAGTCACGCTGCTGATGGCCTTGGCAAAAAGCTCGGCTACCGTCAGCACTCTGATCTTATCGGATTTTTGTTTCAATGGAATGGTGTCTGTTACCACCAGCTCTTCCAGTCTTGAGTTGTTGATGTTATCATAAGCCTTGCCTGAAAGAACAGCATGTGTACAGAAAGCTCTTACAGATAGAGCACCCTGGTCCATGATAATACCGGCAGCTTTACAAATGGTGCCTCCTGTATCAATCAGGTCATCTACCAGCACCACGTGTTTGCCTTCTACATTACCAATGATGCGCATTTCAGCCACTTCATTAGCCTTCTTACGATGCTTATCGATTACTACCATCTCGGCATTAAAGTGCTGAGCGAAAGTTCTCGTTCTCTTCACACCTCCCACATCAGGAGAAGCAAAAAGCAGGTTGTCCAGATTGAGCCTTCTCAGGTAAGGTACAAAGATGGTGGAACCATCCAGGTGATCTACCGGAATATCGAAGAAGCCCTGAATCTGGCCTGCATGCAAATCACAAGTCATGACACGATCCGCACCCGCTGCCGTAAGAATATTGGCAATCAGTTTGGCTCCAATGGCAATCCTGGGCTTGTCTTTCCTGTCCTGACGCGCATAGCCGAAATAAGGAATTACGGCAATGGCCTTATAGGCACTGGCACGCTTGGCTGCATCAATCATGAGGCAAAGCTCCATAAGGTTATCTGCCGGTGGAAGGGTAGACTGAATCAGGAATACATTGGCTCCCCTTACTGATTCGGTATAATAAGGGGCCATTTCGCCATCACTGAACTTCTGAAGCTTAATGGAACCTAAGGATTTGCCGTAGAATTCAGCGATCTTTTTACCTAAGTCCCCTGTATCCGTCCCCGCAAATAATAAGTTGTTCATGTTCTTCAAATTAGATGGCTTGCCAAATGAACCGCAAAGGTAAGGAAATAAATAGAAAAAGCCTCACTGAAGGAGGCTTTCGGAAAGACTACATGAAGTTATAGAATTTCCCCTGTTTAAAGCGTTTCTAGGTAGGTTTTTAGTGATCTTTCTTATAGAATATTTTGCTTACAATTTTCCATTCGCCATCAATTTTGAGCAGGTGCATGTAATCGATAAAGGTGAAGGTATCGTATTCAATTTCCAGCCGGGCATTGGCAGCCGTACCACTGATGTCAACAGAGACGATGCGCGTCTTTCTGTTCTGTGCCGGACCCGGCTTCATGCCTTTTTTAAAGAAGGCCACCGCATTGGTCTCTCTGATGCCATTTTCTCCCACTGATTTCATGGTGGCATTGGGATGAAAGGCTTTGCTCAAGGTACTGAAATCGTTTTGTGTACCACCTTCCAGGTAGTAGTTCAGCGTGGTGGAAATAGCAGCATGGTCTTCCGCATTGGATTGTGCCTGCAGATGAGTGCCTGAGAGAATGAGGATGACCAGTGACAGTAAGGGTTTAATGTGTTTCATATTGATTGTTTTGTTAAAGAGAGATGGCCTTAAGACCATACTTTTTTGATTATTGAGATAAAGCGTTTCATATCTTCCATAGTGCCCATACTCACCCGGACCCAGGTTTTTCCGGAGTCTTCCAACTCACGCACCAGCACGGAATGGGCACTCATTTCAGTATTAAAATCGCCAGTGTGGCCTGAGGAGTCGAAGTAGAGAAAGTTAGTGGCGGAAGGGATGGAAGCAATGTCGAGTGCCTTAAGTTGCTCGCGTGTATAATCCAGACAGGCCTGGTTTTGCCTGCGGGAGCTTGCAACAAACTGTGAGTCAGAGAGACTGGCTGAGGCTGCCATGATACCCGGCAGACCCAGGCCGCTGTTGGGCCAGATTTCCAGTGCAGATAAAGTGCTGATCGTATCAGGGTGAGCCATAAGGAAGCCTACGCGAAGTCCGGCCAGTCCGTAGATCTTAGAAAAGGTACGGACAATGATAATCCGAGGATTGTCTCTTATGAGATCTTTGAGCGAGTTCTCATCTCCCAAATACTCAATGTAGGCCTCATCGAGCACTATATAGGAATGTGAGCTTACCTGCTTACAGAATCTGATCAGGTCGTTTCTGTTTACTGAGGTGCCGGTGGGGTTATTGGGGTTGACCACATATACGATTCCGGGATGCTTTCTGCTTGCTTCCTCCAGGGCATTCAGGTTGTGTACTTTCCCCGTGGTAAGCTGGGTTTTGGTGGTATGGCCTCCGAAACGGGCTACATATTTTGGCAGAATGTCAAAAGTAGGAGCAGCATAGCTGACATGATACTGATTCATAAGTGCCCATTGTGCCAGAAGCTTAAGCAGCTGTGTGCTACCGGCCCCCAGCATAAAATGTGAGGAGGGCAGGTTATGGTATCGCGCAAGTTGCTCTACCAAATCTTCAGCCTGCTGAAATGGGTAGCGGTTAGATCCGGAAAGGCTTTTCTGTAGTGCTACGAGCACCTTGGGAGAGGGTCCATAGGGGTTTTCATTGGCATTGAGCCTTAGGAGAGAGGGACCTGAAACTATGGCCTCATTGGCACAAATGGCCCCCAGGTTGAACAGTAAGGCCGAACTGGCAAGGGTGGCACTGCCGAGCCATTTTCTTCTGCTGTATTTTGTCATTTCACCTTTTTTGTGGTAAAAAAGGCAGGCTGGACAAGATTACCACACCTAAGCTTCTGAACTGTACAATGGACTTCTGACCTGTATATTTTCAGGGCAGGTTCAAAAAAGAGAGTACGTCTTTTCTCTTATCGCGACTCAATGGAACAGACTCATCTGAAGACAATATCAGGACATAGCTGTTTTGCTTTTTGCTATGGATGGACTGTACAAAATGACTATTGACAATGTAGGATTTATGAACTCTCTGGAAATGGGAGGGAAGCAGCTTCAATAGTTGATTCAGTGGCTTGTCATAGACTTTAACTTCACCAGTGGAAAGGTGGAGGTCTGAGTAAATACTGGCTGCTTTGATGAATTTGATGGTTTTTACCTCCACAAATTCAGTTTCTCTTCTACATTTTACGGCCAGGTACTTTAACTGCCGTTCCTGATCAGCCAGTCCGTTTTCGTAGCGGCTTACTGCCTTTTGAATGCGTTCCTGCGTAAAGGGTTTGCCCAGAAAATCGAGGGCTCCGTACTCAAAGGCCTCAATAGCTCTGTCAGTATAGGCAGATACAACAATGGTCTGGAACGATTGAGAGAGAAAATCGCCCAATAAGGTGAAGCCGTCCTTTCCGTGAAGATTCAGATCCAGAAAGAGCAGGTCCACCGACTGGTTTTGCAGATAGTGCCTGGCCTGAATGATGGAATGCACCTTTTCAATGCGAGCCGGGACAGTCAGGGCATTGCTGACAAAACGGGCCAGGCGCTCGGCTATCAGCTTTTCATCTTCACAAATGAGTATCCTGATCATTTGAGAATGCTGATGGTTGATATCCAGCCTTCGGGAATGGGCCTGGACTCGAATTTGAAATTATTGGCATAAGACTCTTCCAGCCTTGCCAGAATGTAGGAAAGCCCCATACCCTGACCGGTATTTCCCTCCTGGTTGTTGCCATCGTTCAACACAGAGTATTTGCAGAGTTTATCATCTTCTTCCTTGATGATTTCAAAGGCACCAGTGGTGCGGTCTTCAAAGCCATGCGATATACCGTTTTCAACCAGGGTAAGGAGTACACCGGGTGGTATCTCATCCGTTTCATTGATATCGCTGATCTTCAGTTCAAAGTCGATGCTCTTTCTGATAGACATGACCTTCAGGTAAGACTCAACCAGGCTCAGCTCGTCCGTAATGGAGATAAGCTTCTTATTGCTGATGGTAGCGAATAATTCAAACTCTCTGGAGAGGTGCAGCACAAATTGTGAGGCTTTGTCCGGATCACTTTCAATCAGCTCCTGCAGGGAGGTAAGTGAGTTGAGAATGAAGTGCGGCTGAATGTTCTTTTTAAGTAACTGGTTTTCCAGTCTGGACGATCTGAGCAGGGTTTCCTGATAGCTTTTGTTTCTGCGGGCCAGCTCTATTCCTGCAGCCAGCATCATACTGAAAACAAAGAAGATTACTCCCACGAAATAGCCGTAGTTGAGAAAGCCCTGATTTCCCAGCTCTGTGGTGAGGATAAAGCCAACTAAGCCGATTAACAATATATAGCCGCTATGGCTCTTACGGATGCCTGAAAGGGTCTGGGCCAGGGCGATGAGCATGGCAAAACGAATAAAGCTTACCTCGGGCAGCCAGAAGTAAAACACAAGCCCGATGATGGCAAAGGCGAGCGAGAGCTTTTTCTTGTAGGTCGTGTCAAAGTGATAGCTGATAAAGGTGTTCAGCGAAATCATTCCGGCCAGTACAGAAAGATAAATCAGATCAAAAGCCGTGAGGTTCAGGGCAGGAACCAGCAGTTGCTCTGCGGGAAAGGTCTTTAGCCAGATCTTGAATACATGGAAGAGACAGTAACAGGCAAAAAAGAGGTAGGTCAATCTGCGATGATAGCCGAAGTACAGCGCAATATTAAAGCATCCGGCCGTCACCAGCACGCTTACAATGATCAGCAGGCTTTCATGCAGACTGAGATTGAACATGCCGGTAAATTAAAGATACTTTGTCAGGTTAGGGTAAAGAGTAGCCGGAAGAGGGTAAAGATTTGTTGGTAGTGACTAGCGGTTCCACAGTTACCTGGTCCATATGTTAATTTTTGATAGGGCGTGGTTCCTTCTGAGGCTTTACAGGCAGTCGTTTGTCCAGCTCCGGAAAAAACTTCCTCATATGATCAAGGGTATGATTGCTTACAGAGATGTAGCGCCATTCTTTTCCTGCATCATAGGAGATGCCTATCAGCCAGCCCGTAATCAGGTAGCGTTTACCCTCAACCTCCATAATCTGCTCCTGCTTCATGCCGCATTGGTAGGTATCACCTGTTTTAAAGAGTTTTTTTGCCTTCAGTACTCTGGTGCTGATAAACTCAATGCCCGGCCCAAGACCGCCACTGATCAGCTCTTTCATCTTTTCTCTTCCTCCTATATCATCGATAATGGTAGGGTGGGTAAAGTCCAGAAAAGTGTCATAATCTGCAGAATGGAAGGCGTCTGACATCTTCTGAGCACTTTCCTGAGCGGTTTGCAGCCACTCATTATCGGTTTGGGCCTGAACCGAAACGAAGAAGGAGCAAAGTAAAAGTACTGAGGCGATCTTGTACATCATCTTAGATTGGATTCAAAGGTCTCTACTTCATAGTGTAAACACAAATTATACCAGTCAGTAAGGGCTGATCGTGATATTATACTCGTATAAGTCCAGCTTATAAACTCCTTTAACTGTGAATGTCAGCGACTCCTGGAGAGAGAATCCCTGTAGCACTTTATAACCGAGTAAGTCTTCGGTACCCAGGTAGGTCTTAAGTGTTTGGTAATCTCGTTTTTTGAAGGCAGCTATGATGTGTTGGTGCTGAACTCTGAAGATGGGATCGAGCTGCTCAACCGGTGTTTCATAGTCCTGCTCTAACAATACAAAAAGAAGGTCCTTTCCTGAGAGACTTCTGTCTTTCTTCCAATGGAAGCTTTTCTTCGGGTTGTCTATATCCAGCAACAATTCCTGAATCAGTAAGGGAGTACTCAGGTTGCCTTCTGTTTGATTTTCATAAACAAGGATCAGCAGCTCATCATTTTTGGTAGACAGAATTTTGCTCAGGTCTTCGCTGAGATTCAACGCTTCGATGGTAATGGTCAGGGAATCGGAAGGGCTACTTTTGGAGAACTGACTCACCTGGGGATTATCATGAACAGGTAGAGAAGTGCCCGCACAGGCATTAATCAAAACTACAATCAGTAGGAGAAGCGAACCGTGTTTCATTTTACTTCTGGTCAGTTGGGTTCTCTTGGATCCAGAGGCCATGGGCTTTTTTGTAACGCTTGCTGTTGAGCTATGTTTCCGCCTTTTTCCTTACTTTCTTTGCTGCATCCGATGCTATAATCGTCCGCAGCATGTCGGGTTGAATATCGGGGTGATCAATGAGGATGTTTTGAATGCTGCGATTGCCCTTGCTCATAATATCTTCGAAAAGCTGCTGATTGAGCCCCTCATTTTTCAAGGCAAGTCGAAAGCTCTCAGATGGTTCATCTACCTGCCCCGGACCTTTCAGTATTCGTTCATCCTCAAATGGTGGAGTCTGCCACATGAGCCTTTCAATCTCACTCACTACCTTTTTTCTGTCGGTGGTTTGCAATTCGTAGTAGGGAGAGTCGTAGTCATAGTCCCAGTTAATGCTCTTAGTGGTTTCATTATAAACAGGAATTACATTGACCACGCTTAGTTGAAAGTACCCGCTTTTGCGAGTTTCCGGTACCCATTCCAGGTCTATAGCCCTGTATCTGCTTTCTGAAAAAGCATTAAAAAGGGTTTCTGGCAGCGTATCCATCTTCTCCGGGTCAATTTCTTCATCAAAGAAGAGATTGCGGTCAATTTTCCAGCCTGCTGAAACGCGTAAGGGTTGTAGATCTTCGTACATGAATAAAGCAGGCTGAATATACTAAGGGGCAAGGAAAAGCCTGAATTAAATATCGGCATTCAGCACATCTGCCAGGAGACTCTCATAATCCGGCTCTGGTTTTTTGAGAATGTGATCGGTCCAGGCAATGCGCTCATGGTTGATTACGGCCAGCTCCCATACACAGGCTAGCGATCCGGCCGGGGCATAGGGAGTAAGTACTTCCGGTTGTGCCACGGTGTTGAAATAAGTTTGCGTCTGAAGCATATTGCCACCTACCCACCAGCTGAGAATAGACCAGATGCCGTCTCGTCCTTCATGCACGATTAATGCCGCCACTTTGCCTGAAACATCTGTCTTCGCCTCAGCTTCTGCCAGCCACTGAGGTAGTGAAGCTATTGCCTTGTTGAGGGAGGGCTGTGCTGAAAAGCGCTCACGATAGCTGATACTGTAAACTTTTGTGCGCCACGTGCCTGTTTCAACCAGCTTGTGGAAGCGAATACTGCGAGCCTGATATGTCATAATTTGAAGATAAATACTGCATTCATGTTTTCACTCAGCCGGTTCGCAGGAAGGTCGGGGGCCGGGTTTTTAAAGCAAATAAAGGCTACTGACAATCAGCTTTTTGCAGTTCGCAACAGGAGGGGTGTAAGGCTCGGTAAAATAGAATTAAATCGTTTGGCCAGAAGACCAGATGCCTCTATTGTTATTCATAGGTTTGAGCGAAGAAGATTTCGGCAATCATCGTTTGCATCGAAATTAGTGTTGCCGGACTAAGGGAAGGTGTGCGTTACCATAATTTTGCGGCCTTGACGGAAGTGACGGATGGAATTTAGTGTGAGTTACGAAGAGGGGTTGGACGTAGTCTCCGGAAAGATTGAAGGAGACCTGACCGTAGAGATCGCTGCTGAATACTTTGCCAAAGTGGGTGAAGTTGCCTCGCAAAGAGGATGTGAGAGAGTCTTAACAGACGTGAGAAGTGCAAAGTTGATGGCGAGCGAAGAAGGTATGCTTGCCCTCTCCAGGGAGTTGGAGTCCATAGGAATGGATACAAAATTCAGGAGAGCCATTGTGTTGAATGATGATGTAAAAGGGTACAAGGTCTGGGAGAACTACTGCTTCAGGCAGGGGTATACCAGAATTAAGCTGTTTTACGATCAACTGAAAGCATTAGATTGGCTGGGTTCTAATTGAGGAACCCGGCCTCCTTCAAACTTCTTTCAGGGCAGTATCGGTCTGTTTTCTACCATGCGCTTATCTTTTGCCTGGTATCCTCCGGGGTGCTTGGCTGCTTTTAACGCTTTCCCTTTTTTATAGGGCTACTTCGCAATCTGACTTTGTCAGTCCGGTTAGACTTTCAGTATATCTCGTTCATTCCCCCTCCAAAGCGACTCCCGCTTATTGCATTCAGGAGCGAAAGATTGCTCTGCCTAAACAACTTATGATCACCCAGATGCCATCAAACTATGCCCATGGTTTTTACTTCGGCAACCTGCAACTGACCAATTTCACTGGTAGTCTCGGAAGATAAGCGCGACTTAATGTCGAAAAACCGGAGAAATTCAATAATGGCTTTAAAATGCTTGCAGGGGCGTTTTTTAAGTGCTTAGATGTATTAATGATGTAATCAGTAAAGTTGTTAAGTCAATTAATGATGTATGTGATTTTGCCATTTACACGGTATGAATTTATAGATTCATATGTCTGTCAGGAATTTCATGCTCTTTGACAAACATTTTTCCCGCATGGGGCATCGGAGGGTACATCAGCCCTCTGATGTTACCGCGGGTTACTTATTTTTGGTTATCCTGATCCACAGGCAGTCCTGCCTGATGCAAAGCAGTCCCACTTCTTTTTTACCTGGTCGCGTTATGGGGTGTCAGTTATTAGTTATTGGATAGAGAGTTGAAAAAGCGACCGAGCTTGATTAGATTCATTTGTCAAATAAAAAGAGTGTCATGACAGAATTACTAATCAAAGACGAGACTGCCAGAGGCGACATTCTCAACGAAATCAAAATCAGGATTGAGAAAGAAAGGATCACCGTTCGTGATATCATCGCTTCAAGGGTAGAATCTGAGGTAGCCAGCTACAATAAGAGATTACCCGAGTTCTTCAAAGGGCTGATCAAACCCGCAGAATCTCAGGAGACCAGTTCCGGGTTCAGGCTTAGAAAACACCAGGAGATTGATGTAGAAAAGCAGGTGTATGTAGCCCTGGAATCATTTGCCCAAAACGGTTTCTTCCTTATCATAGATGACAGGCAATACACGGACCTGGAAGAAGAGGTACTCGTCAATGAGCATACGCATGTGAGTTTTATCAAACTTACTCCACTGGTCGGAGGCTAAGGCATGGGGTTCAGAGAGAATTTTGACAGGCTCTTTCGTGGCAGCAGCAAAGAGGCTGCTCTCAACGAGTATGAGCTCCTTTATCACCGTATGCAAAAGGAGGTACTCTATGCAGATCAGGAGCGAGGCGGATATACCAGTTTGAAACTGAGTGATAGTAAGAGCTATGCTGATCTCAAATCACGGGACCATCAATATCAGCAGGAGTTTCTCACGACTTTGATCCATACTTTTGCCGACCACCTCCAAACGCGCTATAATAAAAGAAGTTGGCACAGAGATGATGTCATGAGTCTGGTAGTGGGGCAGTTATTGCGCACCAAATTGCCATTGTCTGAGACTCAGATCATCGGTTATCTTCTCAAATTCAATAAGTCTCGTAACGGGTTTTACTATATACCCTATAAATCCTTGTTGAGGCGGGCAGAAGAGCTGGCAAAGGAAGGGCTGCTATCTGAAGGCGGTAAGGCCAGTCTTAAGAAGCTGAATTTCGGAAGTGAAGGCCATATGTATGCCGATGAACGAGATTTGGCAAGGAGGGTTGAGGAGCTGGTTACCGGTGATTCTCTGCTGGTTGTCAATAAGTCTGATGACTTCGGGATAGCCTTTGGCCTTATACTATCGGCTGCTAAAGGAAAGCAGGCTGAGATATGGAAGGCTCTGACCGATTTATGGAAAACGGGAATGCAGAAAGCGCGCCCGGGCAAAAAGTGGCTGCAGGAAGTTGAAGAGCAGATCGATAAGGTGGACAGAGACAATCTGGCTGAAAGCTTACGGGAGTTGCTGCTGTTGGCAGAGCAATTGATTGCCAATGCTCATAAAACGGGTGATACTGAGTTTATGCACCCTGATAACCTGAACATGCTCAGGTCTATGGTCTGGACGAGTTTGCTGCTCAACGATGATGACCTTAGCCAGGCTGTAGAGCGCCTGGGCCTGATGAGTTTTAAGAAGATGCCGGGAGTGGGAGGGCTTTCTGTAAAAACCGGTAATGCCTGTCTTTATGCCCTTTCAGAGCTTCCTGAAGGTATGGGCATCGCACGGCTTACCAAATTCAGACAAAAAATAAAACTGGCTTCTGTACACAAACAGGTAGATGCACTGATTAGCAAAGTGGCGCAAAGACAGGGCAAATCTGTTGACGAAGTGGAGGAAATGGCTGTGCCGGACTTTGGTCTTAACGATCAGAACTGCTACCAGGAACAGTTAGGTGAGTATATGGCCCTTATCAGGCCTGTTCGCACAGATAAGGCAGAACTGGTATGGCAGAAAAAAGAGGGGCGTGAGCAGAAGACGGTACCTTCCGTACTCAAGGAGGGATATGCTGAGGAAATCAAGGCCCTGAAACGCAAGGTGAGGGAAATCCAATCGGCCCTTAGTGCACAGCGCAACCGCATTGAGTCGATATTCCTGAGGCAAAGGGTATGGACTCTGAAAGACTGGACGGATCATTATCATCAACATGGCCTGGTGTCTTTTATTGCCAATAGGCTTATCTGGACCTTTACTCACAATGAGCAGTCTGTGCAGGCTTTTTACTTCAATGGTAGTTTTGTAGACCACAGGGGAGAGGCACTACCTGAGTTCCATGCTGCTAACATGGTAAGTCTCTGGCACCCGATTGGCGAAGATGCTGATTATGTGCTGGACTGGCGTATTTTTCTCCTGTCGAGAGAGATACAGCAACCCTTTAAACAGGCTTATAGGGAGGTTTATGTGGTTACAGATGCTGAGCTGAACACGCGCAGCTACTCCAACAGGTTTGCAGCACATGTGCTGCGGCAACATCAGATGGCAGCATTGTGTCAACAAAGAAACTGGCGCTATCACCTGATGGGAGCCTGGGATGGACACAACATTCCTTACCTGGAACTGCCCCTTTGGAACATGGAGGTGCAGTTTTGGATAGAGGGTAACTGGAATGATGTGGAGTCTTCTATCAATGAGGCGGGCATCTTTAATTATGTATTCACTGATCAGGTGCGTTTTTACAGAGACAGAGAGCAGGTCAATGTGGAAACGGTTGAGCCGATTGTCTTTTCAGAAGCCATGCGTGATGTGGATCTTTTTGTGGGGGTAACCAGCATTGGTAATGACCCTGACTGGGTGGATAGTGGTAATGAGCCTCGCTATAATGCCTATTGGTCCAGCTATTCATTCGGAGATTTGAGTGCCACAGCTCAAATGCGCAAGGAGGTGCTGGAGCGGCTGATTCCCCGGCTGAAAATAGCCGATCGATGCAGTTTCGAAGGCAAGTTCCTGGTGGTGGAGGGCAAGATAAGAACCTATAAAATCCACCTCGGAAGCAGCAATATACTCATGAAGCCCAATGATGAGTATTTGTGTATTGTAGAGGAACGCAGCAAAGCAGGAGAGAAGGTGTTTTTACCTTTCGACAATGACAAGCGCCTGTCCATGATACTCAGCAAGGCCTTCTTGCTGGCGGCTGACGACAAAATCAAAGACACCACCATTCTCCGCCAGATCAGAAGATGAAGCCTGTATTGAAATATGCCTGCCTGCTCTTGTTTACAGTGCTCTGGGCTTGTAGTAATGGGGGAGGTGAAGAGCGTATGACTCCGGATACAGCAGGTGACAAACCTGCGGTTATTACGCCTGATACTGCTGTAGCCAGGCAGCCTGAGGTAGCGGTGAATCCTGCACCTGAACCCGACCCTGAACCTGAAATTACCCCTATTGCTGATCCTGATTTTACGGGTACCTTAAGCGATAGCCTGCAGTTCTACCGGGTGGAGTCTTTACCCGATACAGCCGGGCTGCAGTATATCCGTGAGAATGTACTGGTGCGGGTAGATATTTCGGGGAATCAGATTGATAAGCTTAAGAGCAATTCTCCTGATCCGGATGATTTCTACATTCCCGCTGATGATAACCTGTTTTACATGTCACAGCTTTCTGAAAGGGCTGAAGCACTTGGTATTAAGGTAGTCAACGCAAAAGAGCGTTACCTGGGCTTTCTTGTGATCAACAGTAGTGTAGAAGAGCTCTATGACCTTGAAAAAGACTCACTACCCGGAGTTTACTGGAGCTTTATCGCTTTCAATACCACAAGAGGGGCCAGGGAGGTCTACAGTATTGTAGATGCTGATATGGAAAAGCTAGCTCACTATATCAACAAAGACGCTTATCCTGCCATTCTGCTGGAAGATACGGTCCTCTGGAATCTGCCCGGCTATATGGCAGAGCGAGACAGCATTTCTGATACCGATTTCTGGCAGTTTCTGAAAGATTATCGGGAAGCTGCCCTGGCTCTGAGTGGAGAGAATCTATGGCGCCATCCCGAATATAAATATTACGATGGTCGGGTTTTCGGTGATTATGAAGATGAACATCCGCTGGCCATCATTCTCAGGCGTGAAGCCCGCAAATTTGGCTATGAGTTTATTAACTACCATGGAGAACCCTATTTCAGCCAGCTTCCCTCTTTTGTCAGGTTCAGGTTGTACCCAAAGGTATCCGACTCCATGCGGGAGTTTCTCGACATCTTTCTGCTCTCTTATACACTCGGGTATTGGGAGGAGGGCTCGCTGATGGTAGAACCTGTGGAAATTGCCCGGCATATTATACTGTGGGAGGCGTTTGCCGAGAAATACCCCGGCTTTGTTGCTCCGGATTACGCTACCAATGAGGCCGCTGTGCTGGTGTCCTACCTGATTGACGATGGGGCAAGCTATAATCCTTACTTCTCGCGAGAAGATAGCACGCTGGAAGCTTCCTTTGTCAAGGGGATGCAGTACCTGATCTCTGAAGCTCCGGAGACCACTTCTGGTCTGCAGATTGCAGAGTACTATCATCTGTTGGAAACCAATCAGTTTAAGAAGACAGATACGGTTGCCAACTATCTTAAGGCCTACAGGGAGGCGAGGAACGCGTCAGCAGATCAATAGCCTGATACGAGATTTATGGTATATGCGAGATATCTCGCAAGGTGCTCATCTTAGCTTAAGCCGGTATTCCATCCCAGTTAGGGGCAAAGAATATGAGTATACGCATATCAGATTTATCGGCTATAAAGTTGTGCTCCATTTTAGCCGGCACAAAGATGATATCACCCGTCTGCACCCCTGAAACCTTACCATCCACTTTCACGGCCCCATTTCCTTCCAGTATCACATAAATCTCATCCTGAAGGTGAGGCCTTTGGTTATCGATCTCTCCCTGTTTCATATGCCAGTAATGCATACTCAGCGATTCAGTAAAGGGAGGTACTTCTGTTGCAGGCGGTTCATCATAGCGGGTAACCGAACCGAGAATGGTCTTGAAGTCAATGCCTCTCAGGTCTTCAAAAGAGGCGATTACTCCGGGAGTAGGGGCGGGTGGGTTGTTTTGTGACATGGGTGATGTTTTGAGTGAATATGATCCACGAGAAAATAAGGAATAATTGTGAGAGTAGAGCTTGATGTAATCTGAGGGGGGACTCGTGGACCTTGGAGGTTCCTTGCGATAGGAGGAAACGGGGTGCTGAGGTAGTTGTGGGTACAGCTTATGCAGCACCCCTAACCCCTCCTGTTCTTATGGATTAAGCAAACTGATTGATATAAAAATGGTCATATTTTCGATTTTCTCTGATCAGAGCAAAGATTAGGTGGACGATCTTAGCCCTGACTGCATTTAAGACGGTCATTTTATTTTTGCCCTCTTTAACCTTCCTGTTAAAATAGATCTTCATTTCGTGATTGCTTTTGACTGAAGATAATGCGGCCATATGGAGTAGTTTTTTTGCTTTTTTATCGGCTCTGTGAGATATCTTTGACTTGGACCTTTGACTAGTGCCCGAAGTATATCTGAAAGGAGCAATGCCAGCATAACAACAGAATTGTCTTGGGTTATTGAACTTACGAAAGCCCTCTGTAGCTATCAACATGTAAGTAGCCAGCTGATCTCCAACCCCATTTATTGAAGTCATGATTTCCATTTGTTCTTTGAAACAGGTTGTTTGATTTATTAGATTCTTCACCTGTTCTTCGATTATTTTGATGGCCTTAGAAAGAGACTTGATAATAGTATCCAGTCTCTTTTTCTTTTCTTCAAAAATGGTTCTGGGCATGAAGTTGGGTTGGTCTTTAATCTGAGCCAAATACTTGGCTCTGTCAGCTACAAGTAACTCTCTTTCTGACTGGAGATACTTCAACTTGTCAATAATGGGGTCATTTACGGTTACTAAACGAGCTTTGTCCTGGAATCTAAAAGCATAAATAGCCAATCTTTTAGCATCAATCTTATCGCTTTTACCGCGTTGAACTCCACTACTCCATTTAATAGTAGCAGGGTTTTCAATCCAGAGGTTTAATCCCTTTTTCAGAGCTGTTCTCACCAGTGGATAAGAATAGTTACCAGTGTATTCAGCACATATAAGTAGCTCATTCTTATTTAGTTGGAATCTGTCGATGAGTTCATCCAGTATTTCTTCAATAGAATCGATCTCATTCTTTCGTTTTTCATTGAAAAGTTCTTCTTCACCGTCAAAAAGAGATAAGTCTAACTTTAATTTACTCAGGTCTATACCTAGAAAATACATAAATCTCATAACTTAAATGTTTAGTCAATCAATGGGGATAGAACACTTTCCTAAGCACCTTAACAGGTTAAATAAGTTCTTATACAGGCCTGGTGTTCTTTAAAACCGGTGAGTACCTAACAGGAGGATAGTCCGTTTCTAAAAAGGAGGTTGGTTCACTCACTGGTTCCCCTTTATTCTAAGCTATTACCATTATTAGTTTAATCCTATAGAGCTAATCTAAGGTGAGAGGAGGGGAATTGAGTGTCCTCATTGGGTTTCTATGCCTTAGGTACGCAGGTTTGCAGTGACGATGGTCTGAACACTCCTTGGTCTAAAATCTATTGTCTATCGTCTATTATCTGACTCTCCGCAAGCATCCCACTCACTATCCAGGAGACTGCCGCGGTCGCCTTAAGGGCTCTCTCGCAGTGACGAAAAGCTACTAGTTTCTGGTCCTTGTTTGAGCGTAGCGGAAACGAGGACCTGTGCATGTTAAGGAACGGAATTGGAGCATTTGTAATGCGAATGAACGAAGCGCTATATCAGTTGCTATACCCCACCCCTGACCCCTCCTTCGAGGAGGGGAATTGAGTGATCTGATTGGGTTTCTATGCCTTTGGTACGAAGGTTGGCAGTGACGATAGTCTGAACACTCCTTGGTCTAAAATCTATTGTCTATTATCTGGCTCTCCGCAAGCATCCCACTCACTATCCAGGAGACTGCCGCGGTCGCCTTAAGGGTTCTCTGGCAGTGACGAACAGCTACTGATTTCTGGTCCTTGTTTGAGCGTAGCAGAAACGAGGACCTGTGTATGTTAAGGAATGCAGTTGGAGCATTTTCAATGCGAATGAATGAAGAGTTATGTTAGTTGCTATGCCACCCCTGGCCACTCCTCGGAGGAGGGGAATCGAGCGGTTTTTACCATATGATCAGGAACTGAATTGCAAACTCCTTTTCTTTTAATGCGGAGGAATGAAGCATCTAAGAGGAGTTGTCCCTTTACCGAAAGATACTCATGGACTATGGAGATTCCCTGTCAGGGCAGGGAATGACATTCTAAATAGGTTTGGAATAATTGTCGGTCCGACCTATTTGTGCTGATGGCAAGAGGTCTGACCTGTGTTAGGGGATGTAATAGAGAGCCGAACGCTCCACATTCAACATTTCTCATCCTTCGTTCAACATTCCTGCAAGGCATCTCTCAATCATCTTCACAGCCCGGTCTACCGTTTCCAGCTTGGTGCGAAAGGAGAGGATGGCAATACGGATCACGAACTGTCCATGGAGCAGAGTAGAGCTGAAGAAGACATCACCATCAGCCATCAGGGCATCCATCAGTCGCTGGTTGAATGTGTTGGGATTCTCTTTCTCAGAGGGATACCAGAAGTAGCTGACAGATAAATCTGGTTTGGGCCCCACCTTGAAGCCTAAGTCGGTCAGTTTTTCCCGCAGGTATTGCGTGAGCAAGAGCTTCTCTTCCAGGCAGGCTTTGAACACATCCAGGCCGTAGAGCTGTAGAGGTAACCAGACCCGCAGTCCGCGGAAGTGTTTCGAGAGCTCCGGTGATACATCAGCCGGGTTCAACGGATGCGCATCGCTGATCGTGTCCTGCATATAGTTGGCGGTATAGTGCTGCGATTGCATCACGGCCGCTTTGTCTTTGACCAGCACGGCCCCGACACCGTATGGAATAAAAAGCCCTTTATGCGGGTCCACTACCAAAGAATCGGCCAGCTCTATGCCTTCGAAAAGGGCTTTGGTTTGTTCCACCAAGATGAAAAAACCTCCGTAGGCAGCATCGATATGATACCAGAGTCCTTCAGTCTGGCAGAGCTCTCCTAAGGCCCTGAGCGGATCGACTACTCCGGTATCGGTTGTACCGGCTGAGGCAATCACCAGGAAGGGATGGAGCCCGGCAGCCCGATCCTCTTCTATGGCTTTGGCTATTACTTCTGGTTGTAGACGAAACTCGGTGTCTAGCAGCACTTCACGAATGATCACATCTTCCAGCCCGATAATGCGAAGCGCTTTCTGTATGCAGTGATGCACCTGCTCACTCAGGTAGATGACTGACTTAGGTATCATCGCACTTTTAACCCCGTGTCGATCGCGGGCGGCTGTCAGGGCGATCAGGTTAGCAATGGAGCCACCCGAGGTAAGGTTACCTACAGCTGATGCCGGAAAGCGGAAAACCGACTTGAGCCAGTCGAGTACCGCATGCTCAATGGCCACCGCACCCGGAGAGGCAAAATGCACTCCGGCATATTCATTCGTCACTCCCACAAGGTAGTCGGCCAGGGCAGAAGCATAGAGTCCGCCTCCGGGAATATAGCCGAGGTGTCCGGCCGCAGCTGGCTGAATGCCTTTTTGGGTTACTTCGGTTTTAAAGAGGTCGAGCAGCTCATGGAGTGGTACCGCTTCATGACAGATAGACATATCCCGGTCAACAGAAGCACTGGAGTAGGTGGGCATGGTAGTGACCTTATTCAGAAAGGTATCGGCAAAGTCATGTGCTTCCGTAATGAGTGACTGTCTCTGATCAGTGGAAGGTTCCAATACGGCTGATACCTCATTGAGGGCTTTAATTTTATCCTTTAGCTGCATGCTTGGTGTTACACTGGCGATGGTTGGCAATTTAGACCTTTCTGAAGAATGTCAAACGAGTTAATTCAACGGTCGATAAGTCACTTTACCTCAGGATTATTTTTTAAGCGTTTAGGGGATTTTCTATCTGGACTTATGCCAGTGGGTAGAGATCGATGTTTATTTTACTTACATTATATCTTCAAATCATCTAACAAAACACTTTATGTCAAACCATCCAAAATTTAGAATCTACCCGCCTTTGGGGATTACCCGAATGGGTAATGGCCCTGCCGAAAAGTCTGAGGTTATTTTTTCCCCGGAGATTCCCTGGGACAACCTGTATGACACCCATCAGGAATACCTCACTGACAAAGGAGAAGTGAAAAAGCAGGCACAGCGCTTTTATATCTATGAGTGTGACGACTCAGGAATGCCTACAAAGCGAGTCGACCCGGCCGATTACGACATTGAATGGTCCGTTGAGGTGGCCAATAAAAAGCCTTTCTGGTATGTCTTCAATAACTGTATGGATCTTTCCGTACAGTTTGAAAACCAGAACCTTTCGCCTCGTTTCTTTGAAAAGGGTTTAGCTCCGGGCATCAGCGCGGCTTACCGTAATCCCAATGTACTGACTGAGCAATTGCGTGATCCTAAAATTGCCAACTACCGAAAAGAGCTGGTCAATAATCCGGGTAAGGTACAGGTGGACGCTCGCCCTCATCACAGAAGAAGAGATATCGAAGGCCAATTCCCGAATCCCGGAAAAGGAGTGAAGAGCCGACTGCTCCAGAAGATGAATGCCAGTGGAGCAGAAGTGAAGCTGGGTACGCTGGAATATGAAGATGAAGGGACGCTTATTTTTTACCCTGCTGACGGTAAGTCCGCTGCATTAAACCCTTCTGATCTGAATACGGATTTTGCAGATAATTCTAACTGGTACGATGATATCTGTGATGGACGCGTTACAGCTAAACTGACTCCCAGACATGGTGAAGATAAAAAGCCTATAGAACTGAAGGATGCTATGTCGGCCGCCTGGGTGGCTTCTGCACCACCGGATTATGCACCACAGATTCAGCCGATCTCTACCATGTTCGATATGGTAACCGGAGCCTCGGAGGATGAGTTTGAGCCCGATTTCAGCCTGGTATTCCCATTTATGTACCGCCTTTATCGCATGCAGTGGGTAAACCTGGGAGACTTTTTGGCACCTTCTTTTAAAGAGACGATTGACGAGCTGATCAGGCACGGCAAGTTCAAATACCTCTATACCAATGATGGCAGCCCTGAGGCTCAGAAGGTAAGAGATGAGGTGTTTAAACTCTTCAGAGATCCTCAGTATCCTCTCAGAAACGAGCCGATTATCCCTTCTAAGGATATGACTCAAATCACCAATGCTTTTGATGAGACGGCTAAGCTACAATTGCCATTTTACCCAGGAGACGCGATCGATTATCCAGGAAGCCCGGCTCAGTGGTTTGCTATTCCGCCCCTGTTGTACAATCAGTTTAAGCACTGGAGAGATGGAAACTTCAAGGGCCTGGATGGAGATTTCGATTCTATGGAGGCTTTGGGTAAACACTACCAGCACCAGTTCAGAGAAGTGGCCAAAAAAGAGGAGCTAAAACCTCTGTTAATGAGTCGTGCTATTCTTGAAACACTGTATGGCGGAGGTTTCCACCCGGGAGTGGAGCTCACCTGGCCTATGCGTCACAAGCAAATGTATCGTGAAAACAGGTTGTTGAGAGAAGATAAAACGGGTTTGCATGGTCTCTATGGATTAAGAGAGATCAGACTGAATCAGGCCAGTGAAGAGCGACAGGAGGAGATCTTCTACAATGATTTTGGTTTGCGTATGACTCCGGAAGATGTTCAGAAATCACTCGATCCCAAACATGAGAAGTACCATTGGCTTTGGGAAACAACTCCCGGTGACCTTACCAAATGGATGGGGATTCCGTGGCAGTCAGATGCCGGTAGTTGTCAGGCAGTTTTCACTGAGTCGCAATACCCTACTCCCGCCTGGTGGGCAGCGAACCTGCCGGTGTATGTATTACCGGAAGACAGCTATGAGAAGATGAAGGACACGGAAATCACCGAAGAGACCAGACGCAGTATCTTCGCGAGCCGACTTCCCTGGCTACACACGGCAGACACCGGTTATGTGGGTTACCATGCAGAGGGAGGCTATACCAACGGACTGATTGCTATGGTATACCAGTGGAAGAATGTAGGGATGGTAACGGGCCGGAAAATGGAGCCACATTTACCGGGAGTGCCTGAAGTTGTTTATGTTGCTGAGAATGGTCCGCAAAAGGCCAAAAAGCATAAGAAATAGTTTTTGAAAACTGATGTAATCATTGTAGGAAAAGGCATAACCGGACTGGTTATGTCTTTCCTTTTGCATAAAAAGAGGATACCACATCTGCTGGTTGGGAGAGAGGAGAAGCAGCGCCCGCTGGCGCTGGGCGAAACCTTACCGCCCTCCGCTTTGCCCTTGTTGCAGTCACTGGGGTTGCTTGCCCTGTTTGAAGCACATGCTTTGAAGAAAACCACGGGTTATCACAGTGTCTGGGGGAGTAATCACGTAACCGATCATAACTTTTACTTTCACCGGCCTTTTCAATATGGCTTAAAGCTAAATAAGGAAAGTCTGATCAATGCCTTGGAGGAGCAACAGCAGGAATATATCCGGGAGGAAGGAAGGCTTACGGCCATCACTGAAACCAGTGGGGCCATCAGGGTAGACCTGGATAACGGAAAGAGTATTGAAGGGGCGTTGGTGGTAGATGCTACCGGACGCAAGCGTGTCGTGAGTCAGGCATTGAAGGTAGAGCAGGTCGAGAAGGATCAGTTGATGTGTTTCAGTTGTCATGTGCCCACTGTCAGAGTGAGGGGCCTTCCGCATGGTGTGTTTGTAGAGCCTTTTGAAAGTGGATGGGGTATTGTGTCGGAACTAACTGCCGATACAAGTGTCATGACTCTTTTTACCACCAAAGACCATGAGGCAAGATCGCTCATTACGAATTATGAAAACTGGCCGGAACTGCTTGGGGAGACCCGACACCTGAAGTCTTTTCTGAGCCCGCTGAATGAGGCAAAAGTGATGGGTAGTAAGGCGAATAGCAGTCGCTTAACTGAGATGGCCGGTGTTCACTGGCTGGCGATAGGGGATGCGGCCATGGCTTTCGATCCTTTGTCTTCTCATGGTATCACTTCGGGCATCTACACCGCCCAGCAAGCGGTGGAGGCCATCGCAAAAGTAAGGAAAGAGGAGGGGGGCATGCCATTGCAGGACTATTCTCAAACACTGACCAGAATCTTTGAGGGCTACCTTCAGCAAAAGAGACAGTTGTACCGGCAGGAGAGAAGGTGGGAGGAGCGTAGTTTCTGGCAGGAGATGTGTTGACCCCTCAGTCCACCGCTTACCCGGTTTTTTCATAACGCTCGTTTGGACAGCTCCCCTGTCAGGGGAGCAAAACTGTATAAATCTATGAGAATAACTTATCACACCTGAGAGTACCTCAACCTGTGATGCCAATATGGTTTTTGGCCCCGAATGTAATCATATATGATTATCTAGGGTCGATTGCCTAAATGCTGATCACACTCCATTACGCCCTCTTCAATATCATAGGTCTGATAGATATCTTTGGCCTTCTGCCAGAAGTTGATGGAACGGGGTTTTTGACCTAAACCTTCGAGGGCCAAGGCATAAACACGGAAGGTATTGGCTGCTTCCATATCGGTTCGGTTACCGATGAAATCCACCACCTGCACCAGGCATTTTTCAGAACATTCATATTCCTTCAGTTCATAGAAGAGAGAGCCAATATGCCGAAGTGTGTGCATCTGTCTTGGTAGATCTTCCAGCGCAATGTAGATACGCTCTATCTGCTTGTAGTACTTCAGGGATTCTCTCAGCTCGCGTTTGTCAGCGTGTACCTGGGCGTATAACTTCAGAAAAAGAGCCTCTGCTTTTCTGTCGTTGGCTTCCTGCGCCAGCGTGAGCTGAGCTTCCGCTATAGCCAGTACCTGTGTGTAGTTGCCATGGTTGCGCAGAGACCAGGCTTTGTTGAATTGAATTTGGAAGTCTTCAACTGTCATAAATTAAAGTTAATAAGATGAGATGAATTATAATCAGGAGAGTGATCCTGGGAGTGTTTTTTGCTCTGGTAACAATAAAACCTGTCAAACAATGTATTACCTAAACAAATATTTACTTAATTCGTATTAAGTAAACAAATGTTTAGGATATAGTTAACCTGTCAGCTATAAAAGGTTGACTGAAATATAATGGTACCATGAAACGACCACAGTCTCCGCGATTCGCCAATTTTTTACTCGATCTCTTTTGCCGCAATGAATACCTCGATGAAGTAAAGGGTGATCTGGAGGAAAACTACTGCTGGCGCCTGAAAGAAAAAGGGAGATTGCGGGCCGAAATACGATACTACCTTGATGTATTCAGTGCTGTGCGCTTTCTGAGTCTGGAAAGAGTGGGGGAGAACAATTTATCCCTGGGCATGCTGTTTAGCTTTGCTAAATCTTCAATACGTAACTTCCAGCGTCATAAGACTTATACCTTTCTCAATGTTTTTGGTCTCGCCCTGGGGATGGCCGCTGCCTTGCTCATTCTTGAATATGTTTCCGATGAACTGAACTATGACAGGTTCTCACAATCGGATAATATGTATAGAGTTAGCCAGGATTTTGTGAAAAATAATGAGAGGTTGTATAAAACGGCTGTAAGTCCCGGCCCTCTTGCCCCGGCCATGATCAATGATCTTCCGACAGTCGAAAAGGCAGCCAGATTACTCGATGTTACCCGTATTTGGCAAGGTAAGAACGTCTTTACCTTACGAAACAACCCTGAGAAGACCTTTGTAGAGCCCCAGGCTTACTTTGCAGATTCCGATATCCTAAGCCTGTTCGACCTTACTGTGATACAAGGCAGGTCAAGACTGGAGGAACCCAATACAGTGTTATTGAGTAAAGAAATGGCAGAAAAGTATTTTGGTAGCACTGGTAAAGCCACAGGTCAAGTTATACAATTCAGTAGTGCCCGGAGTAAACCGCAGCTCCTGGTTACGGGAGTTTATGAATACCCTGAGTCGAATATGCAGGTAAGGCCTTCTGCCCTGATTTCTTACACCTCAACTATCCATAACTTTGGAGAAAGTGGCCCTCACCGAATGTGGGGAGTCAATTCCTGTCTGACTTATGTGAAGCTCAGGGAGGGTTCAGGTCAGGTTAAGTTTGAAGAGCAACTGGCAGACCTGTTATTGAAGTATAACCCCTTAGAGACAGAAGAAGCCAGGAAAGGCTTTCGGATAGGTTCTTTGCTGGTTACTCCGATAAAAGATATACATCTACAATCTGATTTTCCTGACGAAGTAGGGTTAGTAGGTAATGCTACTACGGTCAAAGTTCTACTCATCATTGCCATTTTTATAGTCATTATTGCCTGGGTAAACTATGTTAACCTGGCTACAGCACATTCACTAAATCGACTGAAGGAATTGGGAATACGGAAGGTAATGGGAGCCCGAAAGACTGAAATCATTTTTCAGTTTTTTGTCGAAGCCTTCTTTATGAATGTTTTTGCCTTGTTCCTGGCAGTGGGAATGGTCCTGATGGGGCAGTCGCTGTTCAATCAATACATAGGCCGGGAGGTTAGTCTGGAAGAGATAGACTTGCTACGTTTCGGTTTGCCGGCAGGGGTGTTCTTTCTGTTGGGTATCATCTGCTCCGGTCTGTATCCGCTTTCGGTATTCTTCTCAACGGGTACTGTGTCTGTTCTAAAAGGAAGAACGAGGAAAGGAACAGGCAATAACTTTTCGAGAAAGGGGTTAATTGTATTTCAGTTTGTGTCAGGTTCTCTCCTTATTATGGCTACTCTGGCTATCAATCGTCAATTGGACTTTATGACTTCCGGGGATATAGGTATGAATACGGAGAGAGTTCTGGTACTGGATGGTCCTGCTATTAAAGCTGAAGATTGGGGTCAGAGGCGACAAAAATCAGCATTGATAGTGAACAGACTCAATAAGTTGTCAAATGTACAGTTTGCAGGCTTAAGTAATGTCATTCCCGGTGTTCCTATACTTCAGAGTCAGGGTATATCCAGGGAGGATCATAACGGTTCTAAAACAGCACAGTTTGAGGTAGTCACAGGCAGTGAATTTCTTAAAGTTCTTGATGTAAGAATTATAGCAGGTCAAGGGTTTCAATGGGCACTGACTGATCTGCAGAACCAGGAACAGCTTAGTACTGCAGAGGAGGGAAGTATTCCGGAAGTTGTTCTGAGTGAGACTGCTCTTGAGAGCCTGGGTTTTGAGAGTCCCGCAGATGCTGTTGGTGAGTTGGTTTACAGGTGGAGCCATTCGGGAAGTCACCCGGCTAAAGTTGTAGGAGTGTCAGAAGATTACCACCATGAAGCACTCAGGAATAAAATTGATCCTATGGTATTCTATTCAGGCAACTCCTGGGATAACCACTACCTCATCAAATTGAAAAACGGTGAGATAACAACTACGCTGGAGGAAATTGAAGGTATCTATGAGTCTGTTTTTCCGGAAAATCCGGTTAACTATTATTTCCTTGAGGATTTTTTTCAGAGGCAGTATCAGAATGAAGAGGTTGATAGCCATGTTTTTACCGGGTTTTCCATTATCGCCATTGTAGTAGCTTGTCTGGGGCTTTTCGGCTTGTCTTCTTTTATAGCATTGCAAAGAACCAAGGAGATTGGAGTAAGAAAGGTGCTGGGAGCTGGTATGAAGAGTTTATTCTATTTGCTTTCCAGAGAACTGATATTATTAGCTGCTTTGGGGTTTCTATTGGCAGCACCACTGGGCTATTATGGTATGAATCGCTGGCTTGATGATTTTGCCTATCACATTCCGGTTACACCAGCATTGTTTGTCGTTCCCTTGCTTATGGTGGTTATGCTGGCTTTGTTTGCCATTGGCCCAAGGGTATTAAAAACGGCCCGTATGAACCCTGTTAAATCACTGAGGCAGGAATAAAGTTGTTAATGTTCATGACAAGCTAAACCACTGACGTACTGGGAGAGATTTTTCGATCATAGAGTTAGTTTATGAACGCCCTTTAATTCCCCGAAGCTTGCCTGCTGTTTACGGGCAGGGGATGATTCTCATCTCACCCTTCAGGGAGGGGGAGGCTTTTTGACTTTTGTGAAAAATCTACCCCCTTAGTATTTACAAAATCGCTTTATGGTAAAGTAAATACTCACCAGAAAACAGCGACATTAAATATCAAACCTACTAATACAAAGCCTCTAATATTTGGCCGGTGTGCCGGCTGGTGGCAGACTCTTTTTTATAAACTCACGAATGTCTTCATTGGCCTTTTTCAGGTCTTCGGCACGTAGATACATCATATGTCCGCTGCGATAGCCTTTGAAGCTCATGCGATCCTTCATTCTGCCGCTGGGGTCCAGGTGCCACATATTGTATTTGGCATTGAAGTAGGTGGTGGCCCCATCGTAATAACCGCTTTGGGTCATAACATGCAGGTAGGGGTTCATGGCCATGGCCCTCCTCAGATTTTCTCCCGTTTGGTCACCACTACGATCCCAGGGACGTACAGGCCCGAACATGTTGTATTTAATGTCAGTTTTGTAGTTCAGGTAATTCTGAAAGTAGGTGTTGATAGCGGGTGTAAAAGAATGCAGCCATGATGTCAGCTCTGAGTTAAAGTCCGGACGTTCTCCGGCATCCATACGATCCAGTCCTTTGTAGCGCGAGTCGAGTCGACCTACGGTATAGCCCTCACGGTCGCGCAAGAGTTCTTTCCAGAAAAAACCGGTAGGCACATCCAGGTTATGTTGTCTGATTACCTTTTCGTTCAGGCCTGAGTAGCGCGAGAACATACGGGTGGCCTCTTGTTTCTCGGTATCGGTAGCCCAGGCACCTTTGGCCATAACGGGAAGCAGCTTGTTCATGGTGTAGTCTTCTGCCTCTGCCAGCACATCCAGCAAGTCTTTGTTCTGCAAGTCAGAAGGTAACATCTTATGGTACCAGGCTGCTGCTGCGTAGTAGGGCAGGCGATTGGCAGCATTCACCGGACCATCACGCTCAATGCCCAGGCCGGTAGGAGATACGAGTATCACCCCGTTCAGGTACATCCAGTGGTTGTTTTGAAGCTCCAGAGAAAGCCCCGACACTCTGGTGGTACCATAACTTTCACCAATCAGGTACTTGGGAGAGTTCCATCGGTTTACCCGGGTAACAAAAGTATTGATCCACTCAGCCAGATATCGGATGTCCTGATTCACTCCAAAGAACTGCTTGGGGTCAGCATCGCCCACCACGCGAGAGTAGCCGGTATTGACAGGGTTGACAAACACAATGTCAGCTACATCCAGAATGGAATGAGGGTTGTCCTTAACGCCATAAGGCTGAATCGGAAAACCTTCATTGTCAATCTTGAGAATACGCGGCCCGGTATAGGCCAGGTGCATCCATACTGAAGCAGAGCCGGGACCTCCGTTAAAGGAGATAACCAATGGTCTTCTGTCCTTATTCTTTACATCGGTGCGCTCATAATAGGTATAAAAGAGCGTGGCAACCGGGTCACCGTCAGCATCCCAGACAGGCTGCGTACCGGCCGTGGCCGAAAAAGGCACCTTTTTTCCCTTGATCGTTACCTCATGCTGGGTGACAGCAGTCGATTGAATATCAATCTGACGGCTTTGGGCAACAATAATGGCCGGAGCCAGCAGGAGCCACAGTAGTAGATTCAGTCTTTTCATAATTATTCTTCGGTTGGAAACTTGTTCTTGCCTTTGAGCCCTTTGTTGAGTCTTGGAATCGTCTTGTTCATAATAGCATCCAGACGAGCACTCAGCTGGTTATGCATGCTGGTATAGTAGGCAAACTGTGATTCCTGATCGCTCGTCATGCGACCCGTCCAGCCTGAAACTCCAAAGTACAGACTTCTGGTACGGCTGAAGAGCTCTCTGTACATTCTGTTGACCTCTTTGATCTCTTTGAGGTATTTCTCAGAAACCTTGACCTTCTCATTTTCAAGTTTGGTCACATGGTTGTCGATGGGTCTGATCTTACGACTAACTCCGGCCAGTTCTCCATACAGCTGGTAAATCTCCATCAGGTTATCATTCCAGGCCCTGCGGTCTGCTATGCTGATCTTGAGTCTGTGGTCATCTATCACTTTGAATTGCTGCTCGTAGCTTTCTCCATTCACTGTGAGTTTTGCGGTATAGAGTCCTGGAACTACCGGAGGGCCTCCGGGAGCAAAACGACCACCGGTCGAGAAGCCTTTGTGATCCATACCCCAGGTCACGCGGTTGATTCCTGCTGTGGTATCAACTCTTACCGTATTGATTTCTGTACCAGTGAGGTCGTGAATGGTGAGTTTAATATCCTTTTTGTCAACTGCGCTTTTCAGATAATAGTCTATTACTGCTCCTCTGCGGGGGTTGGTACCCCGGAAGAACATATTACCGACATGCGCACCATCACGGGTGTAGTTGATTCTTTCGGCAGTAGGTATGCTGAACAAGGCTGCGTTTTGGTTCAAAACACCTGGAGAGAGCTCCTGCAAGGCATTCAGGTTATCCAGTATCCAGACACCACGACCATGCGTAGCCAGTACCAGATCATTGTCTCTGGGGTGAATCACCAGATCGTTGAAAGCCACTGTCGGCATGTTATTCTTTAGCTCGGTCCAGTTGCGGCCACCATTCAGGGAGATAAAGAAACCGATTTCCGTACCCAGGTAGAGCAAATTCGGGTTTTTGGGATCTTCTCTCAGGGTTCGGGCTACCCGGTTGACAGGCAGGTCTCCCGTAATGGATTGCCAGCTCTGACCAAAATCGGTAGTCTTGTACACATAGTTGTTAAAGTCGTTGTTACGATAGTTGTTGATGGCTACATAGGCGGTACCCGCATTATGCCCTGAGGTTTCAATCGTATTGATCCAGGTCTCTTTGGGGAGCCCACTGAGTCTTCCGGTCACATCTGTCCAGTTCTTACCATCATCACTGGATATTTTCAGCAGTCCGTCATCCGTACCCACGTAAAGCATGCCCTGCTTTAATCGCGACTCTGCTACAGCGGTCAGGGTGGGGTAGTAGGGGATACCGTCATCCAGAGAAGCCGTACTGGTATCAGCACGTTGTCCCATGATCAGGAGTTTTCTGCGGTTTACTTTGCTGGTTTGATCTCCCAGAGAAACCCAGGTGCTTCCGCCATCGGTACTTTTCCAGAGAATGTTAGTACCGGCATAAATGGTGTTTGGATCGTGGTGGCTCAGGTAAAACGGACCATCCCAGTTACCGGGAGCCATGGCATTGCCCAGCTCAGGTTCTTCAATGCCCGGTCCCCAGGCATCCCAGTTTCTTCTAGGGCCAATTCTACCTTTAGGGTCACCCGGTCTGATAGATTGTCGCTGGCCGGTTTTTAGATCAAGTTTGAAGAGGCCGAGGTACTGCGATTCTCCATAGATAACCCCTTCTTCCGTACGGTGAGGCAGGGTGAGGAATCCATCTCCACCACCGGTTTTTCTCCAGTCTGAATTAAGAATTCCATCGCTGCGATAGGTCTCACTGGGGCCTACCCAGCTACCATTGTCCTGAAGACCACCATATACATTGTAGGGAGTGGCCATGTCTACCGAAACTCTGTAGAACTGACTAACCGGCAGATTGGTAACAAAAAGCCAGGTTCTGGTTCTGTCGTAAGAGATACCGATGCCTCCGTCATCTCCCTTGATGACGTGTCTGGAATCTTTAGGGTTTACCCATAATATCCTGTCGTCTCCATGCAGAGTCTGTCTTGGAGCGCGGAAGGTACGGCCGCTGTCGCTTGAGTAGCTGAACTGATTCATCATGTAGATGCGTGAAGGGTCGCTTGGATCGACCAGTGGCTGGCTGGCATACATGGGGCGCGGATTCCAGTCGCTCATAAACTCCCAGCTTTCGCCTTTGTCTTTTGAGCGGTATACTCCGGCCCTTCGCTCATTGTAAGCCGTAGAGGCATTGTATTGGAAGCCCTGTTCTACAGATGCGTACACAATTCTGGGGTCATTTCTGTAAATAGAAATACCGATGCGACCATAGTCCCCTGCGGGCAATCCGGTACGCAGCTCTTTCCAGGTTTTGCCGCCATCCGTTGATTTATGAAGCCCACTGCCGGGACCACCACCATGGAAGCCGTAAGGTCTTCTTCTACGCTGATAGGTAGCAGCGTAAAGAATGTTAGGATCACTGGGGTCCATAGCTATGTCAGATACTCCGGTGTCATCGTCTACATAAATGATACGATCCCAGCTTTTACCACCATCGGTGGTTTTGTAAAGTCCTCTTTCATTATTGGGGCCCCAAAGGTGTCCCATAGCGGCTACATAAACCGTATTGGTATCATTGGGGTGAATCACGATCCGGCCGATATGGTGAGAATCTTTGAGCCCCATGTTGGTCCAGGTTTTACCACCATCTGTGGTTTTATAAACGCCATCTCCCCAGCCGGAGCTTTGGCGGTTGGCGCGCTCTCCTGTACCTACCCAGATGTGATCAGGGTGGGTCTGGTGCAGTGCAATGGCTCCGATGGAGTGGGTAGCTTCTTTTTCAAAAATGGGGCTCCAGGTAACGCCATTATTCTCTGTACGCCAGAGACCTCCGGTAGCAGTGGCGGCATAAATGATATAGGGGTTACTCTCCAATACAGCCAGGTCCACTACACGGCCGCTCATATTGGCCGGACCAATGTGTCGGAGTTGTAAGCCTTTAAGGTGTTGGGAATCAATTTTTTGTCCATAAGCCGGCAGCATAGCCAGCATGGCTCCAAGCAGGAGAAGGGTTCGTTTCATCTTTGATGGGTGTCAATGGTTAACCCCTGAAGATAAACAAGAAGGTAATAGGGCCGGCAGACTTTTTTAGGAGTGGCATAGTGGAAGAATTAACAACAGCATAATCACATCCTGACAATTCTAACCTTTATTTGGGGTGGAATGAAAAAGCTGCATGACCTACTCTTTCAACGGACAGATATCAGAACGCTGGCATTGCTCAGGATGGCCATAGGCCTATGGTTCTTTATCGACTTTTCCGGAATGATGCTGGTAGGTTATGTACAGGAAGCTTACATCGATGCCACGGTCAATTTTCCTTTTTACGGATTTGAATGGATTACACCTCTTCCGGGTTGGGCAATGTACCTGTTTTTTACGCTCATAACGATTGCTTCCTGCTGTATCTTAATTGGATATCTCTACCGGTTGGCGCTGCTTGTTTTTCTTCTCGGGCAAACCTATGTGTTCATGCTCGATATTGTATATACGCTCAACAAATTCTATCTCTTTCTACTATTGGCAGGTTTGCTGTTATGCCTGCCAGCTAACCGATATTGGTCTTTGGACGTGCGAAGGGGAAGGTGCACTGAAAAGAGAACGATTCCTCGTTGGAATATTCTTGCTTTCCAGTTTATGATTGGACTGATATACACCTATTCCGGTATTTCAAAACTGACCTCCGATTGGTTATCACTGCATGAGCCTCTGACCACGTTTCTGAGCCATCAATGGCCCTTTCGCATAATGACCGAAGAGGTCAGAAAAGGTATTATTGCCCTGATGACGTATGGAGGGTTGTTTTTTGACCTGACCATTGTTTGGTTACTATTATATCGAAAGACGAATTTGTTGGCGCATATCTATCAGGTAAGTTTTCATTTACTCAATTTCATTTACCTGGGAGTTGGTTCATTATCCATCTTTATGATCCTGCTGACGCTTTTGCTTTTTCCTCCCACATTTCTGAAAAAAAGAATAAGGCTCGAGTTCCACACTGATACAGAGCAAGTATCAAATAAAGTAGCGAGGAGAGTCCAATGGACCCTGGGGGTGTTCGTGTTGGTGATGCTGCTGCTTCCGCATCGGCACTACCTTATCGACAATAATGTGAATTGGACAGAAAAAGGACACAGGTTTTCATGGAGACTGATGACACGTACCAAGGCAGGGAGTAGTTCTACCTTTCTCATTGAGGATAACACATCTCATGAACTGTGGGTAATTGAGCCAAAGGATTATCTCACTGACAGGCAATACCGGAAGATGTCAGCGGAAACCGATTTGATTATCGTATTTGCACAGTGGCTGGAAGCTGAGTGGGCAGGAAAAGGGTATACGGATGTCAGCGTAAAAGCAATTCTCAATACGCGTCTTAACAGAAAATCTGCAAGGCCTCTTGTGGATGCTCAACTTGATCTGACACAGGTGAGTCGTACCGTATGGAGGGATGAAATTTCTACTCCTGCCAGGTGATGGTTCTGGCTAAAAGAGTACTTAATACCCTTTCCTGATTTTAGAAAGCACCACAGACATACTCTCTCTCACCTTATTAGTAGAATGGTTGTAATGGTTGACCATAAAGGTAAAGATGAGGGTCTTACCGGAATCGGTTTTGATATAGCCACTGAGTGTATGGTTATTGCTGAGTGTGCCGGTTTTGGCAAACACATAAGGTTCGCCATTGTCTCCGGCATACCAGTTCCTGATAGTACCTGATTTTCCACCTGCCGGCAATAACTCAAAAAGTCTTTCTTCGCCTACTTCTTCCCTTAATGTCCGCAGCAGCTTAATCATGGTTCTTGGCGTGAACATATTATATCGGGAGAGCCCTGAGCCATCTACCCAGGCTGCGTCATCGGTCCAGTCAGTGAAAACCTCGTCTTTCATTTGGTTGATGGTGGCCATAGTGCTCAGTGTGTCACTTTTCATACCGCTGGCCATCAGCAGTATTTGTTCGGCAAACAGATTGTCGCTGGGCTGCAGCATATGTTTGTAGAGGGTATCTGTGGGTAAGGAATACAGCGTGCGTGCAGCACTAATCTGTGGCAGGCCATGGTAAAAGTTTACCGCTCTGTTGAGGGTATCCGATAGCAATTCAATAAAGAGGTTATCACTGTACAGAAAGGGGCGTGTGAGCGTATCGATCTCTTCTTCATCAGTATCTCCGGGTTCGCCAATCTGGTAAACAAAGTCATTCTCGTCTTCCGCTCTGTTTACACGGCTTCGGTTATCAAGCGGATTTGGATTTTCACTGAAGTTGGGTTTGAAGTAATCAGGTTCTACCACTATGTTCTTCTTGGTGCGATTGAGTAGTGTGGTAATACTGTTGCCATAAATCGGGAAGACAGCCTTTTCCGCTGAGTAATAGCCATTATAATCATCCCAACCCCAGCCCGGGCCGAAACGATCATCTAAAATGGGTCTTTTCCAGTAGAAGAGTTTTTCACTGCGGGCACTGAGGAAATCGAGTGCTGCTTTGTCTTCAACAGCAGGATGAAGAAAGAGAGGATTGCCAGTGCCCCAGAAAATCAGAGAATCGCCTTTGATCTGATATTGCAGAGCGGGTACGGCCTTGTCCAAAAATTTAATGCCGGCATAGAAAGTAAACAGCTTGGTATTGCTGGCCGGGGTCATGTATTTGCTATCGTTTTGACAAGCCAGCGTTTTGCCTGTTTCAGGATCGTAAAGCGCAAAACCCACGTAGGACTGTTTGAAACCATCCAGTTCTTTCAGGTCTTTTAATATGTGTTTCTTCTTGTAGCGTTTTTGAGCATTAAGCTGCAAGGAGATGACAAACAAAAGAATGCAAAGAACCAATAGCTGAGGGCGTGATTTCATGACTTCAATTTACATAAAGAATTTTTGGCTGAGACAAGTAAGCCGTAAATAAGGACAGGAGGTGCGTTGTGGAGTGATTGCCCGGCCGCCTGTGGCAGGCAGGCCTCTCCCTGGAGGAGGGGATTGTGACGGTGCTTGAGAAACTTGCCCTCCGGGATAGGAGGGGCCAGGGGTGGTGGACAGGTGCTAGTCCTTAGTGAAGCAAGAATGAAGAGGTTATGATGGACACCGATCTTTCACCGTCTTTGTTCAGAAGACAGGCTCAGTTGAGAGAACTGCGGCCAATTTTTAAGCCAAAAAGACGGTGTCCCCGTAGCAAATCACTCAATCATAAAAAACAGCAATATCCTCTATTGCTTTGCGCTCAATGTCCGGTACATAAATCTCTTCTCCTTCATAACCAACCGGGAGTAAGAGAAATGGCCTTTCATTCGCTGGCCTGTCCAGTAGTTTACCTAGGAAGTTCATCGGGCTGGGAGTATGCGTGAGCGTGACCAGGCCGGCATCATGTATAGCTGTGATCAGCATGCCGGCAGCAATGCCGATAGACTCGTTTACATAGTAATTGTTCTGCTTTTCACCATCAGGACCAAAATCATAGGCTTTCTTAAACATAATGATCAGGTAAGGAGCCACTTCCAGAAAGGGCTTGTGCCAGTCGGTGCCCAGTGGTTCCAGGTCTTTCAGCCAGCTTTCACTCATGCGGCCGTTATAGCTTTCGAATTCCTCTTTTTCTGCAGCCTCTCTGATTTTCGATTTCATTTCCGGGTTACTCACCACACAGAAAGTCCAGGGCTGTTTGTGCGCCCCGGAAGGTGCGGTAGAGGCCGATTTAATGATGTTTTCAATCACCTCTCTCGGTACAGGTTTATCGGAGAATTCACGCACTGATCTGCGTTTGTTCATCCATTCGTGAAACTGACCACTTTTGGCTATCATCTCCTCTGACTCGTAGTGAACGTGGGCGTATTTGATATAAGGGTAGCCCTCGATTAACCTGGTTTCTTTTTCCTGTGTCATAGTATTTGATCGTGTAGACCAAATTAGGGAAGATTTGGTAAACCTGCGCAGGAAGATCGATTTTCACAGGATGCAGGCGAAATCGCGGATAGCAAAAAATAACCCCGACTGATCTCTCAGCCAGGGCACGATTTGGATGTATAAAAATCCCACTTCAGGGATTACTTTTATGACGACTGGTTTTAGCTTTTGTTCCCCGGCCATCAGTTTTTTTTATTCTTTTTTTCGATGAGCCAGCTGATTGATGACAATGGCTGTCAAGGCTGCTCCGCAAACTACCCAGGCCGCCAGTGTGCTGACGTAGGAGAGTGGCACGCTGGAGATGATGGCAAGTGCACTGAGTAACCATATGATATCTGCTGTTCTGCTTTTTCTTTTCAAAATCAGGGGTTTGATATCCCGTGTTACATCGGTGAGTATAAACTTGAGCTTGGGGTAGTCATAAGCCAGGAGCCATGCATTGAGGCTTAGCAGAACAAAGTTTACATAGGGAGTGCCCTGCCACTTCATCGATACGGTGACCATAAAGATGTTGAGTATGATAGGGAAGGTGAGAACAGCTCCCAGTGTACTGAAACGCTGACTAAAGAGCAGCAAACCTGCGATAATCTGAGAACCTGCGATAAATCTCGCATAGAGCCCCAGGTCGTGTTCAGCCAGTCTTTCCTCCAGCCATACCGGACCGATTACCACAGGGAACTGATGTTCGAAGTACAGCTTGCTCAGGCCGGCCGTAAAGAAAATCAGCCCCAGGAAAATCCGGATCAGCACTATGACCCGATGATGCATCAACCGGCCTGATAAAGCCATCAGAGAATACGTTTTCTTACCATATCCCAACCCGAGAGGGCAAAAACTGCGGTAGCCACAATGAAGCTGCGATATACCGTGGTCATCTCCGCCCACATATTGTCCTCAGGTCCTACGTTTCTCAGGGCAAACATATGGTAGCCGTAGGGGTGATAATCGGCATATTCCCAGCCGTTCATAAGGATCATCACAGAGATGACACCTCCAATGCCTATTCCCAGTGACAACATCAGGTTTTTTGATTTCTGACTCAACGCAAACTGGAGGGCTGCATAGCCCAGTGAGGCCAGGAATATTTTGAGGCAGGCCTGGAAAATGAGGCTCTTGTCAAAGGCCTGGTCAAAACCCAGTTCAGGCTTGACAACATTCAGTAAGTACCCCACAATGAGGCTGAAAAAGGCGAAAAGCATTAAGCTGAAGAAGATCATCAGGACAAACACCTTCATCTTGGATAGAAAGGTGGCCAGGCGGGATATGGGCTGGGTATAAATCAACTTCCAGGTATTGGAGTTATGCTCTATACTGTTGACAAACAGGGCTATCACCATGACAAAGAAGGGGAACAGAAAGTTGCCGGGTTGAATGGTATTGCCCAATAACACCGCCCAGGCATTCTGACCGTCCTGTATGATCTGGTCGCCCTTCTTAAACAGAATAATAAAGTTGATAGCAGGTACAAAGGCAGGGGCCAGTACCAATAGCCATAGTACAAAGGTGCGTCTGAATTTAAACAGCTCTGCCGAAATACCTCTTTTGAGTTCAAGTGCTAAATTCATTGGTCAAGTTTTTTAGTGATGTTAAGGAAGATAGACTCCAGATCTTCGTCTGAAGAGTTGAGTTGATAAACGTCTATGCCCTGATCTACAAGGGCCTTGTTGATTTTAGGAATGTCGGTTCTGTTTTCTATGGGGATGACCAACGAATGACTGTTGGTTTCTGAAACGGTATAATTGAGGCCTTTCACTGTTTGGGCAGCCTCATCTACTTTGTCCAGTTCAACGGTCAACTGATAGCCTTTGCCTTTGTCCTGAAGTCCCTGAAGCTTGCCTTCATAAAGAATCTTGCCCTGATCAATGATGGCAACATCCGTAGCCAGTTTTTCAATCTCTGACAGAATATGACTGGATAGAAATATGGTTTTGCCATGATCCTTATTCAGGCTGATGATCAGCTCCCGCATTTCAATGATACCGCTGGGATCAAGTCCGTTGGTAGGTTCATCCAGAATCAACAATTCAGGGTCAGTGAGAAGGGCCGCTGCCAGCCCCAGGCGCTGGCACATACCCAGGGAGTAATTCTTGGCCTTCTTGTCTGCATTGTCTACCAGTCTCACAATTTTCAGCACCTCGTCAATGCGACTCTTGGGCACACCTACCATTTTGCGAATAACCTCCAGGTTTTGGCGACCAGAGAGGTGCTTGTAGATGGATGGGTTTTCAATAAGTGCTCCGATCTTTCCCAGAATCTCGCCACGGTGACGCTGCAGCTCTTTACCAAAGATTTTCACCTGCTGGTTTTTAGAATGGAAGAGGTCCAGAAGAATACGGATAGTGGTGGTTTTTCCCGCTCCGTTTGGCCCGAGGAAGCCATAGATACTGCCGGTAGGCACGGTCAGATTGACCTGATCCAGTGCCTTGAACTCCTTGAAATAGAAATCAAGCCGCTGGATTTCAATAATTGGTTTTGACATAGTAGTTGGTTTGTTGAGGAGACGATAGCCTTATACCTTTTGGTATCCGTGAAATTTTTTGAATCTACCAACAGCACCTCTTTGTCTACTAACAAGAGGTAGTTCCATACGAACCTGATATCAATTGAGTGGGGTAACAAAGAGGTTTATTTCTTAAAGAATTAATCGTCTATTTTTGAGCTATGACCAAGCTGAGAATCTGGTTTGAAAAGCATGCGCAGGATGTGATTGTGGTGATCCTGCATGCCATTGCCTGGTTCCTCTATCTGGGTATGTTTTTCATTACGAGCAATCCACAAGGAGGCTCTCCTGTGAACAGGATGTGGTATATAATCAGTGTTGCCCTTACCGATGTACCCCTCTTTTACTTCTTCTACCTCAATGCTATCCCCAGGCTGCTGGCCGGTAAGCGAGGCTGGCTGTTTACCGGTTTGGTACTGGGTATAACAGCTCTGTATCCCGCATTTCGTTATGGAACTGATCTGTTGATTATCTATTACCTCCCTGACTACCAAAGTCCTTTAAGTAATCTGGTGACCACTCAGTTCTGGTCGGCCTATGGTGTCAGAGGTTTGTCCTGCCTTTTTGTGATCTCTATGGCGGGGATGGGGAAATTTACCTTCGACTGGTTTAAGAATGCCCGGATCAGACGTGAGCTGGAAACCCAGAACCTTACCAGTGAGCTGGCCTTTCTGAAATCCCAGATCAACCCGCACTTTCTGTTCAATACCCTCAACAATATCCATACACTGGCCTATAAAAAGTCGGACAAGGCTCCGGAGGCCATTATGAAGCTTTCAGAGCTTATGCGCTATATGCTTTATGAATCGGATACAGAGATGGTGCCGCTGGATACTGAAATCGGGCACTTAAGGAGCTTCATCGGGTTGCAGGCCTTGAGATTCAAAACGCAGAACATTGCAACGCTCGATATTTCGGGGAATACCGAAGATAAAATGATCGCGCCTTTACTGTTGCTGCCTTTTGTCGAAAACGCTTTTAAGCATGGTTATAACCTGAAGAATGCGGGTGCGATTAAGATAAACCTGGATGCCGGAGAAAGCATCTTATTTACAGTGGAAAATGAAAAGCCTCCCGTGGATATGCCTGTACAAAAGGATGAAGCCGGAGGCATTGGCCTGGAGAATATCAGCAGACGTCTTGAGCTCATTTACAGGACTCATTACACATTGGACGTGGATGAATCGTCTTCATGTTTTAAGATCAAACTTACGCTGAAAAAGAATGGATAAAGTTCGCTGCATAATCGTTGATGATGAGCCCCTGGCTATTGAGATTCTGGAAGAGTACGTTAAGAAAATCCATTGGCTCGATTTACAGGCCAGCCTGGAGTCCGGACTGGAGGCCCTTGATTTTGTCCGGCAGAATGAGGTCGATCTCATTTTTTTGGATATCCAGATGCCTGACCTCAGTGGTATCAAAACGGCTGAATTACTCAATAATCAATGCGAAATCATCTTTACCACGGCCTATAACCAATATGCCATTGAGGGCTTTGAACTGGAAGCGAAAGACTACTTACTCAAACCTATTTCGTTCGATCGCTTTTTGAAATCGGTGCAGCGATTAAAACGAACTAACATTGAACCAAAGGAAGTAAAGAGCGACTATATCTTCGTAAAGACAGAATACAAAATCAAGAAGATACGCTTCGATGAGGTTTGTTATGTAGAAGGCATGAAAGATTACCTGCGGATCGTGACACATGATGAGAAGGTGATGACGCTTCTGAGTTTTGCCAAACTGATGCCAAAGCTACCCGCTCAGCGCTTTGTGCGAATCCATAAGTCTTATGTTGTGGCACTTGATGCCATAGACAGTGTTGAAAAAGGTAAAGTCAGGGTGGGTGAAAAGCTGTTGCCGATAGGGGAGACTCATAAGGAAGCTTTCCTTGAATTGATTGGTGGCCATGGCTTATAGTCCCGCCTGACATCGTGTGGTTTGACATGCTTGCCAGCTCGAAGATTTATCCTTTAAATCCTCCTTTTACCGAACCTTTCTGTCTGCTTATCGAAAATATAAACAGCGACAGCCAACCTTTTGGCTACATCAAATGTTAAGGGCGTATGGAAAAGGCAACTGCCACAAAAAGCGGCAAATCGAAGACCAGTCAAGACACAAAAATCAAGCAGGCATATATGGAATATGTACTGGAAAACGGTACACCCCCTGCTTCTATTTTTAAGTTCGTGAAAGAGCTGAAAATCAAGGAAGAGGTGTTCTATGAGCATTATAATTCTTTTGAAAATGTAGAGAAAGATATCTGGGCGGGCATGCTCCATCAAACAGTGGAGTCCATTCAGTCAGAGGAGGTATATGACCAGTATTCGGCAAGGGAAAAACTGCTGGCTTTTTACTATACATTGATAGAAGTAATGAAGAGTAACCGCAGCTATATTCTGCAGGTGACTCCTCAAAGCCGTAAGCCTGAGATACAGCCCTATTACCTCGAGAGCTTTAAGAAGGGCTTTGATGAGTTTATCGCTGAGGTATTGCTCGAGGCTCAGGAAACAGAAGAGGTGAAAACCAGACCCTATATCAGTGATCGATATAAAGATGGTATCTGGATTCAGATGCTGTTCGTACTGAAGTTCTGGATCAAAGATGACAGCAAGGGTTTTGAAAAAACAGATGCTGCTATTGAAAAGGCGGTGAATCTGTCGTTTGACCTGATGGGACGTGGTCCACTGGATGCGATGCTGGACTTTGCCAAATTCCTTTATCAGAATAAGTAATTAAGAATTAATGCCATTAAGCCTGGTCCGGCCCTTTGATTCCCTGAAGGGACTGATGAATAGAGAAGTCTCAGCCTTCAGGGCCTGGGGCAGTAATTGAGATTAAAGATTAAAATCGCTGAATGGTGCAGCGGTAAATCAGGAAAACTAAGAAGAAGCGACCACTAACAAAAAGCATTATGAAAGAGCAGTCGAAGATACCTACGGGTAAAGTGCAGAGAGCCGCAAAATTTGTTGGTACCGGTGCCAAAGTAGGGGGGAATTATGTGAAGTACTATGCTAAAAAGGCATTCAATCCTTCGATGGACAAGGAATCGCTGCATGCAGATAATGCCCGGGATATTTATAACTCGCTGAGTGAACTCAAGGGCAGTGCGCTGAAGGTGGCCCAGATGATGAGTATGGATAAAAATCTGTTGCCAACGGCCTACCAGGATAAGTTCTCCATGGCACAATACAGTGCACCACCGCTGTCATTTCCTTTGGTGGTGAAGACCTTTCAGCAATATTTCAAAAAATCACCCGGTCAGCTCTTCGATAGCTTTACCAAAAGTGCAGTCAATGCGGCTTCTATCGGGCAGGTACATCAGGCGAAGAAGGATGGACATACCTATGCCGTAAAAATCCAGTATCCGGGAGTGGCCTCCAGTGTAAAGTCAGACCTGAAGCTGGTGAAGCCCTTCGCTGTGCGTATGATGAACCTCAATGAGCGTGATCTGAACCACTATCTGGAAGAGGTGGAAAGCAAGCTGCTGGAAGAGACTGATTACTTCCTGGAAGTGGAAAGGTCTATTGAAATATCCGAGGCCTGCGCCCACATTGAAAATCTGAACTTCCCCAAATACTATCCTGAACTGTCATCTGATCGTGTGATTACCATGGACTGGATGCCTGGTAAGGTACTGAAGGAGTTTATTGCCACTAATCCTGATCAGGAGACCAGAAACCGTATAGGACAGGCCATGTGGGATTTCTACGATTTTCAGATTCACAGCCTGCGTCAGGTGCATGCCGATCCACACCCGGGCAACTTCATTATCAGTGATGACGGACAACTGGGGGTGATAGATTTTGGTTGTGTGAAAGTGATTCCTGAGGAGTTTTATGAGCCTTACTTCAGTTTGATTCGTAAAGATTTGCTTTACAAAGATGAGGAGCTGGATCAGCGCTTTATGGACCTCAAGTTTATCTATGAGCATGATACGGATGAAGACAAAGCCTATTTCTCTAAAGTGATCAGGGAAATGATGGGGCTATTAGGGCAGCCCTTCCATCAGGATGAATTTGACTTTGGAGATGATGCTTACTTCCAGCAGATTTTCCAGATGGGAGAGACCATCTCTGAGTCTAAGAAGTTCCGCGAGTCTGAGAAGGCACGTGGCGCCCGTGACGGACTCTATATCAATCGTACTTATTTCGGGTTGTACAACATCCTGAATGAGCTTAAAGCCAAAGTGCGCACTACCAAGCCTGAGTGGGCGGCTGTGGCGGTTTGATACTCCTCATCAGAATTTTAACACAATTTGAAAGTCACTGAGACCTGTGGTGGCGTTCAGAACGCCTTCAGACTGATTATACCTGACAAACACTCCGAAGGGAAGACGTTTAGAGACAGGCTTTTTTATACCGAACTCAGCCCAGATTCCTGCACTGCCGCCAGTTTCAAAAGGTGAGTCATTGATTTCTGTATTTTCGTCTGTGTTGGTGGGTGAAAGTACGGTTCTGGTATATCTTGTGGATTGTGCTTTTAACCCTAGTCCCTGATCGAAGGACAGACCGGCATTAAGGGTGAATCCTCTTTCAGAACTGATGCCAAGTGCATAACTAAAGCCTACCAGAATCCTCGCGTTCCATACTTCGATATCGATCGTATTTTCTTCAAAGAAACCCGGAGGTTCCCAGGTGGCCCGGCTGCTGTAGGAGGCTCTGTTCAGGCTCATGCCGGCTATGAAACCCACGCTATTGCCCATTCTGGCAGATCTTGACCTGAGTTCAACACCTACTTGCGGAGCGAATGCCATATCGAAATCGGAGTTTCTGGTAAAGCGAAACTGATTTAAATCTCCCTTAAAAGTTAGTTTTGAGACATTCATGCCCGCGGTGAGGTCAATCGCGATGCTGCTTTTAGAAATTAGCTCCGGGTAAAAGCCAAAGACCTGGTAATCGGCATTCATGCATTCATTGTAGCTTGCCACAATACCGGTCATGGTGTTGATATTAAGCCTGAACTTTTTATGTCCCAGAATTGGCTTATTACAGTCCCCGGTTAGCTCTGCAACTGTTCTGAAGTTATTGACCAGGGTCTGGATACTCTCCTTTTCCTGACTCTTTGAGAGGTAGATCAGGTTTCCTTCTTTTTCTATCACAAAACCTTCCCAGGTTTTATACAAAGACATTTTTTCTCCTACCACCAGTTTTTCCACAAACCAGCTACCTGCAAAGGAGCCGACACCAGACAGGTCTAAGGAGATGTACTCCCTCCCTGAAGCCACACGGAAGGCCGATACCCTTTCAGATGTATACACCGTCTTTTCTTTTGAGGCATGTAAGTATACATTCTGACCCCTGGAGGGCTTATGTTTTACCTGTCCGTTAATCGTATCAGATTGATTTAGAACAATATAGCTTTTGGGTTTTTGTTGCCCGCATAGCGATAAGGAGATGATACAAAGTACTAGTGTGAGAGCTGATTTTGTTATGCGCATTATTACTTTACTTGAGCTATGTCGGTTAGTCCACTGAAGGACTAAGATGTAAGCATTAAGGCGAAAGTATAATTAGAAAAAAGACAGCGCAATCAGAGTCTCTGTGAAAAGACGGTTCAGAGTATTGAACGGTGATTTTACATAGCCTCACTTATATGCATTCCGCGAGATTTTTTCATAATAAATGAAGGGATAATAAGGGTGGGATTCCACCAGCCACGGAATCAGCCGTACTTATTGGTCATATAGGAATATGATTCCGTGATGAGTTCTTTCAGAATGTCTTCATCCACATCTGCCAGTTTCTTTACGTACAGGCAGGATTTGCCGATTTTGTGTTTGCCCAACTTACTCATCAGATCTTCATAGCGCCCGAACCCCGGCATGATGTACAGCGTAACATTCTGCGCTCTGGGAGAAAAGCCCACCTTCATAAAATCACCTTCCCGTCCGCTCTCGTACTTATAGTGGTAATTGCCAAAGCCCACAATAGAGGTTCCCCACATTTTGGCCGGTTCTCCGCTGATCTCTTCCATAATGGATTTGATGCGAAGGCAGTCAGCTTTCTTGGTTTCATCTTTAACCGAGTTCAGAAAGTCGTCTACACTGCCCTCGTTTTCTACCGTTTTGTTTTTTGCTTTTGCCATGGTGTCAGGTTTTCAGTATTGCTAATCAACAAGGTGTTTATTTATGTGGCTCTGCGCTTTTTTTTTCCTGAAGGGAGTATCAATTATGGCGGTCACCCTTTAAGGTAAGAGACATGCCTGATGAACATAGACAGAACTAATAAATGAACACCTTCCGTTAAATATCGAAATTCTCAGACAAAGCTGCCAGTCTAAAAAAGGTCCTGGAAATGGGGCCAAAAGATGATGATACCAATGATCAGAGAGGTGAAGGCGATGAGCAGGACGGCTCCTGCCGCCAGGTCTTTGATTCTGCCGGCTTTCGGATCGTGATCCGGTTGTTTGAGGTCTACCAGTTTCTCTATGGTGGAATTGAAACCTTCTGCCGTCAGCACCATGCCAATGCATAGTACGAGCCAGAGCCAGTCGCGGTCAGACACGTCAAAGTAGAGGCCCAGAAAGACCACCACCACGGTTGCTGCCAGATGAATTCTGAAATTGTGTTCTTCTCTGATCAGAAACCAGATGCCTCTGAAAGCATACCGGAAGCTGCGCAGGCGCTCTTTGATGGAAAAAGGCTTTGGCATGGAGCCAAGTTAAGCAGTTCTTTTTCGTCATGAAAAAGCTTAGGTTTGAATAAGTTTGACGGCTATTTTTGCCATGCCCTGGTCAGGCCTAATACCAGCCTTATGAAGTACGGAATTCTAAGCCTTTTTATCCTGCTACTCTTTGCCTGTGAAAGTGATGAAGACAAAGCGGGGCGATTCTTTTTGATGGGTAATAATTCACTGGCAGAAGGAAACTTCAATGAAGCCGTGAGACTCTACACTGAGGCTTTGCAGAAAAACCCAAAAATGAAGGAGGCCTACAACAACAGAGGAGTGGCTTACTACAAAGACAAGAAGTACTCTGAAGCCATAGTGGATTATACCAGGGCAATCAAGGAAGTGGACGCCTACTACCTGGATGCCTGGACCAACAGGGCAGATGCACACTATGCGGCAGGAATGTACGATGAGGCTTTGAAGGATTTGTTGTTTCTGGGAGAGTTTATGCCTGACTCGGCCTGGGTCGATTTTAAATCCGGCCTCAATCTGGTGGCCAAAAAGGATTACCGCAGAGCCATTAATGCGTTTAACAAATCACTTGAAAAGGATTCAACCAACGTAGAGGCCATTGTGAACAAAGCAAGTGCCTTTTATCTCTTTGGTTATAATGACAGGGCCCGGGAATTTCTGGACGAAGCAGAACAGCTTGATCCTACGGAAGCCAATATTTACAATACCCGCGCACTAATTGCCACAGATGGCGAAAAGTATGATGAGGCACTTACCGAGGTAAACAAGGCTCTGGAGCTGGATATCAATAATCCCTACTTCAATAATAACCGGGGGTATATTCATCTGCTCACGGGTAATCTGGAGCAGGCAGAAAAAGACATCAACCTGGGTATCAAAGGCGATCCGCAAAATGCCTGGGCTTATCGCAATAAAGGCATCTTTTACTTTATGAGCGAGAAGTATGATGCGGCTCTGAGAAACTTTGAGCAGGCCGGATTATACGATGAAGCCATTCCGCGACTGAACTACTACTGGGGGGCTACTTTGATTAAACTCAACAGAAGTGGCGAAGCTTGTCCTAAACTGCGCATCTCTGTAGATGCTTTTGAAAATGAGGGAAGAGCCTTGTATAAGGAACATTGCGGGGAGATTTAACAGCTGTCCTTTTTGATACCCCGCATATAGACTTAATCGGCTCTCTGCGCGGGGTTAAGGGTTTACCACCGTATCAGGAACAGGAGGAGGAGTAGCAGGAGGATTGTCCAGTTGCTCCACGAACTGGTTGAGCTTAGGCTGAATAAACCAGATTCCCACGATGTAGAACCAGAACAACAGACACTCAATCAGGTGCTCCTCAAAGCGTATTTCTCTCTGAAGCTCCAGGGTCTTCACCAGCTTACCCAGAAAGTAAATCTGATAGAAACCTCCTACCATCGCCAGTAGCCCGAAGAGCATGTAAGCGATAAAAAACATAAAGGGGAAGGCGGGAAAACCGGAAGAGGAGTAGGTATCTGCCTCAGATGAGGACAGGAAAACTATTGATATGATCAAGGCCAGCACCATCCCTACGAAGGGCAATGCCAGTGCCAGGTTGAAATATTTAGGGTCCAGGTTTACTCCTTCAGGTACCAGTGGTTGTAGCTTGTTACCGATACTCCAGAGGTAACACAGGTGGAAGCCCATAGAGCCAATAATCAGTAGGGGGACGAGGATAAGAATACTGAGATTGGTCGGGTCAAACTGATCGAAGTCCTGAACCACAAAAAAGATGATCAGCACAAAAGGGATCAGTAAGGCCGGGGAAAGCTGTATCAGGAAGATTTTCCAATGGGGAGCTCTGAGAAACCATTTCATAGCGTCAGTAGTTCTTTTGCACTTTCAATTGTTTTGTCTGATGGGCTCTTGCCACCTATCATTTGCGCTATTTCCAGCAGGCGTTCTTCTTCGTTGAGCTTACGAATACCACTGGCCGTGGCATTGCCCGCATCATCTTTAAATACGAAGTAATGAGAAGAGCCTTTAGCGGCTATCTGAGGCAGGTGAGTAATGGTCATTACCTGATGGTTTTCTGCCATCACGGTCATCATCTGGGCCATCTGCATAGCCACCTCTCCGGAAATACCGGCATCAATTTCATCAAATACAATGGTGGGCAGAGCGGTCTTGTCGGCCAGAATGTACTTAACGGCAAACATCAGTCGGGAGAATTCGCCACCGGAGGCCGCTGTTTTCAGAGGCTGAGGGTCTACCCCCTTGTTGGCAGAGAACAGCAGGTTGATATGGTCCTTGCCGTTAGGGCCTGGTTCCTGACTTTTATGATCAATCACCAGCCTGGCATTGGGCATGCCCAAACCCGCCAGCAACTCAGCGATCTGAGTCTGAAATGGCTTAAAAATTTTCTTTCTGGTAGCCGATAACTTATCTCCCAGGCTATTCAGCTTCTCCAGGGCTTTAATTCGGGCCTTGTCAGCTGCTTCAATGGCATCATCCAGGTTCTCAACGCGGAGTACCTTGTCGCTGAGCTCTTCCTGAATCTTTAACAGGCCGTCTATATCACTTACCTGATGCTTTTGCTGTAGCTTGTAAAGCAGGCTGAGCCTGTCTTGTACTTCCTCGGTTCGGGCCGGGTCATACTCCACGGTAGCTTCTTCCTGCTCAAGCTCACCCGTAATGTCTTTCAGTTCGATCAATGTACTCTCCACGCGATCTCTCAGTGTATCATAGCTGTTGCTATAACTGCTGATCTGGCTAAGTGCATTTTTCAGGTCCAGCACAAAGCTGTTAATGTTGAAATCGGCCTGATCAATGATGGCCAGGGCTTCGTTGAGTCTGGTCTTGATCTCTTCTGCGTTCTCGAGCTTCGAAAGGTCTGCTTCCAGCTCATCCTGCTCACCCGACTGGAAAGCTCCTTTTTCCAGCTCATCAAAAAGAAACTGATTGTAGTCGGCCTCTTTTCTCAGTTCGGCAGATTCCTCTACCAGTTTCCCGTGGATATCCTTCTTTTCCTGATAGGTCCGGTATTGTTGGTTGTACGAGTCTTTCAGTTCCGTATTCTGAGCAAATGCATCAATCAGGTTCAGCTGAAAAGCATTGGAGCCCAGCAGCAGGGTGTCGTGCTGAGAATGGATATCCATCAGTGATGCACCCAGCTGTTTCAGGAAATCCAGGTTTACCACGCCATCATTGACGAAAGCCCGTGATTTACCACTGCTGCTGATCTCTCTGCGAACAATGCATTCTTCATCATAGTCCACGTCAAATTCATCAAACAGTGCTTTGAGCCGATAATCAGAAATATCAAAAGTGCCTTCGATCACACATTTGCGACTGTTGTCAAACAGTACTTTGGTATCGGCCCGTTTACCCAGCAGGAGCCCCAAAGCTCCCAACATAATGGATTTTCCGGCACCTGTTTCACCGGTGATGATATTCAGCCCCTTGTCAGGAGAAATAGAGAGCTCTTTGATGAGCGCATAATTGGAGATACTAAGCTGCTGGAGCATGCAGCAAATGTATTAATTAGGCAGGAATTTTTACAGGTAAAAAGCATCAGTTCAGAATAAGGAAGAACTCATGCAGGAAAAGCCGCCTTGAGATTCTGAATATTTTTCTTCGCGTTGAAGAAATGAACCAGGAAAAATTCTGAAATGACTGTCAGGCAGGTTTACGAGATTTTTCAAAACCTTTCCTCATTTTGGTGCTGGTCGGGTTAATTCTCCGTTATCCCGGATACGAGATACCTAATTCTGTACAATCTTCTGGTACTTAGACCTGCGGGTAGGGTCCAGCTTCAAAAGCTCATTGTAGGCTTCACGCCTTACGTTCATGGGGCCGTCTGAGAATATGTTGAGTAGTTCGTCACTCTTGGCATCCAGAAAAGAAATGATCAGGATGGCGTTGGGCAGGGTACGGTTTACCTGCTGTATGTCTTTCAGGGTTTGCAGAATGTTGGCCCGGGTTTTATCCGGGGTAGAGCGCATAAGGTCCAGCCCCTGGCGATGGTAGGTATAGAGTGCCTCTCTTACCGGCTCATATTGGTTGTTGATGGAGAGGTTCTCAAGCAGCCAGTAGCGGTTTCTTCGGTTCTGGAATTGTCCCCAGCCATTGCCCTGCGAGGCATTATTCACCACATTGAGTGCCTTTTCATAGAATTCTGATCCGCCCAGTGGTGAAAAGGAATCATAGTCCATGCCAATGGCGATATAGGCATAGTAGGCCAGGAGGGAAGTGAGATTGCTCTGGAAGTTGTTTTCATTGAAGATCATGGGCTGACCTATCGTGAAGCGGAAATCCCAGTCCCGGTCTGCAAAATTCAGCAGAGGGGTCTCATAAGAGCTTTTATAGACGGGTCTTACCACCTGTATCTGTGCATTGGCGGTGAACTGGCCTATCGAAGGCTGGTTTTGAATGGTAATCAGGATGTTCCCCTTGATTTTTTCGTTTTTCTGGAACCGGTCATCTGTCCAGGTACGATCGTTGAGAAAACGCTCAAAGGCATTTTCCATTTCAGTGAATATTCCGCGCTCGGTCGTATTCACCTGGTCGGCATTCACACTCACGCTAAAGTCCAGTTCCTGTGCCCTCAGGGAGAGTGAACTTAGGAGAAAAAGAAGAAAAAAAGGCTTAGTGTACTTTTTCCAGAATGGCATTGATAATGTCTTTCGCTACTTCCTGCTTTGACTTTAACTCAAAATCAAGAATATTATTCTCTTTATCAATAATACTAATCTTGTTGGTGTCATGGCCAAAACCAGCTCCTTTGTCTTTCAGCGAATTGAGCACAATCAGGTCGAAATTCTTTTTCCTGATCTTTTCTTTGGCATTCTCCAGCTCTGAGTTGGTTTCCAGGGCAAAACCTACATTGATCTGTCCGTTGTGCTTGCGCTCACCCAGTTCTTTGGCGATGTCAGTCGTCTTCACCAGATCTATCGACATCTCAGAAGTCTTTTTCTTGATCTTCTCAGAAGCCACGCTGATGGGTGCATAATCGGCTACGGCAGCAGCGAGAATATTCACATCCGCTTCGTGATTGACCTTCAGGCAGGCCTCGTACATTTCACGGCCCGATTGCACCCTTACCAGATCAATATTCGGGTGGGTGGTGTTTAAATGTGTGGGACCCGACACCAGGGTCACTCTGGCGCCTTGTCTGGCAGCCTCTTCAGCCAGGGCAAAGCCCATCTTTCCTGTGGAATGGTTACCTATAAAACGTACGGGATCTATGGCTTCATAGGTAGGGCCAGCTGTAATCAGTACCTTTTTGTTGGCAAGAGGGCGGTTTGCAGCAAAGTGATCTTTCAGGCGGGCCGTCAGTTCTTCTGGTTCGGCCATACGTCCTGTGCCAATCAGGCCACTGGCCAGTTCGCCATGTTCTGCTTCAATAAGTATGTTGCCATAGCTTTCCAGCTTACGGATGTTTTCCAGTACGGAAGGGTGCTGGTACATGTCCAGATCCATAGCCGGAGCAAAAAAGACAGGACAACGGGCAGATAAATAGGTGGCAAGAAGCAGGTTATCACAAAGGCCATTCGCCATTTTACCCAGTGTGTTGGCACTGGCAGGGGCAATGATCATGGCATCGGCCCAGAGCCCCAGGTCTACATGGTTGTTCCATTCACCGGCTTCGTTTTTGGTAAACGAGGAGAGTGCCGGGTTTTTGGAGAGAGTGGCCAGGGTGGTGGGGGTAATAAAATCCTGAGATGCCCTGGTCATAATCACCTTGACTTCGGCACCTTCTTTTACCAGTAACCTGACGAAAAAAGCAGCCTTGTAGGCTGCTATACTCCCGGTTACTCCCAGTATAATTTTCTTGCCCTCAAGCATGAAGACTTATTTATTGTCGTCAGACTCTTCTTTGTCTTTGTATCTCCAGTAGATGTTATCGTTCTGGAATTCTTCAATAGACATTGAGGTTGGCTTAGGCATTCTTTCGTAGAATCTCGAAATCTCGATTTGCTCTCTGTTTTCGAAAATCTCCTCCAGGTTATCTACAGTAGAAGCGAACTCAGCAAGCTTGCCATTCAGCTCTTCCTTCATGTTGGTAGAGATTTGCTTTGCTCTTTTAGAGATAATTGCTACTGATTCGTAAATGTTCTCAGTAGGTTTCGCCAATTCGTCAGTATTGCGGGTAATGATAGATGGACTTGCAGCCATAATTAATCTACTTTATTTAATGCTTCTAATTCTTTTTTCGAAAGCTCAAGATAGTCCTGAGCACGTTCCTTGTATTCGCTGTCAGGATAACGTTCTATAAACATGTTGTAGTACTCAACAGTCTTCTGGAACCTTTCTTTTCTCCTTACAGTAATACTGTTCTCCGCCAGTTTATAACCGGTTTCGATAGACAGGAACATCAACTCTTCGTTGTACTTAGAGTCAGGGTAATCAGCTTTAAAGCTATCAAAGGTTACAATAGCGGCTTCCAGATAATTTCTGAAAGACAGCCCGGTTGACAGCTTGTAATATAACTTGGCTCTTTCATAAGCCTTGGTTTCAAATCTTACCTGCAGCTCGTCAATGATGTCATTGGCTTGCTGATAGTATTGAGAGGCAGGTCTTCTGTTAAGAAAGTTCTGCATGGCCACCACGGCTTCTTCAGAGCTGGTCTGGTCCAGATTTGAATCTGGCGCGTCTTTATACAGCGAAAAAGCATGCATAAATTCAGCCTGTTCTGCGTACTCACTTCGGCCATAGGTCTGGTAGAAATTCTTAAAACGGAAAGCCGCCAGTGTGTAAAGCCTTTGGTAATACTCGCAGTAAGCCCAGTAGAACTGTACCTTTTCAGCCTCCAGGGTACCACGGTAATAAGGTGATACTTTCTCAAAGAGCAGCTTGGCCTTGCCGTACTTACCCTGCTCATAATAGGCTATGGCGCCTTTATAGAGCTCGTCAAAGTCAGCGCTCTTTTCGAGCTTGGCCAAACGGGTAGTGCATCCAGACAGCACAAAAACACCAACAAAGAGGGTCAGAACTACCGTTTTTCTCATAAGCGTGCAAAGTTACCAGTATTCGTGGAGATATCCAATTTTACATTCTCCACTTTCCTTGTTCAAAGAAAACGACTTTTATGGTCAAAACGGGCAGGTTTAACCTTTTTTAACCTTGGAAAGAACTCAAAAGAACAGCCTTTTCCCTAGCGATCGTATCTGAGCCGCTTAACGATTCCCTGTAGGGTGGGCTTTTCGCTGATCCGCCAGACAAATCCCCGCAGCTTCCTTTCGGGGTCCTGTATTTCAAAAGGAGGGATGAGGCTACCATCTACTTCGCGATAGGTGCGGAGCTCTGTGACGAAATTATTCTCAAAATAGATGCTCATGTTAGAGCATTTAAGTTTGTTCATAGAACTGGACCCACCACCGGTATCCCCGGTAAAGTAGACGCTCTCACCATTGCCAAATACATCAGATCGTTCTATGTAGCCATTTTCAAAATAAACCACCATGTCTCTTCCCTTGACCTGATTAAAATTCATAGAGGTATCCTGTGAGATCACAAAAGAGTTCTGGGTGAGGTACATTCTGTGAACCCGGTTGTTGGCGGTGGTAATGCGAATGGAATCGGCACTGATCTGACTATCGATGTTCCAGATGACGGGATCACGAAACATGTAAATTGTGGAGTCAGAGAGATTATAAGTCAGTGAATCGGCCCTGGCCTGCATATCTGACTTGTACATTTCTGCACCTAAAAAGGCAGACAGGAATTTTACACTGTCATCACCCTGAACTGAGAGCAGGGTATCTCCTTTAATAAAGAGGCTGTCTCCCTGCATCATTTTTCTCAGGTAGGCATTGTCATAAGCCCTGGCCGTACTGGTGAGCTTATCGTAGTACACCTGATTGCCGTAAATCTTCAGTGAGTCCTCAAAAGACTCAAGAGACACATTCCGGATGCCCTGATAGTATTTCAGGCTGTCGTTAGCAATAAGTGTGTCTCCATTGATTTCGTATTCTTTGGTGATAATGGTACCCTTGTAGATTTCACTGTACTTTTCCAGCTGTTTGTAGCGCATGCCACGCGTAGATCGCAGGGTATCTTTCTCAGCTGTGAGGGCATAGGTACGGCCTGTTGAGATAGCTTCCTTTTCAATGGTATAGTAATCCAGCGTATCTGTTTCCATATACACATCCGGACTTTCCAGAACTACCGATTCAATAAAGCGGGCCTTCTTGGTACGGGAGTTATAAAAACCCTGAACACTGGTCAAAACATTGGTGCTGTCTACCAGTTTACCTCCTTCATAGTAGTACCCGGTTTCGGTATCCCGGTCATAGTCCAGAAAATCCGTGTATAGGTTGGTGCTGTCATCTTTGAAAATCACATTGCGCCTTACCTTGACCAGCCGGTTATTACCTTCATATTCCATGTAGTCGCCACGCAGGTCCAGGGTGTCTACCTCATCCAGAATATGAACATGGCCAAAAGCCTGTGCTGAATTATTGTTCTGATAGAAATAGGCAGAATCACAATAGATGTTGGTGGTGCCCTGAATCAGGTGCACATTGCCGAGTAGTTTACGTACGGGTTGGTTGTTGACCACACCGGGTTTCAACAGGTCTGTATATTTTACAGTGATCTTGGTTTGTGCCTGTACAGCAGACCAGCTAAGGATGAATGTCAGAAGTGTAAGAAAGTGCCTGTTCATTTTCAGAATGCGCAAAATTAGCGATTTGTCGTATTTTTGGGCCATGCGCGACCGCTTTTTGGGATTTATCAAAAAACATGCCCTTATTTCACCAGAAGACAGGGTTTTGTTGGCAGTGAGTGGTGGTGTAGACTCCATGATGCTGCTACAGCTGTTTCATCAGGCCAAAATACCCTGCGCTGTGGCACACTGCAATTTTTGCCTGCGGGGAGCTGCCTCAGATGCCGATGAAACCCTGGTGAAGAGTACGGCCGAATCCCTTGGTATTTCAGCTTTTACAAAATCCTTTGATACACAGGGCTATGCCGATGAGCATGGAGTTTCTATTCAAATGGCAGCTCGCGATTTACGCTATCAATGGTTTTATGAACTGGCAGCCAATGAGGGCTTCTCCCTTATCGCTACAGCGCATCATTTAGACGACTCTTTTGAGACGGTAATTCATAATCTCACCAGGGGAACCTCTGTTTCAGGACTGCGCGGTATTAAGCCCAAAAATCAAATGATCATCCGCCCCATGTTGGATTTTACCAAAGAGGAAATCATAGCATGGGCAGAACGACACGACCTGGATTGGCGGGAGGATGCTTCCAATGTCGAAACCTATTACAAGCGCAATTTTATCAGGCAAAAGGTAATACCTCAGCTAAAGGAGTTAAATCCCGACCTGCTCAATACTTTCAAGGGCACAATCAGTCGCAATGCCGAGGTGGAAGCTTTTTTTCTTGTTGAAATGGAAAGGCTGAGAAGAGAAGCTTTGAGGACAACTGAAACCATTACCTATCTGGCGAAGTCTAAGGTAAGCGGACCCTATGTGTTGGAGCACTTGCTGAAGCCCTTCGGCTTTAATTATAGCCAGTGCCGGGAAATGATGGCTGCCTTTAATGAGCACTCCGGCAGACAGTTTTTGTCTAATACACACAGACTGACGGTCGATAGGGATGATCTGGTGATAGACCTGAGGACATTGACTGAGTTTGAGGAGGTCATTATTGAAGGTGACAAAGAAGGGGAGATTGAGATTGGAAATGTAAGCTATCAGGTGCAGCGTTCATCCCTGCCACCGGAAAGACATCAGATGAATGAGAGGAATGCACTGCTTGATTGCGACAAGCTTCATTTTCCTTTGAAAGTGAGAGCCTGGCAGGAGGGAGACCAGTTTCAGCCGCTGGGGATGAAGGGTAAAAAAAAGCTGAGCGATTTTATGATTGACCGTAAAATTCCGGTAAACTTAAAACGACATATCAGGGTATTGGAATCAGCGGGTGATATTGTGTGGGTGGTAGGCCTGCGTATAGATGATCGATTTAAAGTGACCCCGGAAACGAAAACTATTTTTAGCCTGATTCAGAAAGAAGCAGATGTTTAATCCATTCAAAAAGACATACAGCAAAGAGGAAAAGGAGAGAATCAACTTCTTAAAAGGAGTGCAACCCTTTGATCTGCTGTCTGATGATCAGCTTTTTATCTTCCTGCCTTATCTGTATCCGAGGGTTTACAAGAAAAACGAAGCGGTTTTCTTCAGAAAAGACCCCAGTCAGGCTTTGTATATTGTTCAGGAGGGAAGTGTCTCTCTCAATCTGGACAGAGATGGTGAAATGGAACCTCTGATGAATGTGGGTGTTTCAGAAGCTTTCGGTGATAACTGCTTCGTTCGCGACAGCCATCGCATCTATAATGCCATTGTCACCAGTGAGGATGCGCAGCTCTTTGTACTGCCTCAGGGAAACATAATGGAAGTGTTTGATTCCAAGCCCAAAGTGAAAGCACTGGTTTTGGAAAGCCTGCTGACACGGTACAATGATTATACCTCTAAGATATTCTCAGCCTACAAGGCTTCATTCGGCTTTTTTGAGCTCAAACAGGCCTATTCGGTCAATTCAGAACAGTCTCTATAATCCTTTGGTAATCAGTTTTATTTGGCGCTTCTGATTCTTAACTTTGCGACCTCAAAATTGAATTTCAAAATCAGATAAAAAACCTATGAAAGTTACAGTAGTCGGTGCCGGAGCAGTAGGCGCCAGTTGCGCAGAATATATTGCCATCAAAGATTTCGCAGCTGAAGTCGTATTGGTTGATATTAAGGAAGGATTTGCCGAGGGTAAAGCCATGGACTTAATGCAGACCGCTTCTCTGAATAGTTTTGATACCAAAATTGTCGGAGCTACCAATGACTACAGTAAAACAGCAGGGAGTGATGTAGCCGTTATCACCTCAGGTATTCCACGTAAACCGGGAATGACCAGGGAAGAGCTGATCAGCACGAATGCCGGAATTGTAAAAAGCGTTGCCGAGCAGTTGATCAAAGAATCTCCCAATGTGATCATTATTGTGGTGTCTAACCCAATGGATACCATGACTTACCTCACGCATAAAGCAACCGGGCTGCCTAAGAACAGAATTATCGGTATGGGTGGTGCACTGGATTCTGCACGTTTCAAGTACAGACTGGCTGAGGCAACCGAAGCGCCTATCTCTGACATTGATGGTATGGTAATCGGTGGACACAGTGATACGGGTATGATTCCATTAACACGTCTGGCTACGCGTAACAGCGTTCCTGTTTCTGAATTCATTGATGCTGACAGACTGGCTGAGGTAAAAGAAGCTACTAAGGTAGGTGGTGCTACCCTTACCAAGCTGCTCGGTACTTCTGCCTGGTATGCTCCTGGTGCAGCAGTTTCTGCCATGGTACAGGCCATTGCGCAGGATTCTCATAAAATGTTCCCATGCTCTTGTCTGCTGGCAGGAGAGTATGGTCTGGATGATATTTGTATTGGTGTGCCTGCCCTGATTGGAGCTAACGGAGTAGAGAAGATCGTAGAAATTGATCTGGATGATGCTGAAAAAGAAGCATTGAGCACCAGTGCTGCGGCTGTAAGAAAAACAAACGGACTTCTCTGATCGAAAAGTTCGTTATAAAACCATAGAAAAAGCCAGACTACCCTGAAGGTCTGGCTTTTTTGAGTTTTAGAGAGTCAGTGATTAATCTGCCGGGAGTAATACCTTTTTTCCTTCACTGTCAGTGATTTTATATTTCGTTTGATTCAGGATAGAAATGAGCTCCGATGATTCGAAAGTCTCACCTTTCTGATTCATAAAGTAGAGTATGCCATTTTCATACTTTCGCTTTTTGTATCTACCCTTTTTAAAAGTGCCTACGGTTATGTCTTCAATCTGTTCCCCTGAATTATAGGCATTGAGTTTTACAGTAAAAGAAGCCCGGAGTTCGCCCGACTCGTAGTGCTCCTCAAAAGCTCCGAAAAGCTTATTAGAGACATAGTGTCTTTTGCTTTTAACCCTGCCGTTGGAGAAGTATTGAAACGCTTCTCCATGAAGACGACCTTCCAAAACACCGTAACGGAATTTTAACTTTTCGCCTTCGTAATAATCGATTATGCTACCGGTAAAGACTCTGTTTTTAAAATAGTATATGCCCTCTTTATAGGAAACTTCACTCATGAGAACAGTAGTTTCAATATCTTTTTGTGGATGGGACATAAAAAGATTGCACAGAAACACTGTCAGGATGGTTGTCAGCGTATTCATTCAGTATTCTTTTGGTGAATAGATGCCTTAAGGCTTTACAAATATGAGACAGGTAATGTAAACTACCAATCGACTCAGGAATATATACGCTTAATACCTGTTTCACCCTTCCCCCTGTGAAAAAGGCCTTTTTTGATTCATAATGTGGTGATCAGAAAGTCAAGTACGCTTGAATAAAGGGAAGGGAGTGTTTTTGTTTATTAAACTAGTTTTAATGTTGTTATCAGGGTGAAGAGAAATTATAAATAAGTTACTTTTTGTCTACATGATGTCAAACAAACCTTTCCTGAACCTGTAAGAGATATGACATATTTTTCACACGAATAAAGCTTATTCATTGAATATGAGATTCAGAAGACTACCGTTAGGTAGGAGAAAGGCAGGTGAAAACACATAAGTTTTAAGGGCAGGACCAGGGTGATGAAGAATAGAGCCGCCTTCTGTAGTTTCATCGCAACGGGAATTGTTTAATTTCGACCTCTGTAACCTCCAGATAGATTTAAGATTTGAAAAACAGAATACTTCTTATCCTTGTACTGCTCTTGCTGGTGGCAGCAGGTGGCTGGTACTTTTTATTCCGAAAACCAATTAGTGAAGGTCAAATAGAAGAACTGATTCCCTCCACCAGTATTGGGGTACTTTCCATCAAAAATGCCCGTGATCTTTACAATGATCTCGAAGATTACGATTGGTCTGATGAACTGAGTCAAATTCCATTGCTCTCTTTTGGTAATTCTTTACTCGACAGACTGGATACTTTATCGATTCAGTCAGACCTGGCAAGCCTGCCCGTCTTTGTCAGTTTTCATATTACGGCCAATAATCAGATAGATCCACTTTATTTTATTGAAAGCAAAGGTTTTGACTGGAGTGCAGCATCTCTTCAGGCCATTCTGGAAAGAGCCTATGGAGATGAGAATGTCACGATCACAGAAAGAGTCTACCAAGACGAGACCATACGGGAGGTAGATCTGCCCGATGGTGGTTTCACCTTCTTTATAAAAGGTGCATATCTGGCAATTTCACCCACGGCCCTGCTTGTAGAAGATGTTATCAGGGCTGCAGGGCAGGGGGTAAGGCTGCTGGCGGGAGAGGTCTATCAACTGGATGACACCCGCGCTAATGCCTCCTTACTCATCGACTGTGGTAAAATCGAAGATCTGGCCCAGGTGTTTTCAACACAGGCCGCGGTAAGCTCCATAGACGGGCTTTACCTGCGATTGGATATTGAACCCTCTGATGAGGGCATCATCTTCAATGGAAGGTCCGTGATAGGGGCAGGAGACCAGCTGACTCAGGAGTCGGGGCTGAATCTCAAGAACTTCGTGCCGACTTCGGCTTCATCTATGCATTGGTTTGGATTGAATAAGGAGAAGGAAGATGAAACGGAAGGCTTTGACCTGGAAAGGTTCCTGGGGCTTCATGACGGAGAACTCTGTCGCTTGAAAATGGACCTGAATAACCAGGAGGAAGATCTGGCCGTGCTGGTATCTCTGCAGAGCCCGGATGAGGCTGAAGCGATGCTGAACGAATATGCTGAGCAGCGAATGAGCCGGAACGATACCCTGTTTCGGGAGTCCTTTATGGAGACGGATATCATATTTGTAAATGAATCTGAACTGCCGCAACAGCTATACGGAGACAGGCTCTCCGGTTTTGATCAGGTGTATTATACCTTCTTCAATAATGTGCTGATGTTTGGCAACAGTGTAGAGGTGCTCAAGGCAGTACTATCAGAATATGATGCGGAAAACACCTGGGGACGCTCCATCGAAAGAAGAAGGTATATGGATAACCTGGTTCAGGAAACCAACCTCACTTCTGTTTACAATTTTGAATACCTGCTGGACGGACTGGGAGACAAAATGAAGGATAGCTGGCAGGAATTCTTCGATACAAAAAGCCGTCTGACCTCCTCGCTCGATGTGTTCAGCTTTCAGTTGAGCGAAACGGGGGCAACTGTACTTGTCAATGCCTCACTTGACTTTAACGAATCTGCTGCTTTTCAGGCCGTTACAGCTGATGCAGGAACAGTCATGGCTGTTGGTCAGCCGGAGACCCGATTGAATGCCTTTGCCGATACGACCCTGGCCGGTTCGCCTTTTGTTGTAACAAACCACAACAACGGAGCGCGTGAAGTGGTCTTTCAGGATGTAGATCATCAGCTATATCTGACAGACGACCAGGGAGTGGTACAGTGGAAGAAAGACATTAATCAATCCATCAACGGTCGCGTTAGCCAAATAGACTATTACAATAACAGAAAGCTGCAATACTTCTTTTTTACAGATAGTGCTATGCATCTGGTAGATCGCAACGGTGAAGATGTAGAGGGCTTTCCTAAAGCCCTGGATACAGAGCTGCCCCTGGGGAATCACCGGGTGATAGACTACGATAATACCAGGAGGTACCGCTATGCCGGGGCAGATCGCAGAGGAAATGTTTACCTGTACAACAAAGAAGGGAAGCAGTTGGAAGGCTGGAATCCTAAGGCGATGGGCTCTTTGTTGCTGGATGTACCCGAGCATGTCAGAATCAGGGGCAGGGATTGCTTCGTTATGGTTGAGGCTACCGGTAAGATTCATCTGACCAACAGGAGAGGGGAGTCCTACCCCGGTTTTCCTTACAATGTCGGCAAACGTCTGGCCGGAGATGTAAGGATTGTTAAAGGTCCTGACTTCAGCCGCAGTGGTATCCTAGTTACCAGCGATAATGGAGAGGTGGTACAGGTTAGTTTTGAAGGTGCCGTACGAAGTCGCAGTCAGTTGCTACGCCCTGATGTCAGAAGCCGTTTTGAGCTTTTGAGGGATAAACTGAATACGGGCTATGCTGTGCTGAGGAGAGATGTAGGCAGGGCTATATTGATAGATGAAAGCGGGAAAGAGCTTTTTGGTGTACTGATGAATTCCAATGATGAGTTGGATACTGCCTTCTATAACTTCAGAAACGATAGTGAGGTGTTTGTGCTGAGAAATGTTACCAGAGGCGAGGTGTCCATATATAATAAGGAAGGTGAACTTATGACTCCGGCTCCATTACCCACCAGTGCAGCGGTGGGAATTATCTATCATCAGAGTAGAGGGGAATATGAGTTGTTTGTTAATTTCGCAAATCAAATGACCGTTTATACGGTCAGAAAATAACAGCTATGAAGAGAGTTTTATTCCTTGTGCTGGCAGTCTTGTTGCTTCCTGCCTGGCTGAAAGCACAAAACACACTTCCGGAAAAGTTCTCAAGCCCCTATGAGGTTATTTACAATCACCTGAAGTATCTGCAAGAGGAAGAGTATATTCCTTCACAGGCGGCAAAATCGCTGTATCATAGTGATTTGAGTCCAAAGCAGCTGGAGGGCCTGGCCATAGAGCTTAAGCAGATTCTGGATGGAACCGGTAGCTATGTGGCACTTGATGATGTGCCTAAGGCCGGTAATTATTACGACAGCCTTTTTAATAAGCACCGCTATGTGCTCTTTGATGATTACCCGGATATCTATGTACAGAAATACGGAGAGCACTGGTATTACTCCAACAAGACGGTACGTGAAATAGACCGAATCCATAAAGAAGTATATCCTTTTGGTACTGACAAACTACTGAATCTGCTGCCCAAGCTGGGCTCTAAAAAATACTTCGGGCTGCATATGTGGCAGCTCCTGGGAATTCTGGCCCTGGTTATTCTGAGCTTTACCTTTCATAAGGTGCTTACTTTCTTCTCAAGAAACCTGCTGGTCAGGCTGCTGCAGAAGTACGGTAAGGTCGATATCGCAAAGAACTATATCCTGCCGGTAGCCAAGCCTCTGAGTTTGTTTGTGGTATTTCTGTTTGTAAGACTACTGGTACCTGTTTTGCAGCTGCCGGCCTGGGTTACGAGCTATCTTATCAAGGCAGTAGATGCCGCCCTGCCGCTTTTTGCCACTATCTTCTTCTACAAGCTGGTAGATGTGCTCAGTGCCTATATGGAAAAACTGGCCAGGCAGTCTGAAAATACACTTGATGACCAGCTGGTACCCCTGGTCAGGAAGATTCTGAAAACCTTTGTGATTGTTGTAGGGATCATTGCCATTCTAAAAGGATTCCGTTTCGATATATGGCCCTTATTAACAGGACTCTCAATTGGCGGTCTTGCCTTTGCCCTGGCGGCTCAGGATACTCTGAAAAACCTGTTTGGTTCGCTGATGATTTTTGTGGACAGACCTTTCCAGATAGGTGACTGGATTACTTCAGGAGATATAGATGGTACTGTAGAAGAGGTGGGCTTCCGCTCTACCAGGGTTCGCACTTTTCGCGATTCCGTAATGTATGTGCCCAATAGCATTATCTCTAACAGCAATGTAGACAATCATGGTAAGCGCAACTACCGCAGGTTTTATACCAAGCTTTCGGTTACCTATGATACGCCCTCAAGGCTGATAGAAGTTTTTGTAAAGGGGGTGGAAAGAATAGTGCTGGCACATCCCGAGACGCGCAAGGATTACTACAATATTTTTCTCAATGATTATGCAGCCAGTTCACTGGATATCATGCTCTATATTTTCTTTGCCGTGCCTACCTGGACAGATGAGCTTCGCTGCCGCCAGGAAATCATGCTGGAAGTAAACAAACTGGCCGAACATCTGGGCGTACGCTTTGCCTTCCCGACTCAGACTTTGATGATTGAGCAACTACCGGGGCAGCAAAGTCTTACTCCTGACTACACAGATTCATCAGATGAAATGTCTAAGCTTTTAGATGATTACTTTGATGGAGGAGCCAAAGGAGGCAGGTAAAGGACAGAATCAACTAAAGTTGGAACGAGAGCCGTAGATACCGGAGTAGAGCCTCATCAATCTACCAGAGCTGTTATGATGCCGGTTTACCACACTTCTACCTATTTATATAGGGGGGGCAAACTCTTCGTTTTGGCCGGGGCATTTGCTGGTGTAGAATCATAGTCAAATCACCCTGCTTCTATGACACATGCCGGCATTTTGAAGAAAGAAAAAGAGCGGGATGGGCTGCCCGTTCTCTCATTCGTCTGAGTGCGGGTACCAAAGATGTAGACAATTTGTTGACCGGTCCGGAGCGGCCCATTGGCTGAACAAAATTTTCATTTGATTTTAAACCCCGACCCAGTCGGGGTTTTTTGTTGCTGAAATTTCATCCCAAATATTCTACGGTTCATCCGTGGTATATGCCGAATGAGGGAAATAATCTACTTTTTCAGCCCTTCTGAGTAAACTTTTAT
>DIYF01000011.1 GCA_002427745.1 Roseivirga sp. UBA6061 | reverse complement strand
GCCTGTGGTTTTGGTTTTTTGGCCACCCAGCCACAAACCGCCACCTTAAATATCAGTGATTTGGCTCTGGATGTACAGCAATCTGTGGACATGATCGGGGATAATCCCGAAAAGCTCCAGCTCCTTGTAACGATTAGTAAAACCGGGTTACAGCCCGGGAGTATCAGGAGTGATCAGATTGTATGTGATCTGGACGATCCTGCCCTGATTGAAAATAATGAGGAGGCTTTTGGTGTAACCGGCTTTTCTTATTTCTGGCAATATGCCCTTTCAGAAAGTGGTCCCTGGTTGGCAGTAGAAGGCGATCCGGCAGGAAATAGTTATGATCCTCCTTCACTTGACAATACAACCTGGTTTAGAAGGGGAGCAGAGTATCAAGGGCAGAAAGTATATACAGAGCCCGTTAAAATTACAATCACTGAATTTTCCGAGCCGGGTTACATATTGCAAGTGGCGTTAAATGAATATCGATGTAGTAATCAGGACACGGATATAGTACTCGGGGTTACGCTCAATGTTGACGGCACATTGATAGATGCAGGCTCTCTGCCAGTATCAGCTGGTGGAGATGAGGCAATGATTATTCATGAATTCTCTGAAATACCCCAACAGCTAATACTAAATACAACTGGCGATTTGTTAGGTGAAACAGGAGCTTCTGACTGTGACGGTATTTTTCTGGATGCACAGGAAATCAATCAGATTGTTGATGTCTCCTTCCCATATACTGTTGTCAGGGGGGATGAGGCACTGGATTATACAATCACTATTCTGCCTTCCAATGGAGTGCTCTCTCCGGGTAGTATAGGAGATAATCAGATAGTTTGTAAAGACGAGATGTTTCTGGCCCTGACGGGAACTACTCCCACCATTGATGGTGATTTCAGGTATAACTGGCAGGCGTCTACGAATGGAGGGTTTACCTGGGAAGATACAGGCATTACTACCAAAGATTACCCTGGTACCACTATCAGTGAAACCACACGTTTTAGAAGAGAGGTGTGGCAGGGCTGTGCTGTTGGGCGTAGCAACGTAGTGGTCATTACTGTTCCCAAACTCAACGTAAATATTCTCGGCCTTGCCCCTGAATATGCTCCGGGAGCTTCAGCAGTTACTCTGACCGGAGTTCCGTCTGGCGGAACGTTTTCAGGGCCGGGTATGACCGGCAATATCTTTGACCCTCAACAGGTTCAGGCCGGTGTGGTGATTACGATTACCTATACCATTACAGATGAGCACGGTTGTATACATAGTGCTGAGGCCAACACCATTGTCAGGGTGCCTCCTCTTTGCTCCACAAGGGTGCCTCTGTCGGGTAGTGGAGCTTTTATTCTCGATAAATTCAGTGGCCAGGTAGTCTATCAGAAGGCAGATGACTGTTCAGAAGATATCGCTTTAAACTGTATAACCGGAGTTCCTCAGACGCCTGTGATGGACAAGGTAATTACTGCTAATGCAACCACTCTGGCCGATGACTGGGACTACAGGCCCTATTACAAAGAGAATTATGTCACCACTGATGCGGATGCAAACCTCTTTGAGTCAGGAATACAAGGCAAATGGAGAGTAAAATCAGGCTATGCCTATAGAACGAATGAGATATTCAGAGATAAGAATTACAATACCAGCACTTTCGATCTGGCTGTCTTCAACTGGCAGTATGAAAATGCCAATAAGACTGACGAATGGATACTTTCGACCGATGTGGTTAAATACTCCCCTCAGGGAGAAGGCCTGGAAGAGTATAATGCTATCGGTATTGCCAGCGCAGTGAAAATGGGCTATTCAAATAGTGTTCCTTATCTCACCGCTCAGAACGCAATTTATGAGGCGGTATTCTTCGAGAGCTTTGAAAATGACCCTGATAAGGATCTGGAAAGCAGTGCAATGCTGTCAGGTGGAAGCGTGAATACTTCATCTGCACATGCCGGCCACCAGTCATTATCACTGATGAGCGGCCAGAGTATCACCACACCTCTGATGAAAGTAGCAAGTGAACAGACTGCTATGATGGCACAAATCTGGGTAAAAGGAAATGGGGAAGAGCAGCTGAATACCAGGATGACGGATAGTGAAACTAATGGTGAAATTGCCAGTTCTCTGATGACGCAAGTGGCCAGAAGTGGTGACTGGGGACTTTACCAGGTCATACTGAACCCCGGAAGTACAACAGGTTTCGAAATAGAAATTACGCAGGCTGGTGCCGGAACTGTCTTGCTGGACGATATGAGAATTCAGCCGGTTGAAGCTGAAATGACATGCTATGTATATGACCAGTCCACCTTGAGACTCCTCACCATTTTTGACAGCCAGCATTTTGGCTTGTACTATCAATATGATGGAGAAGGAAAACTGGTGAGAAAAACCATTGAAACAGAACGAGGCATAAGGACATTGGAAGAGACCTTCTACAACCGGCCCAAAGTAAATCTGGGTGGAGAATAGAACCTGAAAACGATGAAAAAGATCAGCAAAATGAATTATCGATATATGTTCAGACTTTTAGTCATAGTGGCTTTATACTGTAACTTCAGTGTTTCAGTTCTGGCTCAACTACCAGTTGGAGGTTGTGAAGCTATGTTCCGTAAAGCTTACGATGAGCTTCGCATTTCAGCTGATGATCACTATGCCATCTCTTACTCTATAGATACCGAACTCAATACGGCTAAGAGCAATAAGGCGGATGTTGAGATAAAGGTTGATGATCTGAATGCCTTTGTGCAATATGGAGACAGACGTATTTTTCGGGATGATAAGGCAACAGTCTTCATAGATGACAAACGGGAGGTCATCTACATTGCCGATGCTCCCAATGTTGAGCTTTCAGAACTAAGGTTTGATAAACTTGCTCAGCTCCAGGATTCTCTTTTGCAAAGTAATCTTAAGCTTACCTGCTCATCTGCCATGGATAGCGAGCATGGAAAAACAACAAAAGTTACCCTTGGCTCAGCCAATGAAATTCTGCCGGCTTTAGATATAGAAAAAATGAGCTATTGGCTGGATCAGGATGGTCAGGATATCAAGGCTATGAAGCTCGAGTATACGGCCGATCACCCACAACTCAAAACAGTGAAAATCACCTTGCGCAAGATAGACAGAGATTATCAGGGAAAACCCTTTAACGGGGCGGCTCTGGAACAGGTCTATCGCGAAGACGGAAATCTTATCGATGACTACAGTCAATATAAGGTTATCAATACCATGAGCGGACAACCCAGATAGTAGAGAAAATTCATTGACGATGAAATCGACCAGGCACTCCTATACCCCAATCACAATCAGTAATAGTTACTTTATAAAGAATAGTATAATGAAAGAGTTTAAATTATTGAGATTTATTCTTTTAACGATAATTATTTTTTCCTCTTCTCAGCTGGCTTTTGCCTGGCAGGGGTCCATAACAGGTCCCGGGGTCTTACCGCAGCCAGAGATCAGTCCTATTCAACAGGGAGCCGTCTACACATACAGCGGCTTTTTTGAAGAAGATGATGCCATAGAGTGGAGTATAGTTCCTGAGACGGCTGGTACGGTGGTTTTCGTTGATGGTAGCACTGTTACCATTAACTGGAATGGTACAGAAGGGGGCTCCGCGACCTTATACTTTAGGCAAGAAGTGGTTGAAGAGTCTAACAACGGTGAAGGAATAACTGAAGTAAGCAACAACTTACTGGCCACTGCGGAAATACACTTCTTTGATTGTCCCGATTTAGCTGGAACGATTAATGTTAGCAGTCACCCTGATCTCAGACTGGGGTTAAATGAATCAGTAACGGCTTCTATTGCTGCTCCTTCCTCATATTCAACTGTGGAGTGGTATCTGATAGGACCTCAGATTACACTAATTGAGGAATCAGGATCTCCAATAACCTTTCAAATACCTGCGCTACAGGCACTGGGAGCTCATAAACTGAGAGCGGTTTTAAAGGACGATTGTGGAAACTCTCTCCAGCTTGAGGAAGATGTAATAATCGTGGGGGCCTGTGACGAAAATGCCAGCCTCTCCTTAGTAACCCAGAATACTGATTTATGTCTGAACACAGGTATTGTGGTGGAGTTGATAGATGCATTTGCCGGTGACTATGCCTTTTCTACAAATGCACCAGGGGCTACTATTGTTACCAACCTTCTGGATAATACAGCGACAATTACTTTTACAGAAAGTGGTTCTTTTCAGGTAACTGCCACTCCGGTCAATCCAGCCTGTACGGAGAGTTTAAGTCTTGCCATAGATATTTCAGCCCCTATTGAGTCAGTCGAGGGAGACAGAACGGTATGTGAGGACTTTACAAAAATCTACAGGGTAAACGGAGGAGATTATGCACATGGTGTGGAATGGACTTTGCCTGCCGGAGTTTCTATGTCGGCTTTGAACGGTTCCAATACAGAAGTGGCATTGACTTTTACTTATGTAGACGATCTTCCTAAAACCATAACAGTAGCGAACCCTGACGCAAATTGCGGAAGTAGCTCTGTCAGCTTTGAAGTAATAGTACTCCAGGAAGTGCCAAAAGTGAGTGATGTGACGATCGATAATGCCGGATTGATCGCGAATAACAGTGGCTCAGGTATGTTGGAACTCACGACAAACAGTTGTACAGATATTTATGGCGATTGTGGTACCACACTTTCAAGTCTGGATGCCTTTGTGAAGTTTTCGCTTGGGGCAGACAACTACTTCTCAGAAAGTACAGACCCATTGGCCTCAATAGAGGTAGATATTGTGGCTTTGGGTGTAGATGACAATGTGATTTTCGAGGAAACGGGAGTGTCCCTGTCCTTGAATAAACTTGAGCCACTCCAGGTATACTATCTGCCTCTGAGAGGTGCTGATGCCCAAAATGTAAGAACATTAAAGGTAACGCAGGTAGCGGGAAGTTATTCAACCCATGCTGATATAGATGCAGAAAAGGTAACTCTTCGGTTTTACTATGAAGAAGTGGCAGAAGTAGATGCAGCCCTGGCTCCGCTTGAATTGGTGGTTGTACCTGAACTATCAGGGGCATTTGAGCAAACCTTTGAGTGGTCAGTGAATACGGCAGAGTATAATTGCAGCGAAGTGCCGGGCTATCAGATCCAAATGATGCGACTATATGGTAGTCAGTTGACCAATACATTGGAAGAATCAGATTGGAGAGGTGCCACCAATATGTATTCTGAAAGTCCCGAAACCAATCTGATGATCTCTATTGCTGAAGGTTCTGGTACATATGCCTGGCGGGTACGCCCGATTGGTAGCCTGATTGGTAATGCAAAGTATGCTTTGAGCAACCCTGCGAACTGGAGTGATGAGGCCTGGGTAGAAGCCCGGTTTGATTTTACACAACCTGAGGAGGACAAGAATTTTATTTATTCCAGAAACTTTACAGAAAGAGCAAAGATCAATGAGCAGCTGGGCTTTGCCAATGGACTGGGACAGGTAGCTCAACAGCAGGTGAAAATGCATGGGGAAACAGATCAGGTCATTGCTACTCAAACTATGCAGGACTATGCCGGTAGGGATGCAATTACCACTTTGCCTGTACCCTTACAAGATATTTCTGCTTTTGCTTACCGAAATGCCCTGTTAACCAATGATGTAGGCACATACAGCCAGGGTGATTTTGATTCAGATCCGCTAAATGCTTTATACGCCCAGGTTTTTGGGGGATATTATGATGGCACTAAAGCCGGAGTTGCCAGTGCAGAAGGAGTCCCCTATACCCGAAATACCTATACCAATGACAACACAGGGAGGTTAAGAGAGCAGGGTGGGGTTGGTGCCACTCATGCGCTTACGCCAGAGCAGGCGGATAGAAGGACTATAAGAACCTATTATAGCAGTGTAGAAGAAGGAGAGCTGGTGACCATTTTTGGTCAAGAATCACCCGATGCAACCAACGTCCATAAGATTATTACTTATGATGCCAATAATGTGGGTAGTGTTACCTATCAGGATAAGTCAGGTAAAGTAATTGCTACCGCCATCGATGCAGGAGCAGTAGCAGCATCACTGGATCCATTAAGTAGCAATACAATCGAAAACGGTGATGGTCCGCGTACCATTATAGGAAAAGTTGAAGGTAATACCCGAACAGGAACCTATCAGGTAAGCAGCCAAAAACCACTGTTCTTTACCTCAGAAAAAGTAGTCACTATCAATTATGGTATTACTCCGGCTACAGTAGATGCCTTGTGTGGTATTTTATGTACTACCTGTGACTATAAAATCGAATTTCTCTTACATAATCAGGATGATCCATCTGTGCCGCCTGTTGAACTGGGTACGCATATTATCAACCCGGTGGATTGTGGGGCTAATGCAAGGGTAGATATACCTGCGCCTATTGAGACTGATCCATTGCAGCCAGAGGTGAATTATGTATTGGAAAGAAGGATTTCAACCCATCAAAAAACGGACGATCCTGAAAATCCGGGTGAGGATATATACTATCTGGATCTTTATTTAAGAAATATTGAAGTTGCCTATAAAGACGCTGTAGATGCCCTGATTGCCGATTTACAGACAGAGATTAGTTCCGGAGACGTTCAGGCGCTTTATGACAGACTCGAAGGAACAGGATATAATCTGGAGTTGGTAGACGGAGAGTATGCAGTGCCAATTGTGGTCGGGAGCGGGGCTGAGCAGTGCACCGAGTATATCTTCATTCCCAGAGTAGAAGACTGTGAAGAAATGCCCGATCCTCAGTGTAGAATTGATGGAATGCTTTGGGAAGCCTATTTTCAGACCTACTGGACTGAAAAAGGTGAGGACTTTGGTACTCCGGTTAATGGTGTATTGCCTTTTGCCTACTTTGTCGACCTTCAGAAGAAATATGACGAGGAGGTATTGAGTATGAATCAGAGCAGAGATCCCGATGAAACTCAGTACGTGTTTTATTATGCTGCGGGTGAGTTGGACCAGATGATCCAAAGCTTATTGGCAGATAACAGTGACAGACTTTCCTGTGAAGATGTGTGGAGTGCCTGGAAAGAGCAGGTTGCTATTTATAAGATCATGACAGAGTCAGTGGGCAGCGTGGATGCATTTGGTAACCCATATGCTCCTGAGTCTTTCGAGAAAAGTCTGATCAACAGATTCCTTGTAGGGTTAGAGGTTTTGCTGGATAGCCGTAAACCGGAAGACTCGTCAGACCCTTGCGCACCGGCTACGGATGGTTCACCTACCTATATGGTAAAAGACCTGGCCTATGGCACATTGGATGGTAACTCGTTTCCATCTTCAGCGACCTATCCTGATTTAAAACTGGAAGCCCACAGGTTGGTGTATTTGCACGATGTGGATAACCCTGATAAAATAGCCTATACCGCAAGTCTGGCTGGAGTAGACCCGGCTACCCTGACTGTAGGAGATTTTGATGGCTTGAGTGCCTGTGATCGTTATAAAGTCTATGCTAATGATGACGTTGAACTAGACAGTAATTTGCAAGGTCAATTGGATAGAACAAACGCCATTAATACCTGTAACGGTTGGTGTCTTGATCGCTCCGAGGAATTCAGACAAGCGGTTATTGAGGAGTTAATCAAAGAAAATGCAAGCTATCGTATCCAGCATTATCGTGTGGTGGAAAGCGATGTGGCAGGAAGCTATATAGCTATATATGATTCGGAACTCAATAGTGATGTATTCGACTATTCAGAATGTGAGATTCAGACCATGGTAGATGCCCTGGTTGCCAACTGTCAGGCAAATTATTGCAACCTCACATTGACAGATGGGAATGGAGATCCGGTAGAGATGAGCGAAGCAGATATACTCAAAGTCGAGCAAGTGTTTAATTATGACTTTGAATTGAACCTTAATACTTCAGGGGCTTCCTGTACAAGTGGCTATGATCAGGTCGATACTGACCTGAGTGTTGAAGGCCCCAGTGCTTTTACCCAGCTGTGGATGGTCAATGACCTTGATCCCAACTGTAGCATTGAACAGCAGGTAATGTCTACCTTCGATGAAACCGGGAATATTTATGCTGTATTGGTGCCTCGCTACGGTGAATTATATTACACCCTTAACAATGGCGTTGTGATCAATGATTCCTATGGAGAGGGAGCTTTTGCTGTGGTCAAGTTTGATGCTGATGGTGTCTACCAGTGGCATAAACAATACACTTTCGAACTTCAGGACCAGATTTTTTATCAGACACCTCCTTCTGTTCCGGCTCCAAGCACATTACCTGGATTTGAGCCTGCCAACATTCCCGTCTTGCCAGGTGACTTGTCATTGAGTATCAATGAGAATGGAGACGTATCCTTTGTGGTAAATGTATTCAGCCGTGACGACCTGGTGGCAGAGTCCGAAACATGGAAACTCTTCGATCAGAATAATAATCAGGTACTTGAATTTAGCACAACCAGTAAAACTTCAGAAGCTTCCTGCAGTAATGACTTTGTGTCAAATGCTATTGCGGCAACACTTACAGGAGCCGGAGCTGCGCGTTGGTTCAGAAGATATGACACTTCAGGTACCAACTTTAATACATTGGATACAGATGGTAATGCCTATGTTTTGAGAAGTGACAAGCTTCCGGTTTCTATCGAAAAAATAGCTCCTGATGGTACTGTTCTCTGGGTTTCTGAAACACTGTCTCAGTCAGGTGTGGGGCAGGCTACCGGCAAGAATGGAGAAATAACCCTGGACCCTTCCGGTAACACTTATTTTTATAATGAGTTTACAACGACTGCCAGTACCGTTCCGCTGACAGTAAGCGGGCAAACCGTGGCCACACTTCCTGCTAATACGACTACCGGAGTGGTAGTGAGATACGATGTAAATGGTGATTTTAGCTGGGTATACACGCTTCCTGCAGGAGCTACGGGCTTTACAAAGATTCTCGCCAGAACAAATCATGTTCTTATTGTTAGCAATCAAGGTACCGAACTGGATGTTCGGGCGGTATACTCGCCATTACTGGTGACGCAACATGCACTTACCGGTTTGCCTGCTTTGGGCTCTATTTCTTTGTGGCCTTTGGCCGGAGACGAACTGGCAGTTTACAGTAATAGTATTGTCAACGGAGGTGTGAATTCTGTGATCATCAATCTGAATGACTACTCGTTCTCAACGGATTTTGATCTTTCACCGAGTAAATTTGTCAATGTTACTGATGCATATTTTCAGGGTGCCAGCAAGCTCTATATCGGTACTTCTAAATCTATCTCTGAGATTAACGAGGTTGATATCAGCGCGGGTGGCTGGCTGGCTCCGGCCCATGCTTCCGGATTCCTTTGTGGTATAACTACAGCGTCTCCCACCGGTAATACGCGGGTTGAGGATCCACGATTCTGTTTCAAATGGACGACTGAGAGGTCATTTGATCTTCCGGGAGATGATATCATTGCCTTTGACCCTCAACTGCCAGACCTGTGTCGTGCATTTACCATGGACGAGATACTTCAAAAAATTGAGACACAAAGACTCGCTCTGACCTATAATAAGCAAACAGCTTTTAAGGAATCATATGACTCACGTTGCGTAGACCCTGAGCTTTTTAGTGACGAATTCACAGTGAGCTACTCAATTGATTTACATCACTATACCCTGTATTACTACGATCGTTTAGGTAACCTGATCAGTACGGTACCACCGGAAGGAGTTGTTCAATTGGATGTGCACGATCCGTCTTCATTGGAAACTGCCAAGAGCTCACTGCCAGCTCATACCTTCAGAACTACTTATCAGTACAACAGCTTGGGACAGCGTGTTTCACAACAAACCCCTGATACAGGTAATACCAGCTTTATTTACAACGATATTGGGCAGCTACGTTTTTCGCAAAATGCCCAGCAGGCTATTGACGGTACTTACAAATACGTTCATTATGACAATCTTGGAAGGGTTGTTGAAACCGGATTGGCCACTGGTGATTTTAGTAGTATAGCTGTTACTGACCGTAACAATCTCTCATGGCCTGCGTCAGGTACTGAGGTTACCAGAACCGTTTACAACCTGCCGTATGACGGAGATTTACCAGCCGGATATAATCAAAGTGCTTTTCTGCGCAATAGAATCAGCTATACCTACTTAGATCAGAATGGAGTAGATGATCCGGACAACAATGATAGAACTGTCACAATCTATAATTATGATCCTCACGGTAATTTAGAGTGGGTAGTTCAGGATATACCTGGTTTGGGACAGAAAACCATTGATTATCAATATGATATACTTAGTGGGAATGTGCTGATGGTGGCTTATAATAAAAATGGTCAGGATCGATTCTATCACCGTTACGAGTATGATCAGGACAATCGTATCACAGGTGTGGTGACCTCCTCAGATGGTATTATATGGGATAGAGATGCCACCTATAGCTATCATGACCATGGACCTCTGAAACAGATGGATTTCGGACAGGATGTTGTACAGAAAATGGATTATTTGTACACAATTAACGGCTGGTTAAAAGCTATTAATGACCCGGCTTCTCCGATGGAAGTTCAGAGCTCCGTCACTCGTGATGCATTTGCCATGATCTTGCATTATTACAGTGGTGATTATATTCATAGTAGTGGTGGTATCGGTAGGCTTGCTGCCCTGCCTTCTGCAGGAGGCCCAGATGTAAAACGTGACCTTTATAATGGTAATATCAGTGCCTGGGAAAATGCAAATCAGAACAAAACCGGTGTATGGACCCGCTCGGGTATGCAGTATTCTTACGACATTCTGGATCGTATCAAGAGCAGTACCTTCAATGTGCACAGAAAAGAAGTAAACGATCAGGGACAGGTCACTATGGATGATTTCTTTCAGAGAAAATCATTCGCTACCAATTATACCTATGATGGTAATGGTAACCTGTTGACATTGAACAGGGACGATCTTGATGGAGAACGTATGGATCAACTGCTTTATAATATGGAAGCAGGGAAGAATCGCCTGACTTCTGTTTCTGATGAGAGTACTGTGGCCACAGAGAAACATCCCGGTGATATAGAGGGAGAGAATAGTTACCAGTATGACGCTCTGGGTAACCTTATTGAAGATTTTGGTACAGGAACAGAGATAGACTGGACTGTTTACGGTAAGGTAAATGCCACGGTAAATACCAGTGGGGCTCGTACCAGTTTTACCTATGATGCTGCTGGAAACAGAGTTGTGAAACAAAATACCGATCCAGGCGGCAATGTTACTACTGATTACTATGTGCGTGATGCAAGTGGCAATGTTATGGCCATATATCGAGGGATCGGAAGCCAGGTTGAAGATGACGTGCCACTATTTGAGGTACCCTTATATGGTACAGGACGTATTGGGATGCACAGACCAGGTGATATAACTGAAGTTGTAGTGCCGGACAGCTATGTGACGATAGATGGGAACTACGAATTGTCCGAATGGGAAGGAGTATCCAACTACTATTTGGCACCTGGCGGATCATTTAAGCTGTTACCCGGCTTCGACAATGGAGGACAAGCCTTTACCATTAGTGGTAATATAGAAACAGCAGGTAATGTGTATACAAGAACCTTGGACAATAAACTCTATGAACTTAGCGATCAGCTGGGTAATGTCAGGGCAACAATAAGTGATATTAAGCAAAAGGCTCCTGAAGGTGAAGAGGGTTTTATACCTACAATAGTGAGTAGTTTGGATTATTACCCCTTTGGTATGGATCGTACACCTGTGGCTTGGGAAGATGTGGAGTATCTGGCCACCTTTGAGACCGATAATACTACATTCGAGCAGGCATTTTTCAATAATCGTGACAATGTTCAGATAGTAACTTCCAATGATTATAACCATACCGAGCCAACAGGTACTTATGACAAGGCGCAGCGTTTAAGCAGTGCTGAGGGTAAGATTATCGGTCTGGGTAAACAGTTGACAGTTCAAGCAGGAGATAAAATAAGTATGGAAGTATTTGGTAAGTATCTGACTTCTGCCAATGACGAGCCTGTGACCGTTATGGATAATCTGGCGAGTGCTTTGTTGACAGGTTTTGGGCTTCCTGCGGGAGAAATGGAGCCTGGTGTGGCCAATACATTGGAGTCCGAATTTGGGTCAGGTTCGATTTTCGCCTATAACGGCACACCGGGTGGTGTCAGAGCCTATTTAAACTATGTGTTCCTGGACGAGAATTACACATTGGTAACAGGTGGTTATGCTCCGTTGGAAGATAACTCGGCTGACCCTGATGCATTTCAACACCTTGAACTTGAGTTTATACCTGTAGAGGATGGCTATTTATTTGTCTACCTGAGTGATGAAAGTGAACAAGCTACCGAGGTCTTCTTTGATGATTTTAGGGTTACCCATGAAGTGCTCATTACCGACCCACAATTGGAGACTTATCGTTATGGCTTCAATGCTAAAGAAAAGGATAGTGAAGGCGAGTTTGGTCTTAACCATTACGACTATGGGTTTAGAATTTACAATCCGGCAATCGCAAAATTCCTGAGCGTTGACCCATTGGCCGATTCTTATCCCTGGTACACGCCTTATCAGTTTGCCGGCAACTCTCCTGTCAGCTTTATTGATCTTGATGGATTAGAACCCTCAAAGTCAGAATTGTATTGGGTTAAACAGCCTAAGATTAAAGCAAGGTTAGGGAACCGATACCCTAAAAAGACCATATTTTATACAACTGAGGGTAGAAATGGAGACGGAGAATACTTCCAACCGTTGATTGTCATGCAAGACTATTCGGAGGGGGCTTCAAAGTACTATTGGTACAACAGTACCAGGAAAATGTGGCAAGCATTTGACCCTCACACAATAGGTGCTAATGCCGAACAGGTAAGAGACTTTACTGTGGGAACGGTGGCGATTGTTGGAGGAAGTCTTGGTTTGGCAGTGATACTCGAACATGGGGGTGCAGCTTATCTAATTGAAAAGTTTGGAACCTTTACCTTGGTCAAGTTTGAGGAAATGCTAGGTAAAGCTACACTCGATTTTATTTCGCAACTTATAGTGAAAGGAGATATCGGAGAAGTAGATTTAGCTAATGTCGTTATCTCTGGTGTGGTTGATACCAAGATCTGGAAAAACCTCCTATCTTCAATCATTGATTTCACAGGTAATGATGGCTTTGATACAGATAAGGAGGCTATAGATATAGCCTTGGAATTCGGAATTAGACAGACTGCGGATAAGGTCTTTGATAAGCTTAAGAATAAAATAGGAAAAGAAGCCTTTGATGATCAAAAGTTGTTTTTAGATGTTTCAAAAAAGGAATTCAGGAAACTAATGAAAGAGTATTTGTATAAAGCAATCGATCGAGAGAAAGAGAAGAATAGAGCCGAGAATTAATATTTGTTATGGAAATAAAGTTTGACTCAGTCGATGGGAGTCTGTTTAAAGGCATACTTTTATTCATGGCAGTAACATTTTATTCGATTTTCAATGATTCTGGAATCAACCAAGAAAGTGTTATTCATTATAGTGGGAGGTTAAAAGAAGCGATGACTGTTAAGTCACAAGGAGGAGAAATGGATTATAAGTTTATTGATTTCAAAATAATTGGAAGAGATGATGTTTTTTCTCTTCGTAAGTGTGCCTTTCTAAACCTAGAGTTAGAAAAGACTTTAAATTTGAAAAGAGGAGATGAATTGAAAGTTGGAGTATCTCCAGACTCCGGTTCTAGAAAGCTCGAGGTTGTGAGTCTTCAATCTAGGCAGTCTATTCTTTTATCATTTGATTCTTATCGAAACTGTACTTCGAATTTCTTTTCTGCAGGGTTGTACATAGTATATTTTCTCTCCTGTATTCTAATTGTTAGACTAATAATAAAAGCTTTGAAAGCGAAGGGTGTAGTTTTTGACTTTTTGAAAGTAAAACGCAATGATCAAATTGAAGAATAGATATTTCAATCTTTCTTCTTAGAAACTCTTTAATCCAAGCGAATGTGATGGAGGGGGGTAAGGACGAAAATTTAATGCGTGTAACGAGAGAGAACCAGAAGCTGTAGGCTTCAAACTCTTTCCCACCCTACCCTCTTTTGAGCATTGCAGAAACGAAATGTCGAGAACCTTAACTCAATGCTTGCAACGCGAATAAGAAACAGCGATTTAATTGATAGAAGTTATTCTATCATTAACGTCTGAAGTGAAAACAATGCGAGATATATCGATCATTCGATATATCTCGTATTGTTTAAAGCTGACTCGTCCTGAAATAGTTTTCTTATACTGCTCACCTCTCAGATGCAATGGACACTAAGTAGAAAGCGCTTAGCTAGTGCGATCATCTATGAAAAAAGTCATACTCCTTTTTTGGGCCCTATTGCTCGTATCCGGCCTCTCGGCTCAGGAAGCCACACGCCCTGAACTCTCTAAAAAAGAAGTGAGGCAGTACCAGAAAAAGCTGAAGAAGCTCAATAACTCTCTAAAGAAGAAAACGGCAAAACTGGAGAAATTTCTTCGAAAACAGGGAGCTGATTCTCTCCTGAGAGATCGGAATCTGGCAGGAGACTTGACCTTACCTGACGTAGAAATACCGGATAGCCTTCAAGCAGGCAATATGGGTCAGCTTGAAGCCTTAAAAGCCAGGGTACCACGAGGTGATAGCTCATTGGTCAGGCAAAAGGTGAAATCCGAAGTGGATAAACTGAAGCAACGGGTAAAATCACAAAATCCGGAAGTGGGGAAAAAGCTGGATCAGCTGCAACAACTGAAAAATAAGCGTCCCGGCATTGATACTACCGGAGCCATGTCCGGTGTGAGCAAGGAGATTGATGTATTGAAAAGAAAACTCAAGGTGGGATCTGATTTGACCAAAGGGGATCCGAAAATGAAAGGGAAGCTGCAGGAATCGATGCTGGAGCTGGCTGATATTGAGTATGACCTTCAGGATGTAGAAGCACTTAAATCTCAGATGAAAGGAATGAAACTGGATTCTGCTACTATCAGGAAGTACCTGGAACCACTTAATGCCGATGTGGCAGCTATTCAATTGGAGGTGGGAGAGTATCAGTCTACGTTGGATGGGTATAAGGAGGAACTTGTAGACTGGGATAAAACTCTGGAACATGAAATCTTAAAGCTGGAAGAAGTTCAGGGTCTGGCGGAATATGTAGAGAAACCGGCCATTGATCCGGCCGCTAAAATGACCGAAGTGGAAACCACGCTCGAAAAAGGTTTTCAAAGTACAGAGCATGTTAATAAGCTCATCAAAGAACGATTTAATAAACTCCTGGAAGAAGAAGGGCCTGATGCTCTGGTGAAACGCCTTAGAGAAGGACATCAAAAACTAGCCGAGTATAAAAAGAAATATGGCAGCCTGGATGATATAACCAAAGCTCCGAAAAGACCTCCTAACCCACTCAAGGGAGTCCCGTTTAAGGACAGACTGATTTTCGGTAGCAATTTACAGGTGAATCGACAGAAGCCTCTGACACTGGATGCCGGTCTTGAGGTAGCTTATTTGCTCACACCAAAATCCGAAATCGGAGTAGGAGGTGCTTATAGGTTTAAGCTGGAGAAAGGAGCCAGACCCGGTACGGTAACAGACCTTTTCAATATCAAATCCTTTTATCACCACAGACTATGGCGTTCTATTGGCATCCAGGGAAATTATGAGCTGAATTACGCCCTGCCACGTACAGAGCAGGCTGTGGAAGGTCTGGCTCGCCAATGGAGCCAGTCAGGGCTCCTGGGACTGAGAAATGAACAGCCTTTCTTAAGAAAAATCGGGGGGTATGTCACCCTCCAGTACGACTTTCTGCACCAGGCCAGCAGCCCTAATCCAAAGTGGGTTTTCAGATTTGGTTTCCGGTTGAAATAGACAAGGTCTGATAACAGTCACTCACAAAGTGTTGTTTGGTTGTGCCGGGCCAATTGGGAATTAAAAACAGGCCCGGCTTTATTTGATACCTGTGCAAATTCGACTTGAGATTCCAGATGTTTTTCCTCTCTCAATGGCAAATTGAGAGGAAAAATTCTGGAATGACATTCTTACTATTCCTGGTGAGCTTTTTGAGCAATACTGCCCGGGTACCAACTTTTTGCCAGTCAGTCGTACCGGTCCTTGGAGTTGATGAATCGTGTATTGATAATAGATCGAATCCAATAGTAATTAATTCACCACCTGAATACGCCCCGAGTTAATCACCTCTAAGAGCTTTCCTGCTATGGGTAAGGAACTCATGTTTACTGAGCCGAAAACCTTGAGAAAGGCATCAGAGCCATCAATCAGAAGCTTTCCTGTGCTGGTGGGTATTATGGTTACCTCACCTGATTGCCGATTGTCGCTTACCGTTACAGTATGACTGGAGATAAAAACCCGATCGATGGCACTGGGAATGTCCGTACCGGCAGTACCTCCTTCAGTGAGTGACCAGGTATTGGGGTCGTTCCAGTTGCCATTGGCGATAGCATAGAAATCCCGTGGTTCATCATAGCAGTCGAGGTATAATGAGAAAGTACCGGCCACATTGGGGGCTGCTACCAGGTAATAGGTTTCTCCGATATTCAGTCCGGAAGTATTCAAAGTACTCGTGCTGCTTGCCAGTTGGGTATTGTCTGCTGAAAAAAGCTGTAGTAGTTGTGATGAAGCCGTTCCGAATGAGCCCCCTCTTCTCAGTTCGGCCGTAAGATCGGTTGAGCGTGCCGTGAACTTAAACCAGGCATCCTGTCGGTATGAGTATTTGGGTACACCGGGGCGGTCTGGAGAATAATCAACATTAGTGAAGGCCGCATCGGCAGATGACCACTCATTGGTATCTGTGATCTCATAGGCGGAAGCCTTAAAGTCATTAGTTGGGGAGGGGCTTACACTTACCGCAAATTCACCTTCTGCCTCACCTCCGCTTATAGAGACATAGTAGGGCTCTCCTGGGGTTAAACCAGTGAGTTGCATGCCGACAACGGGAGAATTATACCAGTTGGACCGCTTATTACCGATCTGATTCATGTCTTCATCATAAGCGTACATGTAGATCAACCCGATCGTTCCCTGATCAAAAGCTTTGAATTCCATTACCTCCGATTCTGCGGTAAATTTGAACCACACATTTTTATCATAGCCATAAGGTCCGATAGCCTCTCTGGAGGCATCCGTATTGGTATAGGCCTGATAGTCAGATTTCCAGACACCTAAGCCTGTTAGGTCAATCGCATAGTTGAAGTAATCATGGCTGATCTGGTCGCTTACATGGAGCTTGAACGTGCCCGCATCTGTCTGGTTATCAGTTGAGACAGCCAGGTAATACGTGGTACCGGGAGTTAGCCCCTGATAGTACAGCCCGGTGTTATTTACACCATAACGATAGGTTTGGGCATACTTGGAATAGCCATAAGCCAGTTGAGCATCGTCCTCTGAGAAAAGGCGTATTTTGGGCTCGAAGATATTCCCCCGATCGCCCGAAGTCAGTACTTTGGCCTCAACCTGATCTGTCGTAGCCACGAACTTAAACCACACGGCAGGTTGATTTTCCAGTGGAGCGCTGATGGTCGAGTTTAGATTAGTGAATTCTTCATTGGCAGAATACCATTCGTTCAGATCAGTCAGTAAAGTAGCATTGGTCTGATGATTGTTATCCGGGGAGTTGGCATCATTTTTTACCCTGAGAGAATAAGTGCCTCCTGCTGCTTGTGCAGAAACGGTGAGATAATACTTTTCACCAACAATAAGGTCACTTGATACAAAAGCGGCTTCATCCCAATGAATCAGGTTCAGTGCTTCATCATACAGGTGGATTCTTGGTGCTGACAGGTCACCATATGCGCCTCCCGTAAGTACTTCTGCCAGGATCTCATTGGTGGTAGCCGTGAATTCAAACCAGGCATCATTGGTCCAGTAGCGTTTGCCATTGTGCATGGAGTTCATTTCAGGTGACCTGGGGCTATCGGGGCTATAATCAAGGTTGCTCAGTGTCGAATCACCAGAATACCATTCCGAATTATGTGGTATTTGTATGGCCCCGGCCTGGAAATCGTTGGTGATCACATCGTTGAAAAACACACTGAAAGTCGCATAAGGACTGTAGTTGGTCATAGAAGCATAGTAAGTTTTTCCTACTTCCAGGGAGTCGTGCGATACCCCTATGACATGATTATCATACCACAACGATCTCATGTTTCTTAGTATGTTCAGGCTATCATCATATAATCTTACATTCCACAAACGGGCCGTTCCTTTATTACCATAGCCATACTGAAACTTACCACCTCCTGCGAGAATCTTGAACTCCGCTTCTGTGGTTTGTGCTTCAAACTTGAACCAGACATCGTCCAGATAAGATTTATTGCTCAAAGGGTGTGGAGTGTCCTGTGTGGCATAATGAGTGGAAAACTCGGCATCAGCAGAATACCAGTTACTGAGCCCGGTCAGGTCATGGGCCCCCTGTACAAAATCATAGGTAATGGTGTCGTTAAGAAAGAGGGTGAAAGTGCCTGCAGTCGCACTGGATACGCCAATAAAATACTCCTGATCGGGTATAAGGTCCTGGGCGAGAATACTCATGTTGGGCACGTTATACCAGCTGGCTCTTTTTGAGGTGATCAGGTTCATTTGCCCATCGTAGAAATGTATCCAGGGTAAGGAGATATTCCCTTTGCCCGCGAGCATCAGTAATTTAATCTCCATCACCTCTGTACTGGCTGAAAACTTGAACCATACATCGTTGGAAGCATTGAGCGGGGCAGATGGTGTGGCTCCTACATTGGTGTAAGCCTCATCGGCAGAAAACCAATGGTCAAAATCAGTCAGAACGATAGCGTTTTGAACTTCATCATTAACCGGTGCCTGGGCATGGATGGATAGTGGGAGCGATAAACCTGTCAGGACCGCAAAAAAGGAAACCAGGGATAAAAGCGCTTTCATCTCAAATCAATTATCTTGTAATCTGTATGCAGATTAGTTCTCTTCTGCGCTTAAAAGTGAGCACGCTTTTGCGATAAAATCCCCACTTAATTACATCGGGTTTTAAAAAACCACAAAATCCGTAATCTCGCCCGGTAGTCTGGAGAACAATTCACGTGGAGTCAGACCAGTGAGTTTGCGACAGGCCTTTACAAAGTGAGACTGGTCATAATAGCCACTGCCCAGGGCTTCCAGCAGGTCGCCATGGTGATAGTGGCCATTTGCATTGATTTGACGAGCCGCTTTCTGGAACCGGACCAGATCCTGATACATCTTAATGGTGAGGCCCGTGGAGTTTTTGAAATGACGTTCGAGTGTTTTAACACTCACTCCTGAATTCTGAGCCAGGGTGCTGAGCGAATCTGCTCTGTTACTTTCTGTTTCTACAAATGTGAAAACCTGGTTAAGTAAGTTCTTGTCAGTGTGGTCATTGAGCAGATGCTTTTCAAAAAAAGTATCCAGCAGGCTGACCAGGGAATCTGGTTGATGCTCTTTATTCAGGGAAAGGTCTGTTCCAAAAACCTTATCAAAAGCCAGGGGTATCTGAAAACCATGGCCGCTAAAGCAGTCAGCTCCCAGCACATGAGGATAGAACTTGATATTGATAAGCCGTGTATCAGCAGCCAAAAGAGTGCGTGAAGAACCACGTCTGGTAAAGGGAAAGAAGCAGCACTCAGGTAGCGGAACAAAACAGTCTCTGTCAAAGTCAAAAACGGATATTTTACCCCGTAGCGTTATTACCGCATCCATGCGTGCGTTGGCGACTGTTTCACCCTGAATTTCCTCATGGGTCTCTACCAGCCGGTACACTTCTACCTGACTGTTGAGTGCGGGTTGAGATGGGTAGAAACTTTGGATTTTTAGTGACATATGTGGGTGGCTGTCCTGATTTTACAATTATGTAAAAACTAAAATTAAGTACTTCACCGGAAAGAAATTATTTATGAAACTCCGTAATATCCTGCTGGCTCTGCTGCTTATTCTTTGTATTCCTGCCTTCGGGCAAATCCGGTTCGGACAAAATCCCGAAGCCGGCAAAAAAGTCAGAGTCAACGGCATTAACCTGTACTATGAAGTGTATGGAAGTGGAACCCCCATGCTCATACTCCACGGTAATGGAGGTTATAGTGGATCGAGGGCTGACATTATGCCTGAGCTGATTAAGAAGTATAAGGTCATAGCTGTGGACCACCGCTGTCATGGTCAGAGTGGTTGTTCTGAAGAACTCAACTATCGTCTGATGGCCAGTGATATCAACGCTCTGCTGGAGCATCTGGAGCTGGATTCAGTTTACGTCTATGGTCATAGTGATGGTGGCATTCTGGGATTGATACTCGGTTTTGAATATCCTGATAAAGTAAAAAAACTGGTGGTCAGCGGAGCGAATGCCAGCCGCGATAGCACTGGCCTGCAACCGTACATTGTGGAAATGATGAAAAACTACAAGGAAGTGCCTGACCCCATGATGCAGAAACACCTGAAGCTGATGGTAGAGCATCCGGATATTGCCATGGCTGAATTACAGCAAATAAAGGCTCCTACACTGATTATTTCCGGTGATCGCGATGCGGTACGGCTAACCCATAGCGTGGATATTTTTCGGAATATCCCCAATTCAAACCTGAGCGTATGGCCGGGAAGTACCCACTTTGTGGGAGCGGAAAACCCCCGTCTCTTACTCAAAATGATGACTGATTTCTTTGATAATCCTTTTAAAAAGCCCTCAACGGTAGACTGGGCCAAAGAGGTGGCCAAACAGATTATGCCCAATGTAAAGCACTGATTTCAGTTGGGGCGTCACTGGTTGATCATGTGCAGGGCTGCTTTGTATACGTAGTTCCAGAATTCATCTTTTTCTTTCTCTGCAAAAGTGGCCTTTTCCAGGGCGGCATGCATGTGTCTGAGCCAATGCGTTGCTTCTTTCTCGCCAATCTTCCATTGAAAATGCCTGCGCCTGAGCATAGGGTGACCGCGTTCGTCTGTATAGGTCTGACGGCCCCCCAGGGCTTGTATAAGAAAGAGCTTAAGTCGGTTTTTAGCAGGTAGCAGGTCTTTTGGGTAGAGCTTTCGAATCACATTATCTCCTTCAACACCCTTATAAAAGTCATCTACCAGTTGGAGTATATGGTCTTCACCAATGCGATCGTATAAAGTAGCTCCTGACATTAAACCTTTTCCAGTGCTTGTGTGAAATCTTTGACCAAGTCCCCGAGCTTTTCTATACCGGTAGATATACGAATCATGGCCGGGGTTATTCCTACGGCAGCCCGGTCTTCCAGACTCATGTTGGAAGCGCTCATGGTGAAAGGATGGGAGGCCAGGGTTTCCGTGCTCCCCAGGCTTACTGCCAGACAAGCCAGTTGGAGGGCATTCAGAAATCTGAAGGCCTCAGCTTCACCGCCCACAACATCAAAGGCCAGCATAGCCCCTCCGGAGCTGTATTGTTTTTGATAAAGTTCATGATAAGGTTCGCCAGGTTGAATAGCTCCTACATAATATACCTTATCCACCTTTGGGTGCTCTTCGAGGAGTTTGGCAAGCGTAGCCGCATTGGAAGCCTGCTTTTCCATTCTGAGAGTCAGTGTTTCCAGACTACGGGATAGGAGCCAGGAGGTCCAGGGAGAGGCCATACAACCCAGTTTACTTCGCATGCCTTTGATGCGATAGATCAGGTCACTTTTACCGGAGCAGGCCCCGGCTATGATGTCGCTGTGGCCGCCAATGTATTTGGTGGCCGAGTAAAGCACCAGGTCAGCACCATGCTGTAGCGGTTTTTGCCACAGTGGTCCCATATAGGTATTATCAACCGATAGAATCACTTTCTTTTCGGTCGTAGAAAAGTTGTCTGCCACCTCACTCAGCATTTCTATATCGATGAGTGAGTTTGTTGGGTTGGCCGGGGTTTCTACATAGATATAGGCAAGTCTGTTGGCCCTGGGATGAGTATTTACCAGCTCCAGAATTTCCTCTTTGGTCATTTCCGGTGTGAAGGCGATATGCTCGATATCAAAACCGGGCAGTGTCTTTTTAATAAATGAGTCGGAACCTCCGTAGAGAGGAAAAGACATCAGGATCAAATCTCCCGCTTTACAGAATTCCAGCAGTGTCGTGGTGATGGCCGCCATACCACTTTCAAAGAATGCCGAATCATCCGCCCCGTCCAGTAAGGCCAGCCTTTTTTCCACCGTTGTCAGGTTGGGGTGATTCAACCGGGTGTAGATCAGGCTGTTATTCTTTTCCTCCGTATTACCATCTCCATACACCTTTTCAAAAAAGGCTTTGCCCTCTTCAGCCGTATCGAAGACGAAAGTGGAGGTTTGGAAAATGGGATTCTTAATCGAGTTTCTGACGAGCGCGGGGTCATGCCCGGCACTCATCATCAGGCTCTCGGCACTGAAATCATCATGGTGGCTCATTCTTTCTTGGATCTGACTTTCAGGGAGGTGCCTTCCTGGCTGATTACCTCAATAGAGGCTCCCTTCTCTATATATTCGCCACGAGTATAGGCATCATAAATGGTATCGTCAATCTCAACTCTGCCACTCGGTCGCAAAATGGTAAATGCTACACCCTCTTTGCCTATAAGCGGTTCAGAATAGAAGGATGAGGTATAGCCTTCTTCACTTTTTTGCGTGTCTTCCAGGGCTACTCTTTTGAACATATTGCTGTTGGTAAAGCGATAGCCGATGATAAAGAGCAGGACCACCGACCCCAACATCCCGGCAAACACTACGGTAGCGGCCGTCATTACCTCACCTGACCCCACATAATCGAAGTTAAAAAGGTCGTTGGCCAGCATCATGAAAATGAGAGAGCCTACCGTGCAAATGATCCCCA
>DIYF01000073.1:2238-6689 GCA_002427745.1 Roseivirga sp. UBA6061 | reverse complement strand
GAGATCAGGGAGGCTTCTGTCCAGTTGATCCAGGAAAGCCTGGCCGTGAGAAGCCTCAAAGAGTATATCAATGTCTTCAAAGCCCTGGAGGAGTGAAATCAGTCCGGCTCTGAACATGGCATGGTCGTCAATCAGCGCCACCTTAATCTTATAGCTTGTATGTGTCATGTGCTTCGGTCTTCCTGCTGAGTATGATTTTAAATCCCTGGTTGAGCTCGTCTTTCGGATACTGCCATTGCGCTCCTATCAGTTGACAACGGCTTTCTATGTTCTTCAGGCCAAGCCCCTGCGAGTGCTCCGGAAGGTCTTTGGGAAGCCCGATGCCATTGTCTTTATAAATCAGGCTGAACGATGGCTTGTCGATAGAAAGACGGATGCTGATAGAGTCGGCTCTGGCATGCTGTAAAGTATTACTGGTCAGCTCCTGCACCATTCTGTAGAGGGCCAGCTCTGTGGAGGGTTCAAGCCTGTCTTTTCCTTCACAGGTATACGTGCAACGGACCTTTCCTGAGCTGTGGAGTCTGCTGCAGAATGTATAGAGTGAATCCTGCAATCCCAGATCAGTCAGAGAGGCCGGCATTAACTCATGCGAGAGGTTTTTTACATCCTGAATGGTGTGTTCAAGCAAACGGGTGCTTTCCCTTTCAATTCTCTCCCTGTCTCCCATATTGAGCTGATGGAGAAAGAGCTTTAAGGCCTGCAGGTTGCTACCGATATGATCGTGTAGCTCCGCTGCTATTCTGGCTCTCTCGCGTTCCTGCGTGTCAATGGCAGCTTCCAGCAGTTGGTGCTGGTATTGCTCTTTTTGATGCTCTTTTTCCCTGAATTGCCTGATCAGCTGAGTCTTTGACACCCGGGATAAAAAGATCAGTCCCAAAGCCAGAATCAGCATACCTCCCATGCTCATCAGGATAAAACCGGTGATTTCCTGCTCTTCCAATTTGTATAAATGGCTATGGTGAAAATGAGATATTGTATAAGGCTTAACAGGGCGTGAATGTCCCATAGAAAGTTGTTAAACTCTCGCGAAAAATGAGTCCACAGGAAGTTGCTCATAAAGAAGAAGACCAGATTGAGCGGGAAGTACATCAGTACCGCTGTATTGATCCAGAACATCGGCTGCTCTCTTTTGGTCACACTTTCCATGTTGTTTATTTCCGTCATGAGGTAGGTGACTGAAATAACTGACAGCAGAAGACTTTCCAGGCTTCTACCATAAGTATTGAACTCATGCAGGGGTTGAAAAAATACGGTGTTGACAAGGGTAAAGATGAGAAAGCCTATGGCTGTTCCTGACAGGGTGTTTCGGGCTCTGGCAGTACGGAAATGGGGTCGGTAAATCAGTGTGAAAAGAAAGAATTCAGCAACCGGATAAATATGAAAAAGGAAGAGATTGGAAATACCACGAATGGCCAGCGCCTTAGAGGTCAATTCTGTGATACAGGCTATGCCTAACAGCACCGTTAAATACCGAATGCTCTTTTCTGCCCTCTGGAAAAGGAGTAACCCCAGGATAAAGGGAAGGAAGGACGCATAGCTGGCAATGGTTTTAACTACTTCCTTCATAATGCTTTGTAGTCTTACATGGAACAGCAACTAGAGGTCGCCATCAGGGGGCTCGCATGCTGGTGGACAGGGATAAGACAGCTCGAAGTTTACCGGGTGCATCGGGTCATCTTCTCCCGGACGTTCCGCAGATGTCGGGTATTCGTCAGCGCTGTCAGCATCAGACACGGCACCTGGTATATACGACTGAAGCACCGGCCCAAAAGGGAAGATTCTACTACTCTGAGGGATTACCTGATGAATACCCAGGTATACCAGAGTCAGCAGGTTGGTATTGTAGTCACAATGGAGTTTGCCCAATAAATCACAAACCTGCCCGTCATAAATGCTTCGCTCTATCCTCTTTCGCTTTTTTTTGTGAATTACCTCAATTTGATCTATCAACTGACTGGTGGGGCAGGCTTGCCAGGCGTAAGTAAAAAACTGTTCCATAATCGGAGGTATCAGCTCATTGGTTACGTTCTGGACCTCCACATTAATCGGCTCGAACTGATCTGAGGCTCGTGATGAAGATGCATGTTTCTGAAGGTACTTTTTTAAGGTGGTATGGGTGAGGGGTTTCAGTTCGTAATATGACTGAGGGGCCTCTCCTTTGGGGGCCACTGCGGCAAAGATTTTGAAGTAAGCTGATTGATTTGCTCCTTCGTCAGCACCATATCCATAGAAGAAGGTCAGGTTATAATCTATATCGTCTACCTCAGTCTCTGATTTTTGGATGAGTTTTTTGGGTATAATGTTGAGCAGATCATCTGTGGGGAACTCATAGGCCAGAATGCGTTCTATTTTTCCATTCACCACCTTGTGAAAAGCATCCGTCACCTGGCTGGGAGTGGCCCGCCACCAGGCCTTCATCATGTCAATTGCGTTAGTACGGTCGGTGTAAGGCATGGGAAAGATTGTTGGGTTTCTGAAAATTGAAATAAAGTAAAAGAATTACGTTTTTTTTGCAATCAGTTTTAAGATAACTGGGATGATATATGAAAATAAAAGCTAATTAGTAATGAAGCAGACAAGTTGGCCTGATTTGATTGTGGCCTCCACGGGTAGTTTTTTGACATGGCTTTATAAAACTAAAAGAGGCATCATTTGATGCCTCTTTTAGTTTTTGCCTAACCTGTTACTTTTCACCTGCTGGTGAAAGAGTGTTTTTATACGACCTAGCTATGTGTTTGTGGTTTTCTCATGGCCCGCAGAAGAATAATGAGGAATATGGAGCCCAGGGCAATCAGGAGCCAGGAAGCGTTGGAGCTCTGCGAATCTTCTTCCTCCAGCTCAATTCTTTTCAATGTCACTTCCTCTTCCAGAAATCCCTCCTCTGTCAGCATATTGTCCAGTTCATCTAATGAGGGGTCGATAATAATCGTGTTTTTCCCGGGCTGATTCAGGTTAGCTGTTTTCTCGTACCTGGCCTTGTTATTCAAAACATGCTTAAAAGAGATGTCAAGCCCTTTTATGCCCTCCTGGCTTAGTTCAAGGATCAGGTTTTCCCAACCGTGATCACTGTCAGGGCTGCTAAGGTAAAGGTACTGATCGCGCTGCCTGATGTTCACTTTATGTTCTTCCATCAGGTTGGGGTCTTCGTAGGAAGAGATCAGGCTATTGGTAAGGTCAATCTCAAAGACCGGTTCGCGATTATAGGTGAGAAGCTGCCCTCTTTTGGTAAGCGGGGTGATATGATTCAGGTACCCGTTTTCCTCGAGTCTCTCCAGAGTTTTTAAGGCCTTTTGATATTCCTCGTTTTCCGGAGAGGATTCGGCAAGTGCCCTGGCCCGGGTGAGTTCCTGAATCAGGCTGTCGTTTTTATATATCAGATAATTGCCCGTTACGCGAAAGCGTTCGGCATTTGTATGACTGGCCAATTCATCCATATGAAAGCCATAATAGGTTTCTACCAGGCAATGCTGTGGATCGGATAGCGTAATGCTTACATATTGATTTCCAGGTTCCCGTTCCGAGCCCTTCATGTCTTCTTCCACAATCAGATAATCACCTGCCATCAGGTCTGGCAAAGCGGAAGCCGGAGGGGTGTCTGCCGAAGGAAGCGGGTGGGCCGTGTATACAGTTTGACAGGCATAGACAGTCAATAGCAACAAAGCTGTTGCTATGAGTTTGTAACCGAATGATATTCTGAATTCTCTATTTCTCATATCAAATTTGTTTGGTTCATCTTATCTGTTAGTTCCTTAAACTATGTTAGGGTAACCGTTTTTTGAACAAAAGATTGTGATATGACCCTATCAATCAGGCCTTAAGACGCCTGTGGATTTCGGTAATAGCCGCCAGATGATGATCGTCATGCTCCGCCACAAAGTAGGCCAGGTCAATCAATCTCATCGGTTGTCTTAGTCGTGGATGAAGCGAAGTGAGTGTTTCTGCTGCGTTCCCTGTTGTGGCACAAAGCGCAAGCAGCTCCCCTCGCTTAATCTTTAAGCTGCTAATCAGCTCCTGAAGAGGTTTGTGGTTGTGATCGGCCTCATGGGTTTTACGGTTTTCCAGGTCCGCGTGCGTCAACTCCGGTTTTCCTTTCTGAAAATCCTTCACCCTGGCAATCCATAGGTCTTCCAGATCCAGCAGGTGGCCCACATGCTCCTGGATAGACCACTTTCCGTCTGGTTTTACCTCAAGTTGTGCAGGTGGTATGGACGCGAGCTTGTGCTCAAGTCGTAAGAGCAAACCGTCCAGTCTTTCGTAAATAGAGGGGAAGGTGCCTTTCAGGTGGTCAAAACTGAATTTGCGATCGAACCAGAGGATTGTTTGTTCCATATCAGAGGCTGAGTGCAAGCTGCACATTGCAGCGGGAAAAGGGTGAAACATTGAGATCGGGGTCTGCTTTGAAACCCAGTTTATCATAGAGTGACAGGGCGGCTTTGAGCTGTGTGCTGGAC
>DIYF01000073.1:1456-2173 GCA_002427745.1 Roseivirga sp. UBA6061 | reverse complement strand
CGGCTTTGAGCTGTGTGCTGGACTCCAGAAATACCTTTTGGCCTCCCAGATCCCTGGCCTTATCGATGATGGCCTCCGCCAGTTTCCTACCCAGTTTTAATCCCTGGTAGTCCGGCATAACTCCCATTTTGGCCAGTTCATAGAGTTCGTCATTATATTTTATCAGCGCGCAGCATCCCACGATTTTATCCTCATACCGGGCGAATAAGATCGCTCCGCCTTTATCGATGATCTCGGTCCGGTGGTTTTCCAGCAACTGACGGTCCTCATCTTCAATGCTGAAATACTGCGCGATCCAGGCATAACTGATGCGCTTGAAGTCATCACCATAAGCAGGCTGATACTCCAGGATGGTTACTTTATCCATAGTACTAAGTACGCAAAAAACAGCTTTTGGGTCTTGATCAGAACACGGGAGAAATCAGGGTGGCAAATTTTATTAGTTCTACAATAGTTGTAGAAATGGAAATGGTTTTTATATATTTGTTCTACAATAGTTGTAGAAATATGAATCAAAATCTCGGAAACCTGGAAGAAACCATTCTGCTGATCGTGGCGGTGATGCAGGAAGAAGCCTATGGCTATACCGTTTCTGAAGAGTATGTGAAGAATATGGGGAATCGCATCTCCATATCTGCTGTGCATACCGTACTGAAACGCCTTGAGAAGAAAGGTCTTATACAATCAGAAATGGGAGGAGCCACAGCAGAGCGTGGT
>DIYF01000073.1:1265-1396 GCA_002427745.1 Roseivirga sp. UBA6061 | reverse complement strand
GGAGCCACAGCAGAGCGTGGTGGCAGGCGTAAGCGCATCTTTAAGGTGACCAAAACCGGAATGAACACGCTCGAGTTTATTCAAAACAACCGTATGAAGCTCTGGAACATGATGCCAAAGCTCAATTTCTC
>DIYF01000073.1:0-1206 GCA_002427745.1 Roseivirga sp. UBA6061 | reverse complement strand
ATGATGCCAAAGCTCAATTTCTCTTATTAATCCATGGATCCTCATAAAGTTAAATCTCCACCTAAGTGGGCCAATCGGTTTCTCGAATGGTACTGCAACATCGATCTGCTCGATGAAATTCAGGGAGATTTGCTTGAGGCCTTTTATTACCGGTCTGAAGAAGTGGGAGAGACGAAGGCCAGATGGTGGTTCATCTGGGATGTTATCCGCTTTTGCCGACCGTCATCTTTTAGAAAATGGTCTTACAACTCAAATCAAATCGCTATGCTTAGGAATTATCTTATTGTGAGCTTTCGCAATTTCCGTAGTCAGAAAGGCTATGGATTCATCAACCTTTCGGGGCTTATTGTAGGTATTACTGCCTGCCTGTTGATTACGCTGCATGTGCTGGAAGAAATCACCTATGACAATTTCCACCCTAAAGCAGGACAAACCTATCGGGTGGTTATGGATATGTACGGGCAGGGCGAACTGAAAACCAAAAGTGCACCGGTTTATCCGGCTGTGGGTCCGGGCTTGCTGGCCGATTTTCCCGAAGTAGAAATGTATACGCGGATTTTGCCTTTTGGCGATGGTGTATATAGTGTGAAGCAGGCTGATGGCTCTCTCAATCGCTTTAATGAAAGCAAGGCGGTGATTGCGGATGAGAATTTCTTCCAGATGTTTGGTTTCCGTTTGTTGGATGGAAACCCTGAAAGTGTACTCTCAAAAGCTCATCAGGTAGTGATTTCTGAAACTGCGGCCAGGCGATATTTCGGCAGCCAGAATCCCGTGGGTAAAACCATTATGTACAGGGGCAGGCAGGAATTAACCGTGACCGGTGTCTTTGAAGATTTTCCTGAGAACTCACATATGCAGTTTGAACTGATCAGCTCACTGAAGTCATGGGACGGATTTGAAGAATGGCCGGGTAACTGGGGCTGGTATGACTTCTACACCTTTATAAAGACCACGGATGGAGTGGATCAGAATGTGTTGGACGAAAAGCTGTCAACATATCTGGATGGCAAAAAGGAGGAGGTTTATGCGCGAAGAAATGTGCGCGAAGTACTATGGACTCAGGAAATTGGCGATATCCACTTATACTCGTCAGGTCTGAGCTGGGACATGGGTGAAAATGGCGGAGGCAATCAGATTTATTTCTTGTCCATTATCGCGGTATTGATCCTGTTAATTGCCTGGGTGAATTATGTAAATCTGGCTACG
>DIYF01000083.1 GCA_002427745.1 Roseivirga sp. UBA6061 | reverse complement strand
CGATAAGGGTGATTCAGAGTTCCAAACTTCCATTCCGCCCCGGCCCTAAAGGGTGAAGCGATTAAAGTTTAAGAGTTGAATCTCCAATTCTGCCCCGGCCCTCCTCGCTCCGCCAAGGCTACGCCAGGCGAGAAAGGGCGTAACGACTAAAGGCCTGCCTTTCTGGCTTCTACCGCGGCAATGGCCTCTTCCAGTACAGGTATCTGTACTTCGAGCTGACTGTAGTCTACCTGATTTTGCAGTACAGATACCGCATTATAGCTGGCTTGTCTGTTTTGCAGGGCTTTGAGTTTGGTTTCTTCCCGCTCTACTTTCAGTTCCAGGTCACGCTTGGCTTTCTCGTCCGTCATTACCTGTAGGGCTGCCTCATAGCCTGCAATCACGGCCTGGACAGAAGCAATGCCCTCGGTTACTTCTACGGTAGTCGCTGAGCGACTTTCCAGGCTCTCTCCCAGGTTGCGCAGTCTGCGCTCTACCTGCGTTTTCTCTTCATTCAGATTGTTTAAAGCACTGTCGCATTCCACCACGGTGCTTAACAGGGATGTGTTAATATCCATTGTCATAAAATTTTAAAAGGTTTAGAAAAGATCCTGCCTGAGCAGGCCGGTCAACACTGACCGCTTTGGGTGGGTAAGTGATCGGGCGCGCCCTGATCAGTGGACCTAAAGTAAATGAGGGTAATGGAAGTGGCAGTATATGGGGAGGCGGAATGAGAGAAAGTTATGCACATCAGCCTGCACTAAGCTCCGGGAGAATTAATTGGATTAGACTTAATGGGGTGATAAAGAACCTCTGCGGAGATCCTGATCGGGGTTAGGTTTTACAATAATCCCCAAAAGTAGTGAGTACATATAGTTGATATCTCAGGAGTTTTGAACAAAACAATTTAGTTATGTTCAGAAAGGTAATATTACTCGCTACGATACTAAGCTTTTTCTCAATTACACCGCTTTGGTCTCAGACAGAAGCCGATAGTCTACAGTCAAAAATCACTGAACTGCAAGGAGAACTTGATAAAAAGAACAAGGAATTTCAAAACCTCAAATCTACAACCACACTGAAGATTAATCAATTGGAAGAGACCATTCAGGAAAAAAAAGCTTCAATCAAAAAACAAACTGAAGAATTTGACCCTCCGGCAAAAACTTTCAAGGAAAAGAAAAGGTCGGAACGTAACGACCAACTTGCCTCCTACTTTTGGTTTGTATTCATAGTGCCCATTATGTTTTACCTTATGTATTATTGGATAAGTAAAATCCCGCATTTTAAACTGCAAGAGGCACTATCAGAGACAGGCCTTAACGAAGACGGCAAAGCAACGGCCGTTAGTAGTAGTAGCCGTGTAATCGCCTTCTTTTCAGGCATTGCAGCTATATCCATCGCCTTGAGCATTGCAGTCATCAGCCTGGTATCTTCCCTTGTGGTTCAGACCATACCAGATTTTCAAAATATGGCTAATGTAATGCTGGCTCTGGGTATAGGTGTGGTACCCTATGCTGTAAACAAGGTATCGGGCAGTGGTAGTACAAAAAGTCCCCAATCCTCTTCCAAGCCAGGCACTCCTCAAATCAAGACTCAAGAGGGCCAATCAACTCCTAAGGGTTCAGAGGAGTAGTACTCCGATGTTCCTTACATAACCCATACAAAAAACACTATTCACTAAAATAATCAAAATGAGCAACAGCAACACCGTTAAAAACTGGGCCTGGGACTTCCATGACCTGGACACAAGAACCCAAAAATACACCGGAAAGGATATAAAGATAGCCATTATAGACTCTGGTTATGCTCCTGGCATTCCTGCCCTGGAAAAGATAAAGAGATCGGACTCTATTGACTTTACAGGCATGGACTCATTGAAGCTTATCAGACAACTGGAAACACTAAGTTCTACGGAAGCCAGGCTTGACTTCTTAAGAAATGCGCAACCATGGTCAAAAGTAAACTATGATGGAGACAACAAATATCATGGTTCAAACATAGCGTCAATCATTGGTGGAACCGATGCCGATGGAGCTCAGCGGGGTATTACTTCGGAGAGCAAAATACACATCTTAAAGATCTATAATGATCCGCAAGATAACAGTATCAGTGAAGAGCGTAAGGTTTCAAAACTACTGCCCATAGCCATTTTATGGGCGGCTGCCAATGGCATACACCTGGTAAACGTAAGCATGAAGGTCGGGCATTGTTCTATACCACTCCATGAAGCTGTGAAGGCCGCTTACCTTAATAATACCATCTTGATTTGTGCAGCCGGTAACTCTCCATCTCCTGGCAATATGTCTGTAGAATACCCGGCCGCTTTTCAAAAAACCCTTGCTATTGGCGCACATATGGAAGATGGCAGCATTAAACCAGGCACTGACTCTGGTACATTAGTCGATTTTCTTGCTCCCGGCCATAATATTCCATCTTTTATCGATCCCCAGGGTATGACACTCAATCACACCTCTTATGCCACCGCATTTGCCACAGGTCTGATAGCACTGTTACTGGAAGATATGGGCGGCAAAGCCAGCTATCATGAATTGAAGAAACGGCTTCTACTCAAAGAACGGAAACCCACTGTACTAGAGAAGGTAGCAGGAATCACGCGCCTGAAAATTGATCCGATATATGCCGGCTATGGCTTATTAAAGCTAGATTTTTAACTACAAACCTATATACCAATGTTACGAAAAAACGCATTTTACACGTATCTGGAAAAAGTAATGGTGGGTGCCACACTAGACCACTACAAGCTTCATTACGCCATAGACCTGGCAGGCCAGACTGCCGAGTCTTTCAATGTAGACCTCACCTTTGCTTATGCTGAATTAAAACCTCTGGGAGGTAATGCATTTGAACTGGAGAAGTTCAATGATACAATACCGAATAACCTATGTGTGATCAACTTAAAAACAAATCATTCCGGTGGTCCACATAAAGTACCACTGGAGGGCAGCATCTTACTAAAGACCACGGCAGAAGGTCAAAGATTTAAGGAGAGATACCTCTGGGACCAAATAGCCGTCAAACTTGCGATTGACCACCCTCACCTGCAGGATCATGATGGCTCCAGCACTTCACACATGGGAGATGGTGATTAATACCACACCAGACATAAAAGACTATCAATAAGCGTGATAGTCTTTTATTATATTAGTTCATGACTTTTAAAAATATACTTTTGTACTTTATCGTTTTCGGTTTTATACAACATCATAGTCAGGCACAGTCTCAGCTTGAGGCAGATGCCTACTATAAGACCGGCTTAGGTTTTAAAAATGCCGCTGTATATGATAGTGCCCTTTTCTTTTACAATAAAGCGCTGGAAGGATACAAAGGAGTCAATAATCAACTGGGAGTTGCGGGAGCCCTAAATCGCATAGGTATTGTCCATTTCCGGTTGAAAGATTATGACAAGGCCATGAAGTATCAAAGACAAAGCTTTCATATCCATGATTCCCTTCAATTCGAGCCGGGTATTATGAAAAACAAGCTCAACATTGGTAATATTTACAACCGTAGGCAAAAATACGCAAAAGCCCAGAATCATTATCGGGAAGCCATTGCCATAGGAAGTCGCGTAGAACAGGACGGACTACTGGCCACTACGCTTAATAACCTGGGAGCCTTATTCATAGACCATAAGCGTGATAACCCCATTTACAACCTCGATTCTGCCTTTTATTATTTCAACAAGGCTTTTGTAATCTACCGCAAATATAAGTCCAAGGCCGACATGGTAGGTTCCTTCCAAAACTTTGGCCGGGTATATGAAGAAAAGCAACAATACGATAGTGCGCTGCTCTATTATAACCAGGCCCTAGAACAAGCTCCTAATACCTATATGCAGGCCACCTTAATGGAAAACACCGGCAATGTGTATAAAAAGCAAAAAGACTACCGACTGGCCAGAGCAGCCTACCAAAAAGGTCTGGACATAGCTTTCAGCGACAGACCCGAAAACCGGAATTTGAACAGAATTCAAACACTTTCAAAAAACCTGGCAGACTTATATATTCAGGCAAATGACAACGATAAAGCTGTACCACTTTTACTGCAGCATATCACCTACAAAGACTCCGTGTATACTGCCCTGAAAGCAAGTGAAACCACAAGGTTTGAAACGATATATCAGACGGAAAGAAAAGAAAAAGAGCTGGCAGAATCGAGAGCCGAAGCACAGGCAATGAAGCTAAGGAAACAAAAGTCGGACATCATCTACCTGATATCAGGCTTGATAGCCCTGGCCACAATAGCCTTTTTTATTCAGCGCAGTCGCTTGAACAGAATTGAAGCCAGGACCCTGGCACTGGCCCACAGCCAGGAAGTAAACAGGCTGCTTCAACAGCAAGACCTGAAAGTATTTGATGCCATTATTGAAGGCCAGGAAAAAGAACGCAAAAGAGTGTCCGAAGAATTACACGATAGGCTGGGCAGCGTGCTCACTGCTGCTAAAATGCACCTGGAAGCCGGCTTTAATGATGGTTTTTCAAGCGAGCATTTTACAGTTGTGAACAAACTACTCTCTACTGCCATAGATGATACCCGCCAAATCTCGCACGACATGCTGTCAGGTGTACTCACCAAATTCGGCCTGTTGGCAGCCCTGAACAACCTGAAAGAAACCGTTTCCAACAAAGACAGGCTGACCGTGAACCTGACTACCTCCCGCTTTGACGAAAGACTGTCCATGGACAAGGAACTACACCTCTACAGAATTGTACAGGAACTACTAAATAACACCCTGCGCCATGCCCGGGCTAGTCGCTTTGACATTGACCTAAGGAAAGAGGCAGATCTTATTAAACTCACCGTGGCCGACAATGGCATAGGCGGTGCAGACCAGGCCGCTAAGAAAGGCATAGGCCACAGAAACATCCACACAAGGGTAGAAAGAATTGGTGGAGAATGGACCCTCTCTTCACCGGCCAATAAGGGCACCACAGCCACCATAACACTCAAAGTATGATTAGCGACAATATCAAAATTCTGGTGGCCGATGATCACCAGATTATCATCGATGGTCTGAAGCTGCTGCTTAGCCAGAAAGAGGGTGTGGAAGTAGTGGCCGAAGCACACCATGGTGAGGAGGTCGTCAGAACAGTAAAAAATCTCGATGAGCTGGACCTGGTAATACTCGATATCAATATGCCTGAAAAGGATGGCATCACCGTGGCCAAAGAACTCAAAACGGAGTTTCCAGAGGTAAAGATCCTGATCATGAGCACCTATAACCAGCCCGAGTTTATCAAAAACCTTATTGCCACAGGAGTAGACGGCTATCTGCTCAAAAACTCAGGCCGGGCAGAACTTTTTCTGGCAATAGACACGCTGATGCGAGGCGAACCCTATTATAGCAAAGAAATCACCAAGACGGTGATCAAGAGTTTTCAGAAGAGCAAAGTGTTTGACAGCCCACTGGATATTGAAGTGAGTGAGCGTGAAAAGGACGTCATTCGCCTGATTGCTGAAGGGCTGAATACCGCTGAAATTGCGGATAAGCTTTTTGTAAGCACCCATACCATAGACTCACACCGCAAAAATATCCTGAGCAAACTGGAAGTAAAAAACTCAGCAGGAGTGATTCGTTTTGGCATTCAGACTGGTATTATCAAGGGTTTTGATTTACGCTGAGCCCTTGTTCCCTGCTACCACTCTCCTTCCCACTACACGGACCCTGGCCATTACACAGCCTGTAGTGCAAGACCCGACTCACAGTAAATCAAAAATGCCAGATACCTTACGGCACCTGGCAATTACTTTTTAATTAATTCAGTGCTCAAAACTTCACACCAATCCCAAAGGTCCAGTTTTCAACCTCCTGCTGCACAAGCGGCATATTTCCTTTCTGGTATTCCAGGTTCAAGGCGATGTTACCCTGCCCATTCAGTCTTAAAACAGATTTCACCTGAATCAGGTCGCTATCAGTAGATTTATCTGACAAACCAAAGAGGTAGCCCGCTTTAGATTTGATTTCAAACCTCTTACCAAACAAAAATCCAAGCTCTGCCCTTGCGCCCAGGCGGCTGAAACTACCTTCGACAAGCGCTTCATTGTCTCCTGCATCATTAGTGGTTCCGGTCTCAAAATGGCCGTATATACGCCAGGTATAGCGGATGAATTTCGGTTTGTCCTGAAAAATATTCCGATATACCCCCATCCCCTTGAAAAGATGCGCAGGCTCAATATCAATCTCACCTGCAATTACTTCTGAGTCAAAATCGAAATCAGTAGCATATGAAAACGAAGACCGGATGTTCCATGACATTCCTGACCCATTTACCCATTCGAAGCTCGGTCCAAAACGAAATGTCAGGCTATTTGCTTCACCTTCCTCGTTAGAACTCCTTTTGCGATTAAAATAAACACTCGGCACTAGTACCGCCCTGGTGTTATTCTCTTCCTTAGTGATCGGAAAAGGGCGCATTAAGGCCCCTTGTACGGTCCATATACTCACCGTATCCTTCGCATTATTGGTATAACTGATAATGGCAGGGTCGGCAGCGTCCAGCCCGGTGGCCGGTTCGTAAATGGAGATAGCATCATAATCACCGCGCAGGAGTATGCCGTTTCTGGTAAAAAATCCAGGAGTGCCAGCCGTCTCCTTCGGCATCAGCCTGTCCAGGGATATAGGAAAATCCCCGTAATCTCGCTTTAGAGTGGCAAGGTCTGAATAAAAACGATACGCCAATTCTTCAATTGATACCGTACCATTCTCATCACGGTCCAGTGATTCGGATGAAACGCCCCCGGTCCTTTCCAAAAACCGCAGGTATTCCTCCTTATCAATTTGTCCGTCTTTATTCTTGTCAAATACACTGATCTTCTGCCCCATTACATTGGTAGCTATCAAAACGAAGCCCAATACCATCAATAGCTTTTTCATCCTTCTATCCTTTCCCATATCAGCACCTCCAGATTTCTTACATTAGCCGCCTCGGCTATTTCGCTCCCTTTCAGGTTAGTGGCCTCGCTATACACAGCATATCGCTCATTTAAGACAGCCGCCAGCGCCTGTAGCCCGGGCGAAGTAAAACCCAGATCTTCCACAAATGTGGTATCCGGTGTAATATCCTCTTGCCGCACGTTCACAATCTCGGCTATTGTTTTTGTGAGTAAATCAAATGAAACTTCCCTTGTCATAATTGAATGTGTTTTGTTGATGTATGATTTTTTGATTTGGCTGCTGTGGAAAACAGCCTCAGCCAAAGCTCAGCAAAACACCTTATAGCAGACTCACCACAAATAGTGATTTTACCACCTCGTTGGTGTCAGCCAGCCTGCAAAACATTAATCCCTCCTTTAAATGATTTACTCCTTTTCTATCACTATTTTAACCGGCCAATCAAAAACACTGCCCGCCAACCTTATATGTCAGAAGAAAACAAAAAACTACTCGAGCAACAGCTCTGGAACATCGCCAATGAACTGCGCGGTAAAATGGACGCAGATGAATTCCGGGACTATATACTGGGCTTTATCTTCTATAAATATCTCTCAGAAAAGCAGTACCTCTATGCCAATGCGCTACTGGAGACCGAAGACATTCAGGACTATCAGCAGCTGGCCAATGAAGAGGAGTACCTGGAGGCCATCAGAGAAGAGTCACTGCTGAAGCTGGGCTACTTTTTAAGTCCTGCAGAACTATTCAGCACCATTGCCGCCAAGGGCAACAATGCCACCGAGGCAGAAAGCAATTTTATACTGGAAGACCTGGAAAGCATACTCAACAACATTGAGCAGAGCACAATGGGTACGGAAAGTGAAGACGACTTTAACAAGCTCTTTGAAGACCTGGACCTGAACAGCACCAAGCTGGGCAGAAGCTCAGAAGCCCGCAATGAACTGATTGCCAAGGTGCTGGGCCACCTGGATAAGATTGACTTTGAGCTGGCCAATGCCGACAGCGATGTGCTGGGTGATGCCTATGAATACCTGATAGGCCAGTTTGCCAGCGGAGCGGGTAAAAAGGCCGGAGAGTTCTACACCCCGCAGCAGGTATCTACGGTGCTGGCCCGCATAGTCACCACGGGTAAAAAGCGCATTAAAAACGTATATGACCCTACCTGTGGCTCAGGCTCGCTGCTGCTGCGCGTAGCCCGCGAGGTAGAAGTGGGCGATTTTTACGGCCAGGAGCTCAACCGCACCACCTATAACCTGGCCCGCATGAATATGATCCTGCACGATGTACACTTTGCCAAGTTTGACATCAGGCAGGAAGATACCCTCACAGAACCTCAGCACAAAGACCTGCGCTTTGAAGCCATTGTGGCCAACCCTCCTTTTTCTGCCAAATGGAAGAGCAACACCAACCCGCTGAATGAAACCGATGAGCGATTTAGCCAGTACGGGCGTCTGGCACCCAAATCAGCAGCAGATTTTGCCTTTGTGCAGCATATGATACACCAGCTGGACGAAAACGGCACCATGGCCTGTGTGCTGCCCCATGGCGTGCTCTTCAGAGGAGCAGCCGAAGCGGTGATACGGCAGTACATTATTGAAAAGCAAAATTACCTGGATGCCGTGATAGGCCTGCCACCCAATATCTTTTTCGGCACCAGCATACCCACCTGCATACTGGTGCTGAGCAAATGCCGGGTACATGGTGAAAACATACTCTTTATAGATGCCAGCAAAGATTTTGAAAAAGACGGCAACAAAAACAAACTCACCGAGGCACACATAAACAAAATAGTAGATACCTACCGCCAGCGTAGCGAGCTGGAAAAGTACAGCCATATAGCCCCTATGACCGAGGTAGTAGAAAACGACTATAACCTGAACATACCCCGCTATGTAGACACCTTTGAAGAAGAAGAGCCCGTAGACCTGGCGGCTGTAAGCCAACAGCTCAGGGCCCTGGACAGCGATATGGCCGAAACCGACAAAACCATAGCCACCTTCTGTAAGGAACTGGGGATAGATACACCATTTTAGTCTTGATTATGATGGATAGGATTTATGGATTGAAGGATAACAGGCGTTACTTATGAAACATCAGGAGCTGACTCATAAAATCATCGGCTGCGCTATGACAGTACATCGAGCCCTGGGCAACGGTTTTCAGGAAGTGATTTACCAACGGGCATTAGCAATAGAAATGGAGAAACAAAGCTTGGCTTACCTGCGCGAAATGGAAATGGATATTTTCTATGACGGACAGCAAATAGGCACGCGCAGAGTAGACTTCTTTGTAGAAAACACTATTATGCTGGAACTAAAAGCTCTCATCAAACTCGAAGACACTCATCTGGCTCAGGCCATGAACTATTGCCAGGCTTACAGTTTACCTATCGGCCTCCTGATCAACTTTGGTGCTAAAAGTCTTGAATTCAAGCGTGTATATAATCTCAACCACCCGGAGAACAAAGACTATCAAAAGCCAAATCAGACAGGCGAAGGCTCAGACTACACCAAAGGCATGAATCCTTTCATCCATAAATCCAAAAAATCCTAATGCAGACAATAGAAGATGTGCACCTGGCACAAGCCATGAATTATGTGGAGGCTTATGATCTGGATATCGGCCTACTGATCAACTTTGGTTCTAAAAGTCTTCAATTCAAAAGAGTACATAATAATAGTAAACAGCCAAAATCGTGAATCTGGAAACTCATTGCCCTCTCTCAAATCAGGCTATCAACGGAATACTCAACATCACCTTGAAGAAATTGACAGGCCCTGATCCCCTACTCACAAGCAATACATCAGGAAATCAAGTAAATCCTACTCATCATGGTTAAGACAAACACACCATCACTCAGGTTCCCCGGGTTTGGAGAGAGTTTTGAGAGTAAAATATTTGATCAGATTCTGGAGATAACCCGATTAGCCGGATATGAGTACTCGAAATATTGGCAAGAGGACAGCAACAAAGAAATAATAGCACTTCGTGGCTATAACATTGGAAGAGGCATGTTAGAGTTAAATAATTTAGCATATATCTCCAATGAACTCTCCCTGAAATTAAAAAGGTCAAGATTGTACGATGGTGACATAGTATATCCATGTGTCGGAACTATCGGAAATGCAGTTGTAATTCGCGAAAATGACAAATACCACATACAACAAAACATTGCTAAACTTACTCCGAGGAAAGGTATTTCACCCGAATTTATAACTCAATTTTTGATGAGTAGATGGGGTCTAAAGGAGGTGTATCGCTTTAATGCCACTAGCAGTCAACCCAATGTACTAGTGAGTAGTTTGCGAAATTTCAAAATTAACCTCCCCTCCCTCCCCGAACAGCAAAAAATCGCGGCATTCCTTTCTTCTGTAGATCAAAAAATTGAGCAATTGAGCCAGAAGAAAGCCCTGCTGGAGCAATACAAAAAAGGCATGATGCAGCAGCTGTTTTCCCAGACCCTGCGCTTTAAAAAGCCCGATGGTACTGATTATCCGGATTGGGAGGAGAAGCTATTAGGGGAAGTTGGAAGTTTTAAAAAGGGAAAAGGAATCTCCAAGAATGACATCACTGAAGAGGGAGCTACTGAATGTATCAGGTATGGCGAACTATATACGGATTATTCAGAAACTATCAGCCACGTCAATTCGAAAACGAATCTTCCTACATCTGAATTGGTTCTAAGCGAAAATAATGATGTAATTATCCCTGCATCAGGAGAGACCCAAATAGATATCGCAACAGCAGCATGTGTGCAAAAAGAGGGAGTTGCATTAGGGGGAGATTTGAATATTATCCGAACCGATCTTGATGGTGTATTTCTTTCATACTACCTGAATAGTGCAAAGAAAATCGATATAGCCCGAATTGCACAGGGGTCTTCGGTGGTGCACCTTTACCCCGATCAACTGTCAAAAATTCAGTTGAATATTCCTTTACCCGAAGAACAAACCCGTATTGCCTCCTTCCTTTCAGCCATCGATCAGAAGCTCGCGCACCTGAGCGAGCAACTGGAGCAAACGCAAAACTTTAAAAAAGGACTTTTACAGCAAATGTTTGTGTGATGGGGAGAGTAAAAATTCGGGACATTAGAGACTTCTTTATCCTAAGAGAAGAAAAACCGGAGCACGCCACTATTAAAACAAGTAGAAGTACCGGAAGAACTGAGTTTTGCTATTATAAATGTGACATTGATTTCGATTTTGATTATATGGCATTAACAATGATGGTTTCCATCATTAAAAATGTGTTGGGTTATGGGCTATTGAGTACTCTGAAATTCATCGATTGTGATTTCTTACAAGGGATTTCCATAAAGGATCGTATAATTGAATTTCAGGATTGGGAGTCGGATGAGGATTCAAAGGAGCACAACCCAACTCTCCCCATGTTCAAGGCTTTTGAATTTAAGGAATGTAACTTCTCTTCAATAGATTTTTCAGAGAGTTCGATCAATCTCAAAATGAGATTTACGCAGTCAAAATTCAATACAGTAAATTTCAATAATACCAAATTCCAAGATCTGGCAGATTTCTGGAGATGTGATTTTCATGAATCAACTACCTTTTACAAAACTGATTTTCTAGGCACTACCGTTTTCTCAGGCTCGATTTTTCATGAAAATGTGCTTTTTACTTATTCGCTTATCAAAAAGCTGATCATCTTTAGAGGTACCAAATTTTATAATGGACTTGATTTGGCCCTAGCAATTATTCCTGGTGAGATCAGTTGCTTTGATATAGACCTAGCTGAGTTTAAAACTATTCATATAAAAAAACTCGGCAACAAACATGATTCTGAAGAGGCATATGAAAATGCAGTCACTTATAATCATAAAATCCCGATTAACAACGCCCGCGAAACCTTCAGAATATTAAAGCAAACACTAATTTCTCAAAATAACATCAGCGACTCTATTAAGTTTAAAGTACTGGAAAAGAAGGCACTCCAAAAAGAGATAGCATACCAAAGGCAGGACGAGAAAGAGAAATCTAAGGAAGGCAAAGGCTCACGAAACGAGGTTCTCCGTCTAAAACTTGAGCAATTCAATCTATGGCTCAATGAGATTTCCAACAAACACGGCAGTTCCTATGGACAGGCTTTCAAATATTTATCTATAGTAAGCATTCCGTTGTTTTATCTTTCCATTATCTGCCACGAAAATTATACCTTCTCTTTACAAATGAATAATTGGGATTGGCAGGTCCTTGGCAAGTATTTCGAATTTCTCTTACCCACACATAAGTTTGATTACCTGGCCCCCAAGAGTACTGGCAACCTTGGTTACTACTTCTTCGATTTTCTGGGTAGAATTCTTGGTGGCTATGGCTTCTATCAGTTTATACAGGCTTTTAGAAAGTATCGTTAAGCACCAGCCACAATACAGCCGGGCCTTCCATCGCTCTTCATCATGCCTGATCTAAAAGAAGATATGGCCACAGATCAATTCAAATAAAAATATTCATCGGAAAAGTATTATTTTACCCCTTACCAAAACCAATTCTTAAAATTTTCAAAAACTGGATGGCTTCCTCCGACTCATTACAACAAAGCCCTGTACTTACTTCTTTTGCCTCTACACGCAATGCTTCTGTTCAGGAAACTGAATGGAACCTTTTGGCTACTCCCCTCATCTGTGGCTCGCTGGCTATTATGGATAATATGATCACTGATAACCTACAGCTGATGCAGGCCGTTGGCAAAGGCCATATCAGGGAAGTGATGCAACGCTATAGTAAGGCAGGGCTCTTTAAGCTTTACCATAGAGCCCAGGGCCAAAACATCAAACGGATTACCCGCCTTTCCGATGTATTTCTGGACTGGCTTACCAGAGATAAGGTAGAAACGGTGGGCTTTGGTATGCTCAGTGATGTGCAGAACGGTAAATTGAGGGATTTGATCGTCAGCTTTAATGATCATCATACCCCCCATCCAAAACGGTTAAAGCCCTTTTACAGATTTATGTCTGAGTGCATTCCCGGCTATGGTGAATACATAGAACAGCTCAATGCCATATTTGACGAAGCCCCGGGCAGCAGCTCAAGTTACCAGTACCGTCCAAAAGATATACAGTACCGCCTACTGAGCTGCATTGGTTTTTCTGATCAGCCAGAAGCCCTGATTGCCCGTACAGCCAACAAAAGTGTAAAGGCTTTTAAAGAAGCCTTGCTTAACCAATTACCTGATATAGAGCACAAACTCTTTACCCGGGATCAGCTGACTGAAATGCTCGAAACCGAAACCTATGACGGCTTTTTTGAAAAGCTCAATATGCAGGACGACCCTACTCTGACGGGCTTGTTAGAATCTCTGGAAAACGTAAACTCAGCCCTCCGGCCTGTTTGGTGCAAGCTCCTGTTGGAGGTTTATACCAGCGGCATACCAGAAGCCAACGGAGGTCGGGTGCTACTGGAAAATGAAACACTGTCCAGAGGCCCGGACATCAATTTTAAAAAGCTGAGCGAGCTGATAACCGGCATAGACCTGGAGACCAAGCAACAACTGGCCAGGGTAGACCTATGGCATAAGGGAAAACCACATAGCGATCATCTACAGGAACTCAGAGGTGAACTCTTTGACACAAGTGTACCCCTGATCAACGATGACACCCAGGTAAGGATCAACACCTATGTAAAGAAATACGGAAGCCCTGTAGCCGCAGCTTTGCACTATGGTACGGGTTTATTCTTACCTGAGAGTTGTACCATGATACAACATTCTGCTGAGGCCACAGCTGAAGCCATCAACAATTTTGAGCTCAATGTTACATACAAAGTAAAACTCAGTGAAGGAAAGCTCTATGGCAGCCTGCCGGGCGACTTCACAACGAGGGCCCATATGCTGATAGATCGCATAGGCATAAAAACGTTTGACTGATCCTTACCTATTCCCGGCACAGAAAACACAACCGCAATACATGACCACCGAATCAGAAGCCGTATTAGAACAAAATCTGGTGAACCAGTTGGAAGAGCTGGGCTACACCAAAGTGGCCATTAAAGGTGAAGCTGATCTGATTGCCAACCTGAAAGCTCAGCTGGAAAAACACAATAGCTGCAGCCTGTCAGAAAGGGAGTTTAAACAGGTGCTCCATCAGCTGAGCAAGGGCAATATATACCAGAAAGCCACCACCCTGCGCCAAAAAATGGTGTACCGCAAAGAGAATGGAGAACATGGCTACCTGGAGCTACTGGACCAGGTACACTGGTGTAAAAATCAGTACCAGGTAGCACACCAGATTACCATGACGGGCAAGTATGAAAATCGCTATGACGTAACCCTGCTGATCAATGGCCTGCCCCTGGTTCAGATAGAGCTCAAGCGCAGAGGGCTTGAGCTCAAAGAGGCCTTTAACCAGACCATACGCTATAAAAAACACACCTTTCAGGCTGGTCAGGGCCTGTTTCAATACATACAGCTCTTTGTAGTGAGCAATGGCGTAAACACCAAGTACTACGCCAACAATGCCATAGCGGCCCTGAACTTTAAGCAAACCTTTTACTGGGCCGATGCAGACAACAAGCTTATCACCAGCCTGCCTGCCTTTGCCAATGCCTTTTTAGAGCCCTGCCACCTCTCTAAAATGATAGCCCGGTATATTGTGCTCAATACCAGCCATATGCTTATGGTGCTTCGCCCCTACCAGTACTATGCCACAGAAGCGATAGTAGAGCGGGTAAAAACCAGCAGAAAGTTTGGTTATATCTGGCATACTACCGGCTCGGGCAAAACCCTCACCTCTTTTAAAACAGCGCAGCTACTTACCGCGCTGGAGGTAGTGCATAAGGTAGTATTTGTAGTAGACCGCAAAGACCTGGACTACCAGACGATCAAAGAATTCAACAGCTTTAGCGAAGGCAGTATTGATGCTACCAACAATACGGCCACCCTGGTGAAGCAATTCAGCGATGATACCCCGCTGATTGTCACCACCATTCAAAAACTCAATACAGCCGTAGAAAAACAGCGTTACCTGACCAGAATGGAGCCACTGCAGGATAAAAGGGTCGTATTTATTTTTGATGAGTGCCACCGCAGTCAGTTTGGTGATACGCACCAGCGCATCAAAGGCTTCTTTCATCAGGCACAGATGTTTGGCTTTACCGGCACGCCCATTTTTGCTGATAACTCTGTGAAAAATGTGCACGGCAAGCGCACCACCAAAGATCTTTTTGAGCAATGCCTGCACAAGTATGTGATTACCGATGCCATTCGCGACCGCAATGTGCTCAAGTTCTCCATTGAGTACATCAGTACCTTTAAAAGCAAAGAGGGCATTGTTGACATCAATGTAGAGGATATTGATACCTCAGAGGTAATGGAGGCCCCGCAAAGGCTGGAAAACATTACCGACTATATCATTCATAACCATACCCGCAAAACCCATAACCGAAAGTTCACGGCCATCTTTTGCATTGGCAATGTAAAAACCCTGGTAAAATACTATGGCCTGTTTAAGGCCCGAAAACTCGAGGGCCTGCACGACCTGCGGGTAGCCACCATCTTTTCTTACAAGGCCAATGAAGAGCCGGAAGATGCCGTGGGCTTTATACCCGATGAAGACTATGCCGACTTTGTGGCCGAGCCCCCTGGCGAGTATGGCAATATGCATACCCGAGAAAAGCTCGATAGCTTTATAGGAGACTACAATGAGCTGTTTAACACCAATTATTCAACCCAGGATTTTTACAGCTACTACCAGGACATAGGCAAGCGGGTGCGCAACCTGCAGGTGGATGTGCTGCTGGTGGTCAATATGTTTCTTACCGGTTTTGACAGCAAGCACCTCAACACCATTTATGTAGATAAAAACCTGAAATACCACGGCCTTATCCAGGCCTACTCACGCACCAACCGCATACTGGATGAGCTAAAATCTCAGGGTAATGTGGTTTGCTTCAGAAACCTTAAAAAAGCCACTGACGATGCTATCACCCTCTTTTCTAACAAAGAGGCCATAGAAGAAGTGGTAGTAAAGCCCTATGAGGACTATATAGAGCGCTTTAACAAGGCTGTAGAAAATGTACTGAGCATCGCCCCCGCTTTTGACGATGTAAATGAGCTGATCTCAGAAACAGACCAGATGGAATTTGTCAAAGCCTTCAGGGAGCTGATGCGTGTACGCAATGTGCTGATGACCTTCACCGAGTTTGACCATGACGACCTGTTGATGGATGAGCAGACCTTTGAAGACTACAAGAGCAAATACCTGGACCTGTATGAAGAAGTAAAGGCTGACAAGCAGAAAGAAAAGGTTTCTATACTCAACGACATTGACTTTGAGCTGGAGCTGATCCGCAGAGATGAAATCAATGTAGCCTATATACTTACCCTGCTGGCCAAACTGCACGATGCCAGGCCCAAAGAGCGCGAAAAACAGGAAAAGGTTATTTCAGACATTATCTCTTCCAACGATCAGCTCAGAAGTAAAAAGGAGCTTATTGAGAAGTTTATCCAGGAAAATATGCCTGCCATATCTAACAGCGATCATATAGAAGAGGCCTTTGAGGCCTTCTGGACCCGGGAAAAGAAGAAGGCCTTTAAACTGCTGAGTACAGAGGAAGGACTGAATTACGAGGGACTGGTAAGCACCGTAAGCGAATATCTGTTTACCCAGAAGGAGCCTATGCGCGATGATGTGATTGGCTTGCTCAATAAACGCCCCGGGCTAAAAGAGCGTGCCGGTACTTCTAAACGCATCATCAGTAAGATTGTAGGCTTTGTACAGACTTTTATTGAGGGGATGGGGTGATAGAATTAAATGAGAACTGTAATGATTAACAAAACATAATAATAGATGACATGCACGATAATCGGAGTATGGGGTAAAGCGAACACAGGTAAATCCACTACATTGGCACTTTTAGGTGCTAAGCTTATCTGTGCAGGTGCTACTACCGACAATAATATTAATCATACTGAATACCGGGCGATTTTCAAGTATCATTCAGCTACCATAGGTCTTCAAACTTATGGTGACTATGCCAGGGCCGTCCGGGAAGGTCTCTCTTACTTTAATAAGCAGTGCGATATACTGGTCATGGCTAGCCGGTCTTCAGGTGGTACTATGGCTGAACTTCAAGCCTATGCACAAAACCATGGTTACCGTTTGATTTGGGTCACTCCTCTTCAGTTGGAGGGTGCACAGCCTAAGGGCTCTGTTGCTGTAGGTGCTTTGAAAGATTACAGTGCGAGACAGTTACTACAGATGGTTGATGACATGATAGCGGTTCCACTTTAATGAATCACTCTGCAATATTTTATAAGCTACCAAATGGGCAGAAAACAGCGCAGGGGTTTTCACTCATAAAAAACAGGTATTTACACCCAATCTCTATGAATTTAGAGCGAAAAGGAACAATTTTGTCAACCCACAGGTTAACAACATGAAAATAGTTAGTATATTTGGCACGGAAGAGGGGAAGCTATTGGCAATGCAATATGCCGATAACGGACCTGATGCTTTAAGTATACTGGATGATCAATGGAATGACCCTGAATACTTAAGGGACTTTTTTACACAATATGAGAAAGATTATAGGGACTATTATGGAAGCGGTAAAATCAAAGACCTGGTTATCAGCACAAGAGCAGAAGCTAATGAGCTGTTTGAAGATATCTATGATCTGGCCGCTCAGGATAATCTCGGATCATTTTTTAAGCCCCTCCATGCAAAGGAGGCAGATGAATCTTTCAATCTACAGCAGCTAAAAGCATACGGCTACGAACGACAGTCGTTTTTACGTATATATGCAGTAAGGTTTAACGAAACTTACGTGATTACCGGAGGAGCTATCAAGCTCACAAATACCATGCAGGAAAGACCACATACCAAAGCGGAACTTATAAAACTGAATAAGGTATGTGACTACCTGGGCGCCAATCCTGACCAGGTAGAGTTTGTTTATTTAACCAAATAAAGCAATGACAAACATAGAAAAGAAGCTCCAGCAGCTTGCCAGTCAAAACCCCACTTCAGACTGGAAACAAAAGGTAGAACACAGAAGAGTCAACAAGGCCTGGCTCGATAAATCATTTGAAACAGCATTGAGAATACTCGATGCCCTGGATGAAAAAGGCTGGACACAGTCCAGACTTGCCAGAGAAATGGGTGTCAGCCGCCAGCAGGTAGCCAAAATTGTAAAGGGCAAGGTCAATTTTACTTACGAGAGTATCAGTAAAATCGAAAAAGCCCTGGGTATTACCCTTGTTACTATTTTGCAAGCAGATGAAGAGGTGATTAAAAAAGAGAAGCGCGAATTTTACCAAAAGAATGTTCTAAACTATGGTATGCCCGTTAAACCAGTAAATAAGGTCACCAGTGCCCCTACTTACAAATCTGAGAAAGTTTATCTGAGAATTGCATCCTGATTATGGCCAGTCCAGACGTTATACCCTTTGCTCTCAGGGGCATCGACACACATCAGTTTGCCATTATTGCGGATAGCTATGATGACACAGCCGAAATAATGCTTCAGGTAGGTGTGAATGTAGGCGCTTCTCATGAGGCTCATACCATTTCCATCTACTTCGAAATCAGGTTTTTGAGTAATGAAAAACCTTTCGTAATACTGGAAACAGAATGTCAGTTTGAAATTCAAGAGAATACCTATGACTCATTCTTTACCAAAGACAAGCAGTCCCTTATTGTGCCTATGTTATTCTGTGACCACCTGGGTATTATTACCGTAGGCACCGCCCGCGGCATTCTGTATGAAAAGCTTAAGGATACAGAATTTGATGAGCTTCTTTTGCCTACAGTCAACCTTACTGAGCACTTCACAGAAGATATCGTATTAACCAAAGCGATATAGGCTCTTCTTGCTGATCAGTAGTACTGTTACTCCTCTCCTGCATATTGGTTCAGGTTGAGCTATTGAAGTTCACCCTGTTTTTGGCGACAGGCCTTATTCAATAAATCTCGCACTTGCGAAATATTTCGCATACTGGTCCTTTGCCTGGTTCATGATAAAGGCAGAGGGTTTAGCATGATTTAATCGATTAATATTATTATTTTAATCAGAGAATCAGACGTGCCGGCTAAATGTCGGCAGTCAGGTTTTAAAAATCGCTCAACCCAACCATCATGTCCACCACAACACTTACCGAAGCTGAAAAGAAACTTCAGCAGCAGCAAGCCGAAAACTATAAAGAAGATACCTTTTACCTGGGCCTTACCATGGCAGGAGCCGTATCGGCCGGAGCTTATACCGGAGGGGTACTCGACTACCTCTTTGAAGTGCTGGACAAATGGGAACGGGCCAAAACCGGTGAGCTGGAGATACCGGGCATTGCCCCCGAAGACATTCCCAAACACAAGGTGGTGATAGACGCCATCGGGGGTACTTCAGCGGGCGGTATGACCACCGCCATGGCTGCCCTCTATGGTATAAAAGGGGATATTAACCCGGTAACCGATGCGGAAGCTGATAAACCGGGTGGGCTGAAAAACAACCTGCTGTACGACAGCTGGGTAAACCTGGATGATGATAACAAGGGCCTGACCCTGGAAAAAGGCCTGAGCAAAGATGATATCGTGAGTGAGCAAAAGATACTCTCTCTGCTCAATTCTACCTTTATTGACAACATAGCCGAAAAAGCCTTTAGCCTGGAGGGACCTCCTGATACCAACCCGGCAGATAAGCTGCCCGCCTTTATCTCTCCTGATGTGGAGATGCTCATTACCCATACCATGCTGCAGGGCATTCCCCTGGCCGTGAATTTTGCCCATGAGGGTTCTGCCCTGGCTCAGCCCCCCTCCCATGCCACCTATGAGCATTTGCTCTTTTCTCACTTTAAGCTCAACAAGGGAGAAGCTGTAAACCCCGACCAGTACATCTGGCTCAACCCCTTTGACCCCAAAGCCAAAGACCATCTGAAAAAAGCCGCCAAGGCTACAGGGGCTTTTCCCGTAGGCCTTAAGTTCAGGGAGTTCAGTAATGAAGACTTCAGTCCTGAATACCTGAAAAACATGATTGGCCGCATCATTGAAAAGAATATGGGCGTGGCCGAGCCGGAGATCAAAAAGGAGATTATCTGGGATGAAAAAACGCTCAACAACTACAACTCTGTAACCGTAGACGGTGGCGCCCTGAACAACGAGCCCTACAGTGAGGTGATGAGCATACTGAAGCATCGCTACGGAGATGCCACAGGTACTTACAGCAGCCCCGGAGGCTCTGATATTCCCTTCCAGAAGTATGGTATGATCATGATAGATCCCTTCCCGGATTTCTATCACCTACAGGGAGACTATAAAAAGGCCACAGACCTGGTGGGCGTGGCTCCGGGCATTATCGGCTCTTTATGGGACCAGGCCAAGGTAAAGCGACATGAGCTGATAGAGCAGTTCAGAAACAAGGCCTATCGCGGGGTTATTTTTCCTGTAAAGTACAAGCCGGGTAAAAACAGCGGTAAGTACCGATATCCGCTGGCCTGTGGTGCCCTGGAAGCTTTCAGCGGCTTTATTGATGTAAACTACCGCCATCATGATTTTTTTCTGGGCCGCAACAATGCCCGTAACTTTTTGCGCGCCTTCCTCAGTGTGCCCTACGACCCGGATAATCATATTGTACACCCGCTGCATACAGATGAATACTGGACGGAAGAGATACGGCAGCGCTTTATGATCAGGCTGAATGTGACCGAAAAGGACGATGAGGGCAATGAGACCAGGGTAGAAAAGCAGTTTCTGCCCCTGGTACCGGATGTAAATCTGCTGCTGGAGCAAGCCGAAAACCCTAACAGAGAGCCTTTGTACTGGATTTCTGAATACAGCGTACCGGAAAAACCTCAGGTGAGTGAAGCGAGTATTCAGGAACTCAAAGACAGCATTTACCTGCGTGCTTCGGCCATGGTAAGCCTGATTCTCAAGCTGGACTATGAAGAGAGGCGCCCCCCTGCTTTGAGTAAGTGGGCCGACAGGCTGAAAAACGCCATTGAAAAGAGCGACAAAAAGAAAAAGAAAGGTTTTATCGGCCGATGGATCAGCAGGAAACTCAATAAGGCCGTGCAGGGGGCTATTCTGGGAGCGCGTGAGTATGGAGCTAATAAGGCTGCCGACCTGGCGGTGCAGAAAATACTGGACGAATTAAAGAAAACGGGCTTCCTGGAGGGTTACGAGGAAGAGGTAGAGGAAAGTGAAACGGACAGCCAAAAACCCAACCCGAT
>DIYF01000142.1 GCA_002427745.1 Roseivirga sp. UBA6061 | reverse complement strand
ATACTTTGAATGGTCGGAGGCAGCGCGGAACCGGTGTACCCGGGGTTCAGGTTGGCCAGTGTAATGGTCACATTGTCTTTGGTATGTCTTGAAAACAAGTGCCCTACCTGCTGGAAGTAGTTCACCCCGTTACAGTTACTGTAAGCATATACAGTGAAGTAATACGTAGTATTTGCGCTGAGGCCTGTAAGGTCGATATTAGGTGAAGCCGAAGTGCCTGTATATATCACCTGCTCTCCTGTGGTATAGGCTGCGCTGGCCGCGGGGAGGCTGCCACTGGGGGCCAGTGGTGTAAAGCTGTCGGCCGAATTTATCTTAATCACATAACCGGTAGCCGACCCGGACGCAGCAACCGCTGCCGGTGTAAAACTCTCAAGCCTAAGAGAGGTGTCCGTCAGACCTGATGTAACCGGGGCTGAGGCCTGATTATCAGATACACCACAGGTAATGATACTGAACTCATAGGGTGTGGCATAATTGGCGGTTCCGTTGGTACACAGTTTAAAGGGCAGAATGCGATAGAAATATTCTGTATTACCCGAAAAACCTCCGTTTGATATCGTAAAGCTGGCCGCGTTGACGCGATTGACCAGTTGCTGACCGGGGCCAGTGTAGTTATTGCTGGCAGTTACCGGAGCTCCTGCAGGTAACGGCAAGCCCGATACAGGCAATGTGAATGAGTTCGTGGTATTGATGTACACGAGGAACCCGTTGGCATCTGCTGCTCCATTGACTCTGTACTGGTGGAAAGTATTCTGCAGGTGGTAGGTGGTGATTCCCTGTACGGTACCGGTAATACCGCAGGTAGGTGTAGCTGTGGCGTCAAAACCCGTACTTTCAAAGTAAAACTGACCTCCGCAGGCACTCGCTGTATATACCTTAAAGTAATAAGTGACATCACCGGTTAAACCTGAAATCAGTTGGGCAGGAGCTGCTGAAGTACCAGCGTAAACCACCTGCTCTCCTCCTGTGTAGGTATGATTCGCCACAGGTAGAGCCCCTCCGTCCACTGGAGCGGTAAAGTTGTTCTGCGTATTCATCTTCACCACATAAGCTACGGATGATGGACTGGCATGTGTAATCGAATTGATCCTGATCTGAGCATCATTTTCCGCTGTAACGCTCAGGCCGGTGGCAGTGGCCGCAGGATCTCCGCAGGTTCTGGTAGTAAGCACTGCCCCTGTATTGATCTTAAAGTATCCGGTACAATCCGTATATCCGTAAACCTTAAAGAAATAATCCGTGGAAGGATTAAGCCCGGTAATCGTCACATCAGGTGTGTTCGAATTGACATTGCTGACATAGACTGTCTGCTCTCCTGAACCAGAGTAAGCCAGGCCTTCTGCAACAGGAAGCGTCTGACCTTCGGCAGGAGTTCCCGTAAAGCTGTTCACGGTGTTGATCTTAACCAGAAACCTGTTAGCAGTCGATCCATTAATTGCATCTAAAGTGATACTGTTGGCCGTAGAAGTTGTACTGAGAGAACTTGCTTCTGAAGGTCCTGTTGTACAGGTATGAGGGCTAAAGCCAAAGAGGTCGTAGGTATACCCTCCTACAGAGGCACCATTTCCCATGCGAAGCAAATAATAGAAGTCTCCACCATCATAGTTAATAGGGACTCCCTGGTTATAAAAACCTGAAGCATTAGAACCACTATGTACCAATTGTGTGGATATCAGTGCCCCGTCATAGCTTCCCGAGCGTTTCTCCAGGTAAACAGGCGGTAAAGGTGATCCTGAGATTCTGCGAATGGTCAGGTTGGCCTGCCCGGTTGCTCCGGGACGTTTGGCAATTTTCCAGTAATCGTTATCAGTAGCCGAAATGGAGCCGGTCATTCGGGAATACTGATATATCAGATGTACCCCGGGATCATTGGGGTTGTCATTGGATTCTACTTCAGGAAAGGACACCTGGGCATTCAGTGCCTGAAGTGAGAAGAATAACCATAGTAATAGAAAGGGAAGTCTGAAAAGCCTGTATGGCTTATTGCCGGCATTTACCCTGGCCGGGTCAATCATTAAAAAGACACTTCTGAGAATTCCGTAGAATCGGGTCGCGTAGAGTTTTTTCATACAGTAGTTTTTGTCTTGAGATTTTAAGCTGTATCCGTTGCGTCTGATTTTCCCCCACCCCCTGGCAGAGCCTGAAAATGAAGCTGTCGGCATCAGCCCTGTTTTCAGGTATCATCGTTGGCATATATCTGTTGATACAAAGCTAGAATCGCGGTTTTTGACCCAAAAGAGAGGGGTATAGACAAAGTATCACAGGCTGATGTGATACTATAGACAAAGTATCACAGCCTGATTTCGAGGTGCTTTTCTTAACAGCTGAAACACGTACTATTGTGAGGATTTCTATGCCAGAGACCCTGCGTTTGATATGGCATATTTTCCATAAATTTGAAGGGCTGGCACCCAATTTCTTTTATAAATCATTATGAAGCGACATACGCTGTTAATTGCCGATGACGACCAGCAGGTGGTCAGACTGATTGTAGAAAAACTGACGGAGAACAGGCCAAAACTCAGAATCATACGGGCCAACAATGGTTTGGAGGCCTGCAGGATTGCTGAGGCAGAACTGCCTGATTTGATCCTGATGGATTGGGAAATGCCCATCCTGAATGGTATAGAAGCCATCCGCAGGCTTAAAAAGAACCCGGTTACCTCGGAAATACCCGTGATCATGGCTACCGGAGAAATGACTTCTTCTGAAAACCTTCAAATAGCACTGGAGGTGGGCGCCTGGGATTATGTAAGAAAGCCTATTGATTTCGTAGAACTGAATGCCAGAATCAACGCTACTATCCGATTGAGGGAGCAACAGCAGGTGATTCGTGATCTGATGAAAAGCGATATTGATCTGAAAAACAGAAAGCTCAGCACCACCTCTATGCTAATCGTAGAAAAGAACACGCTGATTCAGGAGTTTGATCAGGAAATAGGTCTGGCAGCTACTCCCTTGGAAAAAGCTCATGACCTGAGTACCAGGGAATCACAACTACTGGCGCAGATCAACAAGCTCAGAAAACGCATAAAACATCACCTGGAAACAGATGATAGCTGGGTAACCTTCAAAGTGCATTTTGAGGAGGTACATCCCAATTTCTTCCAAAAGCTTACATCGACCAACGGGCCCGTTTCTCACAAGGACCTAAAACTCTGCGCCTATCTGAAGCTCAATATGGATACCAAAGAGATCGCTCAGTTGCTGAATGTTACACCGGCCAGTGTGCGCACAGCTATGTACAGGGTGAAAAAACGACTGAATCTCGAAGAAGATGATAACCTGAGAGACTATCTGCATCAATTGAATTAAAAGGAGCAGAAATGCTCCTCTCCTTTCAGGCTACCACACGGTTAAGCAATTGCTCGTACATCTGGTCATTGCCCTCATAAGCTGCGTTCATCACGGAGTCTATCCAGCGATCAACCTGAGCTTTGTCCGCTGTCATCTGTTTTCTCATACTTGTGAGGGTTCTTCTGATTTCTCCCACTTCATAGAGCTTCATGGCACGAAGCAGCGATACCTGATGTGCGAGTTTTTCATCAGCCATCAACACCAGAGGCTCCTCAATAACTTCCATTACCGCTCGTACAGGCTCTGCTCTGGCCACTCCCGAATCAAGGTAAAAGCTGAATGTAGTGCCTGACTCCGGTGCGGAAACCACGCTTATCTGACTCCCGTGGGCTTCAAGTGCCAGTTTGCAGAAAGTGAGTCCAAGTCCGGTAGAGGCCACTCCTCCGGAAGCACGTGCATCGGTCTGACCAAAGGACTCAAAGATCATCTCCAGTTTGTCAGCCGGTATGCCGGGACCTTTATCACTTACGGCTATCTCCACCTGCTCTCCCCTGACTGTGGCTGATAAGGTGATCAGGCTGTTGACCGGTGCATATTTAATGGCATTGGTCAGCAAATTTACCAGTATCCGTTCGAGCACTTCCTTGTCAGCTTTTATGGCTTGTTTGACATCTACTTTTAAATCAAGCTTCAGGTTTCTGACCGCAAGCAGGTGATTGATCTGTCCCCGGATTTCATGTAAAAGTGCCAGAAGCCCGAACTCCTGCAGATTCAGTTTTACACTGGCCGATTCGAATTTATGCACGTCCAGCATATTGTTTACCAGTTGTAACATCTGGTGAGCTGCCTGGCGCGTCTGCCTGTTTTCTGACTGACTGTTGAGCACCATGCTCAGCGGGTTTTTCAGATCATGGGCTATCATACTGGTCATAGTTTCTTTGAACTGACCTATTTCCTCAAGCTCCCGGGCTCTTTGTTCTTTTCTCCTTACGGTTCTTCTGTACACCAGTACGATGATTGAGATCAGCACAACCAGGCCACTTACCCACAAGGTGAGTCTGAGGCGGGCGGCTTCTTCTTTTGCCGTCAGCAAAGCTATCTCGCCCTGCTTTTGCATGATCTCTTTGTCGTGTTCAAAGTCAGCCTCCATTTGGGTTATCTGGCGAATTTGCTCAGCATTGAACAGGCTGTCGCTGAGCATCTTGTTTACTTCCAGGTACTGAAGGGCAGATTGATAGTCCCCCAGTTCGGTGTAGATTCGGTAGAGATAATTACTGACGTCCATCTGAACTCCCATCCCGTATTGCTTACCATACTCGTAAGCCTTAAGCAACTGATCTTTAGCAAGCTGATAGTTTCCCGCAGTAAAGTTGTAGTAACCCAGGTTTTCCCAGGCCAGTCCTCTCGTATGCACTTCTGTACTGGCCTCAACCTGAGGTAATACCTTATCATAATAGTAGCGGGCAGAATCTTCCATTCCCTTCTGCTGGTATAGAAATGGCAAGCGCGATCCCGACACTGCCAGGTAAGCCTTCCGCTGTTTTCTCTCTGCAAATTCGACAGATAGCCTGAAATACTTAATGGCCATATCGGGTTCCTCTATATTCTCATAGAGTTCACCCAGGGACCTATAGGTATTGAGCAGGAAAATCTGGTTGGGCAGCTTCTTCTCCATCACCATGGATTCAAGGTAGTATTCTATCGCCTTTTCATAGTTTTCCTGAATCATCTGCACCTGTCCCAGCATAGCCAGCGTATTAGACAGACCAGAATAGTCCTCTATCACTTCGAAAATGGCACGGGCTTTCAGAAAGTATTCAGAGGTTCTGGCCATATCTCCCGTGTAGCCATAATTTCCCGCCATGGCCATATACGTATCTGCCAGCATTCTTTGGGTTTTGTGGTTCTGATCGAGCGTGAGCAGGATTTCCTCAGCTTTGGCAGCACTCTCCAGACTCTCGTCAAATTTGCCTATACCCCTGTAGGCCATGGCCAGACGGTAATGACCCTCTCCCTCACTGAACCGCTTTTCGAGCTTTTTAAACGTTTCGATCACGGTCTTCAGGATATCTATTTCTTTTTCGTTATCTCCCAGGCGACCGTGGATTGAGGCCATACTACCAAGTGCCATAGCCTGAGCGGATTCGTCATTCAGCTGCTCACTAAGCTTCAGAGATTTCTCATAAAACTGCATGGCGGTCTGTAGATCGTTCTTAACGTTATGGACCCCGCCAATTTTTCTCAGAGCAGTAGCTTTATAGTTTTGCTTATCTGACTTGTCTGACAAAGTCATGACCTGATCAAATAACAGCAGCGCAGAGTCAGGGTTTGTATAGACGATATGATCACCCAGCTCAATCAGCAAGTCCATTTTTTCCGGACCTTCCTTGGCTTGGGAGAGTCTTTTTTTAAGATCATTCGCTACACTAGTCTGCGCATTCATCAGACCTGAAAACACCAACATAAAGGTGAAGACCATCAGGACCGTATTAAGGGTTTTGTTGTGAGGCATTATTGTAGAAGATTTGATCTATATACCGAAGGTATATAGATACCCTACCCCCTGAACTAAAAAAGATCAAAAGTTTTGAAATGCCGTGATCCGGTCTTAAAACAAAAAAAGATTTCCGACTCTGTAGAATCGGAAATCTTTTCATTCGGGAATAAACAAAGAAGCTATTTCCTTACCATCACCTTCTTTCTGATGACTTGCTGACCATCGTATATCTGAACGATATACATTCCGCTCAGATAGTTGGAAACATCGAGTTTCAGGGTCTGTGCCTTATAGGCCTCTGTTGAAAAGACAGGCTTACCCGAAGCATTATACAGCAACACATCTACCTCTTCTGCACTTAGCTCTGACAAGTCTATCGTCAACACAGTGCTGGCAGGGTTGGGATATAGTCTTATCTGTTCCGTCTTTATCAGGTCCGGTAGGTTGTCAATGCCTTCAAGAGCTGAATTAGGTGGTACGCCCAGAGTCAGTTGATTTGACACCGTACTGTTATTGCCTGCCAAATCCTGAGCTGCATTCACATCGACCTGCACATCTACCGTACTACCAGATAAGGTGAGCATAAATGAGTAGCTGGTACTATTCGTCTGAACAAGATTACTGGCTGTTCCACCGGTTACAGAAATTTCTCCCAGACTCAGTCCGGTGACATCCTCATCAAATATTGCCACGATAGTATACCCTGCCGGAGAACTACCCGATACCGAGATACTCACCCCAGGAGCCGTAAAATCCGGTGTCAGTACAAATACATCACTGGTCACACTGCGATTTCCAGCCAGATCAACCGCTTCTGCGGTAAGGTCTACCTTAAACTCTATCAGGTTGATATCGGTGATATCCAGCACCCAGTCTCCATTCGCATCTGCCTGGGTATTTCTCAAAGGACCAACCTGACTGAAAACCTCTACTACCGCATGAGCTTCTGCCGTACCACTTATGAT
>DIYF01000054.1 GCA_002427745.1 Roseivirga sp. UBA6061 | reverse complement strand
TGTGTATTGTTGTCCAGCGTGGCAGACAACATTACCGGTAATAGCGGTAAATCTATGCCTGTAGCATCGGTTGCCAGGCTATTCCCTCCAAAATCGGTGATTTCGTTGTTATTGTTGGCATAAGTAATGGTTAATGGACCTGTTGCGCTACTTAAATCAGCCACGGTTAATATAATATCCGTATCCAGGGCTGTACCATCAACCTGCGCGCTCACCACAAAGGGGCTGCTATTTGCATCTACAATCGTGAAATCCGTAGGATTGTTGCCATTGGTTTGAACTGGTTCGCTTAAGGTAAGCGTGATTTGAGTATCAGATTCTAAAGAGGCACTCACCAGTGTAGGTACGGTAGTATCAGCGTCAATGCTAACACCGTTGGCATTGGTAATTACCACATTTGCACCTGTTTCCAGGTCACTGATCTCATCATTATTATTTGTATAAACTACAGTAAGGTCACCTATTGCAGCCGACAAATCTGCTACCGTCAGTACAATTTCAGCATCCCCTGCTGTACCATCGGCCTGTACAGAAACGGTGAAACTTGTGCCTGTTCCATCAGTTACTGCAAAGTCGGTAGGATTGGTACCATTGGTCTGTACATTTTCACTAAAGGTGAGCGTTATTTGCGTATCAGAGTCTTTGACAGCGCTAAGCAGTCGGGGTGCATTATTCACTGCAGCGTACCAGTACCATTCAGTAGGGTTCCAATGGGTGGTGATTACGTCCTGAAGTCCATCCCCGTTTATATCAGCAAATTCAAGTGCTCCAAAGGCTCCATGATCTGTTGTTCCTATAGGGCTTCCCAGGGCTTGTGAGGCTGTATTAAACTCTGGTACCGTTGATGTCCCGGTATTTTCCATTACCCTTATAAATCCTGCTTCATTTTGAAAGTATAGATCAAAATCGCCATCATTATCAAAATCATGGAAATCCGCAGTTGCTGTTAAATAGCTTGTTTCAAGTCCAGACGATACAGTGAGATGAAACGGATTATCATTTCCTACCTTCCAAAGAAAGAAGGGGTTAGTTACTGAGCCGGTATTTTCAAAATATGACACACTATCACTTCCTGATATCACCATATCCAGATCAGTATCATTGTCTAAATCGACAAAAGTGGAATGAACCAGTTCCCGCAATTGAAGAGATGTACCCACAACATTCGCATTTGGGCTTACATCAATTTGATTGGGAAAAAAGTCCTCATCCAATTCAAATACAGGGTTAGTCGCTGTCCCTTTGTTTCGGAAGTAATAGAGATCTGTGAATTTAAAGTTCCCGTAGTAATTCCATCGGGAGGCTACCATCATATCCAGGTCTCCATCATTATCCAGGTCTACCAGCGTTGGGCGGACTTCATTAGTATTCTGGTTAAACGCAATATTGATTGTATCCAGAGTAGCAATTGAGCTTTGTTGCCAGTCAGGGGTTTCAAGGGTGCCTTTATTTTCGTAATAAAAGATATTGCCCCGATTGCTGCCGGACAGAAAATCCTGATCACCATCGCCATCTAAGTCACCTATGGAAACTGATCCATATCGATCCGGGCTGGTAGGCAAGGCCAAAAGATCCAACCCACCGGGATTATCACCGGCTGGCAAGCTACTTCCCCCACCCTGGTACTCCCAGGTCATGGTGCCTGTAACGGTCGTAGTGGTAAACACACCAATGGTTTTGCCGGTAGCATCTGTAGCAAGTTCGTTGCCTCCAAAGTCAGATATCTCTCCGTTATTATTCGCATAAGTTACCGTGATACTATTGGAAGCCCCTGAAAGGTCGGCAACTGTCAATATTATCTGATCATCTCCGGCTGTATCATCCGACTGAGCACTGACCGCAAAACCTGTGGCGCTTCCATCGGTAACTGAGAAATCGGTGGGGTTGCCACCATTGGTCTGGACTTTTTCACTAAAAGTGACTGTAATCTGTGTTTCCGAATCCTTTTGGATACTAAGAATTGTCGGGGCAACATTATCTAAATCAATGACTACCCCGGTTGCATCTGTGCTGGTAAAGTCATTTCCCGTATCAAAATCACTGATCTCATTATTGTTATTAGTATAAGTAACAGTAATGTCTCCTACTGCCGAAGACAAGTCAGCTACTGTCAGCACGATATTGGCATCCCCAGCTGTACCATCCGCCTGGGCAGAAACAGTGTAAGTATTCCCTACACCATCTGCTACCGTAAAGTCTGTAGGATTGCCTCCATTCGTCTGTACATTGGCATCGAATGTTACCGTGATTTGCGTATCAGAGTCTTTTGTAGCGCTTTGCATGGCAGGGGCCAGGGGTACCCAGGTGACTTTCAGAGAAGTGCTGTCTTGAAGAAACTGACTACAATCAGCCAACACAGGATTGTGGATTTCATTAGGTGGTCCCGTTCCTGTATTATAGGTAATGGTGCCTGGTTGCAAGTCTATGGCTACAATCAGTTCTCCTGTAAAAGTGGAAGTATAATTCAATTCCGGCAAGGGTTCTGTAGCACTGAGGTCATCATTAAACCCTACAATATTTCCTGCAGTAATATTAAAGCCTGTAATACTGGCTGTATTGTCATAAAGTGTAATCTGTGGATCATGGTCTATCTCAGGACGATTGAATGATATATTGGGAACGGGCCCATCAGGATAGGCAAAATGTGTTCTTAATCTATCTTCAGACCCCACCAACGAGATATTATATTTCCGGCCTTCTACTACATTCACCCGGACAAACATCCCCCCCCAGGTGCCATGGGCATAGGTGGTGTCATTCAGAGTAGCAGGTGTAAGGCCTACCCCGGCACTTCCAAAATGTTCAAAATTGAAGGTGTTAGGTGCGGGGCATTGGGCTTGAACTCCCTGGCTGATTGTTAAAAAGGTTAATAAAAACAGGCCTCCTGTTTTCCAAAGGGAGCCCAACTTGATTAAGGCCATAGCGGATTGCCTGACCCCTTCAGGGTAAAATGGTTTCATATACACTTGTTTCACCTAAACCGGCATATTGCCCGTTACGGTCTGTTTTGGTTTAAATACTGATGGGTGACGGTAACTTCAAGAACTACCGCAATGAAGAATGGCTATTAAGTGGTTGGATCCGCAGTGCCTTTCGTTAAAAAATGACTCTGCTCTTGGCTTTTCAAAGCTATTAAGAATAGCAACTCGTGTAAATAGACCTTAAGGTCTATATTTAGGTCAATCCGCTGCTAAGTCATGGCGAAGCAATCGAATAATCACATATTGCAGCTTTGCCATTCACCAATCCTACATGGACTTATTAAAAAATCGAGATCGGTTAAAGCCCTCCTCCTTTATCTATATGACTATCCTGCTCACTTTATGGGCTTGTACTGATATAGGAGAGCAAACGGTACCCAATGACTTAAAAGACAATCAGGCTCCGCTTTTTACTCTCGTAAATTCTGCGGAAAGCGGTCTTTACTTTATCAATGAAGTAACTGAGCAACCTCAATTGAATATTCTTACCTATGAGTACCTCTATAATGGCGGAGGAGTGGCCCTGGGTGATGTGAACAACGATGGGCTCCCTGATGTATTTATGACCGGCAACCTCTTTGGCGGGCGCCTGTTTCTGAATAAAGGAGACCTGAAGTTCGAACAAATCTCAGAGACGGCTGGTGTTTTTGTGGGAGGTTGGAGCACCGGAGTCAGTATGGTGGATATTAATGAGGATGGCTATGATGACATATACATTTGCAGGTCGCTGACTGGAAATATTGACCAGCGAAGAAATGTACTGCTGATTAACAACCAGGATAACACCTTTACAGATAAAGCAGCAGAATACGGTCTGGATGATCCCGGTTTTTCTCATTACGCCAGTTGGTTTGACTATGACAATGACGGAGATCTGGATATGTATCTGCTGAACCACCGCATTGACTTCAATGAGGCTCTGAAACTTAAATATACTACCAATGACAAGGGACAGGAAGTAAAGTACAAGGAGGGGGATACAGCCTATGTTACTGACAAGCTCTATAGAAACAACGGGAATGGCAGTTTCACCGATGTAACCGAAAAAGCAGGTTTGATCAACAGGGCTTTCGGGCTTAGTGTCACAACTGCCGACATTAATCGGGATGGGTGGACTGACATTTATGTAGGGAACGACTATGCCGATAAGGACCACATCTATCTCAACAACGGGGATGGCACTTTTACTGATAAGATAGACGATATGCTCTTCCATATGAGCAAGAATTCCATGGGATCGGATATCGCAGACTTCAACAACGATGGCCTGCCGGATATCATCAGCCTGGATATGATGGCGGAAGACAATAAGCGACAGAAGCTCCTGAAAGGCCAGGACCCTTATGACCTCTACCATGCCGCGGTGGACTATGGCCTGGGCCATCAGGTGATGCGCAATACGCTCCAGCTCAACAATGGAAATGGTACCTTCAGCGAAATCGGTCAACTGGCAGGTATATCTCATACCGACTGGAGCTGGTCTCCCCTACTGGCTGACTTCGATAACGATGGTCATAAAGACCTTTTTATTACCAACGGGCTGTACCGCGACCTGACCGATATGGACTATCGCAACTATGCCTCCCCCCAGGCGATTAATCGTTTTGGAGGCGATGTGGCCGGCCATGCCCTTGAACTGACTCAGTTGATGCCCTCCAACCCCGTACCTAATTACATTTACCAGAACCAGGGAGACCTCACCTTTGCCAATAAGACAAAAGCCTGGGGGATGGATCAGGTGGCCTTCTCCAACGGAGCCGTGTATGCCGATCTGGACCTGGACGGGGATCTGGATCTGATCACCAATAACTTTAACAGTGAGGCTTTTCTATACCGCAACAATGCCCGCGAACAGGCAGAGGCTAATGGCTACCTGACCGTCAAGCTGAAAGGAAATTCCACCAACCCGGACGGCATAGGAGCCAAAGTGACCCTGACCACAAACCAGAAGATACAATATCAGGAGGTTTCGCCTTATCGTGGTTTTGCCGGCAGCGGTGATCCGGTCGCTCATTTCGGGCTGGGAAATGAAGTTTCTGAATTATCGCTGCTGATAGAATGGCCGAATGGTAAATACCAGCGACTGGACAAGGTCGCTGTCAACCAAAGGTTGGAAGTGTCTGTTGAGAATGCCGAAGACGGACGTTCCGACAGACCGAATATTGCCTCTCCCCTTCTGAACCCTGTCAAAAACAGCATAACCCGGAACTTCAGCCACAAAGAAGACGATTTCATAGACTTTAAACGCGAACCACTGCTGGAACATATGATTTCAAACAAGGGCCCTTTTGCCGCCAAAGCCGATGTGAACGGAGACGGGCTTGACGACCTCTATCTGGGAGGATCGGCCGGCTCTGCAGGACAACTATACCTGGGACTGGCTCAGGGAGATTTCTCTCTCTCCGGGCAGCCTGCTTTTGATCAGGATGGTCACTATGAAGACAGCCAGGCAGTTTTTCTGGATGTAGAGGGAGATGGTGACCAGGATTTATTCATCAGCAGTGGTGGTTACGCCTTTCAACAAGGCTCTTCCAAATATCAAAACCGTCTGTACCTCAATGACGGGCGTGGCAATTTCAGCCGGGAAGCCTCCTCCCTGCCCGACTTCCGTGAAAACAGCACGGCCGTTGCGGTTCATGATTTTGACAAGGATGGCGATATGGATCTGTTTATAGGAGGAGGTACTTTACCCGGTAACTACCCTTATGCCGCACGCAGTCAGTTGCTGATCAACGAAGGAGGCACATTCCGGGATGCCACCGGGCTACTGCCCGATGAAGGTGACCTGGGCATGGTCCATGATGCTCTTTGGGCAGATATAAATGCTGACGGTGAAGCAGAACTGATAATTGCGGGAGAATGGATGCCGGTAAAAGTGCTGAAGTGGGAAAGAGAGCGATGGAAAGAGATGAAGATCAGCGGGCTGGAACACTCATCAGGATGGTGGAATACCATTGAGGCAGCCGACCTGGATGGTGATGGCGACCTGGACCTGATTGCCGGGAACCGGGGAGAGAACTCTTTTTACAAGGCATCAGCAGAGCTGCCGGCACGCATCTATGCCAAAGATTTTGATAACAACAGCCAGGTAGATGCCTTTCCGTTTTATTTCTTCAATGACGGGCAAAGCCACCCCAAACATATACTCGATGAGGTGGCAAAACAGTACCCTGCTATCCGTAGAAAATTCACCCGATACGCCCCCTATGCCATGGCCACGATAGAGGATATTTTCTCCTCTGCTGATTTGAAAAATGCCAAAGAATTAAAGGCTGAGACCTTTAGCTCCAGCTGGTTTGAAAATACCGGAGACGGAAACTTCAAGCCTCATGTTTTGCCCAAATCGGCACAATTCTCTGAAGTCCACGGTATCCTGCCGGTGGACCTGAATGCAGATGGCAACCCGGACCTGTTGATGACAGGTAATCAATACCAGACAGATGTGGAAAACGGAAGAAGCGATGCCAGTATAGGCACCGTGCTTATTGGTGATGGAGCGGGCGGTTTTGCTCCTTTGCCCGTACAGGAAAGTGGTTTTTCAGTACCGGGAGATACTCGCGGGATCGTTCAGATCGGTGGTGAAATACTCATAATGGTAAATGGTGGCAAGCCTTATAGTTTTCGGCTATCACGTTAACAGTGGGCTTTTATCTTACCTCAAACGGTTACTGAAAGTTTACAGAGATTCTCGTTTTCACTACTATTACCCTGTTAATCTTCACTATCAAATGGCCCTTTTAATATCCAGGGAAAAGATTTTTCACAGAAACCAAAAAGCAAGCCCCTCCCTGAAGGGTGAGACGGAAACCATCCCTTCAGGGAATTATAAGGGCGTTCTTAAACTAATCTTCTGATCGAAAAACCTTTCCCCGGACATTAGAAATGATTAAAAAGAGACAATTTTAATGGATGCACCTATACTGAGTCACAAGACGGTCTCTCTTTGATCCAGATTGCCCACAGGCTTTGCGATTGATCTTAAACCTGTCCGGCAGATGAACACAATATGGAGAAAAACAAAAGCCACCCCGTATGGGTGGCTTTGTAAACTGGCTATTATACCTCAACCAAATAACCATCAACAAATATCTTTCACGGGCAACCGGTTTAAAATGAAAGCTTTTCCTGGTTGCGCAGTACCCAGTTGAGGAGTGAGTGTGTGGTAGCCGGCAGTTGTAATTTTTTACAAATATTGTGTCGGTGATTCTTCACCGTGCTTTCGCTTACGTTCAGGGCCAGGGCCATATCTTTGGTAGAAGACTCTTCAAAGATTTTTCTGAGAATCACTTTTTCCATGGAGGTGAAAGCCGGTGTTGTTTCGTCTTTCACCACGATTCCCCCCTTTTTAAACCAATTGTGATTGCTGAGAGCCAGCTCTACCGTAATGCGAATATCATCCTTCTCAAAAGGCTTCACCAGGTAGGCATAGGGCATGGTAGCTTTGGCCAGTTCCAGTGTTTTCTGATCGGCATGGCTGGTAAGATAGATAAAAGGAGTATCGGCATGATTGCGGATGTAATTTGCCACTTCTATGCCCTGGTTCTTTCCGTTGAGCTGCACGTCCAGAATCACCAGGTCCGGTGATTGTTTTCTGAAAGCTTCCGTTGCGCCCCGGTAATCGATAGCCGGCTCTAATACCTCATAGCCCAGCTGCTTTAATACATGGCAAAGCAACTTCCTTGACATGCTGTCATCTTCTACTACCAGAATTCTCTTTTTCATCTGCTTTGGGCGGGGCTTTGGTGAGTAAGGAGTTCTGATATTCTACTATGCGATTTCAGTATTTGATATACTCGAAAATCGATACAGGCATAGTTGCCGATATGGTATCCGGAGGTTCTCAGCGTGTGAATAGGTAGTGGTCTTAAGTATACCAAATCAGTCATAGTACAATTGAATTGGTACGGGCGTAAAACTATATTGACTTTTGATACCAGTAAATAGACCTTAAGGTCTAAATTCACTCCCGACCAGAGTTTTTTTAACCACAGACTGGAAGGCGTTATAGATTTTCTTTAAAAACGTATATAACACAGTTATCAGAGAGAAAGCGGTGGTTATTTGCTACTCATCCGGTAACAGTCAAAGGCCCGGCTTGATGCCATCAGGAGTTGATCACCTTTTTATTTCTCAATACCCAGTTGAGCAGTGAATGGGTTGTGGCCGGCAGGTTGAGTTTTACACAGATGTTGTGCCGGTGATTCTTAATGGTGCTCTCACTGACATGCATCAGCTCAGCAATCTTTTTGGTGGTCATATTCTCAGCAATGTTTCTGAGCACCGCCTTTTCAGTTGCTGTAAACTCGGGAATGGGTTCCTCCAGCTGATCTGCATTGTTATTGATATACCGGGCGTGATTGTTAAAGGCAATCTCTAAAGTAGTCAGTACATCAGCCGGTTCAAAAGGCTTGACCAGATAGGCATAGGGCATGGTCACCTTGGCCAGCTCAATGGTGCGTGTATCTGAAAATGAGGTAAGGTAGATAAAGGGAGTATTCGAGCTTTTACGGATATGTTCCGCTACATCTATTCCGGTCTTTTTCCCGCCCAGGTTAATATCCAGAATCACCATATCTACCGGTTCTTCATCAAAGCGCGTAATCGCTTCCCTGTAGGTCAAAGCCGGCTCCAGTGTTTCATAGCCCAGCTTATTCAGTGTATTACAGAGGTCATCTGCAATAATTACTTCATCTTCTACTACCAGTATTCTCTTCTTCATGCCTTAATCTGTTAATTCTTTGCGTGCCTCTTCGTTGGCAAAACTAATGGTAAAAATATTTCCCTTATCGTATGTGTAATCCAGCTTTCCCTGCAGCTGTTTCGCCAGTCGGGAAGCCATTCTGAGACCAAAACCTTTCTTCACCAGCTCAGAAAATGGTTGCTGAATGGCCGCTCCATTGTCTTTATACATCAGACTGAACATGCCCCTACCACGGTCTTCAAGACCTACATTGAGTTTAAGGTCTCGCTGGAGTAGCAGCGCATGCTTATAGGAATTGGTTACCAGCTCATTGAGAATAAGCCCGAGTGAGATGGATGTATCAATATCAAAGGCGGGGTTACTCTTGAAATCCAGGTGAAGCTTATAAGGCACCCGATTTACCTGAATAGCGTCCAGCTTATTCACCAGTTCTTCGGTATACTCCTTAAAGTCGATAGTGGCAATATCATCGGTGCGGTACAGAAACTGGTGGATCATCGACATAGCCACCACCCGGCTACGGCTGTCTTCTATGGCCTTGGCCGGATCTTCCGTGCTGCTCCATTCCTGCTGCATATTCAGCAAACTTGAGATCAGCTGCAGGTTGTTCTTTACTCTGTGATGCACTTCTTTGAAGAGGGTTTCAATGCGGTCGTTTCGCTCTTCCAGCATAAGCTTTTGTGCATTGATCTCTTTGGTACGATCTATCACCTCCTCTTCAATCTTTCGCTTCTGCTGCCTGAGGGTGGTATTGAGTTGATCAAGCGCTACATTCTTATCCACCTCGTGCTGCCGCATCTGAATGCCCAGGGCCACGGCAAAAATGAGTATTTGCCCGAGTGGAGCAATGGCACTGATGGCTGTAGCCGCAGTACGCCCCAGCTCATCCATAAGCAACCAGGAGATCACGGCAAAAGCTACCGCAGCGATAAAGAAGAGAATGCCATAGCCGAAAACCCGCTGTGTCGGGTTGAGGCGCTTCCAGATCAAAAGCACCATGGCCACCAATAAGAGTACACTCATCAGCAGAAAAAAGAGGCTGATCAGTGTAGAAAGGACAAAGCGTCCATAGCCCACCATCATGATAATGCTGGCGATCAGCTGAGTGAGAGACAAACCTGCCAGCACTGCCAGTATCCTATGCCATTTTGGAAAGTTTTTTCTGCTGTTCAGGAAATTCATTACCAGCATCACCAGGGCAAAATAGCCCAGCATGGCCCAGGGAGTGCCAATGCCTACTACCGGGTTTTCAGGAAAAAACCAGTTGACCAGATAGTCGCGTGCTGTAAAGCTGTACATCATCAGACCAAGGGAATGCAAAGCCAGCCAGCCGTAAGGCAGATAGCGATGAATGATAAACAAGGCAATGGCATAAATCATCATAACGGCAATGGCTCCGAACATCAGGAAATCGCGCGTATGCCTCTGGTCTGTTTCCCGGGCATGGCGTGCCGCATCTAACAGGCGTATTCCGAAATCGGGTAAGTAATCCGTTTCATTGGTGAATCGCATATAGAAATCCTGAGATTCTCCGGCCGGTAATTTGAGTCGGATATGATTGTGATCATCTCCGGGATTCATCTGGCTGACCGGGCGACCGCCCCCCGATTTTGCATGGAAGGTTACCCCATTGGCTCCGGCCTGATACAGATCAATCAAAGAAGTACGATCAAAGGCTGCCACGGCTGTTAAATCATGAGCGGTTTGATTCAGCAGCCTGAAACGGGTCCAATAGACACCGGTAGCTTCTTCTGCTCCCGCGAACTCTGTAAGGGCTATTCTGCTTTGTACCTCAGCCAGGCTCAGCTGTCTGCTCAGGTCTTCAAAAATGCCCAGCGAATCTCCCGGACTGATGGAAATATCGAATGACAGCTCGTCAATTTCCACCACGGTCTGCCCCTTCACACAGGGTGAGGCAAGACTTAACAGGAGATATAAACACCAGAACCTTCTCATATCTATTCCGACAGGGCTATTCTGGCCTCCTCATTGGCAAAAGTGATGGTAAACAAGTTGCCCTCCTGATGAGCATAGTCCATTTTCCCCTGAAGTTGTCGGGCCAGGCGGGAAGCCATTCTGAGACCAAAACCTTTCTTCACCACCTCAGAAAATGGCTGCTGAATGGCCTCTCCATTGTCTTTGTAAGTCAGCGCGAACATCCCTTGCTCCAGATCCGTGAGGCCTATATTCAGTTCAAGGTCTCGCTGAAGTAGCAGCGCATGCTTATAGGAATTGGTCACCAGCTCATTGAGAATCAGCCCGAGTGAGATGGATGTATCAATATCAAAGGCCGGGTTACTCTTAAAATCCAGGTGAAGTTTATAGGGTACACGGTTTACCTGAATCGCGTCCAGCTTGTTTACCAGCTCTTTGGTATACTCTTTAAAGTCTATGGTGGCAATATCATCGGTACGGTACAGAAACTGGTGGATCATAGACATAGCCACCACTCTGCTGCGACTGTCTTCTATGGCCTTGGCCGGATCTTCCGTGCTGCTCCACTCCTGCTGCATGTTGAGCAGGCTCGAGATCAGCTGCAGGTTGTTTTTTACCCTGTGATGCACTTCTTTGAAGAGGGTTTCGATCCGCTCATTTCTGTCCTGCAGCTGTACTTTTTGGCGGTTGATTTCTGTAGTGCGTTCCACCACCTCTATTTCAATCTTTCTGTTTTGCTCCCTGAGTACTGAGTTCAATTCGTCCAGGGCCACATTTTTATCCACTTCATGCTGTCGCATCTGAATACCCAGGGCAATGGAGAAGATAATGACCTGAGAAAGTGAGGCTGTAGAGGAAATATAGAGCAGGGCCAGCCTGAAGTCCTGGATAAAATTGAACCTCCAAACGATGATCCCCATAATAAGCACAAAGCCAAAGAGTACCAGCCCTGAAAGAAAGACCTTGCGGCTGGTGTTTACTTTTTTCCAGAGGGAGAAGAGCAGCACCTTAAAAAACACAATATCTATCATGAGTGTGTACATGCTCATGTTGGTCATGCCGCCATAGTCCAGGTGTACTGCGGTGAGGTAGAGCCCATAGCCTGTACGAAAGATCATCACGCCTATCAGCCCCAGAAAGATTTTATGCCACACCGGGAATTTCTGCTTTAGCTGCAGAAAATTGATGGCTAGCAGCAGGCCGCCTAAATGCCCGGTCTGCAGCCAGACGAGTGTAAAGTTCAAACCTTCTTCCGGCAGGTTTGGCATAAACCAGTCGATAAAATAGCCTCGTACCGAAAAGGCATACATGGCATAGCCAAAGGCAAAGAGTGCCAGGTACAGGAACATGCGCTTTCTGTATACCAGAAATTGAATAAGGGTATAGATGATCAGGATGACACAGGCTCCGAAAAAGATAAAATCCTGTGTTTTTTGCTTCTGTTGGGCCTCGCGAAAGCTCAGGGCATCAGAAAAGGAAGGATTAAAGGCCCGGCCATTGACTCTGAAATACACATCAGTGGGCTCACCTGCCTTCAGGTGAAAGTACACATGAAAACGACCGTCTGCGGGGTTGATATTTTTCTTTGGCTGAAAGGTGCCAAAGGGAGCTTCCAGCAAACCATCACCCTCTCTGACAAAAAGTGTGCTGTTAATGGTACGCGGCCCGGTGGCCACTACTTCCATATCAAAAGGCGTTGTATTCAGAAGGGTGAGCTTGATCCAATAGAAGCCTGTAGGACTGTTCGGCCCCTGGATATCCCGATCAAACCAGTCGGAGTTCAAAATGTCTGCTATGGTGAGTGCTCCTGTAGTGTCTTCAAAGAACTTTCGGTACTCTTTGCGCACAGAAATACCGAATTGCTCAGTGCTGATTTCAGTAACCTCCTGGGCCTGTAAGGCTCCCTGAAAAACGCTGCAAGACAAAAAAATCAATAAGGAGATCAACCAACCTGATGGTCGTGTTTTGGTGATGATCATTGCCGAAAATTAGGAGGATTCTACGAGAATCAAAAAGCCGGTACTTTATCAACTCCTGAGTATCGGGACCATTCACAGATCATTATTGGCATTTCCGCTAAAAAACTATTCTATTCAAGATCTTTATGAAATATTGGTGTACAGCCAAGCCCTTCGTAAGGCTCTTAGCAAAAGATTGATGGACAAAAGACGCTTTTTAAAAAATCTCGGCCT
>DIYF01000001.1:325-28942 GCA_002427745.1 Roseivirga sp. UBA6061 | reverse complement strand
TCGTCTGACCACTTCGAGTGGTCGGACGAATTTGGGGATGGCTTCAACCTCCATCACGGTCTCCGAAGGGACCCTGATGAGATTTTTCAGACAAGGTATGATAGTCACCGGTCACAGCTTTGAAAAACTGCGGCTGCTGTTGGAAAGCCGTGAGAGTAAGACTGCAACCATAGCTCAATTAACTGCTCAGGGTCCTGCTGCGCAGAGACCACTGAGCGGGGTTGTTATTCTCTGTCGCTCGTAGGCATTCGTCTGACCACTTTGAGTGGTTGGACGAATTTTGGGAACTAGTTGATCAATGTCCTCCATCATGGTCTCCGAAGGGACCCTGATGAGGTTTTTCAGACAGCGTCTGATAGTCACTGGTCATAGCTTTGAAAAACTGTGGCTGCTGTTGGAAAAACTTGAGAGTAAGACTGCGATAGTAAATTGATTAACTACTCAGGGTCCTGCTACGCAGAGACCGCTGAACGGGGTTGTTATTCTCTGTCGCTCGTAGGCATTCGTCTGGTCACTTTGAGCGGTCTGACGAATTTTGGGAACTGTTGATTAATTACCACCATTGGGTTTGGTGATCTTGCCGTTGTCGGTAGGGGCATCGCGATAGATTTCGAACTCTACCCTGCGGTTCAGTTTGCGGTCTTCTTCCGTTTTTTCGTCTTTCACAATAGGCTTTTGGCTACCGTAGCCAATGGCTGTTACGCGATCCGGGGTGAGTATACCGCGAAAGAGTATGTAGTCCCTGATAGCATCAGCCCTGTCCTGAGATAGCTTCAGGTTTAAATCGGCACTGCCGCTGGAGTCCGTATGACCGGAAACATTCACCTTGAAGTTGGGGTGGTCAATCAGGAAGTCCACGACCTTTTGCAAATCTGGTTTCATGGCCGGTAGAATATCCGCCTTGCCATTTTCAAATTCCAGTGTGGTGAATTCTATCTTACTGGTCACCTTTTCTACGGTGCCCTCGTATTCTGTTTCTCCATCGAGGTAAAAGAGCTTTTCGATACGGAAAAAGTCGTCTCCCTGAATTACCAGCAGATAGTTACGTTTATTGATCAGGCTGAAATCAAAAGTACCATCATCCCTGACGTATTTAGGGGCCACTTCAATCCCCTCATCCAAATCGATGATGGATACAATGGCATTATTAGGAACATCCCCGTTCTCATCTTCTACCTTGCCGGTAAAGAGGGTAGTCGCCAGGGGCTGGCCTTCCATGGGCAGCGGGAATGAGTAGAGGTCCAGGTTCTTCATACTTTCCTGCATCGACCTGGAATAGAATATGTCGTTGGACTCGCGGTCAATGCTGAAATAAAACTCCGTGCCTTTGCCGTTTACCAGCGGGCCGATGTTCGTAGGTTCTGACCATTTGCCGTCTACATTGTACACTTTATAAATGTCATAATCTCCGAAGTTGAGCAGGTGGCCATTACTGCTGAAGTAGAGTACATCGGTATGCTCGGGGTGAAAGAAAGGGCTCACTTCATTATAGCGTGTATTGATTACCGGCCCCATATTTTGCGGTTCTACCCAGCGGTTCTTAGAGTTCTTGTAGGTGTAATAGATATCGGCCAGTCCGAAGCCACCTTGTCTGTCTGAAGAAAAGTAGAGTGTGTCTTCTGTAGGGCTTAAGGTAGGATGAGAGTCCCATCCGGTGGAATTGATCCACCCACCCATATTCTCAGGCTCTGACCAGAGTGTGTCACTACGCTCGCGATCCGTCCAGAGTGTATCACCCAGGTAAGTGGAAAAATACAGATCACAATTGCCAAAGCCATCGGGAGAGCCGCAGCGAGAGAAGAAGATGGTTTTGCCATCTTTTGTCATGGTGGCAGAGCCTTCATTATAGCGAGAGTTGATACTTTCAAACATCTCCGCTTCTTCCCACACTTCCGTTTTTCTGGAAATGAATATATCTTCATTAATCACATCCTGAATGCCGTCATTATATGAGTTACGCTTGGAAGTAAAGAGCACAGCGTTGTCATTCATGGCCATAGTGGGGGCATAATCTTCCTGATCAGAGTTGATCAGGCTGCCCATGCTGGTGAGAACCCCTCTTGGTGGTATGAGGGTATCCACCTGCCTTCTGTATTCCACCAGCTCGTAATAGTACTCCAGCGGAACAAAATACTCTTTTCTGTTCTTGTTGATCGAATCGTAACGGGCGAGCACATTTTTTATGTCAAGGCCCCTGCGATGATGCTTTAATACCAGGCGATATAGAGGCTTGGCCTGTTCGGTTGTGCCAAATACTTCTGTCAGTTTGGCAAGCCTCCAGAGATAGTAGGTGTCGTAGGCAAAGTTGAGTATACCAAAATTCGATACATACTTGCGCAATTCAGGGTAGAGCTCCTTCCACTTCTTTTCCCTGTCGAGTTTCTCTATTTTTTTGAGTTCCTTGAGGTTGCGGTAGAGGGGTATCTTGTTGATGTTTTGAAAGGTGATGTCTGTTACTTCAATGGCAACAGAATCGCTGTTGAGTTCAACCTTTCGCCCTTTTTTACCCCCTTTCTTTTTTTTGAAAAGCTGGCCTTGTGCTGTGAAACCACAGCATAGGATAAGCAGTAGTATGAAGCAGCTCAGCCGTTTCAAATTCATGTCATTGATTGGGGTGAAAGTACCAAAAATGAAGTTACGTGTTTTTCACCATATTCAAAAAACGCTTCCTGACAGCTTTGGGTTTGGCATAGGGCTTGCAATTGTGGTGGGCCAATCGTTTCAATGAATAAATGTGCCATTGTGGCACTAGCTATAGATATATGGTAATAGACAGTCAGTTACTCGGAAATATGCTTGCAGGAGATACCGATGAGGATGAAAGTGGCGAGTTCATACAAATGATCGCCTCTGATGATGAGGAAGATATTCAGGAAGGAAGCATACCCGAAGAACTCCCTATTCTTGCTGTACGCAATACCGTGTTGTTTCCGGGGGTATTGATCCCTATAACAGTGGGCAGGCAGAAGTCTATCAAGGTGGTAAAGAAAGCCTATAAGGGAGACAAGACCATAGGGGTATTGACCCAGCAAAATGCATCTGTTGAAGACCCCAAAGCATCAGAACTGTATAAAGTAGGTACCATTGCCAAAATCGTGAAGATGCTGGTATTACCCGATGGTAACACTACCATCATTATACAGGGCAAACACAGGTTTGAGGTAGAGAGATTTACTGCGGATACGCCTCATCTGGCAGCCAAAGTGAAGCTGCTTCCTGAGAATTTTGCCAAGCGCCTCAACAAGGAGCAAAAGGCTGTGATCCAGTCTATCAGAGACACAGCTCAGAACATTATGAAGCTCAACCCTGAGATTCCGAAAGAAGCTCAGGTAGCATTGGATAATATCGAAAAACCGAGCTTCCTGGTACATTTTCTTTCATCCAACATCAATGCCGATGTAAAAGACAAGCAGGCCTTGCTTGAGATAAATGATGGAATTGAGCGGGCCACCAAGTTGCTGGAGCATATGATGAAGGAGCTTCAGATGCTGGAACTGAAGCACGAGATTCAGAACAAAGTACATTCTGATATCGATCAGCAGCAGCGGGATTATTTTCTGAGACAGCAAATGCGTGTACTGCAGGATGAGCTGGGAGAAGATGGTCCGGAAAGAGAAGTAGCGGAGCTGAGAGCCAGAGGAGAAAAGAAAGAATGGCCGGATAAGGTAAAACAGCATTTCAATAAGGAACTCGATAAAGTGCTGCGGATGAATCCGATGGCGGCAGAGTACCCTATTGCTATGAACTATGCCGAGCTGATGGTAGACCTGCCCTGGAATGAGTTTACGGAAGATGACCTGGACCTGAAGAAGGCCAAGAAAATATTAGATGCCGATCACTTTGGCCTGGAGAAGGTCAAGGACAGAATACTGGAATACCTGGCGGTACTCAAGCTGAAAAACGATTTGAAGGGACCCATCCTTTGTCTGTACGGCCCTCCGGGAGTTGGAAAAACCTCATTGGGTAAATCCATCGCCAAGGCTCTGGGCAGACAATATGTCAGAATGTCGCTGGGAGGTGTGCATGATGAGGCTGAGATCCGCGGACACAGGAAGACCTATGTGGGAGCCATGCCGGGCAAGGTGATCCAGAACATTAAAAAAGCGAAAACCTCTAATCCTGTCTTCGTACTGGATGAGATAGATAAGGTGAACTCAAACTTCCGTGGAGATCCTTCTTCAGCATTGCTGGAGGTACTTGATCCTGAGCAGAATAACGAGTTCACTGATAATTACCTGGAAGTTGAATATGACCTCTCTAAGGTACTGTTCATTGCTACAGCCAATTCACTTGATACGATTCAGCCTGCGCTACGCGACAGAATGGAGATTATTGAGGTGACGGGATATACTTTAGAGGAGAAAGGTGAGATTGCCAAAAGGCACCTGATCCCGAAACAAAAAGCGGAGCACGGCCTGAAGAACGGGGATATTTCATTCGATAAGAAGTCAGTTCAAAAGATCATTGACGGTTATACACGTGAATCAGGTGTCAGAAATCTTGAGCGTAAGATTGGCTCCGTGGTGCGCAGTGTGGCTAAATCTATCGCCCTGGAGGAAGAATACCCTCAGAAGATGACGGGTGAATTCATTGAGAAGGTGCTGGGCGGACCGGTTTTCGATAAGGAAATGTACTCGAATAATAAGCTGGCAGGGGTAGTTACCGGACTTGCCTGGACGGCTGTGGGTGGAGAAATTCTCTTTATTGAATCCAGCCTGAGCAGAGGTAAGGGAAAACTTACGCTGTCTGGTCAGCTGGGGGATGTGATGAAAGAATCTGCCGTGACGGCCATCTCTTACCTGAAAAGCAACGCGGCTAAATATGGTATAGATCACCGGCTTTTTGAGCAGTACGATCTGCATGTGCATGTGCCTGCCGGGGCAGTACCCAAAGACGGGCCTTCTGCCGGAATCACGATGCTTACGGCCATCACCTCGCTGTTTACACAACGCAAAGTAAAGAACAAACTGGCCATGACGGGTGAGATTACCCTGCGTGGCAATGTGCTGCCGGTAGGTGGTATCAAAGAAAAAATACTGGCTGCGAGACGCGCAGGCATTAAAGAGATTGTATTAAGCAAAAGAAATCAAAAAGACATCCTGGAGATCAATGAGCGCTACATCAAAGGTATGACCATACACTATGTTGAGAATGCTCATGAGGTCTTACAGCTGGCACTGATGGATACAAAGGTGGCAGATGCAATGGATTTAGTAGTAGAAGAGAAAAATTAGATTTAATTTTTAGAGTTACCTCTACTAACAATGAGTCTTCGAAAACCCCTGACGATCTTCCTGGTACTGCTTATGCCATTAATGGCTCAGGCCCAGCTGGGTGGTCAGCGTGCTTTTGAGTTTCTGAATATTCCCGGCAATGCGCGACTGGCGGCCCTGGGAGGAGTTAATATCACCTCAGGCTGGAAAGATGCTGCCATGGTAAGCGCCAACCCGGCCTTGCTGAATGCAGAATGGGACAAGCAACTGGTGATTAACCGGTTGGGCTACTTCGCTGACATTGGTCAGACCTCATTGGTCTATGCGAGGGAGCTGAAATCCGGGGTTTGGGCGGCAAGCCTGTCCTATCTGGACTATGGTGATATCCAGAGTTTTGATAATGAGGGTTTTTTGAATGGAGAGTTTTCCATTGCGGAATACGCTTTTGCCATAAGTCACTCACGGGCTTTTGGTCCGTTCAGAGCGGGGGCTTCTTTAAAACTGGCGGTTTCAGATATTGCCGCATTCAAAGCTTCGGCCTTGTTGTTTGATCTGGGAGGAACTTTCAAGCACCCGGAAAAAGACCTGACCGTAGGGCTGGCAGTGAAAAACCTGGGGGTATTGCTGGCGGACTATACGGAAGAAAATGAGAGCCTGCTGCCGTTGGATGTACAGCTGGGAGTCACCTACAAGCCGGAGTTTATGCCTTTTCGCTTTTCGGTAACAGCCAGAAACCTCAACAGGTCTGATGCCGTGTTTTTCGACCCGGCCGGAAATTCACTGGTGGGGCAGGAAGAAGAGCCTGGATTCAGCGAAGAGATTTTCAGAAGGCTGGTTTTTGGTACTGAGCTCATTTTCAGCCCGAACTTTCAGTTCCGGTTTGCTTACAATCATTTACTGAGACAAGAACTGAGATTAGAAGATGTTTCAGGAGGAGCCGGTTTTTCATTCGGTTTCATGATGAAAGTCAAACGATTCGAATTTTCCTATTCGCGTGCCTTGTATCACACTGCGGGAGGAAGCAACACACTTCAACTGGGCATAAATACCAGTGGATTGATTAAAAAGAAAAATTGAAATGTTAGATCATAACTACTTGACTCCAAGACAGATCGTTTCTGAATTGGACAAATACATTATCGGACAAAAGGATGCCAAAAAGAATGTGGCCATTGCCCTGAGAAACCGATGGAGAAGAATGCATGTAAAGTCGGAGATGCAGAAGGAGATTGTTCCTAACAACATTCTTTTGATTGGTGCTACCGGTGTAGGTAAGACCGAGATTGCCCGCAGACTGGCTAAAATTGCCGATGCTCCGTTTACCAAGGTGGAGGCCTCTAAGTTTACAGAGGTGGGCTATGTAGGTCGTGATGTGGAGAGTATGGTGCGAGACCTGGTGGAGCAGTCAGTAAACCTGGTGCGTCAGTCCAAGAAAGAGTCTGTAAAAGAGAAAGCTGAGCAGGCGGTGGAAGATGTGATCCTGGATGCTTTGATTCCTCCGGTAAGACCAGCCCAAAAAGCACAAACAGGCTTTCAGTCTGATACTATGGAAGCCGATAAGATGTCGGATGCTGAGCTGAATGAAAAGACACGGGAGCGCTTCAGAGAAAAGATTCGTAACGGTGAGATTGATGATCGGAAGATTGAGATTAGTGTATCTGCTTCGGGTGCCGGTGCCGGTATTGTGGGAGGTGGCATGATGGACGAGGTGTCCATGATGAATCTGCAGGATATGCTGAGCAATATGATGCCTAAGAAATCCAAAAAGCGTAAGGTAACTATCGGTGAAGCGAAGAAGCTTTTGCTGGAAGAAGAAAGTGCCAAGCTCATCGATATGGATGAGGTGAAGGATGAGGCCATTCGCAAAGCAGAAGATACCGGTATCATTTTCATTGATGAGATTGATAAGATTGCCGTAGGTGCCAAAGGAGGTAGTGGCGGACCTGATGTAAGTCGTCAGGGTGTGCAGAGAGATCTCCTGCCCATTGTGGAAGGAAGTGCCGTAAGTACCAAGCATGGGGTGATTAATACAGATCATATCCTCTTTGTAGCAGCAGGAGCTTTTCATGTGGCCAAACCTTCTGATCTGATCCCGGAGCTTCAGGGTCGTTTCCCGATACGTGTTGAGCTCAACAGCCTGACCCAGGACGATTTCTATCAGATTTTGAAAGAACCCAAAAATGCACTGACCAAACAGTATGAAGCATTGCTGGGCTCAGAGGAGGTAGAGCTGACATTTAATGATGAGTCGCTCCAGGAAATCGCTAAGATCGCCTTCCAGATCAATGAGGAGGTAGAAAACATAGGAGCGAGAAGGCTTCATACGGTGATGAGTCACTTGCTGAATGAGATCCTTTTTGACATTCCGGATGAGATTCCTCAGAATGCAAAAGTGATCATTACCAAAGATCTGGTGAGAGAGCGTCTTTCAAGCCTGATCCAGAACAAAGACTTAAGTGAGTTTATTCTTTAAGCTCTGAAGCTTCGGGCTCCCCGGTAGGTAATCAGTACCCGGAGCCCGAAGTTGATTTAGGATAATCATAATAGAATTTCCTGCCACGCCTGTTCTGAATTTCTTTCCAGGCAGTGAAATCAAATTCAACACCGCAGACCGCACAGGTGGGCAGGTTATAAAGATTCAGATCAGAAACGCGACCAATCAGATCCGTGAAACCGGGGTTGTGTCCGAAGATCATCAAAGTTTCAATATCATTACTTACTTCGCTGATCACATCTGTGATGGTATATGTGCTGGCATGGTAGAGCTGGGGTTGTTCCTGAATTAGCTCAATGTCATAGCCGATTTCACAGGCAATGCCTCTGGCAGTGATGATAGCCCTGTTGGCCGGGGATGAGATGATCAGGTCTGGTTGTATACCCCGGGCAGCCAGTCTTTTGCCCATATCCGGTACATCACGAATTCCCCGCTTGTTCAGCGGGCGGTCAAAATCTCTCAAAGTGATATCGTCCCAGCTGGATTTTGCGTGTCTAACGATGAGGAGTTTCTTCATAAAAGGGTCAGTTTTGCCGTTGATACGAGGTAATTCCCTGAAAATCAGAAAAAAAACACCGAAATAACAATTAAATCATAGGACAGCATAAACTTATGAGTAGCTTTACCGTTCGTATCGTTACATACGATTAATCAATTATTACTTATTACAATTTACAATGAAAACAGGTACTGTAAAATTCTTCAACGATGACAAAGGTTTTGGCTTTATCGTTGATGACGAAACCGGCAATGACATCTTTGTTCACGTGTCAGGCTGTGTTGACGCCATTACTAAGGACGACAAAGTGACTTATGATACTGAAGAAGGTCGCAAAGGCATTAATGCTGTAAATGTGCGTAAAGCATAAGCTCAGAGAATGAAATCGTAATTAAACGAATTATAGATTTTTGAATAAGAAAGGCCAGTCATTTGACTGGCCTTTCTTTGTTGGGTTTTAGCAGATATCATTTAGTCATTCCACAGGCTTTCGGCTGTATAGTAGCCGCCTGGTCTTTCCCAGAAGACGCCATTCAGGAAGCGGTAGCCTTTGTCAACACTGTTAACAGCTTCCATATCTTCGTCAGTCATGGCAATGTTGGCAGCCTCCAGGTTTTGCTTCAGCCTTTTGGGGTTAACTGATTTAGGGATTACAGAGGTGCCTCGTGCTTCTGCCCACTTGATCAGAATCTCAGCCGGATGTACACCGTGTTTGGCTGCCACGGCCTTAATTGTTTCGTTTTCAAACATATCCGGTTCATCTGCGCCTTTCATACCGGCTGCCCTGTCGCGGGAACCCAGTGGTGAGTAAGCGGTATAGTGAATGTTGTTTTCTTTACAGAAGCTCAGTAGCTCATTCTGTGCCAGCAGTGGATGCGATTCCACCTGATTCATCTCCGGCTGGATACGAGCGGAAGCCATCAGCTTTTTCAGCTTGGGAATATTGAAATTGGATACACCAATATGCTTAACCAGTCCTTTGTCCACACAGGCCTCCATAGCTTTCCAGGTATCCTCAATGGGCATATCTTCTATGGGTAAAAAGCCATCGGCTGTTTCAGAAAAAGTGACACCAGGTTTATGAGCAATAGGCCAGTGAATAAGGTACAGGTCCAGGTAATCCAGCTGAAGACTGGTCAGAGTCTCCTGCAAGGCAGGCTCTACATCTTCCGGAGCGTGAAAAGAGTTCCAGAGTTTAGAGGTAATCCAAAGCTCCTCACGGGTCACATCTCCGGCAGCAAAGGCATCAGCGAATGCCGTACCGATTTCTGCCTCATTTTGATAGATCCAGGCACAGTCTATATGTCTGTAGCCGATTCTGATCGCCTCTCTGACTGCCTCATATACTTCTCCGGGTTCTGATTTCCAGGTGCCGAGGCCTATGGCATCGAGCTTGTCTCCGTTTTGGAAGGTAAGTTGATTCATGCGTTTCTTTGATTTATAAAAAGAGAACTGACAGCAAAAGCTGTCAGTTCATTGTATTCAATATTTTCAGACAATCTTATTCCTGAGATTGAAAAGCCCTGGCCAGTACCTCAGTAGAATTGGCAGTAGAGGAGAGGCGAAGATCCTTAATCGGTTGATAGTCCGGGTCATTATACCAGGCCAGTGCCTGTTGCTCGCTGTCAAACCTTAAAACAAGGTGTATGTTTCTCGGTACCCCTTCCATCTTTCTTGCTTCACGGTCTGCAACTACTATTTCACAACCATGTTTCATGAGTAAAGGGATCACGCGCTTTACATATTCATCATATGATTCACGATTCGTTACATCGTAAGATCCAATGTAATATACAGCCATATCTATTCAATTGAGGTACATACTCAGAGGTTGCCCTCTAAGTAGTAGAAATCTAGCAAGAATTAATGGCTAAATCAATGAGGATTATTCGCTTCGTAGGGTTTTTACAGGATTTACCATGGCTACCCTGATGGCCTGATAACTTACCGTAATCAGCACGAGAAGCAAGGTGGCCGAACCGGCAAGCACAAATGCCTCTACACCAGGGCTTACATGGTAGGCGAAGTTGGCCAGCCAGTTGTCCAGGGCGAAATAGGCCAGGGGAGTCGCCAGCACAAAAGCGAGCCCGATCAGTATGAGAAATTCTTTTGAGAATACCCTGATAATGCCTGGCAGAGAGGCCCCCAGTACTTTGCGTATACTCATTTCCTTACTCCTCTGGTTTACCACATACGTAGCCAGGCCAAACAGACCTGTACATGACATGATAATGGCAATGAAGGTGAATATGTCAAATACCGAGGTGGAGGCACGGTCTGCTTCATACTGTCGGTCCAGGTCTGTTTCCAGAAAAGAGTACTTAAAGGGTTGCTCAGAGAGGGCTTTCCAGCCGTTTTCTACCTGCGCAATAGTCGCGTTCAGGTTGGTGTCATTGACGCGTAGCACCATTACATTGGGTACAAAATTGTTGCCTCCGTAGAACATAAGGATCGGGCTGATTTCCGAATGCAATGAGTAGAAATTATAGTCCTTCACTACCCCGATGATGTTGAACTCTATGGTCGGGCCGTTGTTATTGTTGGTGCTCAGAAACTTCATGCCGATGGGATTCTCTACACCCATAGCCCTCACGGTGGCTTCATTGATGATCACACTCAGGGAATCATTAAAATTGCGGTCGAAACTACGCCCCATCACCATGTCAAATTCCATGGTCTCCACATATTCCTGGTTGGCGCTGAAGGTATTGCCTCTTACATCTCCGACTTCAGGATGGTTCACCTGAAAAACACCACTTCCCATAAAGTCACCCGGAATAAAAGTAGCCCCTCCAATGGATTCGATATTGCTGTTTTGTGAGATGTCGTTGAAAAAGGCAGTGTAATCATTACCCAGTCTTCCGGTTTGCCGAAGCACCAGCAGGTTGTCCTTATTGAAGCCCAGGTCTTTGTTGCTGAGGTAATCCATTTGATTGCTCACTACGATAGAGCCGGAGATCATAAAAATGGAAATGACAAACTGTACGATGATCAGTGAATTTCTCAGCCAGATACCCTTTCCACTGCTCTTGTAAGTGCCTTTGAGCACTTTGGAAGGTTGGAGGGCTGATATGACCAAAGCCGGATAGAAGCCTGAGATCACCCCGATGAGCAGGATGAAAATGAGCAGGGCCGCAATGGCAAGAGGCTGAATGATGGTACTGAAATCCAGGTGTGTACCCAGAATGGTGTTGAACTGTGGAATAGTAAAGTAAACGAAGCCGATGGACAGGACAGAGGAGATGAGACAAACGAAGATGGACTCCGTCAGAAACTGAGAAATGAGCGCAGAGCGCTGTGAGCCCATTACCTTTCTGATACCTACTTCCTTGGCCCTTTCGGTAGATCGCGCGATAGATAAATTCACGAAGTTAATGCTGGAAATGGTGAGGATGATCAGCGCTACCACGGAAATGATATAGACATAGACGATGTCGCTGTTGGGTTCTACTTCTACATCCAGCTTCGATTCCAGGTGAATCGACTCAATGGGTTGTAGAAAATAGTTGAAGGCATGTCCTTTTTCTTTCCAGTCGCTTCCTGCCTGGCGGGCAATGTTACCACTGCCATAGGTCTCCACTATTTTTTCAAACTCCGGTTCAAAGGCTTGCGGAGTGGTTCCATCTCTTAAACGGGCATAGGTATATACCCAGGGGTTCACCCAACTGCCTTGTTCCACTGCCGCATTCAGAAATGGCAGTGAGCGGATGGAGCCGAGCAAATCGAAATGAATATGAGAATTGGCCGGAACGTCTTTGATCACCCCGGTAATTCTACGGGTGCCGTTGTTCATGTTGATGATCTTATCGAGAGCATCGGTGGTACCGTAGTATTTTATGGCAGTTGATTCGGTGATCACTACATCCGTGGGTCTGTTCAGAGCCGTTTTCGGATCACCTGCAATGAATTCATGGGAAAAAACCTGAAAGAAGAGAGAGTCCGCAAATAGAAATTTGTCTTCGATAAATACTTTTTCGTTCTCCTCGAAAGACACAGGCACTTCAGGGTTAAAAAACAGACGATGTAGTCGGGTGACTGCTTCGATTTGTGGATAGTTTTCTCTGAGTGTGGGAGCCAGCAGTATAGAGGAAGTACCGAAGGTTTTCACCCTGCCTGGATAAACCCTTTCCAGGGCAATACGGTAGGTGCGGTCGCTGTCTTCAAAGAACTTGTCATAAGAGGTCTCGTAGTTCACATAGATAGCGATGAGCATTACACTGGCAATGCCAATAGAGAGCCCCAGAATATTGATGAAGGCATACACCTTGTTTTTCAACAGGTTGCGATATGATATTTTAATGTGATTGAAGTTGAGCATGGTCCTGTTGTAAGTTTTGTCCCTTTTGAAAATATGTGGTCTGAGAAGGCGGAAGACCTCCCACCAGTAGATAAGCCTTGCTACAGTGAGTGTCCTGGTTGCGGTATTATCTTCGAATTGTTCCTGTAAGTCTCCTGTAATTTCATCCAGCCATTGGTCGGCACAAAAACGCTCCAGGAGCCATCGTGCCATTTTAGGCGGTTGATATTTGGAGCGATCTGTCATTTTTGGGTTGAGACTTTGTTGGCAGACAGCTTACTCCACATAGCGTTGCGTACTTCCTGAATATGATTAACCATATCATAGCCTTTGGTGGTAAGCATATAGAGTCTTTTGCTTCTGCCGCCTCTTTTTCCTGTAGAACCACCCATTTCTGACTTGAGCAGTCCCTTGTTTTCCAGCCTGTAGAGAATAGTATGTATTGTCCCCAGCGACCATGAAAACCCGGCCTGTTCTTTGATCTCTTTTTTTAGTCCATAGGCGTAGGCCTCCGGCTCCAGGCTGCCCACAGAGAGCAAAACCACCTCTTCCTGACTACTGATAATTTCTTCTGGCATAGCTAAATCTATTTGTTTTGTACTCAGAAAACAAATGAAACTTATCTTGGTGAGACGAATAACCTTAGGAAAGGTTTCAGGTTTTAAAGTTCAGGACTGTTCTGCCTTCTGCTGTTTGTGATGAAAATACTTTAATAAAATGCTCATTTGTGTTCTCAGAACCATCTGAGTCAAAAACGCAGGGACAGGCAAAAGTCTAGGTCGTTAGTTCCCGGGAATCGCGCTTTGACTTATATTCAGTAGGGGTGAGACCTTCCATTTTTTTGAAAACCCGGTGGAAGGTAGATTTAGATTGAAAACCGGCCTGGGAGGCTATACCCATCAGGTCGTATTTGGTGAAGGCCGTATCCTGTATCAGCCTTTTGACCTCATCTACTCTGAGTTTATTGATAAAGTCCTTGAATGTAGACTGATATTCAAGCTCAAGATACTGTACCAGGGCTGCACGACTGACCTGTAAAAGAGACATACACTTTTCGATGGTCAGGTCAGGATTGAGGAAGATTTTGTCTTCAAAAAATACCTGCTGAACCTTTGACTCAATCAACTGCTTGTTTTTGAGGAAATCATTCCTGACCCTGATCTCTTTGGGGAGCAGGTACTTTTTGAGATATGGCAGCTCAATGAGTGTGTAGATAAAGACAAAGTAGCCCAGAAAATGAATGTATACATATGAGGCGTGATGACCTGCGTAGACGAAAAAGTAGTCGTAAGCGGTCTGAAGCCATTGCAGTTTCGCTGAAAGCACGCCTTGTTTACTAAGGGTATCGAACATATCCCAGAAGGGGATTTGTAACAGGAAAAAATAAAGGGAAAAGAAGAGAACCCTTGCCCTTTGATAAGCCCTGGGAATAAGTGACTTCTTTAGTGCTGTCCGGAATTCCTTTTTAGTAAGAAAAAAGTAGAACCAGAATATCAATAAAGCCCAGAAAGAGAAGCTAAGGGAAACCCAAAAATCCTGGTTTGTGCTTAAATGTGAGCCATAAAAAAACCGTACAACGACCAGAGTGATATAGTACGAAGCCGGTATTGAGAGGTGGATGTACTTTGTCTGTCTCGTAACAGGCTTTGTCAGGCTCTGATAGTAAAAGAACAGAATTGCTCCTACGAAAATAGGCTTGCCCGGGCCTATTAAGAGGAACCATACCAGGTGCTGACTCCAGTCATCATAAAAAACATGTTTCAAAAACCACGAACCATGAATGAGGCACAGAACTGCCAGCCAGATTCTGGCTTTGTTGGTCTTTGCAAAAAAGTGAAGCAGCCCTACAACAATAAGCTGAGTGCCCAGGAGCAGTTGTACACCTCTTAGAACATCGCTAAAGCCAGAGATCAACGTAATGGGTCAAAATTTAGGTGTCAAAAATCCTTTTGATACTAATTTAGAAAGAATTGACGGCTTCGGTTTTTCATCATTGACTTACTTCTGCCCGGTTTCCTTACGCAGGACCGAAATGAAAAAAATGATTCTAACCTGAATGCTCAATGATTTATAGTTTAGTAACATCGCTCTTAGCTCTTCTTATCGGGCTCCCTTTTGCCATGCTGTATGTGCGCGATCTGAGAAATCAAGTCATACAGACCGTGGTCGCCATTTCGTATCATCTCGTATATGTGATTTTGATATACATACCCATTTATGAGTCCACCTTCAGCATTCCGGGCACCACCATGAATTGGTCTGGTAAGCTGTTGGCTATTATTTTTTCCGTTAGCTTCTACAGCTATTTCAAAGACCTTTTTGAGATAAAGAACTTCCTTCGGTTAATGCCTCAGGCGGGTTCTTTAAGAAAGGTCTGCCTTGTGGGAGGGATTACTCTGATGGGTATGTGCCTGCTGACCTTTGCCTTTTCGGGTATTAAAATTTTCAACCCGGAAAGACTTGCTTACCAGGCCATTATGCCGGGACTTGATGAAGAAATATGGCGTGGAATACTTCTGGGACTTCTCCTGCCTTTTATCAAAGACCGGAACTTTAAGTTAGGGCACCCGGCTTTGTGGTTTACCACGGTTGTATTTGCTCTTGGCCACTCTCTGTTTTTAGAAGACTTCCAGGTGAGTTTTGCTGCCGATGCCTTTATACTCACCGGGTTGCTGGGCTTTGTTCTTGGTTGGGTCACTCTGAAAAGTAAGAGCATCTTGCCTGCGTTGATTCTGCACAATCTGATCAATGCCTTAACGAATTTTATAGAGATGTTGATCTTATAAGTCTGAAGGCCTTATAAACAGCCGGATTTTGCCCTTTTTCAGATCACACTAAGTCAGCCCCTGATCTTCTTTTCTTTATACCAAACCAGTAGGCCTGCGCTCTTTCATAAGCGGGTAATATCTGAGGAACTTCTCTTTGAAGTAGCCGAAGCTCGAGAGCTCCTTTCCTTCTGTTTGAAATATACGGTCTACTTCCTTGTACACATTCTGAGGGGCTATTTTGTCTGCCTGTTTCTGCTTTTTAGTTTCTCTGGCCATGACCAGTGCTTCCTCTTTTCTGGCCAGAGAACCGGGTTGGGATTGAAAAGGAGGTAGTTCGACTAACTCAATTTTTGATTCAATAGAAGATTTGAGCTCGCGTATTTCCGTTTTAATGGTAGCGTTCACTTTCCATAGAGTACGTAGCACGGGTTCGAAAAACCTGCTGATACCTTTGTCTATGGTAAGCAAAATATAGCCCTCATCCAGGTTTCTGTACAGGAGGAGGCCTGGAAATTCCTGAATTTTCGGAATCCTGCCCACAATCCTATCAATTTCGTTTTGAGAGTAAGGCCTATGGCTGCAATAGCCTAAGAAGCGATAGAAGTCAAATTGTTTGGGGTAGATAAGGTTTGACTGCCAGTAATCCAGAAAAGCCCGGTTCTGGTTGGTGTTCTCCTTCTCAAGTATGTTCAACTCCATAACCGAGCCGGCAGCCTTAACCAGTTTGTGATAATTGGTTCTCAGGTGATGCCCGAAACGCGTGCTGCTGTCCAGTGAAGGGATGATAACTCCCTTCAGGGCATAGCTAAACTCAGAATCAGGCAGCGAATCGGTAAGAAAATCGAGGTAGGTCCGTGTTCTCGGATTGGGGTTTCGGGCAAGGCTGATTTTCAAAGAATCCTCTCTTGCCTCCGGAATATGGTAGTCTTCCCGGTAAACCAGGGTTAGCGAATGGTCATAGTGGAGCGCCCTGACCTGTTGAGTAGCATCAAGCGCACCTGACCCGAATTGATAACAGTACAGCCGTCTTTCTACCTGAGAAGTATCTGCTCTTTGAAATACCAGGGCACCTCCTGATACCTTAACAAAGCTTTCATCATGCCATATGAGCTGCGCCAGCTCCAGCACAGAAGTTTCTTCCGCCACCTGCAAAGACTGCAGTTCCGAGAGGAAGCCATGGATGACAGTGTCTGAATTATCAGGAAACCTGAAAAGATGATCCTCAGCATGCTTTTCAACAAATGCATCGTATTGGCGGCTACTGCATATTCTGACTTCTATTTTGCTGGTCATATCCTCTGATTAAAAAATGTCCTGAGCTTCTTTCCAAAATGATGATGATCATCTGCAACAACGAAGACCAATTCATATGAGTGTACTCTGTAGAACAAAAATAACAGGGATGCAAGATGTGACTCCTGAAGCAGTTTTTTGCAATATCGACCGCTCATCTATGTTCTTTCCCTAAACTTTGAGAATCCGTTAATATTGTCAGGAATTTAATGTCTGCTTTATCCGATTAAATCACAGCACCTATGACCAGAGCTTTTTTCTTTAACTGTTACTTAGTTTGCCTTGCCACACTTCTATCGTGCGAACAAACTACTCCGATACAGTCAAAAGCTGAGTTTATCTCCTCATTGCAGGAGCTTATGCCGGAGGCAACGATTGAGTCTACCAAAGCCCCTTCTGACGAATTTAAGTACTCAGTGAAAATCGGGCTTCCGCAGCCATTGGATCACCGGGGCGACTCAGGTGAATTCGTACAGTATATTTATTTGTCACACCGAGGGTTTGACCTGCCCACGGTGCTGGAAACAGAAGGCTATTGGGCCGGAAATAATCTGCTTGAACTGAGCTCCCGGCTAAACGCCAATCAACTGGTAGTAGAATATCGATACTACGGTGAATCGAGTCCGGATAAGATGGAATGGCAATACCTCAACAATGATGCTGCAGTGGAGGACTACCATAGGATTGTTACGATTCTCAAGAAATTGTATAAAGGCAAATGGGTAAGTACCGGTACCAGTAAGGGAGGGGAGACCTCACTGATCTATCGCAGTAAATATCCAAAAGACATGGATGCCACCGTGGCCTATGTGGCTCCGGTTATTCTGGATACAGCTGACGTGCGGCCCGATCAGTTTCTGAAAACCGTTGGGGATGAGGCCTGTAGAAATAGCCTCATTGACTTTCAGAGAGAGGTTTTAAAAAGGCAGTCAGAGATTTTACCATTGCTCAAAGCCTATGCTGTTGACAAAGGTTACGCTTTTGGTATTGGTATAGAAAAGGCACTTGAGTATTCCGTGCTCGAATACACCTTTTCATTCTGGCAGTGGGGAAGTTCCTGTAAAGATGTACCCGGGGTGAATGCTTCAGCTCGGGAACTCTTCGATCATTTAATGGCTGTTTCGGGAGTCTATCTTTATTCAGATAGCGGGATAAAGCGGTACGAGCCCTCCTTTTATCAACACTTTAAGGAGTTGGGCTACTATGGTTTTGATGCCAGTAATGTAAAAGACCTATTGCAACACGTATCAGATACTTCCAACCGCATATTCGCCCCGAAAAATGTAGACCTTTCTTATGACAGAGATTACATGCCCCTCGTATTGGACTGGTTGGTTACCAAAGGCGATCAGATCATTTATGTCTACGGTGGTTTTGATACCTGGGCTTCATGTGCGGTTAACCCCGGCCCGGAGGTGGATGCCTTGAAAGTGGTTTTACCGGGAGGTTCCCACGGAACCCGCATTGGTGATTTTCCCGAGCAGGACCAGGAGAAGATTTATGCTAAGCTGGAGACATGGCTGGAAAAGTAGATACGCTGCGTTCAGGAAAAATCAGGCTCTTTCCAGCAACACCACACTCTCAATATGCGCTGTATGCGGAAACTGATCTACCAGGCTGAACTTCTTACACTCATACCCGGCCTGGGCCAGCAAGTCAATATCTCTGGCTTGAGTGGCCGGGTTACAACTCACATAGACCATGCGTTCTGCGCCTAAGTCAATTATTTTCTTAAGCGTTTTAGGGGCGATGCCGGCACGTGCCGGGTCCAGAATGATGGTCTGAATTTTACCATTGTATTCCGGATGCTCACGCAGAAACTTCCCGACATCGGCAGCGAAAAACTTCACGCCTTCAATACCATTGCGTTCTGCATTTTCCCGGGCATTTTCAATGGCTGATTCTACAATGTCTACTCCTACGATCTGAGCATTATCACTTTTAGAAGCCAGAATCTGTCCAATAGTGCCGGTACCGCAAAACAGATCCAGAACGATGTTATGATCAATGGTGTCTTTTCGCTCCAGGGCATATTCAATCACCTTGGTATATAGCTTTTCGGCAGACCTGGGGTTAGTCTGGAAAAAGCTTTTGATGCTGATTTCGAATTGCAGTCCCAGTAGTTCTTCCGTGATTTTATCCTCACCATAGACCAACTCAACCGCTCCGGTCGTGGCGATAGTACGATCTCCCGTCTCATCATTGGTGGTATGCAGGAGCCCGGCTACGCGATCGCCAAAAAGAGAAATGAGAAAGTCAGCGAATTGTGGGAGGTTAAACTCCGGCAGATCATAAGAGGTAGTTACCAGGTTGAATAGAAGCTGATCGGTTTTATAAGATTTGCGTACCACCAGATACCTGAAAAAGCCCTCTTTTTTTGGACCGTGCCAGGGGGCCAGATCGGTGTTCTGGCAGTAGTCTTTGATCAGCTTCAGATTATCCTCTACTTGCTTGTCAAACAAGCCTGAGTCACGTTTCAGGTCATCACCACACCACCAGGTACCTCTCTTTTTGAATCCCAGAGTAAATTCATCCACATCGGTTTTGAGCTCATGGTCATAGCCAATGGCAGAAAAGGCGTACTCCATTTTATTCCGATAGTGAAAGGTGCCGGGAGAACCGATAAACTCATCAAAGAGTGTTTCTATATGCTGCACCTTGCCTATTCGCCTGAAAAGCTCCAGTGTACTCTGCTTCTTATAGTCGTGCTGCTTTTCAATAGGTAACTGGATGTAGGGCGCTCCCGGAATGGCCTGGTAGGGCATTTCAATCTCGTCTTCAGAGCCTGTCAGCACCTCCAGCAGTTTACACTCAGCGTAGGTCTTGCTCAATTTTTTCACCTGGGCTTTGACATGCTGGCCGGGTAAGGTATTGGGCACAAAAATCACAAATTCACCATGCTCGCTCTTGAGCCTGCCTATACCTTTTCCACCAAAAGCATAGTCCTGAATCCGGATTTCTAATATTTCTCCTCTCTTAACGAATTTGTTCTGTCTTCTCGCCATAGTCAACGCTCAGCCACTGATCAACAATGGCCTTTTTTCACGGGTGCGAAGATAGGGAAGTTTAACCCGAAATATGAGACAGTTCTTCTATTACAGCCATAAATCGCCTCGAATCAGACATTCCACTTCGCTTGTCTTCTCACCATAGCGGTCCCGATGGCTGTCGGGATGCTTTCCAGGTCAAACTTCCTGATTCCCTGCCTGAACGGACGGGCAGGTTTGTGGCTTAAGGCTTCATTACGAATCCTGTCGCTTAATCCGGGTTTAAAGTTTCATGTTTAAGGTTTAAAAAACTTCAGTGATGAAACGTCAAACCTGAAAACTCACTTACTTTGCAGCCATGAAAGGCAAAGTAGTCATTATTACAGGTGGTTCATCAGGCATAGGTAAGGCGCTGGCCATAGAATTCGGGAAGCTGGGAGCCAAGGTGGTGATTACAGGTCGCAACCAGACCCGGCTCGATGAGGTAGGCTCTGAACTGGATAAGCTCAAGGTTGAGAACCTCTGCCTGCAACTTGATGTGGCCGCAGAGAAGGACAATGAGCAGCTGGTAAAAGAGACACTGAAAGCCTTTGGTAAGATCGATATCCTGATCAACAATGCGGGGATTTCCATGCGCGCTTTGCTGGAAGAAATTCAGCTGGACGTATTTAAGAGGGTGATGGATATCAACTTCAACGGTACCCTGTACGCCACTAAATACTGTCTGCCCCATATTCTGGAATCGAAGGGGTCTATCGTGGGCATTTCCTCTATCAACGGTTACCGGGGTACACCGGCCAGAACGGCCTATACCGCTTCTAAATATGCCATGAACGGATTTTTTGAAGCCCTGCGCACCGAGGTGATGCACCGGGGAGTACATGTACTGGTAGCCTGTCCGGGCTTTACAGGCACTAACATCCGGAATGCTGCTTTGACAGCCGATGGCTCAGAACAAGGGGCTTCTCCCCGTGATGAAGGCAAAATGATGACGGCCGAAGAAGTGGCTTTGGGCATCATCAGGGCGATCAGAAAACGCAAGAGAGATATCGTGTTTACCAGTCAGGGAAAGCTGGCAGTATTCCTCAATAAATGGATGCCGGGCCGTATGGATAAAATAGTATTTAACGTGTTTGCCAAGGAGCCGGATTCTCCTTTCGCCAAAAACTAGAACTACGGTTTTTCTCAGATGCTGGTCAAAGAAGATATATTAGCTTTCTTACAAAAGGGGAAATTTACGAACATCTCTTTTGGTACTGATCTCGATGATCTGGTGAGCCTGTTGGGCCCAACTGAATGCATCACCACTATCAGTAGAGAAGATAAAAGGCCAGCCTCGGTGAAGTACGATCGGATCGAATTTCATTTCTCTTCTGAAGAACCACAGGTGTTAAGAGGAGTTCAGGTTACCAGCGAGCAGGCTTGTGATGCTTTTATGCTCAAACCCGATTATGCCGGTATTGACAGGAATGCCCGGTATAAGGAAGTAATAGCAGTACTCGAAGCCAATGATATTCCTTTCAGAGAATCTTATTCCTCGGCAGACCTCAGCTCTCAGGTAATTGTCACCGAATCGGGTGTCAGCTTCTTCTTTTCTGAAAGCGGCCTGATTGAGAAGTATGGCAGATTCCTTCAGGGACTCTGATTGCCTTGACAGTCGTTTGCACACTTTTACTCTGCTCAAGGGGCTGATTAATTCCTACTAATTACTAAATTTCCTTATGCAGCAGATTTTGCAATCCTACCAGAGGCGGCTGACCAATTTGTCAGGGAATAACCGCTCATTGCTTCTGCTGCGATTGATGGCAGATCAGTTTATTGACCTGCATGATTTTGACCACCTGGACCTGAAGCCTTCCTTCAGAATTATAGAAGAGCTCCTGGCTCAAAAGCCACAAATCGGCTTGATTCCTAATACTGACAGCCGGGATGCCCACAGTAATAAGCTGGCAGGCCGCCTCAGAAAAATTCAGAGAACCGATCGCTTTATCTTCCATGAGAGTGGTGCGCGCGATTTGTTTATAGGCTGGCCTTTTGTGCGGGGTAAATTTAATGATGGTACCCTGGTGAATGCGCCCCTTTTGTTCTTTCCGGTCACTCTGTCTCTTGACAATAATGCCTGGTCGCTTGTTCCCAGAGGAGATGTCAATATCAGTCTCAATAAAAGCCTGATTCTGGCCTATGCCCACTATAACGGGGTGGAGGTAGACGAAGATCTGGTGGAGTATTCCTTTGATGACTTTGACGGGGATCCTACCGTTTTCCGCAATGCCTTGTATAGCTTACTGAGCGAAAGTGTATTGGAGATCAGGTTTGGGCAGGAGCTGTTTGCTGATAAGCTGGAGGCCTTCCAGACACAAACCCGGCTGGAGCTGGAAAAAGACCTGGAGCAGGGACAGCTCTCCCTCAGCCCGCGGGCCGTACTGGGTATTTTCCCTCAGGCAGATTCTTATCTGGTCCCTGACTACGACTTTCTGTTGGAGAAAGATCAGTGGGAATCCATGGACGACTTTTTTGCACAGAAGGCCCAAAATGAACAGAATGAGATAGGTGAGAACTTTGATGCCTATCGCTATTTTCTGGATAAGGTAAAGGAGGAGGAGACCTATACTCCTTACCGACTGGATGCCTTTCAGGAGAATGCCATTAAAGCTGTGAAAAAGGGCAACTCACTGGTGGTGCAGGGGCCTCCCGGTACGGGTAAGTCCCAGTTGATCTGCAATCTCATCTCCGATTATGTAGCGCGGGGCAAAAAGGTGTTGGTAGTGAGCCAGAAGCGTGCAGCGCTGGATGTGGTGTACAACCGTCTTCAACAGCATAAGATCACGGACTTTGTTGCCCTGGTTCATGATTTTAAGAATGACCGGAAAGAGATATATGCTAAAATCGACAGTCAGATTGAGAGACTGGGAGAATACAAGCGAAGCAATAATAACCTGGATGCCATTCAGCTCGATCGTAGTTTCAGGCAGGCCAGCCGTAGCATAGATGATATTGCCGAAACGCTGGATGAGTATAAGACAGCCCTCTTCGATGAGTCGGAATGCGGGCTCTCTGTGAAAGAACTCTATTTGACCTCTGACCCTGAGGAGGCGGCCGTATCACTTACGCAGGAATACAGCGCACTGGATTTTCATATCGTGGATGATTTCGTTAAAAACCTGGAGCGTTACCTGACTTATGCCGGTCGTTTTGATCATCCCGCTCACCCCTGGTCTGAAAGGGTAGACTTCTCTCTGCTGAAGATCAGGGACCTGACGCAGATACAGACCTACCTGGATGAGATTCCCAAAGTAGCGAAGAATCTGACTAAGCATTTGACGGAAATCATAGGAGAGCAGGTAGATTATGATGCCTGCCGTACTCTGGCGGAGAACCTGGATCGCTTGCGTGATTTGTCCAAACTGCTCAGCTCTGAGGAGGTTTTCGGCTACTTCAGGCCTATGGTAGACAGTGTCAATCAGGACTCGGATGTGCTCTGGCTGCAAAATACCCATTCACTGATAAAGAAGTGCTTTGATGAAGTGGGGGTGGAGCAGAGCATCGCCCCGGAAGAAATGGGCGAAATCCAGGCCATACTGAAAAAGAGGTCTGACGCGAAGAAGACTTTTGTGCAGTCGATCAAATGGCGTTTCTCCAAAGAGAAGATGAGACTGGCGAGGGTGCTGGTGGCAAATGGATTGCGCGATGATAAGGAGGGTTTGAGAACCCTGACGAGCCGCATCGATAACCGCATGAACCTGCAGCACCAAATGACTAAACTCAAAGAGGCTGCCTGGGTGCATGAGCTTCCGAAAAGCAGAGATGAGGAGGTGATTGATCGCTGGTTTGCCAAGGTAGAGCAGGCACTGCATTCCAAGCTGCTCTTTGCCCGTTTTGCTAATTTCAAAGAGTACTTCCCCCTCAAAAACACTACTGCGAAGGAGTTCAGAAATAAGATTAAGGTGATTCGGGAAGCTCTGAAAGATCTGCCGAAGCAAAGGGAGAACTGGAACCGCTATATCCTGCCACGCCAGATTGATTTATTGCTGGCAGATGAAGATTTTCATAAGTCCTTAAAGAAGTCTCTGAGAAAAGATTTTGATTCTATCTGCGAGCAGGATCAGCTCAAGGGCAACTTCAATGAGGCCGAACTGGGAGCTGTTGAGAAGCTGTTGGAACTGGAAATTGAAGACAAGAGTGAGCTCCTGACAATTTTCGACAACAGCCTGCGTCTGGCCTGGATTGATCACATAGAAAGTAAATACCCCATTCTGCGGTCGGTCTCTACGCTACAGTTTGACCAGCTGGCAAATGAACTGCAAACGGCTATGGAAGAAAAGGCGGAGTCCAGCACAGAGATTCTGCTTCAGAAGGCCAGGGAAAAGACCTATGAACCGGTAGAGTACAACCGCCTCAACAATATGGTGACCTATCGCGACTTACAGCATCAGGTGACCAAAAAGCGAATGATCTGGCCGGTAAGAAGGCTGTTGACGCATTTCTCTGATGAACTTTTTGATCTGATCCCCTGCTGGATGGCTTCCCCGGAATCAGTATCTGCGATCTTCCCTATGGAAAGCCTTTTCGATCTGGTGATCTTTGATGAGGCGAGCCAGTGTTTTGCCGAAAAGGGCTTGCCTGCCATTTACCGGGGCAAGCAGGTAGTGGTGGCGGGTGATGATCAACAACTTCAGCCCAATGACCTCTACAGAGTCCGCTGGGAAGAGGAGGAGAAAGATGAGATGGCTTTGGAGATAGACTCTCTGTTGAGTCTGACCAAGAAATACCTGATGGAGGTAGATCTGAGAGGACACTACCGCAGTCAGTCACTTGATCTCATTGACTTTTCAAATCAATACTTCTACAAAGGGAAGCTGCAGCTACTACCACATTTCAATAAGGTAAATGATGGAGTACCGGGCATTGACTTTGAAAAAGTGGAAGGAATCTGGGAAAAGCAGAGCAACCAACCTGAAGCAGGACGGGTATTGGAAATCGTTCAGAAACTGACAAGGGAAGATCCGGATAAGAGTATCGGGGTGGTGACCTTCAATGTAAACCAGCAGCAACTGATCGCTGAGCTCATGGATGAGAGTGCAGAGCCATTGCCGGAAAGTGTGTTTGTAAAGAACATTGAAAATGTTCAGGGAGATGAGCGGGACATCATCATCTTTTCCACGGCCTATGCGCCTGACAAGAAGGGAAAGGTAGTGCTGCAATTTGGTAGCCTGAACCTGGCCGGAGGTGAAAACAGACTGAATGTGGCGATCACCAGGGCGCGGGAGAAAGTAATTGTGGTATCATCTCTGGAGCCTCATCAGCTGGATGTGTCCAAAACGAAAAATGACGGACCGAAGCTACTGCGTAAATACCTGGAGTATGCCAAAGGGGTATCGGAGAAGAAATTCGTTCCATCTTCTAATGAGACCATTGAGTTTGGCCAGCAGTGGTACCTGAAAAACAGGCTTACTGCCTGGGAGGGAGAGTACGCTTCCAGCTTTACCGGAGAGCTGCCCTTTGCGGACATCACAGTCCGGCAGAATGGAGACTATCAGGGACTGATGCTCACAGACGATGATCAGTTTTACAATGGAGTCTCTGTCAAAGATACCTTCGTTTACAAGCCGGGTTTACTTCAACAAAAGCAATGGAAACACCGCTTTTTCCATAGCCGTGAATTCTGGCTGGATAAGGATAAGGTGAAAGAAAAAGTGGGCAGATTTCTGGAGGGGTAATGAAGTTTCCTTTGTTGAATATTACAGATACTGATTGGAACTCTGTCAGAGTTGATAGCAAGCTGATTTTTGGTGAGTTTATGAATATCGGGCAGGAGCTATTTGACAGACTTCATAAAAACAAGCTCTATTGCGATTGTAATGGGGATGTTTATAAAGCGGTCGGCATAATCCCACCTACTTCTTTATGGAGAAGAATCTTCTACTTTTTGCACACGGTTTATAAGTCCAGGCTAATTTTCGAAGAAACCCAATCAAAGCTTAGTGTAAATGAACTGCGAGATTTTGTCTTAAAGCAAATCTCAACACTTCCGGATGATGAATTCAATAGAAAATGGATTAAGCAATTGAAAGCCGCAATGACTCACCAGGACATTATTGATGGCCGAATCTCCTGATTCCTGAGTTACCTGATTCCCTGATATCCTAATCCTCTAATCCCCCGACTTCTCTACCCTCACCCCAACAGAATAAATCTCCATTACAGGGTTTTCTCGGGTATACTGCGCTATTTTGAAAGTGTAGCTGCCGGGTTTGGCAAAGCTATAGTTTTCAAGAACAGGTATCTGGTTTTGATAAATGCTGCTGCCCTCTCCCAGGGGGCGGCCGGTTTTGCTGTCAAACAGATCAACACTGATGAGTTCCGAGCTCAGCTCATTGCCCTGGCCGTCCTCGAGGTAATAAGTGAGGTACATATTGTATTCCTTGTAATCGAGGCCATAGCGCAGATTGAGCAGGATGTTTTTGGGCTCTGTATCCCCAATGTCAAAGGTAAATTCAGGGATGGTATCCACGCGCCAGCCATCATCTTCAAATTGATAGGCCTGTTGGTAGACTCTGTCAGTATCACAAGCAGCCAGCCCTGTAAAGAGCACCAGCAGCAGGATCAGGTAGCTGTTTTTCATTGCTCGCGATTCGACTGGTTAGGTTTGGGGCCGCGATTGTTACCACCACCCTGACTGGCATTTTGTGGCTTATTGCCGCTTCGGTTCTTGTTTCTGTTCCGGTTGCGGTTTTTATTCTTGTTTTGAGGCTTGTTGCCTTGCTGAGTGTTCTTCTCGGCAGTATTGGCATTAGCTCCCTGAGCCTGGTTTTGAGGGTTAGGCCTTTTGCCTTTGCGTTTCTTATTGCCTTGCGGCTGGTTGCCCTGATTTTGTGGACGATTACCCTGCTCTTTGTTGCCGGTATTTTGTTGGTTGCCGTTGCGGTTCACAGCTCCCTTGTTCCTACGGTTTTTGTTCTTTTTCTTCTTGTGCTTACTCTGGAACTTCTTGTCCATCTTTTCCAGATCGCTGTTCAGCGAACCCGACAGGGCTTTGATTTCAATGGTATCCTCTGTGAGTGTCTCCGGAAATTCGCCTTTTTCATTCAGGGCCATAACCTCCTTCACACGATCAGTATCCAGCGGATGCCAGTTGTTGTCTCCGTCAAAACCAAACCACATGATTTTGCGGAAGATGTCGGTTTTCTGAAGACGGGCCTCACCGTGTTTGGTCTTAAGTCTGTTGACACTGGGTATGTCCTCAAGGGCATCCATATAAGTTTCCAGCTCGTAATTGAGGCAGCATTTCAGGCGACCACACTGACCGGAAAGTTTGCTGGGGTTAAGGCTCAGGTTCTGATAGCGGGCAGCTGATGTAGCCACACTCTTAAACTCACTAAGCCAGGTAGAACAGCACAGCTCTCTGCCGCAGGAGCCTATACCACCAAGTCGGCCGGCTTCCTGTCTCAGGCTGATCTGTTTCATTTCGATACGCACCCTGAACTCAGAGGCCAGTATCTTGATCAGTTCACGGAAATCTACCCGCTGGTCAGCTGAGTAGTAGAAGGTAGCTTTGGTATTATCGGCCTGGTACTCTATATCAGAGAGCTTCATGCCGAGCTTCTGCTCCTGAATGATTTGACGGGTACGGTAGAGCGTAGGCATTTCGCGCTTTCTCACATTGTCGTACTTCTCAAGGTCTTTGATGGTGGCTTTGCGGTAGATCTTCCTGATTTTCTCATCATTGGCTACCTTCTTTTTCTGCATCTGCAGCCGAACCAGCTCGCCCTGCATGGATACGTAGCCCATGTGGTGTCCGCTCGGAACGTCTACAATGACCGCCTCACCTGTAACCAGGTCGAACTTATGTTCATTGCGGAAAAACTCTTTTCTGCCTCCCTTAAAGCGGACTTCAACAATTTCGAACTTGTCCACTACCGGCATGTCCATATTGGAGAGCCAGTCGAAGACATTCATTTTGTTACATCCGCCTGTGGAACATCCGCCATTATTGTTACAGCCCTTGACAGCCCCTGCCGAATCCACACCACAGCTACAACTCATCTATTATTATTTAAGACCTCAAAGGGTCGTTAAACCAATCAATCAAGCAACCTCAGAATATCCTGACCGATATCTTTTCTGTGATATTCGTCTTGCCAGGAGATTTTGCCAATGCCATTATAAGAATTTTCGAGGGCTTTTGCTACAGAATCACCCTTTCCGGTGATCGCCAGGATACGACCGCCATTGGTTACCACCGTTCCTTCTTCACTGTTTTTGGTTCCGGCATGAAAAACCATCGCCTCATCTACACTGTCGATCCCTGAAATAGTGGCGCCTTTAGCGTAGCTGCCCGGGTAACCTCCGGCCACCATCACGACAGTTGTAGCCGCCTGCTCATCCAGCTCATAATCCACCTGATCGAGGGTGCCGTTACCAGTGGCAATGAATAGTTCCAGCACATCTGACTGGATGCGTGGCATCACCACCTGGGTTTCGGGGTCTCCCATTCGCACATTGTACTCGATGACATAAGGGTCTCCTCCCATATTCATGAGACCTATGAAGATGAAACCTTTGTAATCAATGCCCTCAGCTTTCAGGCCATTGATGGTAGGTTTGATAACGCGATCTTCTACTTTACCCAGGAAGTCAGCATCTGCAAAAGGAACGGGAGAAACAGCTCCCATACCTCCTGTATTCAGGCCGGTGTCCTGTTCGCCAATGCGTTTGTAGTCCTTGGCCTCGGGCAAAATCTTATAGTTTTCTCCGTCCGTCAAGACAAAGACTGACAGCTCTATACCCTCCAGAAACTGCTCAACGACTACACGGCTGGAGGCATCACCAAATTTGGCGTCTACCAGCATTTCCTTCAGTGTCTCACGGGCATGTTCATTCGTTTCCGAAATGATCACCCCTTTACCGGCAGCCAGACCATCTGCTTTAAGCACTACAGGAGTTGGGTGGCTCGAAACATAGTTCAGTCCCTCTTCCAGGTTGTCAGCGGTAAAGGTTCTCGAACGGGCAGTGGGGATATTGTGCTTGTTCATAAACTGCTTGGAGAAGTCTTTGCTTCCCTCAAGC
>DIYF01000001.1:0-257 GCA_002427745.1 Roseivirga sp. UBA6061 | reverse complement strand
AGAAGTCTTTGCTTCCCTCAAGCTGTGCACCGGCAGCCCCGGGACCCACCATAAGTACATCTTTCAGGGATGCGTCTGCCTCAAAGTAATCGCGTATGCCCTTTACCAGGGGATCTTCCGGCCCGACAACGACCAATGATATCTGATTCTCTCTTACAAAAGCACCAATTGCGTCAAAGTCATTTACCTTGATATCAACATTTTCACCTACCTGACTCGTACCGGCATTGCCGGGAGCGATATAGAGATTTTCACAA
>DIYF01000089.1 GCA_002427745.1 Roseivirga sp. UBA6061 | reverse complement strand
AAGATCATTGCGCGAACCGGAAATAAGTCGGGTCGGGGGCTCAGCAGTTTTTCCGTTTTGTGGGTAGCTGCAGGACAGAGTCCGGTTTGGCATGCCCGAAAAGAATATATCCCTAATTTTATTGCAGGCAAGGGCCGTTGCGCCAGGCAGAAAGATTTATGACTGAAACAACCCAGACCGTGGCTGATCCGGAAAAACCGGAAAAGATGAAGGTCAACGATAAGTTGATTCGGATCATCGGTGTACAGTTCTTTGGTATCGTTATCCCTAATGCTACCGGTCTAATCAGCAACAGTGACAGGTCCATTACCTACTTGCTGGGCACCTACGCTTTCTTTATTGTGATGACCCTCATTGTTTGGGAAGGCAATCGCTTCTTCCTGTTCAGGCTTCAGAAGCGCTTTGACTGGTTCATTCATCCATTACAAAAGACGGTGGTGCTGCTGGCCATGAATGTTTTCTATACGGCCCCACTGGTCATTGGTATGCTGTTGCTGTGGTTTTATGGCACGGGTAATACGGTGGACTGGTCCGCCATCCAGACTACCGTGATTGTCTGTGTGATTGCGGTGGTATTTATCACCCATGTGTACGAAACGGTTTTTCTGATTAAGCAACGCCAGGAAGATCTGGTGAGGGGAGAACAGTTGGAAAGGGCCAGGGCGGAAGCTGAGCTCGAAGCACTTAAAAACCAGATTGATCCTCACTTTATGTTCAACTCTCTGAACAGCCTTTCTTACCTGATAGATCAGAATCAGGCACAGGCCAAGCAGTTTACAGAGAGCCTGGCAGAGGTATATCGCTACATTCTCAGTAATAAAGATCAGGAGCTGGTAATTCTCGAAGATGAGCTGGCCTTTCTGCAGAAGTATATCGATTTGCTGAAGCTGAGGTTTGCCGAGGCTTTGCAGGTTGTGTTTGATGTAGAGGAAGAAGACAAGAGCCTGTATTTGATCCCGCCTATTTCCATTTTTATCGCACTGGAAAATGTGGTAAAGCACAACGAACTTTCCAAGGCCTCACCACTCATGGTGAGTGTAGCTTTGGGAGAGGAGGCACTGTCGGTCCGAAATAGAATTGTTCAAAAGAAGTCACTTTATCATTCCACTAAAATCGGCCTGAACAACCTGAGAGAACGCTTTAAAATCACGGTGAACAGAGAGGTGACCATCAATAATGACGGACAACATTTTGAGTTGATTCTGCCACTTTTAAGACTTAGCAACTAGATGAATATACTGATCATAGAAGATGAAGCTACGGCAGTGGATAAACTGACCACCATGTTGAGGGCTATTGATCCGGGCATCAGGATACTGGCCACACTGGAAAGTGTGAAAGACAGTCTGGCCTGGCTAAGGACAAATCCCGGTCCCGACCTGGCATTCGTGGATATTCAGCTTTCTGATGACAGTAGCTTCGAGATATTCAAGCAATTCGATATTCAGTTCCCCATTGTTTTCACCACCGCCTACGATGACTACATCCTCGAGTCTTTTGAGTACAATTCGATTGACTACCTCCTAAAACCGATTCAGGAAGACAGACTCCGCAAAGCCCTGGATAAGGTGCGAAAACTGGAGACGCACTTTGTTCAATACAAATTCAATGAACTGTTTAACAGAGGAGTTGAAAAAGAGAACCGAAAGCAGCGCTATGTGGTGAAGAAAGGGGTAGATTTTGTATCGGTAAACGTCAGGGATATTGCCTACTGCTTTACAGAATACAGAATTGTCTTTCTGAAGGACAGGGAGGGCAATAAGTATATCATAGACAAAACGATCAGCGACCTGCAGGAAGAGCTCGATAATCGACAGTTCTTCAGGGCCAATCGCAAATACCTGGTCAATATTGAGTCGATTGGCAAGTTCAGGTCAGATAACGGTAAGATTCTCCTCGATCTGATACCGGCAGTCAATGAAGAGGTGGCAGTAAGCAAGGAAAATGCTCCGAACTTTCGGAACTGGATTGGCAGCTAGAAAGAAGAGGCTGAGTTATATATCAGCCGGCATTCTACTGGTAGACAAACTCACTTAAACCGTCACTCCGGAATTTTTCCGCTCAAATTACTCAGGGAAGAAAAATATCCGGAATCTCAGGCTGTTTATGCAGAGATGCCTGATGTCATCGTCCATAGAATTGAAATCGAGTAAATATTTCGGGGATGACATTCTTTATTGTCAGAACTCAGGTTAGATTGGGTGACAATGTCAAGAGGTAAGATTATCGTAGTCGGAGCCGGTGCCTGGGGAGGCTGGTCGGCTTATATGCTGCAACATGCCGGGTATGAGGTGACGCTGGTTGATAAAGCGGGACCGGGCCATGAAAAGGCCGGATCGGGAGGTAAAACCCGCATTATACGCATGGCCTATGGAGGCAGTCAGGTATATACCGATATGGTAGACCTGTCCTTCCAGCTTTGGGAGCATTATTGCGAAGCCTGGGGGCAGGACCTCTATCATGAAAAGCCATCACTGTGGATGTTCCGGGGCATTGATCCGGCCTATGCCACTTTATCTCAGCCTTTGATGAGAGAAAAGGGCTATGTGCTGGATGAGATAGATTTGCGGGAGGTGGCCACCCGTTATCCACAGATCAACCTGGAGGATATCACCAGTGCCTTTTATGAACCCAAAGTGGGCTATCTGGAGGCCAGCCGGGCCTGCAAAGTGGTGAAGACTGAATTCGAGAAGCTGGGTGGTACTTATCTGGAGGATAAAGTCATTTCATTAGAGGGGCATGGCAGGGTAGAGGCCGTGCTGACTGAGGGAGGGAAAAGACTGAAAGCCGATCAGTTCATATTTGCCTGTGGCCCCTGGATGAAAGAACTGTTTCCTGAGCTTGACCCTGTGATAAAGGTGACGCGGCAGGAGGTATACTTTTATGAAGAGCCTGAGCGCCATGGCGGTGAGGATCTGCCAATCTGGCTAGAGTTTCGCGAGGGAGACCGCATGTATTATGGTATCCCTGATCATTTTAATCAAGGCTTCAAACTGGCCTATGATCAGCGAGACTGGCTGCTGGACCCGGATCATGACGACCGTGGTGTAACCGAACCTATTTTTGAAGAAATGAGCGCCATAGTGGTCAACCGTTTTCCTGCCCTACAGGGTGCGAAACTGTTGAAACACCATACCTGCGTATATGAAAGCTCATTGGATGGGCGCTACATCATGGAACAGGCGGGAGACTTTGCGAATGCAACGATCTTATGCGGATCTTCCGGGCATGGCTTTAAAATGGGACCGGCTGTTGGACAAATGGTTATGCAATACATCAGAGATCAGAAGGCCTTTCCCCGGGAGTTTCGATCAGACCGCCTGCACCACCATAAATCAATGACCAGCCCCTACGAAGTTTAATCAGCCTGAATAAACCTGAGTTTGTATTTCATAGCGAGGTTAGAGAGTGTTACCGGGTCTGGAGGTCCGTCTTTGGGCAGCTGATCAACCTCCTCAAAAAACTGCTCAAAACCACCCGGAGTGATGGTATTCATCATGCGTCCTGTAGTGCCTCCTGTGTTTTTAAATGCATGAGGTTTACCCTTTGGCAATACGACCACCGCTCCCTTTTTAGCCAGGAAAGTCTCCTCCCCACAGGTAAAGCTGAATTCTCCTTCCAGTACGTAAAACAGCTCGTCTTCAATTTCATGCACATGAGGAGGTGCCCCGCCACCCGGTGGGGTGGTGCTGACAATTACGGAATAGGCCCCGTTAGTATCTTCGCTGAAGATTTTACCCACTATCTGCAGTCCGAAGATATTCCAGGTTTTTACCCCTTCGTTATCAACGAAAATCGGTTGTTCGATAGCTGCGGGTGGTGGGGGAATCTCTTTCGGTTTTTGGGTTTCGCAGGCAAAAAGCAGCAGCAACGAAATGCTTAACAGGAGTTGACAGGTCTTCATAAAGTGAAGATACAATAGCCTTTTGGCTTTTTCCCGGTGGTCAACTATTTGTCTGGCAGCTACGGCCTTTGTAGTTTTCACGAAATGGCAGGCACGGGTATCATATTAGCAGGCGGGAAGAGTGAGCGCATGGGAGAGGACAAGGGTCTGACTTTGTTGAACAACAAACCCCTGGTAAGCTATGCCATTGAAGCTGTAAAACCGCTTGTCTCAGAAATCCTTATCGTGGCCAATACTCCAGGATATAAGCAGTTTGGATACCCGGTATTGGGAGACCTGAAGCCCGACTGTGGTCCGCTGGGGGGAATACTGACAGGGCTTACTCATAGTCAGACGGATTGGAATGTGGTGCTCAGCTGTGATACTCCCTTTGTTTCCAGTGAGCTGCTATCTCATCTTATTGCCCGGGTCGATGCTGAGCAGGCCATATTACCTCTTCATAGGGGTAAGGTGGAACCCCTGGCAGGCTGGTATCATAAAAGCTGTTTGCCGGCTCTGGAAGATTTGATTGATAAGCGAGAGCTCAAAATGAGATATGTGGTTACTCAGTTGAAAAGGTTTGAAGTGCCGATTGACGAGCAACTTGATTTTTATACTGAATGGCTTTTTGACAACCTCAATACTCCGGAATCCCTGAAGCAGGCAGAGGAGATACTGAAGGGCTGTTAATCTAAATTCAGTGCTGCCAGCAACTCCGTTATCTTTTCCTCATTGGTCCATTTGGTGCGGTTTTTCTTTGCCAGGGTCGCGGCCTTCTTTCGTGTGTCTTCATCCAAAACAGAGAGCACGGATTTCTTCGTCAGGTTGATCTTTTTATAAAGACCATCCGGAGTTTTAAGGTAATGAAGGTAAACTGGCAGGTACTTGTCTTCTCTGTCTTTATTGCTATAGGCAGCAGTAACAGCGCCTCCTTTCACAAAAACCATAACGCTCTCTTTGAGGAAGAAACGGCTGCCTTTCAACATTTGCTCGTAGAAAGTGGGATACGACTTCTTCTCCAGAAATGCTTCAGGAAGCAGCCTGACGAAAGTTCTCTCCTCAGATTCGGCCGTTTCAAAAATCACGATGTGATCTACCGTGTATTGCTTTACCTCATGCGTTTCTCTGGGTTTACTGAGTCTGCGGGAAAAGACTTTTTTGCCGACCGTATCGAAATTGAGATACAGTGGCTCCGACTCCTGTCCATCAGGGTTTACAATTTTGCCCAGCATAAACTTTTCAAACAGCAGTGCCGTTCCCTTGATCTCAGCCCTGTGATAGCGCTTGTCAAAATCTGCCAGGTTCCAGCTTGTACCGATTAACTGTTCATAAGGGAAAGTTTGTGTCTTAGCCTTGTTAAGAGAGGGTATCAGAAACAACACCAGAATACAGAGCTTTAAAAAATATCGCATCATGAAAAATCAGTTTAACGATGATCTGTTTGCCTTTTAAAACGGGAGACCGGTCTGTTTGAAACAGACTTTTGCAGATCGGTCAAAATGCCTTGCTGACGGTTGTTAGACAGGAAGGAGGCATTTAAAGCCAAGAAATGAAATTTTGCTCCGAAGACACAGCCGTACCCTGAGGCTTTATACGAACCGGTTCCTTATTTATGTCGATAGCCGTTTATACTGCGCTGATACGGACCTTTCGTTTCTTAAGCTTGCTGTTATTCAAGGTGCTGATCAGGTGATTGGCCCGGGTGGCCTTTACCGCGACAAAAGCACAGTCTCTTTTAAGTTCTATCCTGCCCAGTTCCTCCTGCTTTAAGTCTCCCTGCCGGAAGAACAGTCCGGCAATATCACCCTTAGATATTTTGTCCTTTCTTCCTCCCGAAATGAACAGCGTTCGCCATTCAGGTTGCTCAGGAGTGGAAGTGGTAATCAGTTCCTCAGTCTCGGGTTGTCCCACAAAGTCGGGAAGTGTTTCGCCCTCCCAATGGAGGATGTACGCCACACCCTCTTTATTCATTCTGGCGGTTCGTCCATTTCGGTGGATAAATTCATGTTCCCTAGCCGGCAGATGGTAGTGAATGATAAACCTGATTTCGGGAACATCAATACCTCTGGCTGCCAGATCGGTGGCCAGGAGTAAGCGATGGGTACCGTTTCTGAATTTGATCAGCACCCGCTCCCGGTCCTGCTGCTCCATGCCACCATAAAAACAGCCATGATCAATACCATTTTGTTTGAGAAAATGGCTTACCCGCTCTATGCTGTCCTTGAAATTGCAGAAGATAATACCGGGTACATCACCCAAATGGCAGACCGTCTTAAGCAGAGTGTCCAGCTTGTCTTTCGAAGCTGAAATGACCTGACGAATTTGGAGCTGATCATTTTTCCCATCCAGATAGTCGATGGTTTCAGGGCTGCTCAGGTTGACGAAGGCAGGAATCTCTACTCCCTGGGTGGCTGAGGTGAGCACTTTGTTCTGAAGATTCGGCAGGGCTGACAGGATCTCTTCCATCTCTGTTTCAAAACCTATTTCCAGCGATTTGTCAAACTCATCCAGTACCAGGGTATGGATAAAATCAGTTGAGAAATTTTCCCTTCTCAGGTGATCGGCCAACCTGCCCGGAGTACCAATGAGGATAGCCGGACGGTGTTTGATCTCCAGTCGGTCTTTACTGCCAGACCGGCCTCCGTAAACAGCATTGGTCTTATAGCCGGCCCCCATTTCTCTGACCACCTGCTCTATCTGAATGGCCAGCTCCCGACTGGGTACTACAATGAGCAATTGAACTTCAGCCAGGCTTCTGTCAAGTTTTTCAAGCAAGGGAAGCAGAAAGGCGACCGTTTTACCGGTGCCGGTAGGAGAGAGCAGTATGACTTCGGCATGTGAAGCCATGGTACTCAGGGCTTCGGTCTGCATAGGGTTAAGTGAGGCAATACCGAGCTTCTTCAGAATAGCCGACTGATCTTTGATAGACATGCGGCAAAGCTACAACCATTCATTGGGACAGGAGTTATTGAAAATCGAAGAAGTTAAAATCATGGTTCGCTCAGAGTCATCCGCAGGAGACTCTGAGCACAAAACCCTCGCCCTCGGGGTCCCTGCATAGCCGGCCCCTGAGTACTGCACCCGTTTCATAACGGACTGCCTCCTTTATGGACTTCCCTGTGGACGCATCCTGAGGAGCAAAGGCTATCAGGCCAACCCGTACCTGCGTACCTTCCATTCTGCCCAAAGCAGGTTGGGCACCCAGCACAACCAGGCGATGATGACATAAGCAGAAAGAAAGTCCATGCCAAAACCATACTGAAACATGGGTAACCAGATGCGCAGCGTTACAGCCGCAAAGGTGAGTGCATAGCTGCGTACCATCCATTGCTGATGGCCTGTAATGTTTCCTTTCCTGACATCCAGATAGGCCTTAATGGTAGTAAAGAGCCAGGAAATGGCCAGTCCCGCAAAGCCTGTTTTGGCCACAATGCCGCCTTCAGCATAGATGGCAATGTAGAGCCCTGATATACCGCTGATAACAACGGCTATCATATACACCTTACCCAGCAGCCTGTGAGTGGAAAGGTACTTACTGCGGGATTTTTTCAAAAACTGAGACCAGCCGGCCAGAAGGGCCAGACCTCCCAACATGATATGCAGGTAGAACTGTATGTTCCAAATCTGACTACCGGTGATGGCATCGGGTTTTTGCGAGAGCAAACCATATTGCGCCAGGGTATCACTGATAACGTAGCCCAAAGGATAGAGCCCTATGACTATGGCCAGGAAAATGAAAAATGTCCAGCCGAGTATGTTGATGATCTTCATAAAAAGTGTTTGTGCCTGAAAGACAGATGGTTTGAACCTTAAAACAGTTGCGTTAATGGAGGGTCAGACCGGTCAAAACCTTAAATAACTCTATTCTTTCGAGTTGTTCTATTTGCTTTCTGACAGTTTATAAAAATAACTTGATATTAATTGATTGAAAATCGTAAGTTGCTGTTTTGGAAATCGATTGCATAACCCTTAAACCCAAGTAATGAGTGTTAAATCTGACCTGGAAATCGCCCAGGAAGCCAAACTCCTCCATATCAACAAGATAGCTGAAAGATTAGGGATCTCTGAAGAAGACCTGGATCATTATGGTAAACACAAAGCCAAGCTCCCTATCAACCTGATAGATGATAAGGCAGTGGAGAAGAATAATCTGATTTTGGTCACAGCCATCACGCCCACGCCATCAGGGGAAGGAAAGACCACTACCTCCATCGGTTTAACGGAAGGGCTCAATAAGATCGGGAAGAATGCAACCGTGGTTTTGAGAGAGCCTTCATTGGGTCCGGTTTTCGGTATGAAGGGTGGTGCAGCCGGAGGAGGTTACTCGCAGGTGGTACCCATGGAAGATATCAACCTCCATTTTACAGGAGATTTCGGAGCTATAGAAAAGGCGAACAACCTGCTTTCGGCCCTGATAGATAATAACATTCAGAATAAGAAATACAGCCTTGGGATAGACCCCAGAACCGTTTCATGGAAGCGGGTGATGGATATGAACGATCGCGCCCTGCGAAGTATCGTAAGTGGGCTGGGTGGTGCTGCCGGAGGCATGATGCGTGAAGCGGGTTTCAATATTACGGCTGCCTCTGAGATCATGGCCATTCTCTGTATGGCGAAAGATCTGGCCGATCTGAAGGAAAAAATGGGCAATATCTATGTAGGAGATACCTATGATAAAAAGGCCATTTATGCCAAAGATATTAAGGCCAATGGCGCTATGGCGTCTTTGATGAAGGATGCCATCAAACCAAATCTGGTTCAGACGCTCGAAGGCAATCCTGCTATTATTCACGGAGGGCCTTTCGCCAATATAGCCCAGGGCACCAACTCCATTATAGCTACCAAAATGGGACTCTCACACAGCGAGTATGTTGTGACCGAAGCAGGCTTTGGTGCTGACTTGGGAGCAGAGAAGTTCCTGGATATCAAGTGCCGCTATGCCGGCCTGTCACCCAAAGCGGTTGTCATTGTAGCCACTGTGCGTGCATTGAAATACCATGGAGGCCAGGACCTGAAAGAGCTGAAGACCCCCAATGTAGATGCACTGGCCAATGGCTTCTGTAACCTGGAAAAGCATATAGAAAACATGAGAGGGTTCGGATTGCCTGTAGTGGTTTCTATCAACAAGTTTATTACCGACTCCGATGAAGAGCTGGCTTATATCAAAGATCGCTGCGAAGCCATGGATAAGGTACGCGTGGCTTTGTGTGAAGGCTGGGAACATGGGGGAGAAGGAGCCAAAGATCTGGCACAGCAGGTAGTGGAAGCAGTGGACAGTTGCACTGATAAATTCACCCCGGCTTACGATCTGGAAATGTCAGTCAAAGAAAAGATAGAAGCGGTGGCTACCAAGATTTATGGAGCAGCTTCAGTAACTTACCAGAACAAAGCACTGCTGAACCTGAAACGTATTGAGCGACTGGGCCTTCAGAACCTGCCTATCTGTATGGCAAAGACCCAGAACTCAATCTCCGATAACCCCAAGCTTAAGGGAAGACCAGAAGGATTTGAATTAAACGTGCGTGAGATTGAAATCGCGGCTGGTGCAGGCTTTGTCATTCCTATCACAGGAGCCATGCTGAGAATGCCTGGTTTGCCCATGGTCCCCGCTGCAGAAGGTATTGATATAGATGCCGATGGAAATATCTCTGGTTTGTCCTAGCACAACGGAGGTTGTTGAAGACGAATTTGAATGCGAAAAATTGAAGAAGATAAAAGGAAGTAGGAGGTAAGATGTAGGAAGTATGAGGCATGTGCTTAACTCATACTTCCTGCCTCTTACCTCTTGCCACTAATACAGATACAAATGACCACCCCAATCCAACCCATAGAGATACTCAGAGTGGGAGCCGGCCAGGCCGAGCGCCTTCCTGATCTCGTGGTGACGGAAGAACCCCTGGAGATTCGGGTAGGCCATGGGCCTGAGGACGACCGAAGGCAATTCAGCCTTTCAGTGACCATGCGCACTCCGGGAAATGATGAAGCCTTATGCCTGGGCTTCTTGTATACCGAAGCAGTAATCAATTCTATGGATCAGGTGCTGAGTGTTAAATATTGTGAGGATCTGGGGCGTAGCGAAGGGACTGAAAACCTGATGCGGGTGGAACTGAAACCCGAGGTGGAAATCAGTGATGAGCAGTTTAAGAGAAACTTCTATACCACCTCAAGCTGTGGCGTTTGTGGTAAAGCTTCGATTGATTCTATCAGGGTGAATTGCGCCCCGCTGCAGTTGTCCGGGGTAGCGTTGGACAAAGAGGTACTGTTTACCCTGCCGGATAAGCTCAGGCAGGCCCAGCAGGTATTTAAACATACCGGGGGGCTCCATGCTTCGGCATTGTTTACCCTGTCAGGGGAACTCTTAAGCTATCAGGAAGATGTGGGGCGGCACAATGCCCTGGATAAGCTGATAGGCATGAGATTATTAGAAGGAAAGAACAACTTTGAACAGCTGATTCTGGTGCTGAGTGGACGCATCAGCTTTGAGTTGGTTCAAAAAGCATTGAGGGCCGGTATTGCTACCATAGCAGCCGTAGGGGCCCCTTCCAGCCTGGCCATTGACCTGGCACAGGAGTTTGGGATGACCCTGATCGGCTTTTTGAAAGCAGACCGCTTCAATGTATATTCAGGAAGGGAGGAATTATTATGAAAATGAGAATTAATGGCAACAGCATCAGGATGCGGCTGTCCAAAACCGAAGTAGAGAGTTTTGGAAAGACCGGGAAGTGGGCACAAATACTCCACTTTCCCAATGGTCACGCACTGGTGTACAGGCTTCGCGAAGGCACTGATACCCTCGTGAGCTATGCCCAGGATACCCTGACGGTGGTACTCTGCGAAGAGGAAGCGGAAACATGGGTAAATACCGATCAGGTAGGTGTTAAGGCCGAACTTGATCTGCCAAATGGCGATAAATTGAGTATTTTAGTAGAGAAGGACTTTCAGTGTCTGACCAACAGGGAAGAGGATCAAAGCGATATGTATCCCAACCCTAAAGACAGTCACTGAATCGAGGTCAGGCAGCATTCGGGATTTTCCGTCAGTACCGAAGGTCAGGCGCAATCCGGAACTGCCTTCACACTAAGGATTGATTATGCTGAACTTGTTTCAGCATCTCTGCTAAGCTCAGTAATGAATCAAGACCCTGAAACAAGTTCAGGGTGACAGAAATGGTAAAAGCAAGGTAGGAGTGATTGAGTCTCGTCAGCACCGAAGGTCAGACGGGTTTCTGAACTGCCTGACCTGAATAATCATAGAAGATCAGAAGGTACGTCAAACTGATTTTGAAAATAAATAAACACAACCCTGGTGCGAGATATATCGCATCGGAAATGACGATAACCAAAGTAAACTATGTCAGATAACCTGAGTGCATTATCGGGGAGAAAAGGTTTGGAAGATAACCTGTTTGAGCAGCTGGTTGAGAAATCAAAGGTAGCCGGAGCACCTGATAATGAAGAATTGAAGCAACTGGCCGAAAAGTACCTGATGGGGAATGCCATCACCTACGGTACCGCCTCCTTTTATGATTTTTTGAAAAAGGAACACGAAGGCGTTAAGGTCCATGTTTGTAACGGCAGTGCCTGCCTGGTAGCAGGTACCCAGGATAAGGTCAAAGGTAAACTGGCCAGACACTTCAAAGATGCCGAAGTAGGTCATATGTGCTGCCTGGGGCGTTGCCACGAAAACAGTGCATTCAATTACAACGGAGTCAACTATTCCGGAGAGGCCATAAACCAACTGGAAGAGATTGTCAAAGAAACAGAGCAGGATCTGTCTGATAACTACAAGGTAGACGCAACCTGTGAGCGTGTGCTGACGGGGCAGGCCATGACGGCTGAAGCTTTCAAAGCACAGTTTCAGACCATACTGGATCAGGGAGCCGACTGGGCACTTGATCAGATCAAAGGATCGAACATCAGAGGACGTGGAGGAGCAGGTTTCCCTATGGGCTTTAAGTTTGAAGCCTGTCGCAATGAGCCGGGAGATCAGAAATTCATCGTTTGTAATGCTGATGAGGGAGATCCGGGAGCTTATTCAGACCGCTACCTGCTGGAAGAGCAGCCGATGCTGGTACTCTTTGGTATGATGACGGCCGGGTATATTACTGGTGCAGACAGAGGTGCTGTATACATCCGGGGTGAATACCCTGAGTCGGTGAGAGCCATGTCAGAAGCGGTAGCACAGCTGGAAGCCATCGGAATGCATGGCGAAGGAATTGCCGGTACAGATTTCAATTTCACTTTTAAAGTGATTGAAGGAGCCGGTGCCTATATCTGTGGAGAAGAAACCGCCTTGTTGTCTTCATTGGAAGGCCAGCGTCCAGAGGTACGAGTAAGGCCTCCGTTCCCTACCCAAAAAGGACTTTTCAATAAACCCACTATCGTTAACAATGTAGAAACCCTGGCAGCCGTACCCTGGATTATCAAAAACGGGGGAGCTGCTTATGCTAAGTTGGGTACGGAACGGTCTACCGGAACCAAGCTGGTTTGTCTGGATTCTTTCTTTGTGAATCCGGGAATGTATGAGGTGGAAATGGGCTCTTCTTTTAAAGAGCTCGTATACGATATTGGAGGAGGCTTTAAGGAACCTGTGAAAGCCGTACATGTGGGCGGACCTTTGGGAGGTATTGTTCCCACTCATAAGATTGAAAGCCTGAATATAGATTTTGAAAGCTTTGCCAATGGCGGCTTTTTGCTGGGGCATGCCGGTATCGTTTCGGTGCCTGAAAAGTTCCCCATGATAGAATACCTGGAGCATCTCTTTGAATTCACGGCCGATGAATCCTGTGGCAAGTGCTTTCCCTGTAGTATCGGATCAGTACGGGGCAAAGAGATGATAGAAAAGTCCAGAAATGGCGGACCCAAAATGGACCGTCAACTGATGGACGATTTACTGGAAACACTGGAGATAGGTTCACTGTGTGCCCTGGGTGGAGGTTTACCACTGGGCATCAAGAATGCCCTCCAGTATTTTGACGAAGAATTAAAAGCATATTTTAGCTAAAAGCGTATATCATGAGCGAGTCAAACAACACCGTGTATATCAATGATGAGCAGGTAAACTTCGAAAGTGGAGAAACCATACTCACGCTGCTAAGAAGAACTTTGGGGCCAGACCCCGTGCCTACCCTTTGCGATGCCCCCAATCTCGACCCCTTTGGTTCGTGCAGGGTATGCAGCGTAGAGGTAGCCCTGCAAAAAGACGGACCTACCCGGGTACAGGCGTCCTGCCATACACCAGTTATGGCCAATTCTTATATCTATACCCATACCAACAAGATTGAGCGGCTTCGCAAGAATATTGTTGAGCTGGTACTGACGGATTACCCCAAAGAGAAATTCGAAACGGATAATCCCAACCAGAACGAGCTTAAGAAGGTGGCACTGGATGTAGGGCTCACCATGGATGAGGTCCGCTATGAGCCGGGGCGCAACCATCTCGATCGTGTGGAGGATACGGGTCATCCGTATATGCGGGCCAATCTGTCTTCCTGTATCAACTGTTATCGCTGTGTCAGAGCCTGCGATGAAGTGCAGGGCGAAATGGTGCTAACCATGGAAGGTCGCGGCTTCGATAGCAAGATCGTAATGGGTATGAACGAAGGCTTTATGGAGTCTGACTGCGTCTCTTGTGGTGCCTGTAGTCAGGCCTGTCCCACAGGAGCCATTACCGATGTATTTGACTCTAAAACCAATGATGCCACGGAAAGCACGCGTACGGTTTGTACCTATTGTGGTGTGGGTTGTAACCTCGATGTGGCTACGAAAGATGATGAAATTATCAGCATCACGGCTCCCTATGACGCAGAGGTGAATCAGGGACATACCTGCCTGAAAGGGCGCTATGCCTTTAAATTCTATGATCACCCGGAGCGCCTGCGTTCTCCTATGATCCGAAAGAACGGTCAGTTGGAAAATGTAAGCTGGGATGAGGCCTACGACTATATCGTAAACAAAATCACCCACCTCAGAGAAGAGCATGGTCCGGATTCTATTGCCGGTATTTCTTCGGCTCGCTGTACCAATGAGGAGAATTACCTCATGCAGAAGTTCATTCGTGCCGTGGTGGGAACCAATAATATTGACTGTTGTGCCAGGGTTTGCCATTCGCCAACCGCTTTAGGCATGCAGCGTTCTTTCGGTACCGGTGCCGCTACCAACTCTGTTATCGACATCCAATACACGGACTGTATGATGGTGATTGGTGCGAACCCTACGGCCGCTCACCCGGTAACAGGGGCTAAGATCAAGCAGGCAGCCATGAAGGGTACCAAGCTGATCGTGATTGACCCCAGAGAGATAGAGCTGGCCAGATACGCAGATCATCACCTACAGCTGAGACCGGGTACCAACGTGGCCCTGCTTAATATGATGCTCTATTACATTGTGGAAGAAGGGCTCGCAGATGATAAGTTTATCGCTGACAGAACAGAGGGCTATGATGACTTCCTGGCCAGTATCAAAGAACTGGATGTAACGGCTATGGAGGCCATTACGGGGGTAGACAGAGAAGAGGTAAGAGCCGCTGCTATTACCTATGCTTCAGCCGGGAATGCCATGTCATTCCACGGTCTGGGTGTCACTGAGCATTCACAGGGTACCTTTACCGTACAGCAGATTGCCGACCTGGCTATGATTACCGGAAACATCGGTAGAAGAGGGGTAGGCGTGAATCCGCTTCGTGGACAGAACAATGTACAAGGAGCTGCTGATATGGGGGCGCAACCTCACCAGGGGGCTGGCTATCTGGATGTAACCAACCCTGACATCAACAGAAGATATATCGATTTCTATAACATAGATAAGCTGCCATTGCACATCGGGTATAAGATTCCCGAGATGTTTGATGCAGCCATTGCCGGTGACCTCAAAGCCATGTGGATCATTGGTGAAGATGTAGTACAAACCGACCCGAATACCAGTAAGGTGAAGAAGGCCCTGACCAACCTGGACCTCTTTATCGTACAGGAGCTCTTTATGACGGAAACCGCCCTCTTAGCCGATGTGGTGTTGCCGGGAGCCTCCTTCCTGGAGAAGTCCGGAACCTTCACCAATGGAGAGCGCAGAGTGCAGCGTGTCAATAAGGTAGTAGAGCCTGTGCCTGGCACTAAAGCTGACGGACAGATCATTGTGGATGTGATGCAGCGTATGGGCTATGATCAGCCTGACTATGCACCCGATACCATGCTGGAAGAAATCTCTCAGATTGTACCCTTCTTCAAGGGGATCAAATGGGAAGAGCTGGCCGAGAATGGTAAGCAGTGGCCTGTGCCGGAAGACGGTTCCAGTACTGAGATCATTCACGTAGAGGAATTCAAAAGAGGCAAGGGTAAGTTTACCTACTTTGACTGGAGAGAGTCTGCCGAGATCGAAGAGCACGGAGAGGAGTATCCTTACATCATTACCACCAATCGTGAGCTGGAGCATTACAACTGTGGTGCCATGACCCGCAGAACCGGTAATGGTGAAATCCTCAAAGAAGATGTACTGCTGATCAATGAGAAGGACGCTACCGATAATGGCATCAAGGATGGCGATATGGTATGTGTTACCTCTGCCCGGGGCAAAGTAGATATCAAAGCCCGTGTGACCGATGAGGTAAAGCCCGGTGTGATGAGTACCACCTTCCACTTCCCTGAGATTATGGTAAATCTGATCACCTCCGATGTGCATGATTCAGAAGCGAAATGCCCTGAATACAAGGTAGTTGCTGTGAAGATCCGCAAGTCCAAAGGCATGAAGCGCATGATGAAAGAAGCGCAGGGTGCCGGTGCCGGCCTGGAGGCCGTGCCACAGGATAAGATTCGGGAGTAGGAATAATAATCCCTATCCCTTTTACAGCACTGTATTAAATTCTCCCCTTTGAGGGGAGATGTCCGAAG
>DIYF01000068.1 GCA_002427745.1 Roseivirga sp. UBA6061 | reverse complement strand
CAGCAGGGGTATTTTATTCTAAGAAGCGTCTGGCCAATTAGCCATATAGGAGGGACGGCAATGGCGCACTTATGTGACACGCTTTGCTGGCGCATGTGTGTGGCATTTGGGTCAATACAGGTTCTCGTAATGGTTAAGTTTAAATGACGCTAAACTTTAATGCAACAATGTATTACTCCAAGATGATCAATCGTTCTGCTCATCGTTTTTTAGGAGTTGATTTAGGTGCTTTTGACTATACTTTCAACTTCGTATAATCAGGAACTTCATGGTACCAATTGCGTTTCAAGCTGCTTTTGAAAACGCTGAAAACCCTAAATCCGGTCAAGCCATGAAGCATCTCCATTTAAAGAAGTCAGCATTAGCATTCATTTATTCTTTACTGATCATTTTCAATTTCTCCTTAAAAGCTCAGGATCAGGAGAATTTTGAGGCATTTGAAAAATCGGAATTTGCCCTTGCCTGGGAAGGAGAACAAAAGGCAGCCGGCTATTTCAATTCTCTTAGCAAGAAGCTGGTTGGTGAGGCAGAATTACAAGTTAAGCTGTTTAATAGTTTTTCAAGTGACTATTCACCAACCTATAACAACAGGCTGCTGAATGAGTTGCTGGGTTCCGAATCGCGGGTAGCATCGCACCTCAATAAGCTGAATATTAAAGCACAGCAAAAGATTCCTAATGCGTTTTCGGTACTCTCAAACGGAACGCTCCACGGCCTTTGGCATGAATTAATGTTCAACAAGACTGGTAGTATCGAATTTGGAGAGAATTCGGCTTTGATTGCTAAGCGATATAAAAAGACGCTATCTGCGATTGACAAAGAACTGGCATCGAGGGGTTCCTTTTTAAGATTTAATAACAAAGAGAACAGGGGGGTCATTCAAAGAAGGTTTGAACTGGTAGCACAAATCAACGAGAGCGCTAGACTGGAGTCGCTCTATTTAATAGATAGATCTCCCGAGGTAGTTTCAGAACAACTGAGAATCGTTCAGTTCTACAACGAAATCAAAGAGATAGACCTTCAACTTGGTGTTTCAGAGGAATTGCTACCAAAAATGAGGGACTTGTTAACCAGTGATACTATGAATGAGCGGTTAAAGATTTTGCAGATGGGCAAGAAGTCTGTTCAGGTTGAACATTATATGACCCGTGAATATTTTTTGACAACTGGATACCACCTGGAGAAAATTGAAGCTCAGGAAGCACAGGAAAAGAAGTGGATATTACAACGAGAAATAGAGGCCATAACCCGGTCTAATGGATACAGAGGGCCACCTTACTCATCACCAGATCCGATTTTTAAATTGCCTCCGGGTATATCTCCGCGATCATTCCAGGACATTGACCCAGACCTGACTTTAGATAAATTTATTGACAGTGAAGATGTCCAAAATATTTCCAGTAAAGACCGTAAGGGCCTTGCTAAGCTTTGGAAACAAAGGAAGAAACTCCTTGGAGCCCTGCTAGACAACGGAACATGGTCCACTGCCTACTTTGATATTCCCAAGGGTACTGAAAAAGAATTCGTTTTTGGAACACCGGAATACCTCAAAGCACGAACTCAGATATACTATGAGAGTTTGTCAATTGACCCGGTGAAAGCCGCCAGCCTCGAAGCGGAATTAACCACCATTTATAAAAACATCTACCCTGATCAACCCCTGACAGGTATATCAGCATGGTTGGGTGATGACCCCATCACCACATCAAAGATCCTCGAGATATTAGATAACGGGATCAGAGCCAGAGAAGAAATTAGCGTGAAGCAGGGCATCCACACTCCTTTTCACATCAAAGAAGAGATTAATCTCCTTACCAATGCTCGGAAAACTGTTTCAGGGCACCTCGATATGATTGTAAATCGTGTAGCCGAAGGCTTACCGGTAACGCGCCCACCTCCCATTGAATTTACTGAAGCACTCTTTAAGCGTATAACCCAGGCTCAAATCGAAAATATGAAATTGCTCAGGGTAAGGTATGGCACTTTTGAACCAGCCAGCATTGTCTATTGGCTCAATAAGCTCAATCTGCATCAGGAGATAAACACTATTGCTAACAATCTAACCCGGATGCAAGAAATGAAGCCCTATCGAACACTTCTGCACACGCTAAACATCGCAGCTGATGGAGGTATGATGAGTGAACAGTTATCGGACAAACTTGAGACCTTATATGCTATTGAAGACTGGCCGGAATTTGAGGCAAAACTAGCCTCACTTGAATCTGAACTAAGACATGTAATCCAAAAGACTTCCAGGTTAGGCGCACGAGAACTGCTATCGGCTGATTTTTATACGCAGTTAGAACAGGGGAAAAACCTCTCAACGCAGGGGAGCAGGCCGCAAGTAGCAAAACAGGATATAAGTAAATGGAGGGCCAGTCCTGAGCTAACAAGATTTAATGAATTATCGGGCCTGAAAGACCCCGGAGGCATATGGCTCACCCCGGATGGAGAAGTTCCGATTTGTGAAACCAATTCAGTTCAATGGACGGTAGAAACCAGCTATTACGGCCAATGTTGGCATGAAGATGCCGTTCGCTGGCAATTGGATGATGAACACTTCATCTGTTTCCCTAAAAAAGACCAACCCACAATAGATCACTGGCTTAAAAATGTAATGATATGGTAAAGCGATTTTTACAATACTTCGTATTACTGCTCGCCTTTTCATGCTGTTCTAAAAACATTTCTCTGAAAAGGCCTGAGCAGAATTCTCATCATAAATTATTGGTAAATCTGGGTCAATTACCAGTAGATATTCATGTTCTCTCTGCTTTGAGTAACAAGGCTGCTTTGGAAAATGACTGGTTCCCTTTGGAGCAGCCCTTGACTCCATATGCACATGAGCTCTTTGTGCCAGACCCGGTTGAAGGACCCTTCCTTTTGAGTAATGACCGTTATTGGGTTGTTGTCAACATGGACAAGAATAACCATGGGCAGGCATGGTTGCAGGAACTTCAAAATCATTCATCTCAAGAAAAAGAAATCAAATTTTTAAATCTATCACTTACCGAATGGCCCAAAAAGCTGGGCGTGTCTCTTGATACTCGTGCGCTTGCATTTGACCCTGGCGTAGTAGCAAAAATTAATCAGCCTAATCCAGATATCTACCTAAATCAGAAAATCAAATTGACTCCACAGTGGCTGGCAAACCAACTCTCTTCATTCAACCGTTGGGAAGGAGCGCATTTCAACCCTGAACTGGGTACGTTGCAATTGCTGGGGTCCATGAAGAATCAATCGGGTATACAGATTACAGCCAATGATTTGATTGCGGCCTATCGAGCCGTTTTTGTTCATGAGGCAGCCGGTGAAGCCATTTTTGTGGACATGGATTTTCGGGACCAGGGTGATCAATACCTCGTTACTTTTGGCGGAGGCCTGCAAGACACACGACCAGGCAGAGTCTTGCTTGCAGCCGATTTATTGCTGAAAGCTCTCTCTTCGGGTATTGATCCCTGGACCAACTACAAACCGCTCACTGAAGAGATGTGTGCCTCACCCAATAAGACTGCTTTTCAAAGGGCATATTGTGATATAGTGAAACCCGAGATAGGAGATTTTTCAGCGTTATCGAAGTTCGAATCAGCAGTAGCCTCTAGAAATTATTTTATTCACAGTCATCTCATTGTTTTAGCAACGCTTGAAAAAGATGCTTGGGATTATCTAAAAAAAATGCCGGAGAGGAAAAAAGAGGCACTCTATAATGAAATCAGGACTAATGGTGGGTTTTTCAGAGTACCTCAAACGGAAGGGGAATTAAAAGTATGGGTAGAAAATGACGATGGAAAATATGATGTAGAATCTACTATAAGAATGGTTAAAACGGCCTTTTCAATAGAAGATTATCAAAAAGTGATTATTGAAGAGACCATAGACAGGAGGTTTTGGAGCAAGGATATGAGCCGTCAATATGCAAGCCTCATGTTCATTTCGGATGAGGTACGCTGTTTTCTTAGAGGATTATCGAAGGTACAGTTAAGCCAACTCTTCAATTCCATGGATTATATACAGATAGAAAAGCTGTACGAGCTTTTTAAGAAAATGAGAAAGGCTAATAAAAACGGCACTTCAATGGAGTATGAGGATTTGAATGAAAGCGATAAGTCAAAGTATGATGCTGGGGTAGATGCAATATATGCGAAAATATCACTGATCGTGTTTTTGTCGGATCATCAAGAACTTATGGGGGAATTCTTCAAAATGAGTAAAGAGGACCGGTTGATTTTTTCATTTCTACTTTCGTACCTGCTCGTTAGTCCTGATTTCTTCCAACTGGTAGATCAACTTCAATTTCATAACCCTATATGCAATGTATCAGAACAAGTTGATTTGGCTGCCCCCATCAACTCCATGGAATCGGCATTTCTCAAGTTTGTGTGTAAACACTTGTCGGAGTATGACCGGGTTTACCTGGCTGAATTAATACGGGATCAGCTGGGCGATGAATATAAAACGGCAGCCGAAATCAGGTCTGATAATCGGTCAGGCAAGCGATTAGAACCAGGCAAAATTCACACAACCCGCTATTGGTTTTATCCTGAATTTCAAGTTGCACAGCTACACCCCGACCTAAATACCTTTCTGTTTCATGAGCCGAAACTGCAAGCCAGAGCAGAGGCCATTAACAGCAGAAGGGGACCCTATGAGGCCGTAGGATTCTCAGATCCTATTCCCGGTGTCTCTGAAAACCTTGACATTGTGAACAGGAACTATGAAACACTATCTGAGATTTTCCCAACTCTGAAAGAACTCAATAACTTGGTGAGGATGCTGGCCTTTTTCCGTTGGATCAGAGATTACCAGTGCGACCTCTTTGACATGAGTGCCTTTGAGGAGACGGGAAACTATGGCACACCTACTGACAGATATTACCCGGTTTTTCAAACCGTGATCCCAACTCAGGATGGAGGGCTTCTCAAATCTATCGGAGGAGTAGACCTGCATAGTAAAACGCAGGTAGCCTATGCTGAGACCAGGGTCAATGCATTGCGCTCGCAAATACCATCAGAAGGTAAACCCAGCCATTTCACTTTCGAAAACAATGAATTGTGGGCCTCAGACGGCCTGATGATTGACCTCCAACAACAGAAAGAAGTTCAGAAAACGATCACTTCGCGAGATAGAAGTTTTACCGTCAAAAACGATGGGTTCCAATCATATTTAAATAGCCGGACCAAAGATGAATTGAAATATACCGTCACTTCTGATAGCGAGATTACTAATGAATGGATATCAAGGCTGACTGACTATTCTGAACCCGGTAGATTAATAGATGTATTCAAAAATTACGCGTTGAATTCGAGTTGGACCTACGAACAATCGAGTGGCTGGAACTGGGCCCTTCGCGATAACAAAGGTTCTGGTGAAACCGATTCTGTTTACCTGGCAGACTTTTCTAATTGGCTTGAACAAATTGACTTTACTGGGCTGAGTAATGAAGGGATTTGGCTCCTTACTGAGTCGTTTGGTCGCGATATGAGAATGATCGATTTCGGGAGCAGTTTATTATTCAGCATCAAGCTTGGATCTGCAGAATATCACTTGCTGAAGTCCCATGATCAGGTTAGAAGCCTGAGCACAGAAGAAGCGGAGCGTTACCTTCTGAAAAAGTGGTCATACGGGCCCGGGACAAATGGGGATAACATCACCCAAATTCGACTGATTGAGGAACCATCCTATGACATGATCAATCAGAGCAACATTATCAGAGTCAACCCTGGCATGAGCCCCTCTTACTATACCCGGGAAGCCTGGGATGGTCAGCTAAAGAGCTACAATTTGACTACAGTCAATGAAGCGAGTAATACAGCACGCCCTATAGTGATTTCGGCCGAACAAAAAGTGTTCGCCAAAGGCAGTTACCCAAGAGAAGAGACATCAAGTAGGTCGCTATTGGCCGTTAGTGCCAGCCATTTAGGTATGAAGAAGCAAAATGGCTCAGGAGAAGTGTACCTTATGAGAAACTCTAAAGGTCGCGGTTTATCGCAACTCAATTCCCCCCCAAAAGTCAACACCCGGTATGTCATCGTAGATGAGTCAGGCTTTAGCCATGAAAACAAGCGCAGGCTGAAATTGGCTATGAATTCTACGCTAAATCATCAGTCTTTCTTCTTTAAATCAGATTCAGCTCCGGCTTGGGATGTAAAACCAGAGGAGATTGTATGGGTCACAGCGTTAAGTGAGTCTGAAATAACCAGTCAGATTTCACTGGCGATAGAGCAAGGGTGGCTTGATAATACAAGTCAACTTAGGGTGATGAACATAGGTAATGCCGTAATGGACCTTGGGGAAGAATTATTTCAAAAAGCGGATGCCTTACAAATGCTAAGCGCATGGCCACATGCTGTAGATATCTTCACTTTCATGCCACTACTTGAAAGCATTCTCGCAGATAATGGGAATGAGGAGCTCGATACCCAGATCAACCTATTTATTACAAAGTCCATGAGGGACAATGTGCAAAGCCCAACTCCTATGAAATTAAGGGTAAACAGGCAGTTACCGGAGCTAGCCAGAGTCTGGAAGGAGTTGAGTTGGAAGCAAGGTCTTGAGGAAAATAGGGATTGACATGGGAAGCGACTTCGATAGAAAAATGGCCGACCTCCACGAAAGAAAAATGGAGGATTTGGTAGAAAGAATTACCAAGGCGGACATTCATGCTCCATACTATTGGAGAGATGAACTTCTGAAAAGCCTGACTGAATTAGAGGAACTGGTTAAGGTGCTTGACAAAGACTACAAGGGAATTATAGCCTCTTCAAGAAAGGTACTCGGTTTGACCCCTCTTAGTACTAAAGCCAGTCCTGTTAAAGACCAGAAAAAGAAGGTTTTTATATCCTATAATCATCAGGATGGAGAGATTGCTCAACGAATCTTTGATCGGTTAAAAAAAGAAGGCTTCGACATTTTTAAGGATGCCCTTACTCTGCAAATAGGAGATAACCTTGAGAAAAGCCTAAAAGCGGCTCTGAGAGAGACAGATTTTGTAATCTCTATATTTTCAAGCAACAGTTTGATTTCAGAATGGGTGGGGCTAGAAACTACGGAGACTTTGCTCGTTGAAAGATTTGGTAAAAAGGATCAGAATATATTCCTGCCCGTTTTGCTGGATAAAGAGGTAGTAGGAGAAGAAAATGTAATCAGAAGCATTCATTTATTAGACCAAAATATCGCTGAAACCGAAAAACGCATCAGGAGTAGGTTTGGCTTAAAAGTGCCGCTGAATGACTTGATAGCTAAATACAATCGGCTTATCGATTTGAGAAATAACCTAACCAATATTGTTAGCCGGGTTAAGGAGCATATAGCCGCTGTTCTGGATGAAGACAGTGATTTTGACTTAGTGATAGATAAGTTGATTGAAAGAATTCGACTGTGAGTAAAACAGAAAATTGATTCAATTTCTGGTTCAGCCTAACAAACAACTTTCTGGTTTTAACTTCTATTATCTAGGTAAATATGTATTGACTTCCTGAAATCGATTATCCCTAGACAAACAGTATAAGAGAGCCAAATCGACCCTCTTATTCGGTCAGGAACTCGTCATTCTTTTATCCTCTTCAACTGCTTTGACAAAGAAATCACATCATAAAGAGAGTTCTTTTCAATATCCTCAATCGGAAAATCCGAATGATAAAGTGCAATATGATGAACAAGTTTTAATGACTTGGCCATCTCTTTGGCACCATGAAAATAGATGAGTTTTAACAGCTCAATTTGTGGCTGTGTCCAATCCCCGGAATCAATAGTTTCCTCTGAGATTTTTGACTGATTTGCGTTTGCCTTGCACTGACATGTACAAGGGCTTTGACCATCTGAAGCTCGCATAACAATGGGTTTTTAAGAATGAATAAAATAGGGGAGTCACTGCGAACTTCATCAAAGCGGTGCCTTGAATAGGTCTCGGGACTTTCACCCGTATGCTCCCCAATAACTTAGGTTTAAACCAATTGTGACTAATTGACACCATGTGAGTAATAATTGATAAAGTTCGCACTTCAAAGATAGGACTTTTCCGGCAAAAATTCGGAGAAGGGAGAGTTTACATAGATCACTGTCTTTCTAATAGCATGTGTCGTTTTGAATTATTACTGGTAAAAATGCTATTTTAATACAATCAGAATAACTCATAAACATTATGAATACGGATGAACAGTTAAGAGAATTAAAGTCGGACCTCAAAGACCTTAATCGACAATATCAAACTGATTTTAAAGAACATGACAAACAGCTTAAAGCTGACTTTAAGGAACTCGATAAACAGTTTCAAACAATTCGCATTCGTCTTCTGGCCGCTTTAAGCCTAGCTGGCATATTGGGAATAGCAGGAGTATTTGGAGCGAGTATGTTCATAAATGCTAAAAAAGAGCTCAATAAGCTGTCTAATGAAGCTAATACATTACGAGATAGCCTAACAGTGATAAAGAATGATGTCAGCAGTTATATGGAAACTTCTTTACGCCAGGAAATCGAGTTATTAAAAACTGATTTGAGTTCATATAATGATTCTCTCCAAGAAAGTAACAAGCTTCCAACATTGGAAGAAGAATTGAACAAAGTCAAGCTTTTGGATTCCATTATGTTTAACCGTTTAGATTCATTGAAAGGGGAGTTTAGAAACAAAGTTGATAATTCTCTTTTAGTTGAATTTCAAAATTTAGCTTTGGCTAATGATTCAATTCGAAAAGAGTTAGCAGAAGTTGGTACTCCTGATTACAGTTCTGGTTGGGTCAAAGTTGTGCCTGGTGAGAAGGGAACCACCTTGAATCATGGTTTAAATCGAATTCCTCGAAGAGTATCTGTTTGGGTCACAGATGAGCGAATCATTGCCGGTAGAGCTGTGAATAAGGTTCAATTAGCCAATAACATCTGGGGATTTAAAGCTGAAGGGACAGAATTTAAGAAAGGAAGAGGGGTATTGATTACTAACATAACAAACAATTCCCTAGAGATTCGCCCAGGGAATTGGAGTCTGTTCGATTCCTACTTAGGGGATAGACTTTCAAATGATCCAGATGTTGATAGGTCCGAGAGAATTAATATTAAGAGTGGCCATATTTTGGTAATGGCTTGGCGTTAGTTAAACGTTTGTTGATAGTAAAAGCCTACAACTATATCCTTAGGTAGAAGAGAAGTTTGGTCTTTGAAGGCGGGTGGGATGAAGGAATCGCGGGGATGCGTCCGCCTTGTGCGGCTGGCCGATTATTCCTTCTTGATTTCTTTGCATACTTTCTGCATCAAGGCAGAAAGTTTGAGCCCAGCGGCTTGAGCGTTAACAGAAGCCACTGAACAGTAACAGATCGACCCACAGGCTATTAAAAGCAAATACAGCGTACACAGCAAAAAGAAAAACCTCAGACAAGTACACAGCTCACTCAAACGACAAACAGTCCAGGACAGCACCAACAAAGCGCAGGCAAGCATGTGTTTTAAAGGCTGAAAATCCTAACGCCTGAGAATCGCATATTTGAGAGCAACCCGTACAATCGTACAGTACACACGAAAATAGACAGCCTTTAAATCTTATGCTTTGCGCAGGGAACTGCCGGCACGGCACAGCGGGCGGGTAGAATAAAATAGCAGCTTTGGAACAGGGCGGCCGCGGGTATGCAGATTGGTGCGCGAGAGTTTTTGCTATCAAAAGCAAAAAGCTCTCGTAGCCAATAGCGCCTGCTTGCCGCAGGCAGGCTGGCCGAAGCGGCTATTTAAA
>DIYF01000098.1 GCA_002427745.1 Roseivirga sp. UBA6061 | reverse complement strand
AGCACGGCTACTACATTAACCACCCAGGCATCGTGCGGTACCCGCCTGTTCCCCTCTTTGGTGACCAGGTCCTTCTGATAAAAAACCTCCAGGCAATTTCCACACGCGGCAGATATCTTTTCAAACTCGGCTTTGATCCACCTCCTGGCTGCCCCGATACCGCGGGTATCAGAAAGGGTGTCGGAGAAAGTATTCCGGGTACCAAAGTTAGCGAGCTTTCGAATGTCTGCTTCGAGTCTTTCCGCTGAGGTAGCCTCTATGATATCATAAATACGTGTATCGATGGCCGGAGGAGCCTGTCTCGAAAAAACATTGAAAAAAAATGTAATTCCAAGTAGTAACATCAGGCCTTTGCGTGTAGTCTTCATAGTAATAAAGGTTGATACAGTTTACAGAAACAGTTTGTTGGTCGCTGGAAGATAGAAAAGAAAAGAGGGGAGCAAAATCAAAAACTGATTAGTGGAGGAACAGCGGCCAACAAGGCTGTTATGTAAAGTAGGCTATATGACATCGGCAGTATCGTGAAAATTGGGTCAGACCGATTACCTCTGTTGCTGAGAGAGCACTAAGTGTTAAAACAGATTAAAAAATGTTAAAAAAATATCCGGCAGTGCTAAGGGATTCAGGTCTTTCGGGTTGTCATTAATGAGGAGATTATTCAAAGAATAAAGAATATTTTTTGACGAGTCGAACCAACTTGGCACAAGGATTGTCGTATACATAGAGTAACGCCCAAATAATAGAAAATGAGAACGAAAACGTTAATATTCACAGCAGCGGTAATTGCCACAGGGATTGGCATCTACAGCATCGCAGGCAAGAAGATAGCCCTGCCGAAGAGAAAGAAGAGCACCAAGTAGTATCCGCCAGGAGTACTTCCAGCCCCTTGTGGTTGTTAAATATCAGATGTAGCCTCGGTTTGCCGGGGCTTTTTAATGTCAAATGTTTTTTAATTTAGCGGCACATCGCCATTCTATGAGACGAAGCCTTACGATTTTCATGCTGCTCTTCTGCCTGGGCAAAGTATGTTCAGCACAACAAGTAGTCGCCAAACCGCTGGAAGACCCACGCAGATTTATCGACACTGCCGTGAACCTGATGAATGAAGAACGCTATGCCGAAGCGGACAGCTACTTTATGACAGCTCTGGAGGCCATTAACGTACTCTCAGCCGACTTCTGCTTCTACTTTGGCAAGAACTCTTATTACCTGAAAAACTATGCTCAGAGCATAGACTGGCTCAATAAATACCTGGAGCTCAAAGGGTCGCGGGGACAGCACTCCAAAGAGGTGCTGGAGATACTGGAGATAGCCGAAGAGGCTTTCCGGCAAAACCGTTCTCAGGTGTCGGCTGTAGACGTAAAAACCCGCTTTTTCTACCTGAATACAATTAACTGTGACCATACCAAAACCATTGTCTGTCCCGTTTGCAAGGGGGATGATATTATCACCACAAGGGATCAACTCGGTGAAAGGTATTTCAAGCGCTGTCCTTACAGTCACAATGGTGTACTTACCTGCGCTGAGTTCAATTTACTTATTCAGGGTAAGCTCAAGGAAAAAGAGCAGCAATAACCTACTGATGCACCTTTCTTGAATTTTTAGCATCTTTAGTACAGGAGCAATGATGGTTGCTCAGGTTGCCGGCATGATGGTTTTAACGAGCTACCGTTTAGAACGTAAATTGCTATTACCAACCCGATAGCAGCCAATTCCGGTAAAAATCTGTATTAGTTACAACCCGTGTTTTAATTGCTCTCTCTTAGAGCAGGCTTTAAATATTTTTTCAATGGGATCCATTAAAGCAAGGCAAAAGACCTTAGAGTATTTTATAGAATTCATTCTGGTGATTGTGGGAATCAGTATCGCTTTTTGGTTAAGTGAGCTGGCAGAGGAAAAGAAAAAGGACAAGCTGGAAGTACAGTATCTGCAGGACATCCTGGAAGACCTGCAGGCCGATGTGGAGCTGATCGAGTACCTGACCCTTCTCAACCAGTCAAAGACCACCGAGCTTGAAAGAGGTGTGGCTATGTTTCAGGGAGACCAAAGGAATATCAATGCCGACAGCATTCCGCAATACACACAAATCATCGGCAATCTCAACCTCTTCTACCCTAACAACTTCACTTATATCACCTTAAAACAAAGCGGGGATTTTAAAATCATCAAAAACCACGATATCAGAAAAAGGCTGGTGCAACTCTATTCTTCCTATGAGTCCATTGACTTTGAGCAGGTAAACCTGACCAAAGCACTGGACGATCATTTCTACTCTGAGTACTTCAATAATTATGACATGATCAATGACAGAATAGTGAATCGGGAGTTTATGACAAGCTCTTATATATCCAACTTCATAGCCTTCTCACTCAGCCAGACGAACAGCGTGCTGGTATTCTTTGAACGATCTAAAACCATTGCAGAGCAAACGATAGAGCTCATCGAGACAGAGCTTAAGAAGTGATTAAACAGACTTTCCGGGACCCTGAGAAGGGTATCAGGTAATGACTTCAAATACTTTCCGGATCAGGTTATCTACGGCTTTTCCGGGGTCTGCTGAAAACTCCTTTCTGGCCCTGTTGGCAATGAGGGCATTCAGGCTCACCATTTCATGCCCCAGCAACCTGGCCATGGCATAATAGCCGGCCGTTTCCATCTCAAAGTTGGTAAAACGTCCTAAAGCGGTATCACTCACGGCCAGTACATCCAGCATATCATCTACCCTTGGCTTCAGGCGTATGTTCCGCCCCTGTGGGGCATAAAAGCCCGGACAGGTAATGGTCACCCCGCTTCTGAGACTGTCAAACTTATTAAAGAGCTTTGCAGAAGCCTCAGCGAAATAAGGCTGATAGGGCAAAGTCAGCTCCACCTGCATCTGGGTTGTTACCTCATCAGACACCTGATCAGGAGTCCACTCGTAGAAATGCATCAGGGTGTCAAGCCCCAGAGCTGCTTTGGAAACCAATAAGGCGTCTAACGGAATATCTGGCTGCAAACAACCGGAAGTGCCGATGCGAATTATCTCGAGCTTGGTAAGGTCTTTTTTAACCTTGCGGGTCTTCAGATCCACATTCACGAGAGCGTCCAGTTCAGTCATCAGCAGCTCCACGTTGTCAGTGCCCATACCTGAACTCATGACCGACAGGCGCTTCCCCCCGATACTACCGGTATGTGTCACCAACTCACGACTTCCCACCTGAAAATCGATTTTATCGAAGTAGGCACTTACCTTGGGTACGCGGTCGGGGTCTCCTACCACGATAATGGTCTCGGCCACCTGCTCCGGGTGCAGGTTCAGGTGATAGACCCTATCATTGATCAGAATCAGCTCTGATGGTGGGATAATCCTTTCCTGGCTCATATCAGTCGATCCTGGCGGCCTCACGCTTTACATTCTTGCGTGGATTGTAGTGATTGGTATTCTTCTGATAATAACCGGTTCCGTCATATGGGCGTCTGGCGGGGTTCTTTCTGCACTCCTCTGAGCAGCAGCCGTCCATGAGCCAGCCTGCTTCTTCTGACATGGCTATATGTGCATTACACTGAGGGTTGGCACAGTTCACCATGCGATCAGTCGGAACGCCTGTGATATGGCATTTAGACACGATGGAGGGATTTACCGAGTTCACATCAGCTGTAATGCGATTGTCAAACACATAGCACTTCCCTTCAAAGTCTTCTCCTCCTTCTTCAATACCGTATTTGATAATGCCTCCATGAAGCTGGTAGACATTTTCAAAGCCTTGTTCCAGCAGATAAGCGCTTGCTTTTTCACACTTGATACCTCCGGTACAATACGTCACTACCTTTTTGTTCCTGAGGTGATCGAGCTCTTTTACCTTCTCCGGAAACTCCCTGAAGTTATCGATATCCAGGGTCATGGCATTCTTAAAGTGCCCTACCTTGTGTTCATAGTTGCTGCGAACATCCAAAAACACAGTATCCTCATCCGGTTCCTTGAGCAATTGTCTGAATTCCTCCGGCTCCACATAAGTACCTGTTCTCTCTCTGGGGTTGATATGTCTCAGACTTGAGTGAACAATCTCAGGCTTTACCCTTACATGAAGCTTGGCAAAGGCCTGGGTGTTACTGGCCTCAATTTTAAACTCTGTATCAGCAAAACGGGCGTCTGCATGTACATACGCCATATAGGCCTCGCAGTCTGCTTTCTTTCCGGATACGGTTCCGTTAAGTCCTTCAGGAGAAATAATGATTCTGCCTCTCAGGTTGTTTTCGATGCAGAATAAATGATGTTCTTCTCTGTATGCTTCATGATCATCGATCTGAGCATAACAGTAATACAATAGAATTGAGTATTCTTTTTCCATAATTCGTATCCCAGTGCAAATGGGGTGTTTTATGTTTAACTACTTTCAGTCCGTGGTTTTATGTTCAGGGTTCAATACCAGAGTTCAACGAGGGCACCAGAAGTCCGCTTTAAACTCCACACATCTGTCCCCTTTATACTTCTGCAGCAGGATTACCGAAAACGGTTTTGCCAGCTGCCACCTCTCCGATAACAACAGAGCCTGCTCCTATCCGGGCGTCTTTTCCGATCTTTACGCCCGGCACTATGGTGACACCTGTACCAATAAAGACATTCTCACCAATCTCAGCCTCACTACCAATAATACTTCCCGCTCCTACCTGAACGAGGTCTCCTAATTGTGCACCAAAGTCAATGACACTACCGGTACTGATGATGCAATGATTGGCCACTTTCGCATTAGAGGCCACAACGGCCCCGGTATTGATAAAGTTGCCATGACCAATATGGGCAGAAGGCGATATCTCGGCATTTCTGTGAATGGCATTGACGGGCATCATCTTCCTTCGTTCCATCATCAGCTTCACCAGCCCTTTACGCAAAGCCCTGTCGTCTACTGCGATGAAGCCCTCACATTTCTTACCTATCAGCTTCAGATAACCGTCATCATCTGTTTTGCCCAGCACAGGAATGTCATTGAGCTCCGTACCGTGCTTCTCCTTGTCATCATCCAGGAAGCCATACACGACAACCTGATTACTCTCAAAAATCTCCAGAGCCGCCTGGCCCATACCATTCGCCCCGAAAATGATTACCGGATTATCCATAGTTTAAATTTTGGATGGCAAAGATAGCCTTTTCCAGACTATCAGACTACTCAGGAGTGAATATTAGGCTTATCAATCAGTTCCAGTCCAATGGAGCATTCGATACAACGCTTTTGAGTACAAAACTGATTATAGAGTTGTATCAGCCCCTGGCTGTCAAAAGCCGTGGAAACATTCCAGCCATAGCGCTGCCAGAGATCTGTAATACGGTTGCGTTCGGCCGGAATACCAGCCAGCAGATTAAGCGCCTTTTCCAGGTATGCCTGATTGTCTCTGGCTTTGGCAAAAGCTGCCAGAAACGGGACTGTCGCGTTGATAATCAGGTTTTCTTTAGTCGATCTGGACAAGGCACCGATCATCCTCTTAGAAGGCTTATCTACTGCGTAATGGCTGGTCCAGTAGGCAGATTGTTTTACATCCAGGTCTTCCATAACCGTATTGAAATCACTGATCTCCGAAAAGAAGCTGAAGATATGTGGAAACTTTGTGATTAGCCCTGCCAGTTGAGCCAGCCGAATGGTCGGGTAATTGTTCGGTCGTACTTTGGCAAAATGCCAGCTGTTATAGTGCACTTTATGCCGAAGTAAGTATTTATTCTTCAGAAAGAGATATTCCTTTTTCAGGCTGGCGGGATACTCATCTTTTATCTCCACATCCAGAAAACCAGCCTGACCGAAGAGCAGGGCTTCGATCTGGTGCTGTTGATTCCTGTGCTTTTGCAATACTTTGAGCGGAAGTGATTCTGCCAGTGCCTGCATGTTATCTGCATTGGTTTTAAAGCCAAAACCTCTCAATAGCCAACGATAAGCTGTTTCTTCCCAGTCATTTCCATTGTCCTCCAGTAGTTCGGAAAATACCGCAGCCTTTTCCTGTACTCTGGTTACCAACACCCTTTCTACCATAGTCAGGCGGGTGATAGCTTTTACATTTTTAAGAGATTGGTCACAGGGAATCTTTGAACGGCTTTCCACCATATGCCGGTAGCGCTTCAACACCTCAGGTTTCACCCGGTTTTTCAGGGAAATAGTAGGAATGACGGTACCATCTGCCAATAGAATAGCCTTGTCATCTTCCCACACCACATGCAGCACTACATTTTCGTAGTTAGCATCGTGCTGATGTCCATGACGAAACCAGTCGGAGGAACGCACATGCATCTCAATAGCTCCGGCCCACTGAATGCCATCTATGGTGACTCTGCCTTCCTTAAAATCCGGCCCGGCAAAGCCGTTGCGAATACCTATAGATTGTACAGAAACTGCCTCACCCGCAGAGGTGGTAAGGTCTTTTGTATTGAAATACTGATATTTCCAGAGAAAATAAAGAAAAGCTTCCTGTATCACATTTAAGAAGTATTACTTCTTAAAATACAAAAAACTATTTAAAAATTTACTCATTTCCTGCTGAAGCTCTTCAGATTTTTGTCCGGCCACTTGCGCAAAGTCCTCTCCGTCTGAAGCATAAATTATGCCTCTGGAGGAGTTGACCAGTAAACCACACTGGCTGTTCATCCCATAGCGGGAAACTTCTTCCAGGCTACCTCCCTGGGCCCCCACTCCCGGTACCAGTAAAAAATGGTCAGGAATAATTTTACGAATGCGTTGCAAAGACTCTGCCCGGGTAGCCCCGACTACGTACATCATCTGATCGCTACCAGCCCACTCTGCACTTTTGCGAAGTACCTCTTCAAACAGGTCGCCTCCCTGGGTGAGTTCCAGATTCTGGAAATCCTTTCCCCCGGCATTAGAGGTGAGCGCCAGGAGAATAACCCATTTATTGTCAAAGTCCAGAAAGGGCGTCACAGAATCCTCCCCCATATAGGGCGCTACGGTAATAGCATCGCATTCCATATTCTCGAAGAAGGCCCGGGCATACATTTTTGATGTATTACCAATATCTCCACGCTTGGCATCTGCCACAATGAAAACATCATCAGGGATGTACTCAATTGTCTTTTCCAGGCTCTGCCAGCCTTTTACCCCATGTGCCTCATAAAAAGCAATATTAGGCTTATAGGCTACAGCATATTTGTGAGTAGCATCAATGATCTGCTTGTTGAACTCGAATAGCGGGTCCTCGGTATCAAGCAGATGTTTTGGAATTCTATGGATATCAGTATCCAGTCCAACACAGAGATAGGACTCTTTCTGCTGGATTTGGCTAAAAAGCTCTTCTTTCGTCATTTAGTTGCGGAAATCTTCCTCGTGGGATACAGGGTTCTTGCTGTAATCGAAGACAAAGTGCTTTGCTCCGTAAGTCTGGTTAGGCTTGAATTCAGATACTTCAAACGAAGTCTTGATGCCATCATAATCAATGAGGTCCCAGGCTTTGAGGTAGCTGTCATCCTTGCCTATGTACATAATGATGTTGGTGAAGTCGCTGTCTTCATCAGTAGAAATCAGCTCAATCACATGTACCAGTTCACCTCCCAGGTTTTCTTGTCTTTTGTAGTCGTAGGTAAAACCCTCTTTGTAGATATCGTAGATATTGGTAGGGTTGATAAAACTATCTTCCGGATCAAAATTCGCTATGGTCAGCTCTTGTGATTCGGTGAGGTACGTCCAGATAATGGTACCGTTGCAGTAAATATGCTGATCTCTGAAACGAATTATAAATTGCTCCTTCGATACATCAGCAGATCCGTTAAAACGGTCAACCACTTCTGATTCGTTGATCACTTTTTGCGTAAAACTGATATGAAAACCAGGCATTGCCTTATACACAGAACTCATTTTATCCAAAACAGCTTTTGGATCTTCGCTCTGCCCCATAGCCAGATTCATACTGACCACCAACATCATCAAACCAACAATTCTTTTCATTCTATCTCTTCCTTTATATCTATGAAATCAATTATTGTCCATGTTATTCAATAACTGTTCCAAACTATATTCATCCGGTACCAAAACCTCTCTGGCCTTGCTACCCTCAAAGGGTCCAACGATGCCTGCTGCCTCCAATTGATCGATCAAACGACCTGCCCTGTTATAACCCAGTTTTAACTTACGCTGTATGAGTGAGGTACTCCCTTGCTGATGGGCCACTATCAGTTTAGCAGCATCTTCAAACAAGGCATCGCGGTCAGACAAATCAACATCTAACGCACCTCCATCTCCCTCATCGCCAACGTATTCTGGCAGCAAATATGCGGAATCATATCCTTTTTGCGAACCAATAAAGTCACAAATATCGTCTACTTCGGGGGTATCTACAAATGCACATTGAATACGTGTCATTTCAGACCCCATGGACAGAAGCATATCCCCTTGCCCTATAAGCTGGTCGGCCCCGCCCGCATCCAGGATAGTTCTGGAGTCAATCTTAGAGGTTACTCTGAAAGAAAGTCGTGCCGGGAAGTTAGCCTTGATGATACCGGTAATTACATTCACAGACGGACGCTGCGTAGCAACCACCAGGTGAATACCAATAGCCCGTGCCAGCTGCGCCAGCCTGGCAATCGGTGTTTCCACCTCTTTACCGGCCGTCATCATCAGGTCTGCCAACTCATCTATTACCAAGACGACATAAGGGAGGTATCTGTGTCCTTTTTCCGGATTTAATTTTCTGTCAATGAATTTACCATTGTACTCTTTGATGTTTCGACAGGCCGCATCTTTCAGCAGATCGTAGCGCTGGTCCATCTCAATACAAAGTGAATTCAGTGTGAAGATTACCTTCTTGGTGTCTGTAATAATAGGCTCTTCGTTATCAGGCAGTTTAGCCAGATAGTGCCTTTCGATCTTATTGAACAGGGTCAGTTCTACCTTTTTCGGATCAACCAGTACAAATTTCAGCTGTGAAGGATGTTTCTTGTAGAGCAAACTGGTCAGAATGGCATTCAGGCCTACCGACTTACCCTGACCGGTAGCACCCGCCATAAGCAAGTGTGGCATTTTCGCAAGATCGGCCACAAACACCTCATTGGAAATCGTCTTACCCAGGGCCACAGGCAAGGCCATGGTGCTGTTCATAAACTTCTCAGTGGTAATCACTGAATGCATGGACACCATCTCCTTCTTGGCATTGGGTACCTCAATACCAATGGTTCCTTTACCGGGAATAGGGGCAATGATACGAATACCCAATGCTGCCAGACTCAGGGCAATGTCATCTTCCAGATTTTTGATTTTGGAGATTTTTACACCGGCCTCAGGAATGATTTCGTAAAGCGTAATGGTTGGCCCAATCGTAGCCTTGATGCTGGAAATACCAATTTTAAAGTTGGTAAGCGTTTCTACAATTCGGTCCTTATTGGCCTGAAGCTCTTCTTTGGTTACGCTGATCTTATTCGTGCTGTACTGCTTCAACAAGTCCACTGATGGGAACTGATATTTCGCCAGGTCCAGAGTCGGGTCATAGTGCCCGGCCTTCTCCACCAGTTTTTCAGCCGTCTCCTTGATCTCCACCTCAAAAGCAGGTTCTTTATCCGTCTTAGCGGCCGGTTTTGGTGGCAGGGTTACGTCCAGTTCGATAGAAGCATCTTCAGTCTTCTCCTGAACAGGTTCCGGAGTAATGGCAGCTGGTTGCGGCTCCACAGGCAGTTCTACAGCAGGTGTAGCCGAAACGGGCTCAGGCGCAGGCTCAGCTATCGGATTTGGTTTGACCGGCTCGGGAGCATCCTTCTTCTCCTCTTTTAAGGAGACCACCCAGTCTTTAAGGTCCTCTTCCGTACCAGCTGTTTCTTCATTGGCATCTTCGGCCTCAGGCATATCTGACTTCTCAGCATTGACAGGCTCTGCTACCAATGCATCCTCCGCCACAGCAGTACCTTCTGTGTCCATGGCCTTTTTAGTAGTAAAGATGGTTGTGATATTGAAGTAGAAGATCACAAATACCAACAGGGTAAAAACAAGGAATAACAGGGTACCAAAGCCCATCAGATTATCAAAAACCACAGCCAGCTCGTACCCTAAACCTCCGCTGTAAAAGCTCCACTCTGAAACACCATCGCTGCCTTTGAGCAATGACCCCATCAATAAACTCGTCCAGATAAGGAAGAAGAGTACAAAGACCAGCGCCCTGTTGAGATTCATGAGTGCTTTGCCAAAAACGATTCTGTAACCTGCTAAAAACAGGTAGGGAGGAATAAGAAAGGCGGCTATTCCAAACCAGCGGAAAATCAGAAAATGCGAAGTATAAGCTCCCCACAGCTTCATCCAGTTGGCAGCTTCTCTGCCCCGGTCCATAGAAGATGTACCTCCGAGAGATTCTACCACACTCTGGTCGGCCTTACCGGTGAAGATGTAACTGACGCAAGAAATGAAGATGAACGCAGAAAGCAACAGCAGGAAAAGTCCGGCAGTAAGCTGGAACCTTCGGTCTTGTAAAAAATCAAGATTGATCTTATCCCCTAAACTGAATTTCAGTTTCTTCTTTTTCTTCGATTGAGCCTTGTTCTTAAAAGTATTGGACTTGTAGGCGTTTTTAGTCATTGAAAAGTTGTAATCCCTATAAATACGAAATTAACCGATTTTTATTAATCAGCAGGGTTGAATTAAATTTATTCTGAGTGCCTTTTAGCCCCGTTTCTGCTTCCAGTTTACGATGGCTTTATTGATATTTTTGACCATGGCAGGACCTTCATAAATGAAGCCGGTATACACCTGCACCAGGGTAGCACCAGCCTCCAGTTTTCTGATGGCATCCTCTCCGGTATTGATCCCTCCTACCCCGACAATGGGGAAACTGCCCTCAGATTTTTCATGCAGGTAACGAATCACCTCGGTACTGCGGTCTCTCACAGCTTTACCACTGAGCCCACCGGCACCAATCGCTTCCACTTCCTTTTGGTCTGTCTTCAGGCCCTCTCTGGAGATCGTGGTATTGGTAGCTATGACACCATCAATGCCTGTCTCGGTTACAATCTCAATGATATCATCCAACTGCTCATTGGTAAGGTCCGGAGCAATCTTGAGCAGAATGGGCTTTTGATGATCGTAGGCTTTATTAGCCTCCATAAGTGAACCCAGTAGCGCTTTGAGTGGCTCTTTTTCCTGCAGGGCTCTTAGATTGGGGGTATTAGGTGAGCTCACGTTCACCACAAAATAGTCGACATAAGCATGCAGGGCATGAAAGCAGGCCTGGTAATCATCTCCGGCATTTTCATTGGGCGTCACCTTGTTCTTGCCAATATTCCCACCGATCAGAACTTTGGTTTTCTTCTGCTTAAGTCGCTCTATCGCGCCTTCCACTCCCTCATTGTTGAAGCCCATGCGGTTGATAAGGCTCTGATCTGCCGGAAGGCGAAAAAGACGTGGCTGAGGGTTACCTGCCTGTCCTTTAGGAGTAAGTGTTCCGATCTCTATAAAGCCGAAGCCCAGAGCCGAAAGCTCATTGAAAAGCTTTGCATCCTTATCAAAGCCTGCTGCCAGCCCTACCGGATTTTTGAATTTCAAGCCAAAGCACTCTACTTCCAGAGATGGATGCTCATAGTTGAACATTGACCGAAAGATGGCGGGTACTCCGGGAACCTTAAAGAGATTTCTGATCAGACCGAAAGTGAAGTAGTGAGCCTTTTCTGCGGGTTTGGTAAAAAGAAAAGGACGAATTATTGATTTGTACAAGGCACTAAGTTTCGGCAAAAATAAGGCTTCATATTAAAAAAATGTTTAGAATGAGCCTGCTAAATTTGATAAACCTCAGATCGTGAAAGAATCTACCTCCTCTGAAACTTCCAAATCTCTGTTTTCAAGAATCCGCAGGAAGAAAACCGAAGCAGCAGCTGCCTCCAAAAAACTTCATATGGAGCCGGGAGCACTCGTTTACACAGGTGAGGAAACCTCCCTGGATGTAAAGCTGGAGGTGATTCAATACAATGAGCAGGAAATTCAGGAATATGACCTGCCACCGGGAGAACTTGATAAGATAAAACCGCACGAAGGGGTATTATGGCTCAATGTAGTAGGCCTTCACGATGCCCGCCTGATTCAGCAAATCGGAGAACGCTTTTCACTGCATAATCTGGCCCTGGAAGACATCATGAACATACACCATCGCCCCAGCTTCGATGAGTTTGACGACAAATTGATGATTTCGGTCAAGATGCTTCAGATCACCAACAGGCTGCTGGACACAGAACAACTGAGCTTTGTGGTAGGACCGGACTACATCATCACCTTTCAGGAAAAGCCCTGGGATGTTTTTGAGGGCGTAAGAAACAGACTTCGCAAAAAGAAAGGACAGATCAGAACAAGAAACTCAGACTACCTGGCTTTCGCTCTTTTAGATGTGATTGTGGATAAATACCTGGCCATCCTGGCCATTTATGATGAAGAGATCAGTGAACAGGAGATTAGGCTGGTAGATGCTACTGAGAAAGAAATGCTCGCAGAAATTAATGCCAGTAAAAAGGAAATCAACTACCTGCGGAAGTATGCCCGTCCACTGAAAGAGGCCATTCACAACTTTTCCCGGTCACATCACAGCACGATACATAAAAAGACGAGACCTTTCATCAAAGACCTGCTTGACCATATCACCCATGTAAATGAGTCTATAGAACTCAACAGGGAGACCATCAACGACAACCTCAACACCTACCACTCTCAGATGAGCAGCAAACTGAATGATATTCTTAAGGTGCTGACCATTTTCTCTGTGGTGTTCATTCCACTCACTTTTATGGCAGGTATTTACGGAATGAATTTCGATTATATGCCGGAGCTTCACAACCGATATGGCTATCCTGTTTTCTGGGTAACCCTGATCGTCATGGCAGGCGGTATGTTACTCTATTTCAGGAAGAAACGCTGGCTTTAGGTATGAAATGGTGAATGACGAATTATAAATGATAGTTGTTTCACCCAACATTCAAAATTCAACATTGAACATTCATCATTCACCATTCAACATTGTATAACCTCTAGCTGCGCGGATGGTATTCCTGGATTACTTGTTTCAGATAGTCCCGATCGAGGTGCGTATAGATTTCTGTTGTGGTAATAGATTCATGTCCCAGCATTTCCTGCACGGCCCTCAGGTCTGCTCCTCCCTCAATCAAATGGGTGGCAAAAGAGTGTCGGAAGGTATGAGGACTGACCTTCTTGTTGAGTCCGGCCTTTGCTACCAGATCTTTGATCGCCATAAAGATCATTTGGCGGGTAAGCTGTTTGCCTCTGCGATTGAGAAACAGAAAGGCCTCATGTCCTGACTGAATCTCCTGGTGTACCCTCACCTCGTCCCGGTAGATATTGATAAACTTCAGGGCTTCCTTACCAACAGGCACCAGGCGTTCCTTGTTTCCCTTTCCCACTACCCTGAGAAAGCCTACATCAAAAAGGATATTGGACAATTTCAGATTCACAAGCTCCGAAACCCTCAGGCCTGAACTATACAGGGTTTCCAGCATGGCCCGGTTACGCATGCCCTGGGGCGTAGAGTGATCTATGGCCTCCAGAATCTTGTCAATCTCATGAATATTGAGTGTATCCGGCAACTTGCGTCCCAGTTTGGGAGCTTCCAGCAATGTGGTAGGATCCTTATCCAGTTCACCCTCATATACCATAAATTTATAGAAGGACTTGAGCCCCGAGATGATCCTTGCCTGGGAATGTGGAGTCATCCCCAGCTCATTGATGTATTCTATGAAATTCTGTAACTCTACGATTGTAATTTGGAGAGGATTCAGGTCGCAATTTGTGATTTCAAGAAACTGTCTTAGTTTTATAATATCATGAACGTACGCCTCAACAGAGTTTTCAGACAATGAGCGTTCAAGCTTCAAGTAGTTTTCATACTCCTGTATATAGATATCCCAAGCCACTGCTAAAATTAAATTAAAGAAGTCAATTTGCCCATGAAGGTAATGATAATGAATGGCCCAAACCTAAATCTGTTGGGCACCCGAGAAAAGACCATTTACGGTGATCAGAGCTTTGAAGCTTACTTTGAAACGTTGAAAGAGAAATTTCCCACTATGGAGCTGGAGTATTACCAGAGCAATGTGGAAGGAGAGCTTATCAACAAATTTCATGAGGTAGGCTTTAGTTATGATGGTGTGGTTTTTAATGGAGGTGGCTATACGCATACCTCTGTAGCCATCTCCGATGCCATTGCGGCCATTAATACCCCGGTAGTAGAAGTACATATTTCGAACATTCATGCCCGGGAAGAGTTCAGACATCTGAGCCTGATCACCAAGGAATGTGCCGGTCTGATCACCGGTTTCGGACTGGCCGGCTACGATATGGGACTGACCTATCTCAGAGATCATTTATAAAACAAATAGCAAGAAATAATCAACCTTAAACACAAAACTATGCTTAAACGTAAACCATTTTTCGTACTGGCCTTAATGGCTATACTCAGTATTGTTTCGTTACCGGCATCAGCTCAGTCACATGGAGGAGATGGTGGTTTTAATGAAGTATTCGGCCTGGTAGAACTTCCTTTCCTTCTGATTGCGATTGTATTCAGCTTCCTTGTGGCCAAAAGACTCAAAGGAGGAAAATTCGGTGCAGGCATGCAGCTCCTGGCCTGGGGCTTTCTGATCATGGCGGTGGGTCACCTCCACATGCAGGTAGATCAGATCTATGGATTTAATCTCTTTAATACACTACTGGGCGAAGTTGCTGGACGAGGGGCCTGGTTTGTAGCACTTATCGCTACCTGGGGACTTTCTGCACTCGGATTTTTGAAAATATACAAAGCCAGCGGCCTCTAAGTCTTTGGCGCTGGAATCATTGATAAAAACACCTATTCTCACCCGTGAGCTCGATTTTGAGCTCACGGGTTTTGGTGTATTTGTAGATGATGAACTCACCAACTCTGACATAACCGTTCCCTTTGCTGAAGACCTGGAGGATTTTCTGGCCGCAAGCAATCGACTGAAGCTCTTTAATTTTCCGGCCCTTTACAATGACCTGGAAGGCTTCTTCCTGGATACGGAAGGAGAAATGCGACTAAAAGAGTTCAGGCGGAAATTCAGAACTAAATTCCCCTTTCTGGCTACACTCGACCAGGTGGTGGTCTTTTTTATGCCGGCAGACAGGCAACCCTGCGCCATGTCTTGCTTCTTTCTCACTGAGGTACTCAGCAGAATTATGGAAGTGTACGGCCAAACGAAGAAGCTGACTGAGCGCTTCAGAAGAGTAGAAGAATGTTTCCAGGCCTGTAAAATGTCTTTTGGCGAAGATGCTGATATGTCTAACCAGATACAGGTGTTGAACATGCCCACTGAACTATTTGACACCCTGGGCCCTACTCTGGGCAAAAAACCTGTCCTGAACCTTTATCAGCGTACTTTTGATAAACTGCAGAGTCAGTACTCCAACCTGCCCAGCTTTGTCTTTCTGCAAAGTGCTATGGAGAAGATCTTTACAGCCCACCGCTAGGCACCTGTCTGCGCGACATCATTTCTTAAATACTTTATGCCGCATCATCTGCTTTTAAACTGCCGGTTTACTTCTAACTTGCAGCCCGATTAGTCAGAAGAACAGAAAAGGAATATGGTTACAATCTATACCGATGGCTCATCACTGGGCAACCCGGGTCCCGGTGGATATGGCATCGTTTTAAAGTACAAAGACCTGCGCAAAGAAATGTCACAGGGTTATCGCTCCACCACCAACAACCGTATGGAACTACTCGCAGTGATCAAAGGACTACAGGCGCTCAAGAAGCCCAACACCCCTGTCACTGTATATTCTGACTCCAAATATGTGATTGATTCTGTGGAAAAAGGCTGGCTCTGGGGCTGGATTAAGAAAGGTTTCAAAGGCAAAAAGAATAAAGATTTATGGATGCAGTTTGCCGAGATTTACAAGGTGCACAGAGTGAAGTTTCAGTGGGTAAAGGGACATGCCGGTATACCTGAAAATGAGCGTTGCGACCAATTGGCTGTAATGGCGGCCGAAAGCGGGGACCACAAGGTGGATGTTGCCTTTGAGAATGGGGTGAATGATGTCTGAAAGCCGAAAATACTGAATGGTGCCTGATGGATTATCCATAAAAAGCTGTCATCACAAATTCATCACTGAACATTCACAATTCAACATTCAACATTCAACATTCAACATTTATAACTCAACATCCACCACTTAAGGCGCCCCATGGCCAACAGCTTTTTCAGGTTTAAAGAGTTCACCATCCATCAGGATCAGTGCGGCATGAAAGTCACCACTGATGGTTGTCTCTTTGGAGCGATCATAGCAGAGCACCTTCAACAAACGCAAGCTCCAGAGACTATTCTGGATATCGGTACAGGTACAGGTCTGCTAAGTTTGATGATGGCGCAGGTAGTCCCTGGTCATATTCATGCGATCGAAATTGACGAACAGGCCTCTAAGCAAGCTGCATCTAACTTTGAGACCTCTCCATGGTCTGAACAGCTAAAGCTGCACCACACCTCCTTTGAGGATTTTCTAGAAAAGAGAGACACCGCGACTGGCCCAGACAACACCTCAGCCCAAAAGCCTTTGAGCACTTATGATCTCATCGTAAGCAACCCTCCTTTCTTTAGCCATCACCTTAGGGGGAAAGATATGGCAAAAAATAAGGCTCTTCATGACGAGGACTCTCTGTTAAAATTACTGCCCGCAGGAGTTAATGCACTCCTCTCCCCGAACGGGCTCTGTTTTGTGCTCCTGCCAGACTATGAGATGTCTGTTTTTACTGAGGAAATGAAAAAAGCAGGATTATTCCCGCAGCAAGAGGTCACGGTTTATCATAAAGCAGGAAAACCTCCCTTCAGAAGAATCAGTGCTTTCGGGAGAAATAAATTGAAAAGCCCGAAGTCGGAAACCCTGCACATTCACCAGGGGGCAGCACCTTACTCAGAGAGATTTACTGAGCTACTCAGCCCCTATTACCTGCACCTCTGACATCATGTATCAGAGCTGAAAAGCCCGAACCTGACGGTCAAGATTTGCAATCAGTCGCTTTCTGAATTCCCCGGGCAAGAAGGTGATATTAATGGGATTGAGCTTCCGCACCTTGTCCTGATTCCTTCCTGTTTTAATGTAGAGTATCACTCCTTTCAGAAAGCCCAGATAAGGCTTGACTTCATAGCCTATTACAATATTCATGGGTAACTCCACTCTGTGGTTAAAAAGTTTTAGCCTTGCCAAAGGTCTGAAAAGTCCGTTTACCCTATAAGAAATGAGCTGATCAGTGACTTTTAACTGACACCAAAAATTGCGGTACTTCATTGATCAAACAATAGTACATCTATACTAAACAGATAATACTATATATCAAAACTTCCTGTCGAAGGTCTGTACACATTCGTGGCATACAGCTATTATTTATCAGGATAACCATATCAAACCTACCCTGTTCCGGTCTTGCTAAGACGGCACAAAATAGATAGGTTGCACCATACCGGAACGAACAATGACTGAAAACCAAATCAACCTGGGCATACAGATTGTCCCCATTGCAGAAGCCAAATCATGCTACGCCATTATTGATGAATGCATCGGTTTAATCCGGCAATCGGGCATTACTTATCAGGTGACTGCCTTTGAAACCATACTGGAAGGTAAGTACCGTGAGATTATGCACCTGGTAGATCAACTGTATCAGCTGGCACTCACAAAATCAGACGAACTCGTCATCAATATCCGCTTACATGCCAAAAGCGGAAGTGATGTATTCAGCACTGATAAAACCGCAAAATTCAGTCAGGCCTGACCGGTGAAGTCTCGGGTGTTCTACCTGTTTTCTATCACCTGATACGTAAGCTCTATGGTACCTTGCAGGCGGCCAATCAGTTGGCGTACATCATCTTCCAGTAAGAGGTCAAATGTCATTTCAAGATCGGGGAAAGTCCCCTTCACCTTGATTGTTCCCTCTGTAGCAAAATACGACCGGCTGTTATCAAAGTCTTCTGAGTCCAGAACGGCAAAGCTCGCTCCGTCAAACAGGTAATCACCTTCAGAGTTGTTTACCGGGTCGGCTGCCATGGTGAAGGTACGCTCATCGGCTCCTCCCAGAATGTTCTGAGCGGCTGTTCCCTCTTGTACCACGATGGGCGAATACAGATTAAAAACAACCCCCACTACCCTATTGCTCAGGTTATCCTCATCATACTGCCAAAACATTTTATCTCCATACTGCACCTGCTCCAGTTGCTCAGAGGTAAGAATCACACCGTAGTTTACATGGGTAGGATCGGGCGAGGTAAGGTCCTTTATCACAAAATCTTCCACTCTGGCCATAGCCCCGTTCACGATTCTGTAATCAAGCACTTCCAGCGTTTCATCTGTCATTACTTCCGGTGGAGTGTCATCATCATCATCATTTTTGCAAGACAATGAAGCCACAATAAGACATATTAAAGCGAGTAAAAGTCGATTAGTGTTGCGCATACGATACTTTTTAGTTTTGACATTTTATTAACCCGTGAGAGCCAAAGTAGATTGAACAGAAAGAGTGAAATGACACTTTCATCAGGTGAAATGAAGCCATGAAGAACAACGACTCTTTATAAAATCTTCTGAATAGCGTTCAGCAGGATTTTGACTCAGGAAGACAGCGGCTTCTATCTGTTTTCCAGTACCTGGAAATCCAGTTCCAGTTCTCCCTCGAGTGTACCTCGCTTTTTAGTAATAGAGGCTTCCATTTGCAGATTAAAGACCAGTTTCAACCTGGGGAGTGTTCCGGTAACCTTAACTGTTCCTCCGGTGACCTTGTAGCTGAAGTAATCATGCAGATTTGAGTAATTCTGCATCCAATATGATCCATCGATAATACGGTAAGATGTCTCCGGCTCACCAGGACCTTCATCCGTCATTCTGAACAATCTCTCAGTACCTTCACCCAGAAAATTCTCATCTGCCGTTCCCTGTGGCACCACTACCGGTGAAACCAACCACAATTTCATATTCGTCATTTCCAGCTGAGAGATTGGTTTGTGAGTCTCCCAGAAATCCTTATCTTCTACACGCACCATTTTCAATGCTTCAGAAGAAAGGGTCATGTTGTATTGTATGTATCTGTGAATAATAGTATCGGTGTAATACTCTCTTATATCACTGAATCTGGCCAGGCCGGCATGAGCAAGCTCTGAGTCTTCTACATTCAATGCGTCAACTTCAGGGATTATGAAAGTCTCTTCTTCCTCGCAGGAAATAAAAACTACCATCAGTGCGGCCAGTAAAAAAGTGTATTTGAAACGGTTCATGTCTTTGAGTTTTTTCATGTTACACTCGATAATGAAGCTTCCCTAAGAAACAAGAGGTAGGATAGAGTGGAATGGTACAATTGCTAAGTGAACCGTCCGGTCAAAGAGTCTATTCTCAAACAGGATTAAAATCTACAATTGCCTATCTTTCGCTAAAGACCACATTATGAAACGCCTCTTCCCTGTTCTCCTTCTTCTGTTTTTCTCAACCACGGTGACTCTCGCACAATCGAAGCTTCTGGAAAGCCTGAGCATGGAGAGCAATATCCTCGACTATGATGTCGAATATTCTGTCTACCTGCCTGAGGACTATGATGTCTCACAGCGTTCCTATCCGGTGGTGTATTTACTGCACGGTTATACGGATGATGAAACGGGCTGGACCCAGTTTGGCGAAGTAAAAAGGCTGGTAGATGAGGGCATTGCTTCGGGCGAAATCCCTCCGATGATCATCATTATGCCTGATGGTAAGGTTACCTGGTATATGAATGACCATGGAGGTACCGAACGCTGGGAAGATATGTTTATCCAGGAGTTTATTCCCCATGTAGAAGGCAAGTACCGCATTAAGGGAACCAAAGAGTTTCGTGGTATTTCCGGGCTGTCTATGGGAGGTTTTGGCTCACTCAGATTATCTCTCACCCACCCTGATCTCTTTGCTGCCTGCGCAGGTTATAGCAGCGCCCTGTTCACTGCTGAAGAGTTTGCCAATATGGATCAGAACGGGTACGACAATACTTTCGGAAAACTCATTGGTAAGGGGCTCAAGGGTCAGAAGCGAATTAACGATCACTGGAAAGCAAACTCAATCCTGGACCTGGTGAAAAACAAGTCTCTGGATGAGCTGAAGAAGGTACGCTACTATTTCGACTGTGGCGATGAAGACTTTCTGGCGATTGCCAATGCACAATTGCATATAGAAATGAGACGGAAAAACGTACCCCATGAATACAGGGTACGTGACGGAGCCCACACCTGGAGTTTTTGGCGTACTTCTCTGCCCATCGGACTGAAATTTATCGGAGAGAGCTTCAGGAGATAGTTGCTATGGGTACGACCAGAGCTTCGTTCTTCTTAATTACTCTTTGCGTCTTAGCCTCCTGCGACCAGGCGACCTGGATCACAGAGCTACCTGCTGACCTGGAAGGAGGAATCTATGAGTTATCAGATGAGGGAGTTGTCATGATTGGTCAAAATGGTGTCGATACCTTTCTGGTGAATAACAACTATCACATATCACTGCAGGATATTTTCGTAATCAGCTACGAGATGGAAGAGCCCGGCATGTATGGTATGCGAGTTCAGACTGTACCGGATGCTGTTGATAAGATCTCTGAACTTTCCGGCAGAAACATTGGTAAACCACTTGTATTCGTACTCAACAACATTGTATACCTGACCCCTATCGTTTCACAAGAGATCAATGACAAAATTATATACCTCAACTTCTACGATGATCACATTTCTGCGGACTTTCTAAGTGCATTGAAGGGGGAGAAAAAACCAGCATTCGACACCTACAATCACGACACTTACGATGAATCGCTGGAGGTACTGTCGGCCGATACATCCGGAGTTTACCGAAAGTATTAGTCTCTATTCAGATTTAACCACTGAATAGGTCGTCACTCAAAGAGTCGGAGATAAACCCTAAAAGTCGAATTGTCAATTTCCGACTCGATCACCTAACCTTCATTTTATGAAATCAGACTGGCTACAACAGGATCATGAGCAAACTCCCGCAACAAGTCTTTAGCTTCTCCGGGTTTAAGTTCCAGAATGGCTTCAGCGCTTAATTCACGCACTTCTCCCTCATCATAGCGACAGAGTTCCAGCAGCATTTTTAAAGCATTGGGATGCTTAAAACTGCTCAGAGCAGTAGCCAGCCATTCAATATCTGAGAGCTCTCCCCGGTCTATGATAAACCTGAGCTCTTCCGGGTCACTCCTGCGTCTCCTGGATTTGATCTGTGAAAACAAATTTCCCACCTCGTACTCATCTGTCTCGGTTGTCAACCTGGCGAGCAGCTCTGGGTAAGGCAAGCGGGGCTCAGGAGGCTCCACTTTGTTGATTTTTTTACGGGCATTGATCTCTCCGCTGGAAACGCACATGGGACAGACACAGAGATTCTCCTTGCGATGATTATGAGGGACATAGCGCCAGCCAACTCCCTGTGGCAGGTGACGCACTTTTGTTATTTCGGCAGGCTCTATCTTTCGCTCAATCAGAAATTCATAGCCCAGCCTGTCTTCCCGGTTCAGAAAGTCACGGATGCCTTCTCCCAAATGGCCCTGGGTATGCTTTTCGTTGAAATGCCCATACCAGACTTCTTCTTTTGAGTTAAGCCGAAAATAGATACCAACGAAGGTCTTGACTCTTCTTCGCTTTAGTTCTCTCAGCCATTGATGAGACCCGAAAAAGTCCTGGGACACGGGCATAAAGAAAACGCCCGGTGCATATTTACCGGGCTTTATACCATTCTTCAGAATTTTCTTCGCCTCTTTGGCATCTGCTAAGTGAACCAGGGTAGGCATGACCTAGAAACTCTCCCTCAACTCAAAGGTTTTTCTGAGTCTGTCAATCATTTTGTCGGACTCAGGGTAGTTTAGCGTTTGCTGGCCGTCAGAAAAAGCTTCTTCCGGAATCTCGTGGGTTTCATAGATCACGCCATCTGCTCCTGCCATGATACTGGCCAGAGCAATAGGCTCTACCAGGTGCCTGATGCCTATACCATGAGAAGGATCCGCAATAACCGGGAGGTGGGTCTTTTCCTTCAGAACAGGTATAGCATTGAGGTCCATGGTATTACGCGTGGCTTTCTCATAGGTACGGATGCCCCGCTCGCAAAGCAGCAGGCGCTCATTGCCTCCACTGAAAACATACTCAGCTGAAGACAGGAGCTCATCGATGGTTCCCGAAATACCCCGCTTGATCATTACCGGCTTGTCAGTGTTTTTACCCAACTCATCCAGCAGGTTGAAGTTCTGCGTATTTCTGGCTCCTACCTGATAGATATCCACATAAGGGTCCATTTCAGCGATCTGGCTTACCTGCATTACCTCGGTAATGATTTTGATTCCGGCTTCTTTTGCCAGCTCATACCAGATCTTCAGTCCGTCAATTCCAAGGCCACGGAATGAGTACGGGGAACTTCGGGGCTTGTATACCCCTCCGCGCATAATCGTGATGCCGTTGGCTTTGAGGTGGGCAATGGTCTTTCTGATCTGATCTTCTCCCTCTATGGAGCAGGGCCCTGCCATGATCTGAAAACCACCTTCCTGAATGACTACGCCATCTCCGAGATCGATCTCAGTAGGCTTTACCTTCCATTTGCGGGATACCAGCTTGTAATCATCGGATACAATGTGGATGTCTTTGATACCGTCCATATAGCCGATGGTACGGATGTCGAAATCCTTTTTACCCGTCCCGATCAGGTAATCTCCCTTTTGAGTCGTTACCTCGGTAGGTTTATACTTGAGCCCCTTTACGCGATTAATAATCGCTGATTTCTGCTGCTCATCTATGCCTTGTTCGAACTGTATAATCATTTTTTCTTGTGTTTCTTTTGCTGTTGGAAGACCGAAATCAGAAGCCGGAACAACTGATGTAAACCTTTCCCTGTTCGGTCTCTACTCCATTAGTTATTAATTCGGTTTGCCTCTCTGATTACTATCAACCGATTACTGATTTCACAAACGTCTCAATATTTTCCTTTAACCCTCCCTCCTGCGAAATGGCCTTGATAAAGGCACTGCCTATTATCGCACCATTGGCGTTGTCACAGGCTTTGTCGAAGGTCTCAGCATTAGAAATGCCAAAGCCGATCAACGTAGGGTTCTTTAAATTCATTCCTTTTACTCTCGCGAAATACTCCGATTGGTCGGCTGAAATACTGGCCCTGGCACCGGTAGTACTCGCAGAAGATACCATGTAGATAAACCCATGAGAGTTATCATCGATTTCCCTGATTCTGGCCTCTGAAGTCTGTGGCGTGATCAGGAAGATGTTGTAAAGTCCGTACTGATCAAATACCGGCTTATAGGTCTCCAGGTATTCAAACATGGGCAGGTCAGGCAGGATGAAACCATCCACTCCTATCTCCGCACATTTCTTACAGAAAGCCTCAATGCCGTATTGCACAATGGGATTGATATAGCCCATCAGCACTACCGGTACCGACACTGTTTTACGCAGCTCTGCCAGTTGCTCCAGCAGAAGCTTCAGTGTCATACCGTTGTCCAGGGCTATGCCATTGCTCTCCTGAATAGTCGGCCCGTCAGCTACCGGGTCTGAGAAGGGTATCCCCACCTCTATCAGGTCTGCCCCGGACTGCTCCAGGCTCTCCATAATGGCAAGGGTATCGTTCAACTGCGGGTAGCCTGCCGTGAAATACACATTGAGCACCCGCTGCTGTTTGTTTTGAAAAAGTTGGTCTATTCTGTTCATTTTATTTTGTATTGAGTTTTGTGTATTGGGGCAGTGAGTACTGAGTACTCCTTACCCATTACTCACTACTCATCAGTATTTACCCCACTTGATATAGGTTTCCAGGTCTTTGTCTCCCCTGCCGGAAAGATTCAGCACCACCACATCATCAGCGTTAAAATTCATTTGATTTAAGGCAGCCAGTGCATGCGATGTTTCAATGGCCGGAATAATCCCTTCCAATCGGCTCAGCTGTACTCCGGCTTTCATCGCCTCATCATCGGTCACGCTGTAAAACTGCGCCCGGCCTGTTTCGTGTAAATGGGCATGTACCGGTCCGATACCCGGATAATCAAGGCCTGCGGAGATAGAATAAGGCTCTACCACCTGCCCGTCTTCTGTTTGCATCAGCAAGGTTTTGCTGCCATGCAGCACTCCGGGCTTACCCAACACAGTGGTGGCGGCAGACTCTCCCGTATCATTGCCTTTACCGGCAGCCTCTACCGCAATCAGTTTTACATCCGATTCATCGTAGTAATGGTAAAAGGCACCCGCAGCATTGCTTCCTCCTCCCACACAGGCAATAACATAATCCGGGTTTTCTCTTCCTTCCTTCTCCTTCAACTGGGCTTTGATTTCGGCACTGATCACCGATTGAAAGCGCGCCACCATTTCAGGGTATGGATGAGGCCCTACTACCGAGCCGATAATGTAATGTGTGTCTGTCGGATTGTTGATCCAATGACGCATGGCCTCATTGGTAGCATCTTTCAGCGTACGGCTGCCACTTTTGGCAGCTCTTACTTCGGCTCCGAGGATACGCATGCGCTCTACATTGGGCCTTTGGCGGGCCATGTCAACCTCTCCCATGTAAACAATGCACTCCACCCCCATCAGAGCACATACCGTAGCGGTGGCCACTCCGTGTTGTCCGGCACCGGTTTCGGCTATGATCTTTTGCTTGCCCAGGCGCTGCGCCAGCAGAATCTGGCCGATGGTATTGTTTACTTTATGGGCACCGGTATGACAAAGATCTTCGCGTTTCAGGAAGATCTTGGCTCCATACTGCTCCGACAGTCTTTCTGCTGCATAGAGCGGAGTAGGTCTGCCCACGAAGTCTTTCAGCAAAGCATTAAACTTCTGCTGAAACTCCTCAGCCCCTACAATCTGCTCATAGTTCTCCCTCAGCTCCTCCACATTGGGGTAAAGCATTTCAGGGATATAAGCCCCTCCAAAATTGCCGTAATAGCCTCTTTCGTCAACTTTTACTTTCATTCTTCTATTCTTTTATAAACATCCGGATCATGTCTTTGCATGAGTATTTCCGGGTTGGATACAGGCTCAAAGCCATATTTTTTATACAATCCATGGGCATCACTGGTAGCCAGCATATGCCGTCTTAAGCCCTGAAGGTCAGGGTGATTATCATAAGCCTCCATAAGCAGGCGGGAAATGCCCAGACCTCTGAACTCAGGTAATACAAACACATCCGCCAGATAGGCAAAACTCGCTTTATCTGTCACAACACGCGCAAAACCTATCTGTTTTCCCTCACCATCGTAAGCCCCGAAACACAGGGAATTCTCAATGGCCTTTTGTACCGTTTCTCTCGGAATTCCCGGAGACCAGTAGCTATTGGTGAGAAAACCATGGATTACACCCAGGTCCAGTCTCGATTTGTCAGTAGAAATGCGATATGTTTCTTCTTTGCTCATTTTGTTATGGTACGTCATTGCGAGGCGTTCATCTGACGATAGTCGGTGAGCGAACGAAGCAATCTCCTTATAGCAATCGCGAACTCCTTACCGGACCGCTTCGCACACTCGCGATGACGTTTTATAATTTCATTTTCAACTTTTCTACCTTCTCTATACTCTTCAACCCCGGCTCCAGCTCAAACTTTGAATTCACATCAATGGCATGAATATTCATAGTCTCAAGCTTTTCCAGTTCATCTACATTTTCCAGGTCTATTCCTCCACTGAGAAAAAAGGGGATTTTCTGGTCGTAGCCTTTGAGTAACTCCCAGTTAAATACTTCTCCATTTCCTCCTCTGGCCTTGCCCTTGGTATCAAAAAGAAAGTACTCGACAAACGGATTGTATTGACCTAATTGTTTGAAATCAAATTCATCCCCCACCGAAAACACCTTCATTACCCGGATACCCACGGCAAACAGGTCGGCTACATAGGCGGGAGATTCATCTCCATGTAACTGCACCAGCTGCAAACCATATCTTGCCACCTTCTCCTTCACAAAATCCAGTGAAGCATTCACAAAAACACCTACCTTCTGTACCGATTCAGGGAAGGACTTCAACAACACGTCATCCAGCACCTCCCCCACATTTCTGGGCGATTTTTCATAGAAAATAAAGCCCATGTAGTCGGGGTTCAGCAACAGCAGTTCCCTGATGTTCTGACTATCTCGCATGCCACAGACTTTTAATTTCATGGTTAGTTATTCGTTATGGATGATTAGTTATTAACTACTAACCGATCAATCTTTTCAATAAAATCAGCAGCCGTTAACTCGGGCCTGGCCGTTTTCATAAAGGTTTCTCCAATCAGGAAGCCTTTGAAACCATAATCTCTCAACTCCAGAATAGAAGCCGGATCGCTGATACCACTCTCAGAAATCTTCACGAAATCATCAGGAATCAGGGCAGCCAGTGACTTCGAAGTCTCGATCGATACGTCAAAGGTTTTCAGGTTACGATTGTTCACTCCTACTACATCCAAATGTTCATTCAGGTTTTGCTCAAGCTCTTCCTGATTGTGCACTTCCATAAGTACTTCCAGGTTCAGTGATTTGGCAAAAGCGGCCAGCTCCTTCAGCTTAGCCGGCTCCAGTGCTGCTGCAATCAGCAAAATGGCATCGGCCCCGATAGATTTGGCTTCTGTGATCTGGTACTCATCAATGATGAAGTCCTTTCTGAGCACGGGACAGAAATTAAATTTCCGGGCAGTTTTCAGGTCTTCACTGGAGCCTCCGAAGAACTTCTCATCTGTGAGTACTGACAAGGCCGAGGCACCTGCCTGCATATAGCCAATGGTGGTGCGTTCTACCTTTGCATGCCCATTGATAATGCCTTTGGAGGGCGATTGCCTCTTGAACTCCGCAATGATCCCCGATTTGTCCTCTCTCAAAAGGTATTTGGTCAGTGATACGGTCTTGCCATCAAAATAGAGACTCTGCTCTAACAGCTTAGTGGGGAAAAGGCTCTTGCGCTCTGCTACCTCCTGCTGCTTGTGTGCAATTATTTTATCTAGTATATCCATGTTTAATCGATGGTCGATGGCCCACGGCCTATAGCTCAATGGACTACCAACTCTTTATATTTCCAATATTCGTTTAAATGTCTTCAGGGCTTTGCCGGATTCCAGTGACTTCCGTGCGTGGCCTAACGCGTCATCTACGCTATAGCCTTTGCCACATTGCAGTGCCATAGCCGCATTGGCAATCACCACATTGTTTTGTTCTTCAGTACCCTCTCCTTTGAGTATGGTCTCGAAGATCTTTGCAGATTCTTCAACCGTTTCTCCTCCGAAAATAGTTTCAGCCTTGATGCGGCTCATACCCATATCTTCCGGGCTTACGATTTCTTCCTGATCATGCGTGATCTTTTTGAAGCTGCCGGTCAGTGAGACCTCATCATAACCATCGAGGGCATGCAGGATCACAAACTGCTTATCAGTCTTCTGGTAGAGGTAGCCGTACAAACGGGCCAGTTCCAGGCTGAAAACGCCTACCAGCTGCTTTTTAGGAAAGGAAGGGTTGACCATGGGCCCCAGCATATTAAAGAAGGTCTTCACTCCCAACTCTCTCCGGATGGGGGCCACATTTTTCATGGCAGGGTGAAAGAGCGGGGCATGCAGAAAGCAAAGCCCGCATTCATCCAGGCTCTTTTTGAGCCTGCCGATGTCATTGGTGAACTCATAGCCAAAATGCGCCATAAGATTAGATGACCCCGATACGGAAGACACCCCATTGTTGCCGTGTTTGGCTACGTTTTGCCCGGCTCCCGCCACGATAAATGATGACAGTGTGGAGATGTTAAAGGTGTTTTTTCCATCTCCTCCGGTGCCACACAAATCAATGGCATCATACTCGGGAATATCCACCGGCACACACAGTTCCAGCATGGCATCCCGGAAGCCTTCCAGCTCTTCTACCGTGATACTCCTCATCAGATATACTGTAAGAAATGAGGCCACCTGACTCTGGTTGTACTTACCCTGTGCCAGGTTTACCAGAATCTCTTTCGCTGTCTGCTTATCCAGCGATTTATAATCAAATAATTGGTTAAGAATCTCTTTCATTATTTCTAGTTGTCTTCTCTGGTAAGGAGATCCAGTCGGTTATTTAAAATTGCTTCAACACTATCGGTGTGCACCTCGTTGACCCAGTTTTGCAGCAGCAGATGCCCATGCTCGGTCATAATAGATTCGGGATGGAACTGCACCCCTCGCACATCATGTGTTTTATGACGGATGGCCATGATCTCACCAAATTCATCAACGGCCGTCACTTCCAGTTCACTTCCCAGCTTATCCTTGTTCACATTCCAGCTATGGTAATGGCAGATACGATAATCTGCAGGAATTTCGTGGAACAAACGATCTTCCGGAATAGTGACTTGCACCCTGCTCGACACACCATGCAGCACCTCGGGCATATTGTACAGTTCAGCACCATAGGCTTCCGCAATTCCCTGGTGTCCCAGGCATACACCCAGTATGCTTTTGGTCGGGCCATAGCGTTTAATGAGTTCAGGCATAATACCTGCTTCTTCAGGAATACCCGGTCCGGGTGAGAGCAGGATTTTGTCATAGTCCTCTACCGCATCGAGTGTGATCTGGTCGTTGCGGAAAACATCTATATCCGACTCATAGCCCAGCTCTTTCAGGTAATGCACCAGGTTGTAGGTAAATGAATCGTAATTATCTAAGACTAGTATTTTCATTTTGGTCGCTTCGCTCTTTATTCGTTATTGGTTAAGAGTTATTGGTTATCAGGGCGTTCCTTTGCCTTCTGGAGGTAGTTGATATAGCCGTTTAAAATTCTCAGGCACTCGCTGAGCCTATCCTCGAACTTGCCATAGACAGATTGATCGATATAACCTTCATCCAGAGCCACGATCAGATGATCAAGTGTCTCAGTCAATGACCCTCTCGAAACTCTACAGAACTGAATGTTCTCCTGATGATGAAACCTGCCATAACCTTCTGCAATGTTTGCAGTTACAGATCGACTAGACCTCTTGATTTGACTGGTAAGACTATACTTCTCATCTGATGGAAAGCTTTTTGTAAGCTCTGAGATATCCCTTCTCAGTTCTCTCGCCCTCTTCCAGGCCTCCAACTCTGTAAAACTCTTAATGCTCATCCTGATAACTATTAACCAATAACTCTCCACTTACATACTATCTGATGTCTTTTGCTAATTCAATCGCCTTTCGCAGGGCGGCTAGTTTGTTGTTTACTTCCTGTAGTTCAGATTCGCGGTGAGATTTGGCTACGATGCCGGCTCCGGCCTGATAGTACAGCGTATTGCTCATACTCAGGAAGGAGCGGATCATGATGGCATGGTTAAAGTCTCCGTTGAAGCCCATAAAGCCAATGGCACCTCCATAGTAGCCTCTGCGTGTAGCCTCATAATCGTTGATAAGCTGCATGGCTCTTACCTTGGGAGCTCCACTCAAAGTACCGGCAGGGAAAGTCCCGGAAATCATCTCTGAAGATTTCATATCCTCACGCAGCGTGCCGGTAACCTTGGATACCAGATGAATCACATGGGAGAAATACTGTATCTCCTTGTAGGTATCCACTACCACATCTGAGCCGGCACGGCTGAGATCGTTGCGCGCCAGATCAACCAGCATGACATGCTCTGAGTTCTCTTTCGGGTCGTCATGCAGTTTCTTGGCCAGTTCTGCATCAGCAGCATCATTACCCGTTCTGCGGAAGGTACCGGCAATCGGGTGAATGGTGGCCTTACGGTCTTTGATCACCAGTTGTGCCTCGGGCGATGAGCCGAAAATCTTGAAGTTGCCGTAATCGAAATAGAACAGGTAAGGCGATGGATTGACAGAACGCAGGGCCCGGTATACATTGAACTCGTCTCCCTTGAAGCCGCTCTGAAATCTTCTTGACAACACAATCTGGAATACATCACCGCGGAAACAGTGCTGCATACCTTTATCAATCATTTCCAGAAACTCTTCATCATTGTAGTTCGAAGCTTCTTCACCGGTAGTGATAAAGTCATAGGAGGGATAATTCTTATTGTTGACCAGATTTTCAATAGAGGCTAACCCTTTGGCCTCTTCCCCGGCCGGACTGTGCTCAAAAATGAAGAGCTCGTTCTTGAAATGATCAATGGCGATCACATAGCGATAGACATGGTAGAGAATATCCGGGATGCCATACTGATCATCTTTACCCTCGGGAACCGGAATCTGCTCAAAGTACTGCACTGCATCATAGCCTATGTACCCAAAGAGACCGTTATTGATGAACTTGAATTCATTTTCATCCGTCTCGAAAGCCCCTGCAAAAGCACTCAGCCTTTCCTGCGCTTCTACACCTGCCACAGTGCCGGAGGTCTCTTCCAGGCCCGGAAGTGACTGTCTGAAACGTCCATCCTTCACCTCAAAGCGGGCCAGTGGCTCACAGCAGATATATGAGAAACTGTTCTCATTGCCATGATAGTCTGAGCTTTCCAGCAGGATGGGATTTTCATATTTATCCCTCAGCTTCAGGTAGATGCTCACAGGAGTCACCGTATCGGCCAGTAGTTTTTTATAAGTAGTTGTCAGCCTAATTTTTGCCATTGTCAACTTGTTTTCTATTCGTTTTCAGAAACCCTACAAACGAAAAAAGCCCGCATGAACTGCGGGCTTTTTGCTATATCTGTAGACTTTACAAAGCTTGATCGTTCACGTTATCGGAGTTCCGTTACGTGCCACCACCATGCTGTATGTAAAGCGTTGTTTCTCATTGTGCCGCTAATGTAGAAAAGGATTTTTTAAGTGCAAATGGAAATTTGAGAATTTGTTCAAACTGTTTTGTCAAGTGGCAGGCAGCTTACAATTCAGGCAGGCCAAAAAATTTTTCCAATCGATTACACAGGATAATAAAAAGCCGATGTCTATTACATCTCCTTTTCTCTATTTTAGCAGCCATGCAGACAGCAGACAGACTCGGACAGGTGCAGGAGTATTATTTCTCTAAAAAACTCAGAGAGATTGCCGCTTTACGTGCGGCCGGAAAGCCCGTGCTCAACCTGGGCATCGGCAGTCCTGACCTCTCACCTCCTCAGGAGGTAATAGATGAACTGCTGAGTGTAGCTCCGGGAGATGTACACCAGTACCAGTCGTACCAGGGCATTCCGGAACTGAGGTCGGCCATAGCCGGTTTTTATCAACGTCATTATGGGGTAAGACTGGATGAGAAGTCAGGCATTCTTCCATTAATGGGCTCCAAGGAAGGCATAACACATATCTCACTGGCTTTTTTAAACAAAGGAGATCAGGTACTGATACCGGAGCTGGGTTACCCCACCTATACCTCAGTTACCAAAATGGTGGAGGCAGTCCCGGTCTACTTCCCTTTGAAAGAAAAACTTTCCTGGGAGCCGGACTGGGATTTTCTGGAGGCTCAGGACTACTCCCGTATCAAACTCATCTGGATCAACTATCCTCATATGCCTACCGGGGTAAAAGGCTCGCGGGAGATCATGGCTCGCTTCGTCAAACTGGCCAAAGAAAAGAATGTGCTCCTGGTGAATGACAACCCTTACAGCTTTATTCTCAATGATCAGCCTGCCTCTCTCCTGGCCATTCCCGGAGCAGAGGAAGTAGCCCTGGAGCTCAACTCACTATCCAAGACCTTTAATATGGCCGGCTGGCGTATAGGCTGGCTATGTGGCAATCCGGAGTTGGTAAGCCAGGTACTGAGGATCAAAAGCAATATGGACTCCGGCATGTTTAAGCCATTGCAACTGGCTGCTGTAAAGGCACTTAATCTGGAAGCTGACTGGTTTGAACAGCTCAATGAGGTTTACAGGCACAGAAGAAAACTGGCCTGCGAAATACTCGAAAAGCTGGGCTGTACCTGGGAAGATGAGCAGTCTGGTTTATTTGTCTGGGCCCGTGTAAAACAGCAACACGTAGATGAACTGGTGGACTGGTTGCTTTACGAAAAAGATCTTTTTATCACACCGGGCCATATATTCGGTGAGCGTGGACAGCAATACCTGCGCATTTCTCTTTGCGTAAATGAAGATATGTACCGAGAAGCGCTTAAAAGACTAGAACAAGCATGAAGGTAACCATTATAGGCCCGGGCCTTATCGGAGGCTCATTTGCTCTGGCCCTTAAAAAACGCCTCGAAGGAGTGGTGGTTTATGGCTGGGATCAGAACGCAGACCATTTGCAGGAAGCACTTGACCTGGGCATCATAGACCATATGGCAGTTTCCCTGGAAGAGGCCCTTCAAAAAGGAGACTGGGTGATACTGGCAATTCCTGTTAACGCGATTGAGTCCATCCTGCCCAAATGCCTTGATGGATTGAAGGCTCACCAGATTCTGGTTGATTTCGGCTCAACCAAAAAGAGCATCTGTGCCGTGGCAGATAAGCACACTAACCGCGCTCAGTTTATAGCGGCCCATCCCATTGCGGGTACAGAATACAGCGGTCCGCAGGCAGCTTTCCCCGGCCTGTTTGAAGATAAGGTCATGATCGTGTGCGATGAGACAGAATCTTCTGCTGAAGCCATTACCGGGTTCAGAAAGCTCTGTAAAATGATCGGAATGAGCACTACTTATTTGAAGGCTGCTGAACATGATGTACACCTGGCCTATGTTTCACACCTGAGCCATGTGATAGCCTTTGGCCTGAGCAATACAGTGCTGAAGCAGGAAGAAAGTGATGAGCATATCCTGGACCTGGCAGGCTCGGGTTTTGCTTCCACCGTGCGCCTTGCAAAAAGCTCTCCCGATATGTGGACTCCCATTTTTCTAAAAAATAAAAGAGCCATTCTGGACAGCCTGGAAAACTATCTTGACCACCTGACTCATTTCAAATCACTACTAGAAAGTGAAGACCATGAGCAGATCAGGGCCTTTTTAGAAAAAGGCAGAGCCATCAGGAAAATTTTGAAATAATCCTGACAACCCTGCCCTGTTTTCTCGATTGTATGAATTTCTTACCGTTGAGTGGTTTATGCTAAAGAGCGTTCGAACCCTCAATCTACTATTGTTCTATCTTGACAAGTTTAGTTTTCAAATGCTCCGGCACATTGTCCAGATCATATACTCTGAGCTCTGGCTGTGCATTGGCCGCCACAGATTGTGAGAGCGTGATAGACATATACTCACTATCGATTTTATACATGGCCCCGGTGGCCGGATCAATGATCAGCATACCGATAACTCCTCCAAGCAACAAGTTGCCCCAGTACCATCCGTCTACTTTGAACTGAACAGGTACAGTTTGTGTCTGATAACCTGTTTTGGTCACAGAAACCTGGTAAGAAGCTCTTTTAAAGAAGCCTGCGCCTGATTGAAGCGAAACAGTAGCGGGTGAAGTACCCTGAAAAATTTCCATCCCCTTATGATCACTTATACTAACATTGGCTCCGGACGGATCAGTCGTAATAGTTAAAGGGTACTGGCTTTTACTGAGGATACTCGCACAGCTACTCATGAACAGTGCAAGCAATAAAATGGCTGAGATTTTCTTCATTGGTATTGGATTTTAGTTGTTATGATATTAGTGTGTTTTAAAGACCCAAGGTCATCTTTTGGCCTTCGATTTTTATTAAAAATTCAATCGGCTGCCCTGATTCTCATTCAATAGAGGGACGGCCAATTTCATAAACACACTTAGCAAAGGCTTTGCCAATTTTTCAGAATTGAAAATTTTATTGTGTACCAGGAGCTTTAAAATTTCACAAATCCCCCCACAAATCGCTCTCTTGATTGAATTACTAATATATTCGTGCTCAGGTCAAACATCCCGATTATGCTCAACAGAATTATTCTCACATCACTTCTGTCCGTTTTTTGTATTTCAGTTACGCAGGCTTTTCAGGACGATCAGGTAACGCTGCTCAAAAAGCTGACGGGAGCCTCTCCTATTATGAATGGTGTTAGTCTTTCAGAGCGATATGAACAAAAAAGCAAAGAACAGGCGGCTGCTTACCTCAAGCAACAGATGGATGAGTTCTGCGATGAGGTGACAATTTCATCCTACAGCAAAACCGGAAGCAATGTGGTGGGCATTATTAAGGCCACTCAAAAAACTGATCAGTGGGTGGTGCTGGGCGCACACTTTGATAGTGTAAGAAATTGTCCGGGAGCTAATGACAATGCTACGGGCGTATCGCTGATCTATGCCGTAGGTCAACATATTGCACGACTGCAGAACCTGAGATATAATATATACATCGTGATGTTCGATGAAGAGGAAAGAGGACTGATCGGCAGCCAGGCCTTTGCCAAAAGGATCAAGAAAGAAGGTGTGAACCTGATAGCAGCTCATACCATTGATCAGATGGGTTGGGATCAGGATGGAGATAAAGGCATTGAGCTGGAAATGCCAACCGATGCACTGAGAGACTTTTACCTTAACGTGGCTAAAAAATACGGTTTTGACTTTCCGATTCACAGAACCAATGTTACCTCCACCGACCATAATTCCTTCAGACGAATTGGCTTTAATGCCATCGGTATAACTGAAGAATATAAAAACGGGGACACTACCCCCTATTACCACAAGTCTACCGATACTTTCGAGACCGTAAACCTCCCCTACCTGAAATCTACCACGGATTTTATGAAAAAGGTTTTTGAAGAGATGCTCATTAAGTAGGTACAGTCAGCCCACTGTATAGGTGGTCATCAGAGTCGTCTCTTTCGGGAGGCTCTTATTAATTGTATATTGGTTTATGGTCACCCATGAAAAGCTAAGAACCCTGGCGATGGCGCTCACTGAAGTTACGGAGGAGCCGCATTTTGAGAAGAGCTCTTTTCGGGTGAGAAAGAAGATTTTCTGTACCCTTGATCAGCAAAAAGGAAAGGCCGTATTAAAACTGAATGAAAACGATCAGTCGGTATTCTGCGCCTATGACCCTGAAGCCGTTTATCCGGTAGCCGGGGCCTGGGGTAAAAAAGGCTGGACCATTTTTGAGCTGAGCAAGAGCCATGAAGACTTGTTTGCAGATGCCCTCAATACGGCATACCGCACCGTAGCACCCAAAAAGCTGGCAGAACTCCACCTTCCTCCAGAAGAAGATTTTACCTTATAAAGCCGGATGGTGAGAACAAAATTTTCCGGGTTTTAACATTTTTTCACATTTCTGGCATGGCAATTGTCAAGGTGGTTTTAAACTTTTTCAATCATGCAAAAACTCAAAATAACCATCTTGTTACTTATCGCCCTGGTCAGCGAAGTAACTGCTCAGGAATTCCTCACGCCTTATAACACTTTTGTGAGCGACAGGCTTACCTACGTCATTACACAGGAAGGTGACAGCATTTCCGGCTATCTCCGGAGTGCCACCGAAGCCAGTGGATTTATCAGGCGTGTCACGATTCTTGACGAGTTTGGAAACAAACGAAAATTCAAAGCAACTCAACTCCAGCGGTTTGCCATTCAACCAGGCGCTTTTGCCAAAATAGAAACGGCAGCCAGCAGCGCGTCCAACCTCAGAAGAGCCATTCAAACGGATTTTGATGAGGTACTGGACCGTGACTGGCTTATCTACGATAGTCAGGAGATTCCCAGAAGAAAGGGAAAAACCGGATTGTTACAATTACTCAATCCCGGGTTTGATGAGCACATCAAGGTGTATCATCACCCAAATGGTTCTAAATCCATGCCTGTTTCAATCGGTAACATCCGGGTAGCAGGTGGAGAAGATCGCACCTTTCTGGTCGTGAAGGGAGATCAAAAACCTCAGATCGTCAGAAAAGCGAAGTACAAAAAGGCCTTTGCCAGGCTCTTCGCAGATGATACAGACTTCATCCGCAACTGGCACAAAGGTGCGAAGTTCAGAGACTTTGCTCAGCACGTGGTCGTTTACAGCAAGCTCAAAGATGACAACAACCTGAGCGCTCAGGGGAACTAAATCAAAGAATCATAATCTCCATTCGTCCGACCACTTTGAGTGGTAGGACGAATAGAAGGTCAGACGAAACGTCTCAGCATCAATTCGTCTTTCGCAGACTCATGTAGAACGATGGTATGAATTCAGGGCTGTGACCATCTCAAAATTCAAAAGAAACGTCATTACGAATAAAATGAAGTAATCTCATTCTATGTGAGAGCATCATTCATCAAGATTGCTTCACTCCGTTCGCAATGACGGGTTGCTTTTGAGATGGTCTATCCATATTCCATAAACAGAATCTGCCCAGGGTCCATAAACGAGAACCTGAGTATGTCATTTATGGACCCTGGTAGTTCATTCGTCCGACCACTTTGAGTGGTCAGACGAATAGAGGTCAGACGAATAGAGGGTCAGACGAAACGTCTCAGCATCAATTCGTCTTTCGCAGACTCATGATCACCGGTCTGTGATCAGAAACATTATTGAGGTAGGTATTGCTGCACTCATCCAGCTTCAAAGTCCTGGTCTCGATCACATCCTCAAACAGTTCATTCGTAATCAGGATATTATCAATATGACTTGGCCAGGAAGGGAAAGACCAGTTGGTATTTGACCCACCGGCAATATCAATGGTAGCAAAGCGATAGTTTGCTGCGTCATCGATGAAATTCTGAAAGACGTTATCGTCAGCATCAATGATCTCATCATTGTAATCTCCCAGCACCACTACTCTGTCGTCTGGTAGGTTGGTATCGATATAATCCTTGATAAGCTCGGAGGCTTTGCGCCTTCTGTCCTCTGACCCGTCACAGCACTTCAGGTGAATATTGATCAGGGAAAGCTCTAATCCATTGGTATGGGTAATGGTGGTAAAAAGGGGTCTTCTGAAGGCCGTAAAGGCAAAGTCATTCTCATCTGTCTGGTCTGCATAAAGATTGGAGGCCGCCTGGGTTACGGTCACCTCTGAGTTTTTGAACAGATAGCCCAGCATCAGGTTACTGCCATTAAAACGCTCCAGTGCCCCGGACCAGCCATTTAACTCTCCCAGCAAATCGGCAAAGGCCGCCTGAGAGGTTATTTCCTGCAAAGCAATCACATCCGGATCGGTGTCTTCTATAATTTTCAGCACCGTAGCAGCCGTGCTGGTTGACTGAGGAAAATTCTCAATATTCCAGGTCACAATCTCCAGTGTTTCGCTGGTTCCCTCCAGTACACAGGCCATAAAGTCCTCATCTGTTGTTCCGGGATTCGTGGGGTTGGTAGGGTTGGTTGGTGCCGGATCATCAGATCCTCCGCCACAGGCAAAAAACCCGGTCAACACGATAGCGAACAATAACTTCTTCATATCTCTTCTAATTCACTGCAAAGAAACAACCCCTTGCTCTCAACCGAAAAGAAAAAGTCAGGAAATAGCCGAAAGCTTCCTTTCCTTCATCACAAAGTTGATAGTCAACACGGTAACCAGCGTGGCAAGGACCAGCAGTATGAGTTGTGTGTTGCCGGCAAAAGCGAAAGCAGTGCCCATGACTGAATTAGCTGCCTTAAAAATGTTAATCAGCCCAAGCAGCGAAGAAACCCAAACGGTGATCCCCATAAAGATATCGATACCGCCCCCATTGACATGGCCTCCCATCAGCTTTCGGTTATTGCAAATCAGCCAGAGAAAAACAGCAATCACCGGAAGTATCAGCCCATTGGCTGCTTGTGCTAAAATGATAACAGGTATAGGTTTGATACCCGTTACGCCAAAGATGAGTCCTGTCAACAAGACCAGCCCCCAACCCATACGGTAGCGGATACCGGTTTCACTCCAGTCCCTGTCTTTGCCTCCGACACTTTGCAGGGTAATGGCTGCCGCCAGTGGTGCTGTGATACTGGAAGTAAATCCTGCAGCAAATAAACCAATGGCAAAAACCGTTGCCATCCAGGTACCGTTGGCTTCACTCAATGTGGCAGCCAGTCCGGCAAAGCTGAATTCCCCATCCATAGCCGTACCTGCCAGTAAGATGCCCATCGAAATGACTCCTCCCAACAATACAGCTACTACCAGACCAAATCGCATAGACTTGATGGTTTGTCCCTTGGCCAGCCCTGAACCCAGAAAAAGATTGTAAGGCACAATGGTAGTACCCACCAGACCAAGCGTCAGAATAACAGAGTCCTCCGGAAATGAGGGTATAAAAAGTCCTTTTGCCAGAGCTGCCCCATCTATAGGAGTACTCAACCCCGCAATAAGAAAGGCAAACCCCATGACAGCCACCACTACTCCCATAATGTTGGCCACAGTACTGGTCTTGCCTAACCAAAGCACCGCTGCCGAAATGGCCACAATCACTACCGTAAACACGGCCGGATCAACACCCGTCACAGCCAGCGCCATTCCTGAAATGGCCCCCAGAATGTTACCGGCCTCATAAGCAGCACAGCCTAAAAAAATGGAAATAGCCAGAAACCAGGCGATGCCTTTATTATTAAATCTTTGCTTTACAGCCTCCCCCAGGGTATGTCCTGAAGCTATCGTTATCCTGGCAGCAGACTCTTGTAATACAGCACAGGCCAAGGTAGAAAAGAGCAGGGCCCAAAGCAGGCTGTAACCAAAACCAGCCCCGGAGGCCGCAGCTGTGGTAACCGTACCGGGACCTATAAAGGCCGCTGCGATCACCATCCAAAAAAGTAGACTCCAAAACCTCGATTTCATCACGGAAGATATAAAAAACAGGACACTCCACTCGCGGCAATACAAAAAAACAAGGCCACGGGCCTTCTGCCCGTGGCTTGATCACTACCGCAGAGGAGGTAGTAGGAAGGAACGATCTTAACTCTACTTTTTACATATGTCTTTTTGTGCTGATTCCTCTGGATGCTCCCTATTCATCTGTCAGCAATTCAGCCGTCTCAATCAGTTTGATGAATTCACTTCGGTACCCCTGATCATCAGCACCTTTGGCTGATCTGGCCAGAGCTATTACGTCTTTGTATTTTAAATCACCTTTGTAGTCAGAATCTCTCAGTAGCATGCCGAAACCCGCTACAGCCGCTGACCACTTGAGGTTCAGACTGCTTCTGCTCAGGCTCACAGACTCTTTCCTGATCACCTGCTCAAGCAAAATACTTTTATCACCATCCGGCTTCTTATAGCGCAGCTTTACCGTCATCAGATCTGACGTATTACCGGTAACTTTTCTGGGTTCAGTTTGCTGATACTTCAGGTCATCCAATGGTTTGAAATCACTGTTCACCCCTACCGGAATAATCTCGTAGAGAGCGGTCACGGTATGGCCGGCCCCCAGCTCCCCAGCATCTTTCTTATCATTATTAAAGTCTTCATCATTCAGCTTTCTGTTCTCGTATCCAATCAGCCTGTAAGCCTGAACAGTAGCCGGATTAAACTCTACCTGAATCTTAACATCCTTGGCAATGGTAAACAGTGTACCTCCGAACTCATTGACCAGTACCTTTTTTGCTTCCAGGATATTATCGATATAAGCGTGGTTACCATTACCCTTGTCAGCGAGGATTTCCATTTTTGAATCCTTGTAGTTACCGGTACCAAAGCCCAGCACAGTCAGAAAAACTCCCTGATCCCGCTTTTCTTCAATCAGGTCTTCCATGGCTTTATCACTGGAGGCGCCTACATTGAAGTCGCCATCTGTAGCCAGGATAATGCGGTTATTGCCGTTCTTGATAAAGTTTTGCTTTGCAATCTTGTAAGCCAGCTTTATTCCGGCTCCACCCGCTGTAGATCCACCGGCTCTCAGGTTTTCCAGGGCTTTCAGTATTTTACCCTTCTCCTTACCCGAAGTAGAAGGCAGCACCTCTCCGGCTGCACCGGCATACACCACAATGGCCACCTTATCTTCAGGCCTCATTTCGTTTACCAGCAGCTTGAGAGATTTCTTGAGTAAGGGCAGCTTATCAGGTGCATTCATCGAGCCGGATACATCCAGCAGAAACACCATATTGGAAGCAGGCAGATTATCCGTTTCAATCTTTTCTCCCTGTAAGCCAATATGTACCAGCTGATGCTTCGGGTTCCAGGGAGCTACCGACACCTCATGGTTCACCGCAAAAGGATGTTTACCTCTCGGAGCTTCGTAGTCATAGCCGAAATAATTGATCAGCTCCTCGATCTTCACGGCATCTTTCGGGGGCAACTGCCCGCGGTTGATAAATCTGCGCATATTGCTGTAAGAGGCAGCATCTACATCTATAGAGAAGGTGGAAAACGGATTTTTCCAGGGCGCATGAAAACCATTCTCATTGATTTCAGCATAAGATTCATTGCTGTAGTCATCTGTATCGTAGAATCCTGCATTGGCAGGACTCATGGACGGAGCAGATCGAAGCATTTTCCTGCCATCTGTAGTTTGGGTCACTGAGCCACTTACGGCTCTCGTTTTCTCCTGAGTACCATAGCCTACCACTACCACCTCTCCCAGCTCAGTCACATCTGGTTTGAGCGTTACATTGATGACATTTGACTTTTTGATCCTGACCTCTTTATGCTCATAGCCCAAAAAACTGAAGACCAGCACCTTGTCAGTATCCTTCACTTCAATAGAGTATTTACCACCTGCATCTGTAGTAGTTCCACGGGTAGTGCCTTTCACTGTGATATTGGCATGTGGAATGACTTTTCCATCATCAGCCCCTTTAACTACTCCGGTGATGGTTCTGGTAAATATTTCATCTGAGATGTTATGGAAGGCACTTCCGATAATCATCATCGCTATAATTAGTTTTTTCATGTGCTTAATTGTTTAAATTCAACACTCAGGGAACAGGTTGCTTTCGCTTGTCTTAAGTCTGGCACGTTAGTGGCTCTGAACTGATCAAATGGACTTTGTTATTCCCTTTGTTTGGTAGTAGGATGCAGCCGAAGTCAGGATTCCATAAAAGGGATGAAAGATTTTTTGACTTTTTATTAATTGCTCTTTAGAAAAAGAGAAAATATCGCCTCATACAGCGACTCAGCGCTGATTAGCCGTTTTAAAAAAACCGGTAACAATATCTATGTAGGTGAACTTTACAAGCGCTATATGCACCTGGTTTTCGGAGTATCTCTCAAGTATCTGAAGTCTGAGGAGGCCGCTAAAGACATGGCCATGCAAGTGTTTGAAAAGCTTCTTTATAAGCTCAACGATCAGCAGATAGATAACTTTAAGAGCTGGTTACACGTGTTGACAAAAAACGAATGCCTGATGCAGCTTCGCAAACAGAAAAGCCGGGGTGAACAAAATCAGGTAGAATCAAATGGACAGGTTTTTATGGAAATTGAACCTGTTGTGCATCTTAATGGTGAGGAAGGACTTGAAGAAGACCTCACAAAACTGGAAGTTTGTATCGGAAAGCTTAAAAACGAGCAGGAAACGTGTATTCGACTCTTTTACCTGGAAAAGAAAAGCTATCAGGAAATAGAGTCCATTACCGGCTTCGAGCTAAAGAAAGTAAAGAGTCATGTACAAAATGGCCGTAGAAATTTAAAGATCTGTGTAGAAAGTTTGCGTGAGCAGGAAGCATAACCATATCGAACGTCTGACACCTGAGCTGATGAAGGCTTATCAGGCAGGGACCCTCTCTGCTGATGAGATGTACGCAGTGGAGAAATTCCTGCTGGAGAACCCTTTTGAGGCTGAAGCCCTGGAAGGACTGGAAATGACAGCCCCCACAGACCTGAACGGCCATTTGGATGACCTGAATGCCCGACTGGCTGATAAGCTCGCAGAGGATCATGAAACCAGGGTAGTCTTCTGGACCATGACCCGGAAAATAGCCGCTACATTGTTAATATTAATGGCGGCCGGCTTTTTCTTATTCAGACCAGCAGCTCCGGACCTTCCTACCAAAGAGCTTACGCAGGCCAGTAATAAAACAGAGGAATCTGAAAGGGGCCTGGTTATTGATACGCTTGAACTTGAAAGTGGCCGATACAGAGCTGGATATAAACAAGAAGAGGTTAGGAAAGCGAAAGATGACGTACAAGCCAACCCTAATATTTCCGGGAATCAGAATCCAAGTCTGACTCAAGATAATTTGCTCCAGGCAAATGCCGAAACCACTTCTGACCTCAACCTCAGCCTTGATAAAGTCAAAACCGAGGTAGGTGGTAAAGGACTGGTAGCCAGCCAAAGGTTTGCGCTGTCAGGTGCCAGGGCTGACGAGAATACCATCAACCTCAGTGATTCTGCGACCAAGGCCTTTGATACCGAATTAATCAAAAGTCTCCCTCCTACTGCTCTCCAAAAGGCCCAAACCACATCGCTCATGACAGAGGACAGCCTACCTGGAAATGCGGGTAAAAAACCCATTGAGAGTCTGCTCCAGGGTAAAGTAGCTGGCGTGCAGACCGAGTCCCGAAGTACACTAAGAACAGATTTCCGAGCTAAAAATGGCCTTCTGTCTGACTCTGTTCAGGGAGTTGAATCCAGCCTGAAATTCATTCGGGGCCAGGCAAAGATCAAAGAAAATGCCTTTACCGTCAGTGGTGTCGTGATGGATGAACAAGGCAGTCCCTTGCCGGGTGTTCAGGTACAGATTAAAGGTACTTCCATAGGCATGCACACCGATATAAAAGGAGCTTACAGCCTGGGTAGCGCTGTCGCTATTGGGAGTGTCCTCTTCCGCTACCTGGGCTATGCCACACAGGAAAGAGAAGTGAAGGGTAAAAAAGAGATCAATGTGGAAATGATACCGGATGTATCCTCACTGGGAGAAGTGGTGGTTTCAGACTATGCCCCACCCCAGCCTCCGGACGAAGAAGAGGTGGTAAGAAACTACAATCCTGCCCGTCCGGTTTACGGTCAGAAAGCCTTTACACGGCACGTCAAAGAGAACCTGATCTACCCGAAAGAAGCGGCTGCTCAGAAAATACGCGGACGGGTACTGGTAGAATTTACCGTTACGGCCGATGGTGACCTGAAAGACATTAAAGTTCTGAAAGGACTGGGTTATGGCTGTGATGAAGAGGCTGTGCGCCTCGTGAAAACCGGCCCGAGGTGGCAGGCCCGAAGAGCCGGCATCGACCGCAGTACCCCGGTGGATTCGAAGGTCAGGGTACGTATCCGCTTCAAACCCTGATGCTCACATAACAGAGCTCTCCAGGTTCAATTATGATCAAAAGGCGCCTGATTTAAAGAGTTTTTGGATAAAAAATCAATCAGAAGGATTCTATAAATCAATGGGTTAGCCAATCACTACATTTTCTTTTAGAAATAGAGCGAAAAAAGAATTTCTCGTTTCAAACAAATTGCTTTTCTTTGCATCCCATTCGCGCATGTGGCGGAATTGGTAGACGCGCTGTCTTCAGGTGGCAGTGTCCTAGGACGTGGAGGTTCGACTCCTCTCATGCGCACAAAAGGCTCTCTATTAGGGAGTCTTTTTTT